>NZ_DASQYZ010000344.1:0-142261 GCF_035638955.1 Oligoflexus sp. | reverse complement strand
CTCTGCGCAAAACCTCGCGGAGTTTACGGCGCTCATACGGCGATAATTCAATTGTGGCCACTGGCAATCCCTCCGATCGCCGTTGACCCTACTATCAAGTTGCAAAGTGATCAAAGACTTTTGCTTAGGTACCTAGCTTTCTCAGCTTCTCTGAGGACGGCTGACATGGCCAGACAGATCGGATCAGCCCTGGTGGATAAAGAAGGTACGCTTATTTCTGTGGGAAGTAATGATGTTCCAGCTTTTGGAGGAGGTCAGTATCCAAAACTTCATCTTGATGAACGAGATCATGCTCGCGGATTTGACACAAACACCATTGAAGTTGAGAAAATAAAAAAAGACGTTAGCTCGAAGTTTATAGAGAATTTTCTTGAAACTTTTGAGGTTGATGATTCAATCAAAACAGATATAACCCATATGATTACCAGGAATTTTACTTCTTCTCTGAAGCCTATTTCAAACATAACGGAGTATTTCAGATCGGTTCATGCCGAAATGGAAGCTATTCTAGCGGCTACAAGAACAGGGCGTTCTCCTTTGGGTGGAACCATATATACAACGACATTTCCTTGTCACAATTGCGCAAAACACATAGTTGGAGCAGGAATTGAAAGAGTTGTTTATATCGAGCCATACGGAAAAAGCAAGGCCGCTTCTCTTCATGCAGATTCCATTTCACTACAGTTTGATAGCGTTGTAAAAGACCGCGTTTGTTTCCAACCGTTTTTTGGAGTAGGTCCACGACGGTTTTGGGACTTATTTTCTCTTCATATGAGCACTGGCAATGAACTCGAAAGGAAAGATCCCGATGGTAAGAAAAAAAACTTTAAACCCGAAATAGCAAACATGCGCTTGTATTCACCCCTGCCGGCGGTAAAAGCGATGGAAGGTACTGCAATTGAAGTCTTTAAGAAAAATCACACTAAACCCAAGAAAGCGTTCGACCAACATCAAATCAAACTTGCTAGAAGACGGTTAAATCAAAAAAAGACGAAAATAAAATAATCGCCTCCTGAAATATGATGTTCCCGTTCTCAGTCTAAGCCAGAAAAAATAGTGCGTAAACTCCCGAGAATCTGACTGATCCATCATGATAGTCGCGTCTGTATTCGCGTTTCTCACATCGTCTTGGAATACGATTTTGTGCCGAGATGACGGTTGCGAGGGCAGATTTTGGGTTGATTGTCCGTCTACCATTTCGAGCCTCAAAATGAATCCAAAGTCTTCAGTAGCAACGGCTCGCGGGTAAAAAAGCGAATTGGTAACGCAGATCGAGTTCCGTATACCATTTCACACTTTCCAGAAACAAAAAAAGGGCTTCACGCCCTTTTTTTATTGGTACCTCAGGTCAGACTCGAACTGACACGTCCTTGCGGACACAGGATTTTGAATCCAGCGTGTCTACCATTCCACCACTGAGGCACTCGATCGGAAAAGATCTGCAGGGCAACCCCTGAGAGGACCCGATTATGCGGAGAAGCCTTGCGGCTGTAAAGAAAAAAATAAAAAAAATGCTGAGGGCGGCAACCTGACAGGAAATCCGCCTGCAGCTGGTTTTGACCTAAGCCCGACCAAGCCATTGAATGAAGTGTGGCATGGGCAATGCGCCCGATATTCTTTGTTTCTCCTGACCCTTATCAAACAGCACAAGCGTGGGAACGCCACGCACCTGATAGGTTTGCGAAGCCTGTGGAAATTTTTCTGTATCCACTTTGGCAAAGATAAAATGCTGCTTCTGTTGATCCGCCACGCGTTCATAGGTTGGTGCAAAGGATAAACAGGGACCACACCATGGAGCCCAGAAGTCGACGACCACGGGACGGTCGGCGGCTTGAATCAAGGCCTGAAGACCCGCGGGATCCTGTTCGACAAGGCCGCCATGGATCGGCAGGGGGCTTTTGCACTGGCCGCAGTTGGGATGGTGGTTGGTTCGTGCGATTGGAACGCGGTTCACAGCATGACATTGCAGACAAGCTACATAGGTTTTATCCATCACCGATTCTCCTGCATTAAACGTCATCTCCACACCGATTCAGCTCCATTTTATAAGATAAGTCGGCTTTTTCGTTACACAAGGGCCCCCCTGCAAACCTGTCTGATTGTTTCGTTTTCAGCATAGTCTGCGCTTTTTTAAAGTATTTTTCCGGAGGGACGATACAGAAGACGTAGAGTCGCAGCGGAGGAACCATGCTGTTAGCCAAGAAACCCTTTAAGAAACAAAGGGAACCTAGGGTACATGTGTTACCCATTGAAATTAAAGGCCTTTTGGTGAGCGATAAGCTGACTGAAGAGCCCATAACACCCTTTTTGGTCTGGGACATTTCGCCCAGCGGCCTGGGTATCCTTCTGTCAGATCGACTCAAAGCGGGCGATATTATGCGCCTTACGTTCAGTACGCCGATTGCTCTTACTGTGGTGTGCAGTGTGGTTTGGTGTGAATTGCAGGAAGCGGATTACGATTTTCAGGAGCCGAGCTTTCGAGTGGGTTTGATTACGGTCGGTAATAACAAACCGCTTCAACCTTTGGTGGATCGCCTGGATCAGGCCCGTCTGCAGCGCAAACCCTGAGCGATTCCTGTCCCCAAGTCCCTGCGGCTGCAGGGACCTCATGCCTCGGTTTAGGCCGATTCCTTGAGATTGCCCAAATGATCACGCAGCTCATTGACGATGAGCTTGAGCCTATTATGATGGGTCAGATCTTCCAGTGTCTTCAGCGAGATATGCACGGACTCGCAATGCTGGCAGCACAGAAGGCTGATCTCCTCACGCACACGCTCTTCCATTCCATGACCGCATTTGCTGCATTTATGATAGTGCTGGGTGCGCTCCAGAATATCCTTTTTCTGCTTCTCAGCCGCCTTCATCTTCTCGATGAGTTCACGGTCTTTCTTATAGAAATACTCGTCTTCAATGCGACTGGGATCGCCTGGGCCTTCTTTGTACATACCGTCTCCTGGATGAGTGAGCAGCGTCTCGCCAAAACTTATAAAGCCCCATCGGTTGTACTAATCTGACGCTGAGCGATGGAGTTTCCCTGGCTCCTTACAGGGGTTTGCGTCAAAAATTACCCGGAAGGAGACAAGGGCTAACCTTCAAAAATGCCATCCAGCCGTGCTAGCCCAACCGGGGTGTAATAAACTCCGTGTGCTGGACGGGAATCTTTGGTAATTTTTACGGAAGCTGTTAAGATAATGTGCTTTCGGACAGATATAAGGAAAAGCCATGAAACCCTTATCCATTCGGGGTCAGGAGCTGGAAGCAGCTCTTCGCGAACGCATTCTCATACTCGATGGTGCCATGGGTACCATGATTCAGCGCTACAAGTTGGATGAGTCCGCTTTTCGTGGCGATCGTTTTCCCAATCCCAAGGTGGATCTTAAGGGTAATAACGACCTGCTCTGTCTGACCCGTCCTGATGTCATCAAGGAAATTCATCTCGACTACCTCGAAGGTGGCGCCGATATCATTGAAACCAACACCTTCAGTTCCACCAGCATTGCGCAGGCTGATTATCATCTCGAACACATCGTGTACGAGCTGAATAAAAAAGCTGCCGAGCTGGCCAAGGAAGCGGTTGAAGAGTTCAAACAGAAGAACCCGGATCGCGATTGTTACGTCGCGGGCGCTCTGGGGCCGACGAACCGGACAGCCTCCCTGTCACCGGACGTCAATAACCCTGCCTATCGTGCGGTGACCTACCAGCAGCTGGTGGATGCGTACTACGAACAGATTCGGGGCCTGGTGGACGGCGGCGTGGATATCCTCCTGCCGGAGACGACCTTTGATACGTTGAATTTGAAAGCCGCGATTTTCGCGATCGAAAAATTCTTTGATGAACATCCTTATCGTTTGCCCGTCATGCTTTCGGTCACGATCACGGATGCCTCGGGCCGAACTCTGTCCGGACAAACGGTCGAAGCCTTTTGGTATTCCGTGCGTCACGCGCGTCCGCTCAGCGTGGGGATCAACTGCGCCCTTGGCGCCAGCGAAATGCGGCCTTATATCGAAACGCTGTCGCGGATTGCCGATTGCTATATCAGCTGCTATCCGAATGCCGGTCTGCCCAACCCATTGAGCGATACCGGTTATGATGAAACACCGGATATGACCTCAGCGCTCCTGGATGAATTCGCCAGCAGCGGTTTTATCAATATCGTCGGCGGCTGCTGCGGCACCACGCCTGAGCATATCGGAGCCATTGCTCACAAAATGCGGCAGCATCAGCCGCGCATGAAACCCAAAATCGAAGGTGCGACCCGCCTCAGCGGTCTCGAACCCCTGATTATCAAGCCCCAGGGCGGCCTCTTTTATATGGTGGGCGAGCGAACCAACGTTACGGGTTCCCCACGCTTTGCCAAGCTGATCAAGGAAGGCAACTTCGATGCGGCTCTGGCGGTCGCGCGCCAGCAGGTGGAAAGCGGCGCCAACATCATCGATATTAACTTTGATGAAGGCCTCCTGGATTCCGAAGCCTGCATGGAACGCTTTCTGAACCTGATCGCGGCCGAACCGGATATTTCCCGTGTGCCGGTCATGCTCGATAGTTCCAAGTGGTCCGTCCTGGAACGTGGTTTGCGCTGCGTGCAGGGCAAGTGCATTGTGAACTCGATCAGTCTGAAGGAAGGCGAAGCCAAATTCGTTGAACAGGCGCGCCTGATTCAACGTTATGGTGCTGCCGTCGTGGTTATGGCCTTTGATGAACAGGGCCAGGCCGCCACGCGGGATGAAAAAATTCGTATCTGCCAGCGCGCCTATAATATTCTGACCGAAGAAGTCGGCTTCGATCCGCACGATATTATCTTCGACCCCAACGTCCTCACCGTGGCCACAGGCATGGATGAGCACAATGATTATGCGGTCAACTTCATCGAGGCGGTGCAGGCGATCAAGAAAAATTGTCCCGGTGCGCTGACCAGCGGCGGCATTTCCAATGTCTCCTTCAGCTTCCGCGGCAATAACCCGGTTCGTGAAGCGATTCACTCCTGCTTCCTTTATCACGCGATCCGCGCGGGTCTGGATATGGGGATAGTGAACGCCGGCATGCTCGAGGTCTATGAAGAGATCGAGCCCACCCTGCGTGAAATGGTCGAGGATGTGCTGCTCAATCGCCGTTCGGATTCCACCGAGCGCCTCATTGATTATGCGGAAAAATTCAAGGATCAGGCACGCACCATCAAGGAATCAGACAAGAATGCCTGGCGTCAGCTGCCGGTCAAGGAACGCCTGGCCCATGCCCTGGTGAAAGGCATTGATGAACATATCGATGTCGATACCGAGGAAGCGCGTCAGCTCCTGCCACGACCGCTGGATGTGATTGAAGGGCCGCTGATGGACGGTATGAAAATCGTCGGTGGTCTGTTTGGTGAAGGCAAAATGTTTTTGCCCCAGGTGGTGAAAAGCGCCCGCGTGATGAAAAAGGCCGTGGCTTACCTGCAGCCCTTTATGGAAGCGGAAAAAGCCAAGGCCCAGAATGCCTCAGCCCGCAAAAGTCAGGGCCGCTTTTTGATTGCCACGGTCAGGGGTGATGTCCACGATATTGGCAAGAACATTGTCGGTGTGGTGCTGGCCTGTAACAACTATGAAGTTGTGGATATGGGTGTGATGGTGTCGTGCGAGGACATTCTGCGCAAGGCCAAGGAATGGAATGCCGACATCATCGGCCTCTCGGGTTTGATTACGCCTTCACTCGACGAAATGATTTATAACGCTGGTGAAATGCAAAGGCAGGGCTTCAACGTTCCGCTTTTGATCGGCGGCGCCACGACCAGTCGCGCTCATACGGCCATCAAAATCGCGCCTTCGTATCAGGGCGCCGTGTGCCATGTGGCGGATGCATCGCTGGTCGTCGAAGTCTGCAATGATCTGATGAGCGACGAGCGCCGGTCGAAGTATATCGAGAAAAATAAAGTCGATCAGCAGGTCCTGCGGGAACGTCACGCCGCGTCCATCCGCGACAGCGTCTTCCTCTCGATCGAAAATGCGCGGAAGCAGGCGTTCCAGAGTAATTGGGAAACGCAGCCGATCGATCGACCCACGCGCCTCGGTGTCTGGGAACACGAGGATCTCAAGCTGGATGAAATCGCCGCTTATATCGACTGGTCACCCTTCTTCTGGACCTGGGATATCAAGGCGCTTTATCCCAAAGTTTTGACTCATAGGACCTGGGGACCTCAGGCTCAGGAACTCTTCAAGGACGCCCAGACCCTGCTGGAAGATATCATCAAGAACCAAAGATTCAATGCCCGCGCCGTCACCGGCCTGTGGGCGGCCAACCGGGTGGGGGATGACGTCGAGGTCTATGCCGACGAGCAGCGCAGTTCGGTTTTGAAAACCCTTTATTTCCTGCGCCAGCAGAAGGAGCGGAGCGAGGGCAAACCAGCCTTCTGTCTCGCTGACTTCATCGCGCCGCGGGAGTCCGGGCGCCTCGACTACATCGGTGGTTTTGCGGTCACCTCCGGCTCGGAAGTGGACCAGTGGGCGCATTCCTTTGAAAAGAAGCATGATGACTATACAGCGATCATGATCAAAGCGCTCGGCGATCGTATGGCCGAAGCGATGGCCGAGATGATCCATAAAAAGATGCGTAAGGTCTGGGGCTTTGGTGTGAATGAAAACACCGGCATCGAGGATCTGATCAAGGAGCAGTATCGCGGCATTCGTCCGGCTCCCGGTTATCCGGCCTGTCCCGATCACACGGAAAAAGGCGCGCTCTGGCAGCTGTTGGATGTGGAAAGGCATGCCGGCATCAAGCTGACGGAAAGTTACGCCATGTATCCTGGATCATCGGTGTCGGGTTATTACTTCGCGCATCCGGAAGCGGAGTATTTCCGAGTGGGCTCGATTGATCGGGATCAGATGGAAGATTACGCGCGACGCAAGGGCATGGACCTGGCCACAGCGGAACGCTGGCTGCAGCCCAACAAGGGTTATTGATCATGCATGATCAGGACGCGCTACGCTCGGTCCTGGTCGGAACCTTAGGCAGCGAAATCGAGAAACAGGTCGCGCCAGGGCTGCTGATGAAACTGATGCGGCCCTCGTGCTCCTCGATCATGCCTTTGGCTGTGCTGAGACCCACCCCAACGCTTCGCATCTGGTCCTTGGTGGTAAAGAAAGGCTCAAAGATTTTGACCCGCAGAGACTCGGGAATTCCGGGTCCGTTATCCATCACCTCAATACTCGCCCGATCCCCATGATCCAAAGCCTGAATACTCACCTTGGGTTCTTTCACCTGCAAAGACGCTTCACAGGCATTGGCGAGCACGTTGAACAGCGCCTGGATCAATTGCAGGCGTCGGCCCTGCAGATTCACATCATTCAGGAGAGGCTGCCAGTAAAGTTTTACGCCCATCGCATGGAAAGTTTGCTCGCTGAGCTGCAGGGCGACCGACACGATATCGTTGACCGAACAGGTCTCAAAGGCATCATGGGACCCATCACGGGCAAAATGTTTCAAACTTTCAATAATGGCATGACAGCGTCGGCAGGCCTCCACAATCTTGCTGGTGGAAAACAGCAGTCGATCGTCAGACAATTGACCCTTTTGCGCCTGATTATGGAGTTGTTCGGCGTAGCCGCTAATGATAGCCAGCGGATTATTGATTTCATGGGCCAGACCGCTGGCAATCCCTGCCAATGAATTCAGCCGCTGCGACGCCAGCAGCCGATGCCGCTCGTCATCCAGGAACTGCTCCATTTGAAGATGCTTGGTCATGTCCTGGGTCATGCCCAGCACGGCCTGGATTTCGCCATTCTGTTGCATAGGCTGCAGAGTTGTTTCGTAGCTGGAACCTTGCACCGACAGGGTTATGCTGAAGCTGTGGCCGCCAAACGCCTTGCGGAAGTGACTTCGCTTGATAGGGAGAGCCGCGATCTTGAAGGCGGGCGTGCCTATGACCTCATCTGCCTTCAAACCCAATTGGGTACCGAGTCCTCCGTTGAGAAGAACCAGGCGTTCGTCCTTGTCGATGACGAAGCAGAGGATAGGTGTGCGCAAGAGTATATCTTCAAGTTTCCAGGAATGCATGCGTCCCCTGACGGTTGCTGCCTTTTTGATCTGGTGATCTCTTATATATTTTTGCATACTGAGGCATGGGAAAAGAGGGAACCTTTTGCCGAGGGGGGGCGCTGTGCTGCAAGTGACTGTGGAGCAGCAGGATCAACAAACGAGACTCATCCTGGCTGGCCCCATCGATGATCTGGCTGGACCGGTTCTGCGCGCGACGTTGCCGCAGATTAAAAAACAGGTCCTGATCAATTTTTCTGCCGTGGAATACTTCAATTCTCTGGGAATCCGGACCTGGGTTAACTTTCTGCGGGTGCTGCGGGATGGGCGCGAGGTGGCGTACGAGCACTGCCCCATGGATTTTCTGCAGCAGATCAATATGATGCCGGCGCTGTCCCAGGGTGTGGAAATTCAGTCCTTTCAAGCGGATTTCGCCTGCAAAAGCTGTGGGCTTGAGAAAACCATGGGCTTCACCTGCCGGGTCTCCAAGGAAGCGCTGCTGGAAGAGTTAGGGCGACAGATCTGCGAGCGATGCGGGTCCAGTCTCTCACTTCAAGATGATGCCGAAACTTTGCTCTTGTTCCTGAAAGAATAGGGACTTGGTTTTTGGTGCTTTTGGCAAAAGGACAGGAGATGACGCCTCGGACTCAAGTCTCCTGACCACACGCCGATGTTTCATCAGAGGATGGAGCATGAAACACTGTACGATCAAGTGGTTGGCCCAGAACGAAGTCGCAATAGCCGGCATCGTTGACGAGTATGCGGATTTTTCCGAATTCGCCCGCTGCGCCCAGAGTACGTTAATCGTCGATTTCGCGGATGTCACGCGGATGAACAGCTCAGGCATTCGCAGCTGGATCCAGGCGATCATGAAACACAAGATCAAACTCGTCCTGCGCAACTGCTCGTCGGTCGTGGTGGAACAGTTTTCCATGATCCCGGAGTTCGTTGGCAAGAATGGTTATGTGGAATCCTTTTATGTCCATTACCATTGTGTGTCCTGCGAGTATGAAACCAAGAAATTATTTATACCCGGTCGCGATATCCAGATATGTGAAGCCCCTCACGCGGCCCCACGCTTGAACGAAGCGTGTCCGAAGTGCGGTGATGCGATTGAACTGGATCATAATCCTGATATCTATTTTGCCTTCCTGCGTTTTATGAAACCCCGACAGGTCTCCTAATACCGACTCTTTTCAATTCCTATGAACCATTTTTGTCTTTGTGCATCTCAGCGTCTGAGATCATCGCAGAGATCTTTTTTGATCTTAGTGATCTTCGTGAATCTCAGTTGGCGAAACTCACAAAGTGGTCTGAATAAACGTGTGTATGCCATTGAGATGCATGCATAACTCATTGAATTTTAAGATTTAAAACAGATTAAGAAAATATAGCGACCACGGTGATCCGCGCTCATGCCTGGCACGAGCTCTGCAATATATCGCTCGTGTTGGAAATTGCTCCTCGACTCAATAATCTCTAGGAAAGGTAATTCGTATGAGCATGGTAGGAAATCTTGCTAAGGTACTCGCCCCCGCTGCGTTGTTGGTTTCTTCTGTTTCTTTCGCTGACGGCCTGGTTCCAGCAGAACCTGTCACCATAAAAAGCATCCAAGTAAACGGAACTGGCTGCCCGCTGGGAACCGTGGCTCAGAATATCTCGGAAGACAATCAAGCTTTCACGCTGACCTTCTCTGAATTCGTTGCTGAAACAGGCCCAGGCCTTTCCCCTACCTCTTCGCGCAAAAACTGCGTTGTCACCGCCACACTGAAAGTTCCAGTGGGCTGGCAGTATTCGATCGGTAGCTTCTTCTACCGCGGTTATATGGGTCTGGATGAAGGCATCCGCGCCACCCACTCGACCTCGTACTTCTTCGAAGGCCAAGGCAAGACCGGTACTTTCGCATCGGTTAAAGAAGGTCCTTTGGCTCAAGACTTTGTCTTTACAGACAAGATCGGTCTGTCGTCGGCTATCATGCCTGACACATGGTCTGAGTGTACGAAAGAACGCGCTTTGAACATCAACACTTCGATTCGCGTTTCCAACGTCAACGCGAACTCATATCCCAATGCTCAAGGCTTGATCACCAACGACTCGATCGATGGCGAAATTAAGCAAGTCTTTGGTCTGACCTGGAGACGCTGCCCGTAATGGTTGAAGTGTGAGGCAAGACTGAAGAGAGTCACTCACTGCCGCCCTTGCCTTCACGGGCAAGGGCTTTTCCATTTAAATTTCCTGGCATTCCTGCCCGATGTGGCAGCTGCTTGACCAGTCGGCGAAGGGAAAAATCTTTTGATCGCTATTATAAGTCAGGAAGAGCCAAAGATTCCGCGAGTAGTTGGCGAGATCAACACTGAACGCGTACAGGTTTTCCAGCCGCTTCTGGAAGAGGAGCTGGGCGAAGAACTGCACCAGCATGATGGCGATCAGGATCGGCTGGACCAGCGAATAAAAGGCGATAAATAGCACCAGCATGGGCACCGCTCGCCTCCAGGTCTCCACATTCTTAATGTTGTCCACGATAGCTTCGGGATTCATGGACTCGCCCTCCCCATGTCGTCTTTAAAGTTGAAATAAAATGTCACGCGACCGTCGAGGTTTTTCGCGATCGGAAATTGCATTTTGCCGAGTGCAAAGTACAGGCACTCCACCACCTTCTTGCTGTTCAAAGATCCCCCGCTGAATTTGATGTTCTGCATGGCACCGTCCGCGCTATTCACCCGAAAACGAAAGCTGAGCTGACCCTGCAGCGATCCATCGCGATCCAGCTGATCCATGTAACACGTTCTGAGATCCAGATCCTGCGAGGCCAGAGTATTCACAATGCTCTTCGAATAACGCTGCTCGGCTCCCAGATCGACCTTGTAATGCATGGAAATCTGGCGTTGCATGGAGAACGCGGCGCGTGCCTCATCGCCGGAACTGAAATCGTCTTCGGATTTGGCAAAGAGATCGGCTCCGCCTAACTTTTTCTGTACCTTTTGCGTATATCCGTCCATGACTGCTGCAAACGCGTCATGCTGAAAGGCATTGACGAACTGGTTGGCCGCAGGTTGAAAAAGCACCATGAGGGACTTGCCCTGACCGGGAGCCAGGACGAGGTTGCCCAGGTTCGACAGAAAGAGATGCTTGATGAAAATCTGCGGCTTGCCCTTGCTGATCCAGGTGCGGGTCAGACCCGAGTTATCGTTTAAACTGAGTTTGTGGATCACATAATTGCCGGCCGGAATTTTCCAGACCTTCTGCTGGCCGGTGGTGTCTGTCCCCAAGGCCTGGCTGACCAGGTATTTTTTTCCCTGCGTGACCTCGTGCAGGTGGATAAAGACATTGCTGGTGATAAAAAGGCCACGGGAATTCTTTTTAAAACCCTGCAGCCGCATTTTCACATAAAAACCGCCATAATCCTTGGGCAGAAGCTCGCCGCCCCAGGCTTCCAATGCGGTATAGAGATCTTCCGCGTGCCCACGCTGTGCCGACAGAGTCAGCACGAGCACATTTAAAATGATAAAAAGGAATTTCAACTGTGGGTCCCCTGACACGGGAATATAAAGCCTGCTGGCTCGATCTTAACATCCGTGATATGGGCAAATGTTGCTTTTAGAGAGGAGCGGCCATGATCATCTCGGAACTCTATCGTTACCCCCTGAAAAGCGGCAAAGGCGAAGCGCTACCCGAAGCCCCCTTGCTCGCCACCGGTTTTCCCGACGATCGGCGATGGCTCTTGGTGGATGCCCTGGGGCGTTTTATCAGCCAACGTGAATACGCAAAGATGGCTTTTATTCAAACCCGCGTGGATGATCGGCTGCACTTTCACTATCAGGATCAAACGCTGGCGGTCGATCGTGCCCAACCCGGTCACCCGACGCTGACCGCCACAGTCTGGGCCGATACGGTTCCGGCCTGGGATTTGGGTGATGAAGCGGCCGCTTTTTTTTCAAGCATCATGCAGCAGGAAGTCCGACTGTGCGAAGCGATGCCCGAGCATGCCCGGCACGTGGATACCAAGTACACCGAAACGCGTGCGGTGGATTACTTTTTTGCTGATGCCTTTCCTTATCTGGTCATCAGTCAGGAATCGCTCGATCTTCTGAATGAAAAGCTGCAAGCATCGGGTGAAACGCCGGTGACCATGGATCGCTTTCGGCCGAATATTGTCATCAAGGGTTGGGAGCCGCATGCTGAGGATGAGGTGCAGACACTATCCATCGGTGGACGTGTGGAGCTGCGCCTGACGAAACTTTGCAGTCGCTGCAACGTGACGACCATTGATCAAACGACCGCGGAATCCGGGTCGGAACCCCTGCGGACCCTGGCCCGCTATCGCAAGCTGGGGACGAGCAAGATTTACTTTGGCATGAATGCCTGGGTCCTGTCAGGAGCCGGGTCCATGATTCAGTTAGGTGATCAGGTCACCGTCGAAAGCAGGTGAAGCTCCCCCTTTCGGACTGAGGAGCTTCATCTCATAAAAATCAGTCGCGGGGTACAACCAGGAATGTCTTGTTGTATTCCACAATCGCTTCTTCCGATTTTTTAACGGTGTAGGATCCGGTCGGCAGCGTCAACGGCGCGACGTCTTCCACCGACAGGCGCGCTTTGGTTCGACGGTAGGTATTCCCATCGACTTCAATACGCGGCAGATTTTCATCAGCGGATTGTCGAGGACCGGTGCTGCCCCCAAACGTTGAGGCCGGGAGTTCGCTGACCAAAGGGGTCGCAAACAGGATGGCTGGAGCCAGGAATTTGAAGAGAAGTCTTTGCATGAGTCACTCACTTTAAGCAGATGGGCCCTTGGGATTCAAAACTGTACTGACGACAACGGTTGCGACACTTTGCGAACCTCGGCAGTTTTTGTCATCCATGATCGATTGGATGGATTTTTCAGCCAAGGTCATCACTTCTTGAAGTTTTTCGATTCCCTTATCATTGAGTCCTTCAATGCGCAGGGATGTGAAACTGCCCATCTGATCGGAACGTTCCCGATCAAAAAGGTCCAGGACATAACCCATCCACCGTAAAACACGTTCGGGGTTGGGATCAAAGAAATAATCAGCGGTGAGCTTCATGCGCTCTTCTTTGCGGCACAGAATTTCCGCATCGATGAGCGACTGAATGCAGCGCGCGGCACGCGTGCCCATGATGGTGTCCAATTCCTTGGCGTCGATGCCTCCGTCTGGACAGCTCAAAGCCACAGCGAGCATGGCTTCTTTACTGGAAATGGGATCATGTTTTTCATTGGGGAAAAAGCGGAAGGGTCGTTCCAAACCCAGGCGTGCTTCGGGAAAAAAATCCTGAACGGCTTGCCTTGTCTCTTCGGGACTCATGATCACCGATGCGAGTTGCAAAAGACTTTGTAGATTGGCTTCACCGTCACCCGACGCAAGTCGGCGTACCGTACTGTAACCCAGTCGGCTTCTTTCCGCCAAATGGAGCAGCGTATGGCGTCGGCTCGCCTCTGTCCATGCGGTGATTTTTTCCCGCAAAAATGACCTAAGATCCACCGTGTCGTCCCCCCGCGTGGCCTGGCTATGATGCGCGATGTTCTGTGACCGACGCTAATTCAGGCAGGGCCGCTTGTCAAGCCATGGTGAGCTGGTGGGCCGTTTCAGTACAGCCTGGGGAGGCCAGGAGAGACAGGGCTTCCAGAGCCTTGCAAATTGTTGAACAGGACATTTTGGAAAGTGACAGAAGCGAATGAGCGGCAGATGCTAATGGGCCAGGGGGCGCGCCCTTAGGCGGCCACGGATGCCATAAGATAATAAAAGTGTGACGGCAGAGTGATATGAAACGAGAACGGGATGTAGGTGGCTTGCGCATCCACGTTGTCAGGAAATTTAACCTGAATCGTTCCTCCGTGTTCACGGATATAACGGGACACAGCATCCATACCCACACCTCGACCGGAAATATCCGACACGGTATGGGATGTGGTAAAGCCACTGGTAAAGATGAACGCGACCATTGTCTCGACGCTGGGATTGGCGTCCGCGCCCAGCAGTCCGCGACGCAGGGCCGCATTACGAATGGCCTTCAAATCCAGCCCGCGGCCATCGTCAGAATAGTCAACGGTCATGGACGTGCGGTCGGCGCGCAAGTGGACCCGGATTGCACCCTTGGTCGACTTGCCTTTTTTAAACCTCTCGGCTGAACCTTCAATCCCATGATCCATACTGTTACGCAGAAGATGGACAAAAATATTCCGGAAGAGGTCTTCCGCTTCATGGGTGATAAGCACTTCGTCCAAGTCCATCTGAACGTACGGCACTTCCTTGGCCAGATCCTTGGCCAGGCGAGGCAGACTGGCAAAAATATCCGTGAAAACCCGATCCGGCGCCTGGTAATACAGCTGCGTGAAGAGCTGTCTGATATCAGCAACAAAGTTTTTTGTTTCATGGGAATTATTGATATCCAGGCGATCAATTCTTTGCACCAAAGGTTCCAGGTCTTTCATGGGGAGCAGCGCGTGCTCATTGATCTGCATCGATCGCCCCAGATCCTTGCTGCAGACAATTTCGTAGGTATCCAGCTGATTGTCGATATCCTGGATCGATTGCAGCAGGCGATCACGCGAAAATCCGACCTGACCCATCCGCAGGTCGGCGAGATGATGCTCAATATTATGGTAAATATCGGCTATCTTGTTCAGGTGGAGGCTCCGGGCCAGACCTTTCATCGTATGCAGATTGATGAAGAGGATCTTGTTGATTTCCGGATCGTACTCTTTGAGGTTCTGAATCAGCCGCTGGTTTTCCGCTTGAAAGGCTCGGCAGGATTTCATGAACCGCAGAAAGGCGGTAGGGTCGATATTGATGATTTCGCTGATCAGCTCAAGGCGCTGCATCTGCTTGTCCGATTGAACCTGCAGCGTTCGCAATGAGGTGACGTCCCGCACACTGAGCAGAATGTATTCAATATGACCTTCCGTATCCAGAATCGGATACCAGCCCATCTCCAAGGTCTGCTGCTCGCCTCGACGGGATTGACGCCGAACTTCCAAAGGAAAGCAGTCTTCATTCAGCTGAAAGGCCAGCTCCGGTTCGCCCAGGCAGGCCTGCAGGGCGGAATGCAGCTGGGCCATGCGATCCGCGCCCCATTGCGTGCCATGGAAAACAGTGGCAAGAGCCTCGCGTCCGTGCAGATCATTCTGCTCAAAGAGTTGGGTGCAGAAGGATGAGAAATCGCGGTGGATGGTCAGATCCTTTTGGATCATGAGCAGGCCCTGCGGAAGATTGGTCATGATCGAGTGTATTTCACGGGTTTTTCTATCCACCAGCTCGTTCACATGATGCACGTGCTGCTGCAAATCGTCATTGAGCGTGACAATTTTGTTATGGGCGCTTTTTTGATCCAGATGCAATTTATCGCCTATGCCCAGAGACAGCAGAATGGATTGCAGATTGGAGGCCGCAAAAAATGGCCAGAACGACCATTTGGGATCCACCAGACCCATGGCAATCGAGTTTTCCAGCGTCCCACCCAAAATAATCAGGAGGAAGCTGACCAGATAAAAGATGGCCGGACGACCGCGTTGCCAGACGCCCCGGAAACCGGCACCCATACAAAGGAGTGTAAAAGGCGTCAGCAGCAGACTAAAAATTTGAAAGCTGGCGGCCCGCGACGCAAATCCCACCAAGGCCGTAGCGATGAAAGCCCAGTAGAAAATCCGAAAAGTCCTCGTGAGACGCGGTGAGTTCGCATGCAGATGCAGAAATTGGATCGTGAAGTGGCAAAGGAAAACACACATGAAACAGGCCGAAGCCATCCAGGTTTTGGTAAAGAGCAGCCGCCATGGTGTCGGAATACTTTGCGAAAATCCAGACCAGAAAATCAAATACCAAAGTGTGGCTATGAGGAAGCCTGCATAATAAATCTGCTGTTTGAAGCGAAAGGTGACAAGGAGGAAAATATTGTAGAGCATCATGGCAAGGGTCACGCCCACCAGAATGGACGCTGCGACATCCTCCTTGTATTTGTTATGCTGAAAAGATTGCTCAGACCAAAGGCGCAGGGGAAGGCGCACAGATCCGACATGTTTCATATGAATATAAATGGACTGGGTACCGGGATAAAACAGCAGTCGATGGGCCGCATAACGGTGGAGAATAAAAGGCGTTCGATCAACATCATTACCGAAACTTTGATCGCTGCTGGGGAGAATCTGAACCATACGAACAAAATCACTGGGCCAGTTGTTTTCAAGCACCATGGCGACCGGTTCAGTTCCCGCATGATGAATCTGCAGGCGGAACCAGTAGGAGCCTTCACCCAGGGTGAGAAATGGAATTTCCGTGCCCTGGTCGGAGCAGCCCAGGCTGTCCCACTTTTGATGGATTTCCTCAATGGATCCGGGTACGGATGACTCCGGGCAGATGGTCAGATGCGGACCCAGATACATCCCATCACGATAGGCCGCTAAATCAAGCGGTTGCACGGCGGCTTCCAGAAGGCTGGAGCCGCAGATCATGATGAGTATGAGCCAGAAGCTTAACAAAGGCACCTCTTACACGGATACCTTTGTGTTATCGACCGGATTTGAAAAATCGGAACGGGAATTTTCTGCCTACGCCACCTGCTGGTAACCTGAACGTGGCCAATGAAGGATCAGTGTGGTCCCACGACCAACTTCACTTTCAAGCTTAAGGTCGCCACCTAACGCACGCACCGCCTGGCGTAAAGCTTCCATACCCAGACCGCGTCCGGAAATTTCCGTCGCCTGATCTTTGGTGGAAAAGCCACTGGCAAAGATGAATTCGTAAATTTCTTCCTTACTAAGATTTTGACAGGCCTCGGCGGTCACCAGACCCTTTTCCACAGCGCGGCGACTGATGATGTCGGGATCGAGGCCACGACCGTCATCCGCAATACGAATCGACAAACTTGCGCTGGTTTCATAAAAGCCGATCTCGATCCTGGCCTGAGAGGGTTTGTCCTCCCGATCCTCTGGGGCTTCAATCCCATGATCGACCGAGTTGCGCAGGGCGTGAGTCAGCTGGGCTATCAGAGGACTGACCCGATCGGGATCCAGCATCACATTCCCGCCGACGACAGATACGCTGACATTTTTACCCATTTTGTGAGCCAGGGCTTGAATTTGTTCGGGAACGATTCCCAAAAGTTCCTGGGCGCTGCGTTGTTTCGATTCCTGCATCAAGCGTCGGAAAATATCCCGTGCTGTCCCGAGATCGCGTGCGGCTTGCAGGTCTTTCCAATGCCGATCGATAGCGTCCTGAGTCACCGTCACACGCTTGTGATCCAGGTTCTTCAGATTCAAGACATCATCATTTTTATCGACAAATTCCTGTAGCATGGTGGTCAGCTGATTGAGTTCCTGAATCTGCACCCGATTTTGCGTTTCCAATTCATGGATAACATGGGCAAACTCATCCAGGCCGAACATCAGAGCATTGCCTTTGATCGTATGCAGCTGCATGCGGGTTTGGTGCAAATCAGACTGAGCCACAGCCTTACGCGCACGTTCCAGACACTGCGAGGTTTCCTCCATAAAGCGCTCAAAAGCTTCGCAGTGAGCAATGATCTTGAGCAGGCTGCGGTGCCTTTTGTTTTCTTTGAGCAGATGCTCCAGCTCCGTGATGTCACTGATTGAAAAGAGCAGTCGTTTGATTTCCTTCTTGTCGTTTTCAATGGCCTTGACGCTGATGTCATAGATACGATCTTCAATCGTAAAGCGCTGGGGGATCAGAGAGGTTGTGACTTCAAGCGGCATGATATTCTCAAAGATCTGCTCGCAGGCCAGGATAAACATGGCCCGCTTCTCCTGATCAAAGCGAAAAAGTTCGGCCACATCACGGCCCGCGAGTTCAGCGGTCCGGAAAATTCCAACACACGAGGCGCTGAAGCTGCCACCGACGCGGCGGTCTTCGCTCACCACCAAAAACCCATGTCGGACGTGATCGAGGATTTCCCGAATGTCGCGGGTACGGTCCTGAACCTTGAGTTCAAGTTCCTCATTCACCACTTTAAGCCTGGCCACTAAGCGTCGGTTTTGCACCAGCGTATCCGCCAGGGCGTTGGATGAAACCAGCACCTGGGCAATGATGGAAACGAGACAGCCTGAGAAGATCAGCTGCACCGAATTGATTTTGCCCAGAGCGATGAGGACATCGTGAATTCCCACCGTTAAAAAGAATGTGGCGGCAGCCCAGGGAAGATAGAGGCTGGACGTCCGGGGTCCCGGGCGCAAAAAGCAGCGAATGTAATTAACCTTGGCATGAATCACGGCCAGCAGTGCACTGAAAATGGCGATCTTGCGTGCCACCATCATCTGATCGAGATTGAATCGAACGCTGAGGATCACGAACCACAGGCTCAGCCCAAGACCCAAGCAGGCCATGAAAATGTTCCACTTGTGGCTGGCGCGAAACTGATGCTGTGCGAGGAGATTCAGCGAAAAAGGTCCCAGCACGATCCCGATGAAGTGCAGGCAAAAGTTACGTTGCGGTTCCACCAGGTTCTGCATGAAGTCAGAGGTATGCAGGAAGAAAGGAAAAAAGCCCAGACAGGCCAGGGTCGTCAAAAGATAAAGCGTATATTGAGTTTTGACGAAATAGAGCAGGAAGATGGCACCCGCAAACAAAGCAAAGAAAGCCGAGAATGCGCGCATATCACTGGAAAAGAAATGCCAGAGCCCCAAAGCCCGGTCGACGCGCTCGTAGGACCTGAGTTCAAATGGGAGCTGATAGACACCCACCATGTTCAAGGTATCCACGCGCATAGCGAAGGTGTGCTGAGTCTGCGTCACCGTGAAGATGATGGGAACCGCCTGGACACCGTAATATTTTTGTCCCGTTTGCAGACCAGCCCGCTCATACACGAGTGAACCATCGACATAGACCTGCATGCTGGCCAGAAAGCTGTCCACCAGGAGCACAACTTTCTTTCCCACCAACTCCGGAGCGAAATGGAAAACGCCGCGGTACCAGCCGACCTGAAAGTTTTTGCCATCGGCGTAAGCTTTGTTCCAGGCTCCGGGGGCCTTGACCAGGGTCCAGCTGCTGGTATCAATCCCGGGGTCCTTGTTGGAGAGCTGATCATCCCTGGTAAATTGCCAGTAGCCGGATAAACGCAGCGGTTCATCCAAACTGTTGACCTGAATGGAGCAGGAATCGCAAACAGGAGCGCTCCCTTTGTCAGCACTCCAGCCGATTGAGGCCAGTCCTGTGCCGATCCATCCTACCAAAAGCAGAATCATGAGTTTATTCAGCATGTATTGACCCCAAACTTGGAAATCCAAGGTTTTTCATGTCAGGCGGCCTTGGTCATGAAAAACCGATTCCCGACCGTAAAAAACAGCTCAAACGGCACGAACTCAGGATCGATGACCTGATCCGATGTGCAAAGATTGATGGAGACCGTCCCGTTGCTCTGCTCAACATATTCTTTGACCGCATTCATGCCTACGCCACGGCCGGAAATATCACTCACGTTTTCGCTGGTACTGAAACCCGGCTCAAAAATCAGATAGGCAAAATCCTCAAGATTCAGACGGTCGGCCTCCTTGATAAGCCCTTTCTTTTGCGCCATGCTGCGTATGGCTCGAATATTGAGACCGCGGCCGTCGTCTTTATAGCGGATCTGGATAAGATCGTCCCTCATCTCGACGAGGACGTCGATTCGCCCTTTGGCTGCTTTGCCGCTGCGCTGGCGTTCATCAGCGGGCTCAATGCCATGATCCATGCTGTTGCGAATGATGTGAAGAAAGGCTTTGCGAACAAAATCCTGGCCCTCGATGGACAGCCGGATGCCGCTATCCTGGATGACGATATCCGGGCTTTCCTTGCGCAGATCGCGAGCCAGCATTTCAGCATTGGAAAGAACTTCGCGAAAGGTGGATTCGGCGCGGACAAAGGTCTTATCTTCAAGATTTTCCCGGAATGGCTTGACGTTGGCCCGTAGGCTGGCTGCGGCGTCTTTTTCCACAAGGCACAGCGCATGGTGCAGACGTCCCACGAAGTCCGAAGTCAGCATGATGGCATCGGCTGAGTTACGACCCAATTTTGTCTGATTGAGGTCGAGATAGTGGTCAATGAGATCCTGGACTTTTTGTGTCCCTTGCAGCAGCTCATTGCGGTCCCACGGCTTTTCCTGCTGGAGGACCGACGCCATACCCTGCTCGACGTCATGAATCAAAGGCGTGAGGTGGCGGAGCTGAAGGGCCCGCGCCGACCCTTTGATCGTATGCATGTTGATCAGGAGGATCTTCAGAAGTTCTCTGTCGGCGTTCCTATTGGCCTTGAGCAATCGAATACTCTCGGCCAAGAGCGATTGGGCGGTGCTGATAAAAATCCCGAATTGCCGAGCCGGAACATCGAGGATTTCACCGATCAGCTCCAACTCCCTGGATTTTTCCGCCGTCTCGATCTCGAGTTTTTTCAAAAAGGAGATGTCCCGGATGGAAACCAGCATCTTTTCGATCTTACCGGATTGGTTGATCACGGGATTCCAGTCCAGCTGCATAATACGTTCGTCCTGACTGAATCGGCACACCAATTCGGCAGGCAACAGATGACTGTTCATCTCAAAGTTGATGCTGTCCTCATCCAGGCAATTTTCCAAGGCGTTCTGCGCCTGGCTTCTTTGTTCCTGGGACACGGTCGTGTGGCTGAAGAGGAGTTCGATGATCGGCCGGTTGGTGACTTCTTTGGTTTCGAAAAGTGTTCTGACTGAATCGGAATGGGTTGCCGTGATTTGCAGGTCGGGTTTTTTAACAACCATGATTCCAAGCTGGATATGCTTGAGAATGGACTTGATTTCACGGGTTTGCTCGTCGACCATTCGCTCCAGGTTGTTATTCAAAGCCACGACTTTGGAATGCTCTTTCTGAAGATTCTGATTGAGAATCTCAATGCGATCAAAGGCTGCTTGTTCCGTCACGCGCATTTTATCAGCCATAGCCAGGGACAGAAGAACGACCTCGAAGACGGAACCGATGAGAACACCCCAATCAATAAGGAAGGTGGCTGGAATGCTGCCGGCAAGCATGCCCATGCGCATAACGTTAGCAATAAGCATGACCGCCCAGGCTAGAGTAAAGAAATAGGCTGGTCGGAATCGATTGATGCAACACGCAATGCCAATGGCCAGAGTGATCACCGATGAGAGTAAGGCGGCAAGAACCGAAAGCTTGGCTGCCATGTTATATGAGGCAAAAGTTGCCATGACACCGGTCAGGGCCAGGATAATTTGCAGGACAGCCAACCGCATCAGCCAGGGATGACGCTTCGGCAACGAAAGGAAGAAAATCACAAACAGGCCGGCCATGACGAGGTTGACGTTAGCAATCAAAAGGTAGCCGTCATTCATTATCCAAATGGCATCTTGCAGCAAATGAACGCCAAGACCCGCAGTGATCGAGTACTGACTGCTGGTTGTAATGATGAAGCCAACGTACACAAGGTAAGTGAGGCGTCGGAGCTGAATCCACATCAGCAAGTTATAAAGGGCCATAACGATCAGAATGCCGAACATTGCCGAGAAAAATGCGTATTCCCTGACTTGGGTTGTACGAAAATCATCTTCCGATTGGGCGGTGATGTCAAAAATCAAGCTGCCTTGGGTTTTGATTCTGAAAAAGATCGCAGAATCGCCAGGAGGCAATTGTGTTTTGAAACTCGGTACACGGGAAACGATCTGCTGCAAACGTTGAGGCACGCGATCACCCGCCTGCCTATGTTCCACCACGCCTTGAGTCGGATCCACCCGCCAGAAATCGATCTGATCGACCAGAGCATAATCCTGGGTCAGATAGATTGTCACGGGTTGAGTGCTTGTATTGCGGAGCAGGATGCGGGCCCACCACTGCGCATTGGAAAAGCCGAAATTGGGCGTCCTTTTATCGGTTGGCGCGAACTGAGTCTGGAATGTCGGTGAGATCAGATCATCCGGGGTTTGGGTCAGCGCCACATCTTCAAAGAACCAGAGCGCAGGGCTAAGGTCGATGGAACGCAGCGTCTCGTTCACCTCGATAGGTTCCTGCGTCCGCACCGAGGACTCGGCTGCGCTGATAAATACACCCATTAACCATGAAAGGATTATAATTTTCAGCATTCTAAAGTTCTCCATGCTCTGGTATCGGAGTCCATGGAAATGACTTCAGAATAAAGGCTACACTTAGCCCATAACGTATGAATGGCAGGATCGATCCTGCCGGTTTGGAAAGAACTTAGAGCAGTTCCCTTTCGAAATTCGCTCCGTGAGTTTCTGGCAGTTTAAGGCCTTCACGGATCCCGTCGAGGATGACGGTCAACGCTTCAGCTGTGTATTCACGGGTCAGAAAATCGATGCGGAAATCGCGAACGCCGAGTTCCATGAGGCGACGGCGGTGATCGGAGACCGCGAAAGCCTCCTTGCCATAGACAATGGATTTGCAGCTTTCATGGGCCACAAAGAAACGTTCGCCTTCATCGTTTTCTATTTCGAGCGTGCGATAACCGCAGACCGAAGCCGTCGGACAGCCGTGATGCAAAGCCGTCAGAGAACAGGCTTCGGCGATGAATAGGGGAGTGTCCTTATAAAGGATAACCTGAGGCTCGGCGCCTTCCGGCCAATTGCGCAGCTTGGAGCGGAGGCTTGGCAAATCATCTTCCACCGAAAGGCAGACTCGCGTGACATTGTTTTCCACGAGAGTGTGCACGGCTTCGGTATTCAGCGCATAGAAAGTAAAATCAGAACCCAGATCGCAGTCCTCAAGGCGATAGCCGGCTTCCTCGATAAGTTCGAGAGCACCGAGGTTGCCGACTTCAAATCGCGCCTTCTCTTTGTCATCGCTCTTGAAAAGGCGCAGCCAAGGCCGCAGAAGGGGTTCATCCCAGGCACGGATCACGGTCGGCAGGGCGAGCCGCAGCTGGCAATTCATGGCTTCGGCGACCGCTTGCAGTTGAGCGAAGACAGCTTCAGCGGAGGTCTTGCCGAGGAAAGCCCGCTTCGGTTCAAACACAATCTCGTCGATCGCAAAATCAGGATGCGCCGCTGCATACGCCTGCATGGTTTGCAGATATTCGAGGCGATCGATCTTGATTTGATAGCGCGCGGCCTGAACCGGCCCCAATTTTTTACGCTGCAGGGACAGACTGCTGTTCGCCTTGTCCATCGAATTCTGCGTATAGGCCGGTACACTTTCCACAAGCTGATCGGAGACCTGTTTTTTCAGCTGTTTCAAAAGACTCTTGGCCACGAACCAATCAAAATCTCCGGTCCATGCAAACGATGCCGCCATGACCTCAGCTTCACCAAATATCCCGAACATCTCCTCGAGGTCTTTTTGCAGGCGTGCCTCACGGTTGGGTTTTTGGGCTGGGGTTTGAATCTCGACGCGCAGGAGCGTGGTGTGAGCCAGGCGCGCCTCGACGGTCAACACCAGCTGCTCACCTTGAATGTTCGAGGCAATTTTAAAATCCACAAGACGCAGGGGACGCAGGCGACTGTCATCAGGGGCCTGGCTCAACGCTTCGGTATGACGTTTCAATTCATTGGAACGGATTTTATAGATAAGGTCGCCCGGTCTTGGAGTCTTGATGTCATCCGGCAGCTGCAGACGCACGCGCTCACCCGCTGCGGCTTCCGTTCGCCGCTGCTGCAGGACCGTAAAATCACGCAGCGAGAACTGGCATTCCTCGCCTGCATACTTGCGATTGGCGGTTTTGAGATTGGCTTTGATGGCATCACCGTGTTGCGGCCTGGCGTGATAAACATCCAAAGCTGGATCGATGCGTACCCCATCAAAACGTTCCAGGGCTTCCTCGGACACAAATTCGATGGTGCGGCCTTCCACCTTGGCCACTTTTCCAATCAGGAGGCCCTTGTGGGTGGGGTTGGCCAAATCGATTACGTTTTCGTGATAGCGGCCTTTGACAAAGAAGGTCGTCATCTCACGATGAAAACTGAAAGCCATATCCCTTTGCCAATCGCGCACTTCATGCTGTAAAGGGCGAGGGGAAGTATCACGGCCGAACAGTTGATTGAGTTTATCGCGATAAAGCCCGACGCTGGTCGCCACATACTGGGCGTCCTTCTTGCGGCCTTCAATTTTCAAGGTATCGATACCGGCCGTGACCAGTTTATCCAGATCCTGGCTGGTATTAAGATCCTTCATACTGAACAGAAAGCCATGGCCTGGCTCACTGAGAATTTTATAGGGTTTACGGCAGGTATAGGCGCACTCGCCTCGATTGCCACTGCGGGCGTCTTCGGCTCCCGAAAAAAAGCAGAGTCCGCTGTAGCTGTAGCAGAGGCTGCCGTGACAGAAGGCTTCGATTTCCACAAGATCCCGCGGAAGGTCCCGGCGCACTTTACGCAATTCCTGGGCCGTCAATTCACGGGCCATGACCACGCGGCGAAAGCCAAGTTTCGCAGCCGCGAGCACACCGCTCAAATTATGGACAGCCATCTGGGTTGAGGCATGCAGACGAAGATTGGGAAACTCGCGGCGTATCAAGCGGGCCACGCCGATATCCTGAACGATGACCGCTTCCACTCCAATCCACTGCAGTTCGGCAAGATCGGCAATCAAGCGCGGAAGCTCGGCTTCCTTGAGCAGGATGTTGATCGTCACCAGCACCTTCATGCCGCGACTCCGAGCCAATGGTACGAGACTGCTGAGATCCTCCAGCGTGAAATTCTCAGCCCGCCCCCGGGCGTTGAATTCCTTCATGCCGAGATAGACCGCGTCAGCCCCTGCGTTCAAGGCGGCAAAAAACTGCGCCCGTCCACCAGCCGGGGCCAGGATTTCCGGCACCTGAAAGTCGCTGAAATTTCCAGCACTTGCGGCTACATTTCGCGACTCTGGTGAATGACTGCTCTCTCGTGACATGGGAATACCTCGGATATGACCTAAGATGGCTATCGGATAGCAGGAATTTTGAGGCAAAGCCAGCAAATTAGGGGGAAACATGGCGGTATCGCAAGCGGGCCCTAGGGTTGGTCAGGGTCACAAGGGACTCGCAGGCTGTCCGGAGAGAGCCTGCGAGTCGTTAGGAAAGCTCCTCAATGAGCAAGAGTCAAATACGGGACTTATATTGGAATCTGCGAATACTATTCATGTCTATTCCACAGCGACCGAACCCCCATGTCGTGAATCCGAGCCGCCCGACCATTGTTGTCTTTTTTTATCATAAAACACAGCCTGCACATCACCAAATTGAAAGACACGATCACCAAAATTATGGCCCATGCTCTGCATGATTTTCTTGGTGTCAGGGTTGATACCAAAGGGTTCGCTGAGGATGCGATCCGGCATCCATTGATGATGAAATTTAGGTGCGTCGATAGCGGCTTGAATATTCATACCAAAAACTAACGTATTCAACGTGACCTGAAATACGGAATTGATAATAGTCGGACCACCTGGTGAACCAAGGGCGAGAATAGGCTTGCCGTCTTCAAGAACAATGGTGGGTGTCATCGATGAGAGTGGCCGTTTTTTAGGAGCAATGGCATTGCGATCACCCTGCAGAAGCCCGTACATATTCGGTGACCCCGGTTTACTGGAAAAATCATCCATCTCATTATTCAGCAGGATGCCGGTCCCATCGGCAGTGGCACCGGAGCCAAAACTTCCATTGAGTGTATAGGTATTGCTAATGATCATTCCCTGAGCATCAACGATGGTGTAATGGGTGGTTTCCGTGCTTTCCTTATCGGAAAAATCTCCAGGTTTAATATCCTGGCTCGGGGTGGTTTTGGTCAGATTGATTCCGGCGCGACGCTTGCTCAGGTAGTCCGGGGCCAGAAATTTTTGCAGAGGATTCTGCGTAAAATCGGGATCACCGAACCATTCGGCGCGATCCGCAAAGGCTCGTTTCATGGTTTCCACCAGCAGATGATTATACGCAGCGGATCCAAAACCCAGAGCTTCCAAATCATCTTTTTCCAGCATGCCAAGCATAGCCAGAATCAAAGCTCCGCCTGAGGAGGGTGGCGGCGCGGTTATGATCTGATAATTTTTAAAGCGGCCCTCAAGAGGTGCCCGCTCCACGGCCTTATAATTCTTGAGGTCATCGAGAGTCAGGACGCCGCCGCCTTTTTTAATGGCTTTGGCCAAACGCTGCGCAATCTCGCCCTGATAGAATGCGCTTTCGCCTTGCCTTTGAATCTGGGTGATACTCCAGCCCAGTTCCGGCTGCACAAGCCGATCACCGGCTTTAAAGCCTTTGCCATCCTTCAAAAAAATGTGACGACTGCCTGGAAATTTCTCGAGACGTTCCTTGTTCGATTCAAGCATCGAGACAAAGGATTCATCCATCACAAAGCCTTCAATCGCAAGACGGCGCGCTGGCTCGAGCACCTTTTTCCAAGGCAATTTTCCATATTTTTTGTGAAGCATGGCCATGCCAGCCACCGTTCCTGGTGTGCCGACGGCACGATAACCCACAGTCGAGGCCCCAGGGATCACTTCGCCTTTGGCATCCAGATAAAAGTTTTTATCGGCGGCCGCCGGAGCTGTCTCCCGGTAGTCGATAAATGTACTTTTGCCATCCTGACCACGAACCAACGCAAAACCACCTCCGCCCAGGTTGCCTGCGGCAGGCCAGGTGACGGCCAAGGCAAAACCCACAGCCACGGCAGCATCCGCGGCGTTACCACCCTGACGAAGGATGGTGGCCCCTGCTTCCGACGCCAGCGGACTCACAGTTGCGACCAGACCGCGCTGACCCCAAACCGGAGCGCGTGTGGCCCCATGCAGCCAAGTGGCTTGCAAAAAGTACAGCGGCAGGCTGAGCCAAAGGACAAGTGTGGCGAGGGCTTGGCTTGGGAAAAGTCCCGTTCGTGGCGAAGTATCTTTCATGGCAGCATTCAACTCCAGATTGAGAGACTGTTGAGACGACTTTCGTCTGCAAAGTAACTCAAAACTGTGACGCGCTGCAAGCCGCCTTGCTCGGCTGCCGGCCGAAGGCCCCATGGCGGGGGTTAACATCAATTATGGTGAAAACGGCCTTGCAACGCGGTTGGAAAGCTGAAATGGAACACCAGGCAACAGGAGATTATTACTCATTTGGTAGGTGTGGTGAGTCGCAAGATGACAAGGTCCTCTCTCTTCATCTGAGCATAATCTTCAGCCTGGTTTGATCTCTGGCTTTTTCTCAACGTTTTCCGCTACGTTTTCAGGCTTTGGAGCAGGTATCGGTGCCGGGGTCTGGGCGGCGGTGACAGGCGCTGCGGTGCCCTCAGAGGCAGCGGGTGCAGCGGCACCTTCGGCCGGAGTTTCTGGCGGCGGCACAGGGAAGAGTTCACTCAAAGGCTTATCCCAGTTTGCATCATAACTGACAAACGTATCGGCGTTTTTCACAAACTGGCCATCAACATAGTGACCTTCATGATACTCGGGTGGATCCTGAGGCGTGGCATGCTCCGGTGTCACAGGATAACCATTCTCATCAAATCCCGGCAAGGGATGGCCATGATCATCAAGACCAGGGCCCTGCAGAGGCCGGGTTGCTGTGGTTTTGGAATCAGCCAGGGCAGCATCCAGAACCTGCTGGGGCGAGGTACTCTGCAACTTCTTCTGCAATTCGCGGATGCGTTCCAGTTCAAAATCGCGTTCGGCTTCATGAATGACATCGTTGAAGCTGCTTTTCACTTCATTCGCCTGGCGACGAACCTGCACGAAAATCTTTCCAAATTTACGCATCAGGTCAGGCAGCTTATCGGGCCCAATAAAGAGCATGGCGACGATGGCGACTACGATCAATTCCATGGGACCAATGCCGAACATAGAGAAATCCTTTCTCGGAGAAACGGGTCGAGCCTGACGCCTGCGCCCCTTATTCTAACCTGCGCCGCTCCAGGTGTCAGCCCTTCTTACGAATCATATACAGGCCATCGGCCAGAGAGAGCATGCTGGCTTCCACACGGCTATCTTTGCGCACAAGGGCATTGAATCGGCGCAGGGCTTCTGTTGCGGGCGAGGTATCAGCGGAATCGATGATCCGCCCGCTCCACAGCACATTATCGGCCAGAATCACTCCATTGGTGCGCAAAAGCTCCAAACCAATTTCGTAATAACTGCCATAATTTTCTTTATCGGCATCAATAAAAATCAGATCAAAAGTGTTTTTGCCGCGATTGGTCAGCAGCTTTTGCATCGTATCGATCGCTGGTCCCAGAATAATTTGGGCTTTTTTTTCCAGCCCGGCCGCCTTCAGATAATGACGGGCCACGGTCGCGGTTTCCTGATTGACATCGCACGAGATGATTTCGCCCCCTTCCGGCAGGCCCAGACCCATGCAGATTGTGCTGTAGCCCGTAAAACAGCCGATTTCCAGAACCCGGCGGGCTCCGATCAGGCGGACCAGCTGATTCATGAATACGCCCTGATCCACAGCGATCTGCATGCCGGCGTCAGGCCGCTGGCGCGTGACTTCGATGAGCTCAGGCAGGATGGGGTGAAGCGGCGTCTGATGCTGGGCAAGGTAGTCGTAAACGTTCTCTGTCATGGGAACTGTCTTCATCGGCGTTCCTCCACGGGCACAGTCTTCACCGGCGTTTCTTCCAAAAAAAAAGAGGAGCCAGACTCCTCTTTCTTATAGCCAATTACTTGGTGGATATCAGTTCGAGAAGCGCTTTTTGCGGATCCGCGAATTTTTTCAAACCGTCCGCCATCAGGAAGTTTTCCAGTTTTTGGAAATCAACATGCTGGTCGATCGCATCCAGCACAGCCTTGGGAGGCATTTGCTCAATCTGGGATGTGAAGGTCCGACCGCTGACTGCCACCGCTTCGTTGGTTTCCGGTGGATTGGTTTCGATATCGCTGCCTGCGAAGGCCTCGACGTACTTCCACTTCGGATCGGTCGGTTTTTTGGTGCCAGTGCTGGCAAAGATCATTTCCTGCTGCAGCTTCATCTTTTTATCGGCCCAGAAGGCCTTGTTTTTCTGCCAGATGCGTTTGGCGTTTACAATACCGACCCAGCCCTGGCCGACGCCAAGGGCGGGCACGTGCTCTTCGGTGTAAACATCAAGACGCGAAACGAAAATACTGTAGACGCTCTTGAAGCGATCGCGATTGGCAAGGCGTTGGGCGCCTTTCCAGACAGCATCGCGGGCTTTATTATACTGATCTTCCGAGAAAATCAGGGTGACGTTCAGGTTGACTCCGGCCGCTGCCAGTTCCTCAAGGGCATCAATCCCCGCCGGTGTTGCCGGAACTTTAATCATGCGGTTGGCATGACCTTTCGCCCAGTACTTGCCGAGTTCGATGTAATGAGCCACGCGTTCCTTATGCGGAGGACCGAGTTTCAGATCCTCGAGCAAGGGATCGACTTCGAAGCTTACATAGCCGTCGTTGCCATGGGTTGCTTCATAAACAGGCATGAAAACGCGTTCTGCTTCACTCACCAGGTGATTGGTCACTGTCCAGGCCACGTCTGCAGGAGATTTTCCTTCGGCGCGCAGCTCGCGAATCATGCCATCCATCAGGCCGGTTTTCACGATATTGGCGATGATAATGGGATTGGACGTAGCGCCCGTTGCGCCCTGATTCTTGCTCAGTTCGACTAGTTTCGGATCGATCGAGTCCAGCCACAGTTTGGTGCCGGAAGCGACCAAGGATTGGAGTGGTGCCGTCATAGGAAAATCCTTTCGCTGGGTCACAGTTCGGGGCGGATGCTAACACAGGGGCAGGGCGCGGACAATGCCCTTAACCAGCCCATTTTGAATCAAAAAGCATTAGCCTCCCGAATGACTTATGGGAAAGGAAACCCAAAAAACGATGTAATATTAAGTGGTTATCAGATGGCCTCAGGTCCTGAAGAAGAGTGCCGAATCAGGTTTCATCAGTTTGGATAATACAACCAGGAGTCGTGAGATGCAGGGAACTATTATAAAGGCCAGTATCATCCTGGCCCTGGGCATGATGAGTCATTTTGCTTTTGCTGGTTCAAAATGGGAACTGGTCAGCGAAAAGGACGGCATCAAGGTTTATCGCATGGAAATTCCTGGCAGTCCGCTGGTCGCTTTTAAGGGCGTAAAAATCATGCCGGTTTCCATTACCAAAGTCGCTCAGGTGATCCTTGATGAGGACACCGAGAAGAAAAAAGAATGGATCGACATGATCAAGGACTTCAAAATCATCGAAAAAGGCACGACCGAATCGGTCACCTATTCCGCTTATGATTTGCCTTGGCCGCTGGAAGATCGCGATTATATCGTTCATAGTCAGCTGAAGATCGACAATGAAGCCAATCAGATCGTCATCGAGTTGAAATCCACTGAGCACCCCAAATCGCCGCAAACGATTGGCGTCCGGGCTCAGCTCACCCGCAGTATGTATAAGCTCGTGCCCAAACCAGGCCGTACGACAGAGGTCACTGTTGAAATTCAGACCGACCCGAAAGGCGACTTGCCCAAATGGTTGGTGAACGTGATCCAAAAGGGTTGGCCGTCCAACACCTTAAAGAAGATGGAAGCGCAGGCCATGCGTCCGGATACCAAGGACAATGAATTCATCAAGGCGCGGTTCAAAGCCGCCAATGAACTGGCCAAACGCTGATCAGGTTCGCATATACAGTTGAGGGCTTCCAAACGGAAGCCCTTTTTTTATCGGTAGAGAATGAAATATCTTTGGAGGAAGCATGAAGAGCCTGGGTGTTGGACTGTTTGTTGTGTTGGGATTGACCGGATGTGGCGCCAGCAGTTCAGAAGAGGAAACCAGCAGTTCAGATGGTACGACCATAAGTGAAGGCTCTGGCAAGTTATCTTTGGATGAGCTCGCTGCACCCACAGATTTTCCCGCTATGACGCGATCTGATGTTATTTCCCATATGGAAGGGAATCGGTGGGACTTTCTTGCCACGGAAGCCGAGGCTACGACTGAAGAGGTCGAAACGTCTGAAGACGATCCTGCCTGTATGAATGATCCCTTCGGTGCCGCAACTATTGCCGCCGAAGGTGAGACGTTAACGGCCAACGTCAATATTGATTTGCTCAGCTGCTTCAAGACGTATTTCGAGCAGGAGCAGCCTGATGTGACCGTTGACTTAAGCAAAATGACCATGTCCGTGTATATCTCTCAGACCTGCGTGGGCGGCGATTTGAGTGCCTTTAATGGCAAGAAAGTTACTGAGATTGAGTCGGTTCCTGAGTGCGATAAAAATTTGATGTTGGTCAATTTTTCCAGCGAAACGGTCGGTTCCGTATCCAATGAGGGCAGGACCATCGATATCTCGGCAAAAACCGTCAATGCGGTGAGCACCGCAAGCAATGAAGCCTGCGTCATGACCAAAGATGGTGACAACTATTCTGAAGACGATGGCTGCATTGAAATTTCGAAGTCTGTCTCGCCTGACGTGGATGGCTCCAATGATTACGTGAAATACACGCACAAGAATCTGAAGTGGGTCACCTCCGATAAAAACTCCTGGTACACCTCGGGGAGGATTGACGTGAATCTGAACGCCTGGTCCGGCAGCGTGACCTTCCGTGGGGCCGACATCAATCCCCTGTATACGATGAAATATGGTGCGGATACGATCAACGGAACCTTGACAGTCCCGGCTTCCAGCTTAAGTTTGAAAGTCAAGGCTATGGGTCAGGATATGATCCGGAACGCCCGGATTCTCAAAAAACCTCGTTAATCTTACCAGCCTGAGGCGTGGCGAGGCAAAAAACCTCGCTAGCTTTTCATAAGGGATGCGTGGCGTGGAGCAAGGAATTTCCTGATGCGATCCTTCTACTTTCTTCGTCACGCCTTGACCGACGCCAATGCTCAAAAATTGCTGTGCGGCGGAGCCTGGGATATCCCTCTTAATGCTGAGGGCCAAAGGCAGGTTGTCCAGGCGTCCCGTGACTACGCTCGCGCTCTGGCCGAGGTGCGTACAATCTGCTGCAGTCCCCTCCTGCGGGCCCGCCAGACAGCGGATGCATTTGCCAAAGAACTTAAAATCCCCATCATTATTACGGATGATCTTAAAGAGCAGCTGCTCGGGGCTTGGGAGCAAAAACCCTGGCAGGATGTTCCTGAATTTTTTTCAGGGGAAAAGGATCCGCCGAACGGGGAATCGCGCCTGCAATTGGACGAGCGTCTGCAGCGGGCCTTGCAGGAAGTTTCTACTCACGAGGGTCCGGTACTCATCGTCTCCCATGGGTCCATTTGGTTTGCCCTGCATCGGCTGCTGGGACTTGAGCCTGATACGCCAGGCTCCTGCGTTCCCTTCCATTTTCAAACATTGGAATCGAAGGCGGGGAAAGCATGGACCCGATCCAGGATTTGAAATCCTGTTTTCAGGGCCGCTGCATGGTTTTTTCCAATTCGATTTTGACCAGTTTAACGGCTCGATTGTCCGGCGAGTTGACCTCTGCCGCATGGAAATAGCTGACCACGATGGTTCGTGCATCGGGGCTTCTTAAATGCAGGTGTTCGCGCGCATGATAGTTATCGAGCCCTTCCTTCGCTGTCTTGGGAAGAAAGCCGTAGCGACCTTCCGGGGTGCCAGGCACGGACGTGGGTTGACTCCATGGTCCCGTGATCTGATCGGCTATGCGCAACTCAACACCGCTGCCGGTTCCTGCTACACTGAGGTACTTGCCAAGGTATGGGTTCCATGTGATGGAGGGATGATAGCCCATGTAGGGCGGCCCTTCAAACAATCCGCCCTTGATGTGACTCGGGCATTCCTTATCATGGCAAAGCAGGGAGATCTGATTGGCATCCCAGGTGTTCGTCGACTCATTATAGTAGCGGTATGCGGCAGGATTCGTTGCACTCCCCGGGGACACGCGGGCTAGAAAACAGCGTGTGGACCAGCCTGGAGGCACAGCCTTGCACGAAATAAAAAAGCGGAAGCCGTCCTGCTCAATATCGAGAGGTTGATAGCCATCCGCCTGCCCTTGCGCCCACATCAGCACGCGCCCGTCGGCACCACGGGTGGTCGAGTCGCCTGGTCGGACTCGATCCAGATAGGTTCCGGCCTTGTGGATTCCGCCTTCGAAACCGCCACGGGTCCAAAACAGTAAAGCTTCGTCACCGCCAGCGGTTGGACGGATGAAGTTGGAAGTCGGCCAATGATAGTACCGTTCGTCTTTTTTGAGATCCTGATTGAAGACGAATTCAGGTTCACGATCGGTGTAGACCACAAACTGTTTAGGAATTCCATTTTGGAAATGTTGATCGGTGACTTTTGCGTCGTCCAATGGGGGAAAATCACCGCTGAACCAGCGACGTGTTCCATAGGCCGCCGTTGAGGTCCGCCACCAGCCGTTGCCCCACGTATCACCAAAATAGTAAAGAGCGTGATCCCGGAAAACCACCGCATTGCCAACGTCACGACCCTGGTTCGCACCGACGGGATGTGACATTGTTCCGGCAGCGACGGCGCCTTGCTGATTATACAGCGGGGAATTGGGTTGTCCGCTGGCCGCCGTTGTGAATTCAAGTTCAGGACCACAGGTAAAATCCGAAGAGTCGGAAGCCTTGCCGCAGACACGGTATCGGTACATGGTCTGAGGGGTAAGATCGGTCACCCACTCAGCGAGGCGATAAGCTTTCGTGCCGAGCGGCCTCACGTTCTTTTTCTCCAGGCTTCGCATGCTATCGTAGGGGGCGCATTCCAGAGTAAGAAAGACCCATTGGCATGTCGTCCACTCATAACGATAATCACAGGTTTGCGCGCTACAGGTCGATTGCGCCTTCAAACGTGCCGAGTTGGGTGCAATTCCATCCGCTGGATCTGTATGACCAACATATCCTGCAGCCATCAGTCCGATTCCGGCGATGGACGAGAAAGTGAACAACACGCTCATGGGTTATCTCCTTCAATATCGGGCTTGAGGCCCGAAGTTCGATGTCCTTCAATCGTGACAATGCTCCGAGTCATCCGAGTAGAGTCCGGTAGGGGTATTGACGCCTGGGACATAGCGAAGCCTGAGGCACTGATTCTTGTCCGCTGCCTGCTGGAGCTTGTCAATAAAAAATGCCCCGCTCACGGCTCCGGCGGCCCCACACACCACAGCGCCAATGCCTCCGATAGGAGCACAGGCAGTCGCTGCAGCTCCGGCAATAGCCGCCGTACTGGAGTTGCTATACTGGCAAAGTCTTTCGCAAAGTTCTTTGGTCGAATTCCGTGTCAGGTAAATGCTGCACGTGGCAATGCCGCAATTTTCCGTGAAGATTTCCGCTTGAACCTGGGCGGCTGGGGTTAGCATCAGAGCTGTCAGAAGGAAGGATCCATGGGAGAGAAAAGAGCGAGTTTTAATCATGGCACTGTCCTTTACACGTTCGGTGTTAAATTCCAACTGCCTTTCTTTAGGATATGGCCTTCGTCAGGGGAATACTTTTGCAGCTCTTTCGCTGATTTCTGTTTCCAAAATGGAAACAGGACTCTTTTAGGTTTTTGGCGAATGATCCCACGCCCGCAAAGGATAGATCTGCATGTTAAAACGTATGATGGTATCGGCATGGTTGGTTTCAAGGTCCGAAAAGGAGCGGAATACGTCCTGCTTGAGCTTTTTAAGGATCTTGATATACGTTTCCTTGCTGACACTCATCGTCGTTGACCCGAAGCAGCTCACTTCGGTATTCGGAAACCAATGAAGGATCTGTTCATGAGCATCGGAAATGGACTCCTTCAGGTAGCTGACTTTGGAGTTGTCGTCCGCATTCAGTGTGACGAACCGTGCGGTTTTTTCGGTGCGGATCAGGATTTCACCTTCGCGTCGAATGAGGCCATTGGCCAGCAATGTGCCAAGTGCATGCTGAATGTCTTGAACGCGTGACCTGCCAAAGTAGTTGATGAGCTCCCTTTCCGTCGGCTGGCCGCGAAAGAGATCGAAGGCACAAAGAATATCCGAAGCGAAAAGCGTGAGTCCCTGCTGCAAGCGAATGCGTGTGAATCGATCACGCAGATAAATCTGGATGGCCTTGAGTCTTTGCTCCACCGATGTCTTCTGGTGGACAAGGAGATCATCATCAAGCGCCAGCAGAAGCTCCATATACTCAGTCAGGACATCATCCCCTGTGATCGACTGCAGCAGGGGCCGCCGCATGCGAACGGGAATGGAACGTTTGCCATGAACCATCTGTGACAGCGTGCCTCTGGATTTGAAGGCAATCTTGCGAGCCACGAAGGCCAGCGAAAATTTGGGATCAATGGCTTTTCTGTAGGCAAAACTCTGCTGAACGGCTTCAGACCCCGTCGCCGCGTTCAGAATGACAAGACCCAGATGATCGATATGAGAAAAAACAGTCATAGACCCATCCGGAAACCAATATGCAGCCAGCGGCATCACTAACATCCCGCTGACGTCCTGTCCATCCTCGATTCCAAGGATGAACTCACGCGATTTGAAAATTGACAACAGTGTCAGTTTTTGTTTTTTGGATTGATTTCCTCCATCGTGACAACCGATACAGGTCCCCTGCTTTGTGACAATCCCATTCAGGAGAATCAAGTTATGTCCATGAATTACGCAGTCAGGAAATGGCTTATCCTTGTCATGCTACTGGGTCTTCCTGGCAAGTCTTTCGGCGCGTCTGCCATCGATAGCATGAAACAGTACCAAGGCTTCGGCATCGTTGTGAGAGTCTTTGGAACACCGGCTGAGGCTTTATACAGGGCTATGGCAGGTGCCTTGAAACCCCAGAATGAGGGCGCTGTTCTGGGCAGAAATCAGCTTTTTGCCTGCAAACCGAACCAGTGCTATATCGTGATCAAGGGCGATGAATTTATCGTGAAAGCACCCTCGCAGGAGAAGCCAGGGGTCGCCGAGTTCGTCACCTATGTCCCCCTCCTGGAACATGCCGTGGAATTGAGGCTCGTCTGGACTGAGGTCGCTGAAGCCGCCCAGCTTCGCTTAAATACCATGATCAGGATTTATCAGGGCGGTGCTCTCATCCTGAACTCCAGTGCGCAACCCGCCAAACCCTGCCTCAAAGTGCGTTCCGACATTGTGCCGTTTGATACTGCGTGCAGCTTTCAACTGGTCGAAGGCTTCGAAGGACTTCTCATGCAAGGAGGCAATGATGGGTATGCCGTCACATCCATCAGCTATCCGAACGTGGATCGGATCCTTTTCTCTATCACGGGGTCCGAGGCCAGGGCCATGTACCAGTGGCTGGAATCCCTGCAGCCGAGCAACACGGAAATCGTCTCTGAGAAATTTTCCCCTGACCTCGACCGTCTTTTTTATCAGGATGAAGTGTCCTGCTTTCGGCCCACGTCAACCCTTGTGGAAAAGACCTATCCTTACCGCTGCCACTTCTTTCTGGAACGTACCGCCGCGGGTTCTTTAGGAACTTCCGTTCCGCCTTCTTCTCTGACGTTCCGTCCTCATTTTATTCAGAACATTTTCGATGGCGGTCCGTTAACTTTGAGCTCCCCGTCGAGCCATGCAACTCTTGATCTGACTCCATGTCTTCATTGGAACGACAGCAAAAAAGACAAGCTTTATCCTTGTCTTTATAAGCAAACGCCCGACCTGGCGATCGATGACTATGTGCCTTATCCCAGTTACTATCCGCAAGGTGTGGCGGTCGGGTGGGGTGTTCAGCAGGATACCGAGGAGTGAACTAATCAGCGTCCTATTTCTTGCGGGGCAGGGGGACTCGGGTTCTGACTTTTTTGTAGAATGACTGCGATTCTGTCACTTTGAAGGTTAAGGTCAGACCGAGATAAAGTGTCCCAAACGATGCAATGGAAAATCCCCCGCTGATCCAAATGGGGAGAGGGAGCCTCGAGGCATAGTGGAAAACAGAATACGCAATGGCACCCGCCGTGAGCGCACTCAGAGCCAGGCTGCCCAGGTATTTGGCGGGCAGCGACTCAAATGGAACCTGCTGCAGCAGAGCCTTGCGTAGAAGAAAAAATTCCACCAGTCCTGCCACGCTGGATGCGAGACCGATCCCGCCGGTGGCCCAATCAGGGGGAATGGGCAAAAATCGCGGTAAAAGCAGGCTGAAAAAAGCCGCGAGAGCAATACTGACGGCGACACGCACGATGGAATAATGAAATGGTGTGCGGGTATTTTTTAAAGCATAAAAGGCCGTGGTCAGGAGTCGACCCTGCGTCGATGCCATAAGTCCGATGGACGAGGCCGCGAGAATAATCCAGACCCGTCGACCGTCTTCGGCGGTAAATTTACCTGTTTGAAAGAGAATCGCTGCAAGCACATGGCCCAGCATGAGAAAGGCAATCGACGACGGAACGATGAAAAAAGCCAGCTGACGCATGCCCTGGCTCAAGTCTTTCCCGATTTCCTGCCGCTGATCCGTCATCGACATATCCACGAGTTTGGACGCTGCAATGGAAGCTCCAAATAGACTCGTAGGCAGGGTATAAAGCAGTTGAGCGTAACCCAGGTTCGCAATCGAACCCGACCGCAGAAAACTGGCAATCATGGATTCAAAGAAAGCGCTGATCTGTACCACGCCTCGGGAAAAGAGCGAAGGCACGAATCGCGTTATCACCGTTTGCACGGGTTCCGACCGCCAGTGCAGACTGAGTTTCATGCCTTTCAAATAAGGCCATAGTGAAGGAATCTGAACGGCCAGCTGCAAAAAGCTGCCAAGCACAGCACCCCAGGCCAGATGCTCGGCAAAATTATAAGCGTCAGGATGCTGCCAAAAATAAGCGGTGGCAATGATCGCGCCGCTCCATAAAACAGGGGCTGCATAAGGGATGAAAAATCGCCGATGGCTGTTCAGAACGCCTAGGCAAAAGGCGGAGAGTACGAGCAGGCCAATTCCAGGGAAGAGAATGCGCACGAGGGTGATGGCCGCTTCGCGTTTGACACCGGTAAAGCCAGGCGTAATGAGATTCACCAGCTGAGGCGTGAAAAGATAACCCAACAGCACGAGAATTGATGTCAGAAGAGCAAGCATCGATCCAACCACACCAGCCACGCGCGCCGCTTCCTTGGGATCCTTTGCATGCAGTCCAGCATACACGGGAATAAATGAGGCGGACATGGCCCCTTCACCAAAAAGATTTTGCAAAAGATTGGGAATGCGAAGGGCCGCGCGAAAGACATCGGCGGCATCGGAGGCGCCCAGGGTATGAGCGATGACACGTTCACGCAGGAAACCGATCATCCGTGACAGTAATATACCCGCGCCTACAATCAGAGCTCCACTGCGTGAAGCTTTCGGCTTTTGTGTCATTGCTTCCCTTCCGTCAAAACCTCAGAAGCAGTTTATCACTGCCCATAAGGAGTGGCGAAGGAATTCAACCAGTCCCGGGTACGCGCTTCGGGATTCACATGGGCCAGGACATCTGTGATGACGGAAAGGCCCGATGCCCCATAGGACAGGAGGGTCGGGGCATGCTCCAGCTTCAGACCGCCAATAGCCACCAGCGGGATTCCGCCACAAAGCTCTTTCCATTCCCGCACGCGTTCCATGCCCTGGGGCCCAAACGCCATTGACTTGCAGGTGGTGTTGAAGATAGGACCAAGTGCGATATAAGAGGGACGCAGAGCGATCGCGCGCGCCGCTTCTTCATAGGAATGCGTGCTGACCCCAAGGCGCAGACCGCTTTTCTGCAGACTGCGAATATCCCGTGGCGAAAGGAGGTCCAGATCCTCCTGACCCAAATGAACACCAAAGGCTCCGACTTCGATGGCCAGCTGCCAATAGTCATTGATAAAGAGTTGAACGCCACGTTCGCGGCAGTAGACCACAGCTTCGCGGACGACGCGCGAGACCTGATCCGCCGACGCATCTTTCATCCGGAGTTGAAGACTGGGGACACCTTCATCGGCCATGCGCTTCACCCAGGCCAGATCAGGAACAATGGGATAAAATCCAATTTTCGAAAGGGGGGCAAATCCCTGCGCAAGGGGTTCCCCTGAATGATAACTCAGACCCGACAAAGGAAAGGGTCTGCTGTCATACTGAAGATAAGGCAGCGAGGCTTCCGCGCTGCGTGCCAAGGTACTTTGTAAAAATCCGTGCGCTGTTACCACCGCGTCCCGTAACGATAAACCCTTGCTGAGCTGAGCTGTGATGGCTGTAGCCAGCGTGCAACCGGTGCCCCGATAATCACGCGCCACGCGTTTGCCGATCAACCAGAAGGGGTTGTGTCCATCATCAAAATAATCAGCCGGTGTTGCCGATTTCGCATGACCACCTTTGATCAACACGGCGGCTGGACCCCAGGAACGCAATTCGGCAGCGGCACGCACGACTGATTCAGGATCGTTCATCCGGTACCCAAGGAGCTGCTCCGCTTCCGGAATATTCGGCGTTAAAAGGGTCAAACGCGAAAAAAGCAGTTCACGCCATGCGGTGACCAAAGTATCACGTGAAAAATTATGTCCAGAACTTGACGCCAGAACCGGATCGGCAATCACAGGCACGTCGGGCAATTCCGTCAGAACTTCGCGCAAGAAAACCAAAAGCTCACGATGATTCAAAAGCCCCAGCTTGATGGCCGCTGGTTTTTCCTGTTCACGCAGCGTCTGCCACTGCGCTTTGAGCCAGGGTTTGGGCACGGGCTCGCTTAAACTCACCCGGCGATCCGATTGCGCGGTAAAACTGCCGATAATGGTGCGCGTCATCACACCCAGCGCTCGCGCTGTCAGCAGGTCGGCCTGCACGCCTGCGACGGCATTCGGATCATGCCCACCAAAAGTCCACAGAGTCTTCATATCAATGAGCTCCTTCCTGATGCCAGAAAGGAAGGCCAACGGTGGGTGAGGAAGCCTGCGCGCGCGATGAAGGCTGCATCATCCCCGCTTCATAGCCCAGACGGCCAGCCTCGACCGCCGCTCCAAAAGCTTGCGCCATACGCACGGGATCATGAGCCAGAGCCACAGCCGTATTCACCAGCACCGCGTCATAGCCCATTTCAAGGGCTTGCGCCGCGTGCGAGGGACGACCGATGCCGGCATCCACCACAAGCGTCGCCTCGGGCAATCGATGCCTCAACGTTTGGAGCGCTTCGATGTTTCGCAAACCCTGACCGGAGCCAATCGGCGAACCCCAGGGCATGATAATACGGCAGCCGACGGACAAAAGTTTTTCCGCCACCACGAGGTCGTCGGTGGTGTAAGGAAAGACTTCAAAACCTTCGGAACAGAGAATACGGGCGGCTTCCACCGTTCCGAAAGGATCCGGCTGCAGAGTATCATCATTGCCGATGACTTCGAGTTTGATCCAGTTCGTTTGAAACAACTCCCGCGACATGTGCGCGGTGAGGATCGCCTCTCGAACGGAAAGACATCCGGCAGTATTGGGTAGAATATGACAACCGGTCTGGCGAAGATAATCCCAGAAACGATTGCCTGTATTTTGCTGGGCTGATTCGCGACGCAGGGAAACCGTCACCACATTGGTGCCGGAAGCCTTGATGGAATGCTGCAGAACTTCCGGACTGGGATAACGGGCGGTGCCCAAAAACAAACGGCTTTCGATGCTGCGATCAGCCAAGGTCCACATGGTCATCCTCCCGCCATCGGCGCCAGGATTTCAATTTCATCCTGATCCTTCACGAGTTTTTCCTGAAATTGCTGTTTGGGTATGCACTGCTGATTCAAGGCCACAGCCACGAAATGGTTGCGATAACCCAGGTCCTCGAGCAGACCTTCTATGGTTGTCGGGCCCTGGAAACTGCGAAACTGTCCATTGATGCGAACTTGCATAAAAGGTTCCTCAATGAAATTGCAAAAGCGAAGGATAGGGTATCGGTTTATCTTCCAGATAGAGCCGCAGACACCGAGCCAGTCCTGGCGCTACGAGAAATCCATGCCGGAACAGGCCATTGATGGCAATGCGTCCGGGCTGGCAGAACATGCGCGGCTCATTATGCGGCAGAGCCGGGCGCAGTCCACTGTAGGTATTCAGAATCGTGGCTTCGCCAAAACCTTTGTGCACGGAATAAGCCGCTGACAAAAGTTCCAGAGCGGAACGCACGGTGATCGGCGCGTCACTGTCGGATTCAATCATGGTGGCGCCGATGTAATAACGGTGATCGGCGCGCGGTACGATATAGATCCCATAACGGGGATGCATGAGCTTCACGGGGCGTTGTAATTGCACCGCAGGGGTTTCCACCAAAAATGCCTCACCGCGCACGCCGCGCAGCTCCGGCAAGGCCTTCTGAGCGCCTATGCCGCGACAGTCGATGACGAGATCATAGATGGTGCTGCCCTTGCCAGTTTCAATGATATGCGGCATCAGTTGCTCGACCGGTTCCCCAAAGAGAATACGGCAGTCGCTTTTCGCCAGATGCCGTATCAAGGCCGGCATCAATTCCGTGTTGTCGAGGTGACCTTCCAAAGGCAGGTAAAGCCCGCGTTCGAAGGTGTCACCCAGTTCGGGTTCGATATCACTGACACGAACCCACTGATAATGTTCCTTGGCGATCTGCTTGGTGATTCGTTGTGTCACTTGATCGAACAAAGGCCGGTCGCGCAAATGCGAAAGAATCAGGCTGCCATTGCGCTGAAAATGCACCCGCTCACCGATGGCCCTCATAATCTGAGGCCAGAGTTCCAAGGCTTCCATACCCATCGCATGAGTCATGGGATCGGAGCTTTCCAATTCCGTAAAAGGAACCAGCATGCCGGCTGCGGCAAAGCTGGTGGAACGGTGGTAATCCGCTTCCGTCCTTTTTTCAAAAATATGAACTTTCCAACCGAGGTCCAGCAGCTCACGTGCTGCCAGAAGTCCCATGATTCCTGCGCCGGCTATGGCTGCCTGTTTAGTCATGCCTCACCTGTGCCTCCAGCTATTTTTTTCTCGAGATCCTGGCTGATCCGCATCGAGCAGAAGGATGGTCCGCACATCGAACAGAAGTGAGCGGATTTGTACCGATCCTTCGGCAGCGTTTCATCATGATACTTGCGCGCTGTGTCTGGATCCAGTGAGAGATTAAACTGATCCTCCCAACGGAAGGCAAAACGGGCCCGAGACAGGGCATCATCGCGCAAACGCGCTCCCGGATGACCCTTGGCCAGGTCCGCGGCGTGAGCCGCAATCTTGTACGCAATCAGGCCCTGCTTCACGTCTTCACGGTTGGGAAGTCCCAAATGTTCCTTGGGCGTCACATAGCAAAGCATGGCAGTCCCGAACCAGCCAATCATCGCAGCGCCGATGCCGCTGGTGATGTGATCGTAGCCGGGGGCAATGTCAGTGGTCAACGGCCCGAGGGTATAAAATGGGGCTTCATGACAAACCTCAAGCTGCCGGTCCATGTTTTCTTTGATCAGGTGCATGGGCACATGGCCCGGACCTTCCACCATGACCTGGACATCATGTTCCCAGGCGCGCAGAGTCAGTTCACCCAGAGTCTTCAATTCACCGAACTGCGCGGCATCGTTGGCATCGGCCACCGAACCTGGGCGCAGACCGTCGCCGAGCGAGAAGGCGATATCATAAGCCTTCATGATTTCGCAAATTTCATCAAAGTGGGTATAAAGGAAATTTTCCTTGTTATGGTGCATACACCACTGGGCCATGATCGAGCCGCCGCGCGAAACGATACCGGTCACGCGATTTTTGGTGAACGGGATATACTCACGCAGGACACCGGCATGAATGGTGAAATAATCCACGCCCTGTTCAGCCTGTTCGATCAAGGTCTGCTTGTAAATTTCCCAAGTGAAATCCTCAATACGGCCGTTGACCTTTTCGAAAGCCTGGTACAAGGGCACGGTTCCGATGGGAACAGGTGAATTGCGCAGAATCCATTCCCGGGTTTCGTGAATGTTCTTTCCAGTCGAAAGATCCATCACAGTATCGGCGCCCCACCTGGTCGACCAGACGAGTTTTTCCACTTCTTCATCAATGCCTGAGCTCAATGCGGAATTACCGATGTTGGCATTGACCTTCACCAGGAAATTACGGCCGATGATCATCGGTTCCAGTTCAGGGTGATTGACGTTACAGGGAATGATGGCGCGACCCGCAGCCACTTCACTGCGGACGAACTCAGGCGTAATATAATCGGGGATGCGTGCGCCGAAACTATTCCCGCGCAACCGCTCCTCACGCTCGCGGGCCACCGGATCGAGGCTGTCCAGACGCTGTTTGTCCAAAGCGCGCTGCTGATTTTCGCGAATCGCGATGTATTCCATTTCCGGAGTAATGATGCCGCGACGTGCATAATACATTTGCGTGACGTTACGTCCCGCTCGTGCCCGCTGAGGTTTATGCTGCGACAGAGGCAGTTGACTCTGGGCCTGCAGTTTAATCAGCGAGCTATGCGCATCACCTGGGCTCACTTCAGTATCTTCACGCGCTTCAATCCAGGATTGACGAAGACGGGGCAGTCCGTGTTTGACATCGATCTGGGCTGAGGTATCCGTATAAGGTCCCGAAGTATCGTAAAGGTGCAACGAAACTTTTTCGCCCTGCGCGGATTTTTCCTGCAGCTGAATGCGTTTCATAGGGACCCGCAGATGGGTATGAATTTCACCAGGAATGTAGACTTTTTCGAAGACGGTTGGTTCTGTACCAGCCATGAAGAGGATCTCCTTGAGGGCATACGTTGGTGTCGAAGTAAAAACTTCCAGGTGTGCAAAGGAGAGGCCGGCGGCCGGATCGCTCTTCCTACGCTGGTGTTACCCAGTTCAGGTTCTAGAGTTGGAAGCATCTTTGGATCTTCCTCTCAGCCTTGCGGCACCCCTGGCGAATCCCCCCATGGTTATCACAGTCTCTGAAAAAAAAACAGGAAAAGACCTACTCAATGCCCAAACGGCATGTATGATGAACCGATGAATGGAACTTTCCTGATGATCAAGGCGGCCTTACCATGTACCACTACCAATTGACGCAATTTATCGCAGTTCTCGCGCTGCTGATCGGCTGTACCAGCAGGTCGCAGGTCGATGATTCGCTGCAGTCCAGCTCCAAACGCTTGAAGCTCCCGGAACTCAGCCAGGCGCCGCTGGCCCCGGCTGTAGCCTTGACCGCCGATTATTTTCGAAAATCCTATCCGTATCTGTCCGCGGAACAGTTTCAACAGAAGTGGGTTCATTCGCAAAAAAGCGGTCTGCTGTTCATGCGATCTTACGTCAACACCTGGTATGATGAGCTGGCTCGTGTGAGCAGCACGGGACCGATAGGACCCTGTCTCGGGGATCCGCATCCAGAAAATTTTGGTTATCTTTTATTTGGCGGAACGTTCGAGTATACCGCGAATGATGTGGATGACAGCGGCGCCTGCCCGGTGATCTTCGATGCCTTGCGTTATTTCACGACACTGAAATTTGTGATCAAAGACAGCGCTCTGGAAGCTGAGTTGCGTCGCGCCTACGTGGGATTTCTGAACGGCGAGGTCATGGCCGACAGACCTTCGCACAGTCTGCGTCCGGATGCGGCTGCTCTGGTAAATAAGCTCCTCAAACAGAGCACCAAAAAAGGCAAGATTAAACTCGAAGGGCCCATCGTGGCCCTTGCCGCGTCCCAGGGTCAAACTCTATTGTCCATACTGCAGGCCAACGGATGTCCGACCTGCAAATTTCTTGATGCCGCGCAGCTGCGGGTGAATTCCGGTGGCAGCGCGGGACTGGAACGCTATCTGCTCCTGGTGGAAGCGCCTGATTCCACGCCACAGCTTTTGGAATTTAAGCAGCTGACCGATCCCGCGGCTCAGCGTGGCCCTTGGGCTCAGCAACAGAAATTATCCCGCGGAGACATCCTTGAAGACATGTGGGGCAAGACCTGGCCGGATTATTTTGCGTTTGTCACGTGGGAAGGCAAGTCCTTCCTGCTACGCAATCGACTGAGTGCGGATCTCGATCTCAATCCCTTGAGTCCCGAGCAGAAAAAAGCGGTGCTGACGGAGCAGGTCTTTATCCTGGCCCAGCTTCACAAAAAAACCCTGAATGGCAGCACTTTACTGGAAGAATGGTTGGGTCGGCAGAGTGAATGGCAGAGCCAACGTTATGCCGAAGCTCTGTTAGGTGCGCGTGGCCATTGAAACTGGCGAGCACGCGCCCTATTTTTTTTCCAGATCGCGGATGGCTGTCCAAAGATCATCATCCGGATCATCGATGGTATAAATACCCTCGGTGGATCCTTTGCTGGATTTTTTCGAGGTCTCCACCGCGGGCTCATAGCGCTCTTGAATCAAGGGTTCGGCAGGGGCCGCTGGCACTGGGGCATTACGTGGAGGCTTGATCAGTTTCGGTTTGGATTCCACCCACTGCCGATATTTCTCACGTGTCAGGCAACCGGCTTCCGTCGCCGCATAGTAGGTGTCAGGGACGGCATTGATTTCGCCGTTGCGAATCTTGGATTTGGCTGCAATCGACGTAAAGAACAGCTCACAGACGGGCACAAGTTCATCGAACTTGGGAATATAGGTCAGAGTTTGACAGACCACAGCCTGCAGCACCTGAGCCAGCTGATCTGCACTTTGCTCGCGTATTTCCGCCGGAAAAGCGCTCAGGATGCGCTGGATCGATTCGCTCACGTTCGATGAATGAAGGGTCGCCAGCACGAGGTGCCCTGTCTCGGCCGCATTCAGGGTCAGTTGAATCGTTTCCCGATCTCTGAGTTCGCCGACCAGGATCACATCCGGGTCCTCCCGCATAGCGTCTCTCAGTCCCTTATCAAAGCTCGGTGTATCACGACCGACTTCCCTCTGCCGAATCAAACAGTTCTGGTTGCTGTGAAAGTATTCAATCGGCTGTTCGAGGGTCACAATATTCAGTGACTTGCGGACATTCAATTCATGAATCAAAGCCGCCAGCGTGGTGGATTTTCCGGATCCGGTCGGGCCTGAGATCAGCACAAGTCCATTCTGCAGTTGCAGAATTTTTTCGAAATGCGGATGCAGGTTTAAGCCGGATAACGTAGGCTGGCTCTGGGCCAGCAGACGAACGGAATAGGACAATCCGCGGGCGCTATAAAAAATATGGATACGGCATCGGGCGCCCCCCAGCTGCTCGGAGAGGTCAAAGGATCGCTCCGATTTCAGGGTTTCATAACGAGGTCCCAGCAGGTCCATGGTCCACTGGCGAAGCTTATCGAAACTGATAACGTCACCTTGACTTTTGACCTTCCCATCGCAACGGAAATAAACTCTGCCGCCAGATTCCAAGTGGATATCGCTGGCTTGCATCCGTCGCGCCTGCTGAATCAAATCCGAAAGACTGTTCATGCCCCATCCCTTGTCCCAGGTTCCTTGTCTTATTTATCGTCAGGAACCTGAGAGTATCTTAAGGGTAGTCGCTCGTCAGGGGAACATGCCAGCCACGATGGAATTCAAAGCTGCTTTGAGATAAGGCACCACGTCCTCCGGAATGCTTTTATCCTCGGGCCTCAGTTTGGAATCATAGATCATCAACCACTGACTGGAATCGTTACACCAGGCTATCTTCCCACAGTCCACGACGTGCATATTGCCAATGTGGTAATCCAAGCCTTCAGCTTTGCCCAGGGGTTTACGGCCATCAGGCACGGGAACCATCGGACTCAGGTCGACGAAAAATTCGGTCGAAATTTCCGCGCCGGTAAAGGGGCGATCCAAAAGCCGATGCAGGGTCACGTTACGGATGGGAATAAACCCCGAAGCTTTAGGTGAATTGGTTTCATAATCAACATAATGCCGTAGGAAGTTCCCGTGCTGGGTTTTCACAGCTCGCATGCGAATCGACTCATGGAAGATCAGATTCTCTTCAAAACCCTGGGCGTATTCGGGCCAGCGGTTAAAGTCGAAGAACTGTCCCTCGACCGAAGGCTTATCCCCCCGATGCAGCTGATACTGATCCTTGCTGACCAAAGTAAACAGGCGGACCAACGTGTAATCGTAGATGGGGCGGCCGCGTTCATCCTTTTCAATCACGCCGTTGACCATGCGATACACAACGCGCGCGGTCGCGCAGGACACATCATAGAAAACCTGGGTCTGGCATTCGCTTTCCACTTCTGGAAGGGTTCCAATTCCCCCGAGCTGCCATGGAATCTGATTGAAATCCATGCTCAGGTTATAAGGAATGGGATCCCCATCGGCGTCGCCAGGATTGCCGCCTGGGCCAGGTGTTGGACCAGGAGTGGGAGTCGGCTCCGGCTCTGGATCAGGCAAAGGTTCGGGATTCTCCGGCATATCCGGTTTCAAATCACAGTGGCCGGTATAGGGATAGGATTTGATCGGCGCTTTTAATACAAGCGTGCTGGCTGCATGCTGGCGAGGGACCGGCATGAATGCCAATTGCCCGGCATCCAGTTCCAGGCCGCAGGTCTTGAGTCCGGTCAGAGGCAATTCACGGAGTGTATCATTCACCAGGGGCAGGAAGAGTTCATCCACCATGCTATTGACGGCTGAACGCAATTTTTCCGTGTCAAAACCAAAGGGATTGTCCTCTGGACCTTCCAGCACTTCGACCATGAAATCCAGTGAATCGGCACTACGATCGATGACGAGGCTCAACGCCCCCACCTGATCAAAAGCTTTCAACTTTTTCGGATTGCTGTAATTCCTGAAACCGAGTTCGCTTTTGGAACGCATGGCCATGCGTATGGTCGCCAGCTTATAAGCGCGGCCATCATGTTGACCTTTAACCTCCATCAGCATGTCGCCGAAGGCCAATTCGAATTTTGGCAGTGCGCGGCCATCACCCGTGCCTTCGGTGGGCAGGAGATGCAGGACGGGCGGCAGAAGGGGCCGAATGCTGAGGTTAATGATATCTTCGCGCCCAATTGTGATGGGTTTGCCATCGGTACCGATCGCCTGCACCCGTGTCAGATCACTGCTCATCAGTTTGGGAATGAATTCCGCCAACAGAATTTCCTTGCCGTTCTTGAGCTGATTCGGATCAAAAACAGCAAAACGTTCAATCGTTCGGATCACCTTTTGATTCAAACTCAAATTGAACATGCCCTTGCGCCAAATATCCTGGAGCGTCTGATTCAAAGCGTCCACCGGAAGGGCGAGCAAAGACCCCGAGCCCACCGATATACCCAATTCCATGGGTGTGGGCAGAGTCCCTTTGCTGAGCTGGAGCACGCCGCTGTCGCCGTGCATGGCAGGGGGAGGTTCCTGACCATCCACCGGGATGCCCTCGATATTCACACCGATTTTGGCCATGATATACCGATTATCTGCCGTGGATTCCAGTCCCAGCCCATCGAAAATCTGACCTTTGATTTTGGCCTTATAGGATGCGATCGGCTCGGGAAGGTAGTAGGGCATAGGCAAGGTCAGACCCTGTCCCAGCTGATGAGCGATCGTGCTGAGACTGTTTGGGGCCACGATCTGAATGATATCCCGCGCAATCCCGTTGACGATCTGAGGCTTGAACGAATCGACCTTTTCCCGAACAGCCTGGTTGACGATGTAATTCACAATGCTGGCCCAAAGACCTGAGTTGCTATCAATCTGCTGGGGATCCGCAACTGCAACATGATCCGACCAGTCCTTGGTGTCAAAGAACATGGAACCATTCTCGTCACCGTTGCGCGAGTTGCGCAGATCAAAACCTTGAATACCGCGAATCTGGAGTGAAATACGCCCACCCTGGGCATTCATATCCGTTTTTGCGTGGGACTCGCGCAGGGGTCCATCCATTTGGAAGGACGTATCAAAAACAAAATAGCCCGTTGCTCCTGGGACCGAAATTCCTAAATATTTGGCCTCATCGATGCGAATGATAATCTTCAGACGACCATGAAAGGTTTTGACTCCCATATGAACGGCAAGATTATCCCGCTCCGGAATCAGGCGGGCACTGACATTGCCGGGGGTTTCCGCAATTTTCATTTCCGTGACATAGATATCACTGATGGCCTTATAGTTGACCTTGCCGACCAGCCCGCCGAGAATCGGTGTCTGACCGCTCACAGGCAGATTGCAAAACGGTCCGAGGTTTTGCAGGTAGATAAAACTGGAACCCGCCCGGCCATCGCATCCCGAAGGAAAAGCGCTCGGATAGGACGCCTTTTTAACTTCCATGATGCCATTGAAGCCCAATTTCGGAAAAAGTCGTCCAGCTTCGTCCACGAAATCCATGGTGAAACGGCCTGCAGCAAAATCGCTGATCAGCCGGGCAAAAGCCGGCAGACCATTGTTCGCATCGAGTGCGGCGTGAATCAAAGTGGAATGACGCGCTTCCGTCAAATCACCCCAAACAAACGCGAGCTGTCGATAATAGGTTTCCCCGCGTTGACTTGTGATCGACCATTCATAGGCATTTATGCCCGGCTGCGGGGCCAGCGAGTTTTCCAAAGTTACAGTATAATTCTTCGCGGTGCAGTTCGCTTCACAGGCCAGCCAACTGTCTTTGGAACCCAAGCGGCGCAGGCTGATGCGTTTGGCATTCGATGCATCATCGAGCTGGCTGGATAGCACAGGTTTCGGGTGCAGCATGCGATTCAACTGCAAACCCTGCTTAAGGGAAAGGTCCAGGCCATCCATACGATGGCTCATACGAAAGGCCGAGCCGGTGACAAGCTCAAGATGAAACGGGGTCAATGGACGACCCTGATTGGAAATCGGTCTCTGCTCAGAACCTGGTTCGGACAGAATCTGCACACGATAGGTTTCGTCGGGGCGCAGTTCCTGATAGGGATCGAAAAGCAGGGTTCGATTATCCTTCCAGACCAGAGTGCCGTTGATCTTTTGACCTTTGCTGTCGAGCATTTGAAAATTCCTGTTCACCTGTTCCGGTGCCAGTTGCTCCACCAGACCGCCGTTCCCGCGCTGCAAGGAAAAATTCAGAGTGATGGTATCGAAGCGGGAAATCGTGCGTGCCACCCCGGACTTCCAGCACACTTCAAGACCGGTCTTGCCGAACTCGGTATCATTACAAAGGCGGCCCGTTGCGGCCAGCACCCGATCGCGCGCCGGCACGCTGTCATCAATTGGAGGCAGAGGGTTGGGCGCCGATGGATTGGGTTTGGGAACCGGCAGGAGATCCGGTGATTGCGACGGCGCAGGCGTCACGGGTCGATCCGGTAAAGCCGGCGGCAAAGGACTGGTGACTTCCGTGGCCGGCGTGTCCTGATGTGCTGTGGTTTTCGGCAATTTTTTGCTCGAACCGCTGCAGGCCGTGACAAGAATCAAACAAAGGCTGAGGCGTATGGGGCTTAACATGCTGCATCCTCACTCTGACAGTTCTGCGTGACCGGGTCCGGTTGCAGCCAGTTGCGGAGAAGGTTCAACTGATCCCGCAGGTGCTGTTGACCATTTTCCATTTGATGATCCAGGGTTTTAATAAAATACTGATAGCTGATGGCACCGGTTCCGCGCCACTGCACATTCTTCTCGAAGTAGAGCAGAACCTTTTGCGTGGAAATCGCCAGGTCTTCCCACTCGTCAAACGCCGCCAGAACCTGATCGGCTTCAAGAGACCACAGAGTTTTTAACAAAAAGCGCAGGTCCGTGCGCAACGCAGGATCCCGCATCTGCTCCAGGATAATGCCGTTTTCACCCAAACCCAGCCTTCGATCCTGCAGCAAGCCCCAAAATTGGCGTCCATCGTGCTGCAGAGAACCCTCGGTCATGCCGCGCCAGGCTCGAAGCATAAGATCAAAGCTTGCATCGGCAGGTATTTTTTCAAGCCAGGCCGTCAGCTTCAAAGAAGCGTTCAGAGTGCTATGCATCACCTGATCCAGATTTTCCAAAAGGGACGGCTGCCAGGCATTATTCAGATCGACCAAAGGTTCCCGCAAATGATGCACGAGTCGAATGACCGAAGCGAGGGCATCATCGGCAAGACCTTGACGCAGAAGATCTTTCCATAGCTTCGAAAGCTTCCCTTGATCATCGGCGCTGTGCAAAACATCGGCGGTAAAGCGCAGCAACTTTTCAGTATCCACGGCCATGGTGGGAAGGTCCGGGTAGCCGGCTTTCGCATCCTGATAAATCTTCCACAGTTTAGGCGACAGGCGATCAAAAGCCGCGACCAGGCCCAACATCAGGCGTCGATTTTCGGATTGGAAGGCCAGTCGCATCAGTTTGTAACTGGGATGATCCCACGCAAAATCTTCGAAAACTCCGACTTTCATAGCCTGGGGAAAGGTATAGGCCAGGAGAATGCCGGCAAAGGGATCCTCGGGCTTTTCCAGCAACCGGCTCGTGGTTTGAATCAATAGAGGATCCTGGCTGATGCGATCGGCCAGCCTTAGAATAAAAGCAGCCGTGCTATCCCCCGCCTTCACACTCGCCTGATAGGATTCGGTGATGGTATGGATCAGATCAAAAACCGGATTGGCCCCATTGCTGGACTGACGGCCTAACTTTTTCACGGCATCGGTAAAGGGGCGATCACCGATTTCATGATTATAGGCGGCCATCACATGATCGATCATACCGGGAGCATGCCATCGGAAGGCGGCATAGACACCTTCCCTATGCTGGAGCCGGGCATTGGCTACGGGAATCCAGAGCGGCGTCAGTTCGTGGAAGCGAACAAATTTCTGATAATCACCGGACACCGGTTTCAGCTTGAGGCGTCGGATGACCTCGGGCAATTGCTGCAGACCCGATTTCAATTGAGGATTGCGGCCCATCTGTAAAACCGTCATCCAGTTTTGTTCCCAAACCTTGGCTGGAATGCTCCCGGATCTCCAGGCCTGATTCCCCACACAAAGTTGGGCGATCTGGGCCGGGCTGTCCTGGAATCCGAGAGCATCGCGCCACCGCATTTGAAACGTGGCGCTGAACGAGTCGTTGTGAATGAAGGGACAGAAATGATCCAGCACCCGCTCTTCCATAAAGCGGCGCCAGGTGTTGAAACTATCGACGGTGAAGGGGCATTCGCCCACACCTTGACCGTTGGCGCAGAAGGCATCAAATCCAACTGCCGGCACGATCTGATGTTGACCTCGTGATTTATAGAGCGAGCTGGCGGCCTGCAGCTGCACCAGAATTTTTTGCTGTGCCGTAAGTTTATCCCGGTCGATGAGGTTCAATCGACCCTGCGTGACGATCTGCGGTGTCTGCGCAGCTTGCAGAAATTCCTGTTTCGCTGCAGCCTCATCCTGAGGAAGCCGAGACAAAATAGTCTTCAACGTGGTCTGCTCAGCAGAAAAAATTCCGCTGTTGAACGCCCAAAACCCTGCCCAGGTTTGACTCGAGCCAGCCAGCACGGGAATGCCTAAAAAGGCCTGCGGCGCGTGGTCTTTGGTTAACGACGGTGTTTCCGGCTGACGGGCAATCTTCGTCTGAGCGGGAAGCCGGGGCTGCACACCCAACCAATTTTGGGCTGCAAATAGCGTAAAGATTCGGACATCCTCGCGCGTGAGGGCTCGACCTTGAAAGAGATCCAGCGGCAAATCATCCGTGCCCAGGCCCAAACTTTTTTGTAAGGATGCGGACCACTCCGTCAGGTATTGATTCTGAATCCATGCTTCCAGGGCCTTGGCGCGGGACGGATCGGCTGCGGCGGTCAGCAACGGCAACTGGTCCCGATAGCGGGACAGCATCATCCAGCCGTTGGCAGCGTCACTGACCAGGCGATCCGCTCCATAAGGTTGAACCTGATTCACGGGGCTGCCATCGGGTCGATAGGAAAGATGCGAGGCCACACCACCGGGCCATTCCGTTGTCATTTTTTCAGTTTCCGGTTTAATGGAAACCTGGGTATTTTTGATCTGACTCGACAGTTCCCGCAGAGGATTCAGAATCTGACTGAAGTTGCCTTCATCGATCACACCCGGTAAGTCCGCCTGCAGTTTCTGCCAGGCCTCATGCACAGGCAAGGCCCGCGCATAGGCGTCATCCAAAGTGCCAAAGGCATAAAGTCCCAGCCCCACACGCTGCAGTTTGCTGTCGCTGTTTTTCTGAAACCAGCCTTCCGGATTTTTAGCATCCGGCCAGATATCATGGAATTCATCAGCCAGGGTGTTAAGCTTTTGCAGGGTAAGACCATACCAGGCTTCCAGGAAATCCTTTTTAAGAAGGGCCTGGAAACGTGGATCCTGCGCGATCTTTTCGTCAACCTGCACCAATTCCTCGGCGGTTCGAGGCAGATGCTCGTGCCAGAAAATTTTCAGCTGTTCCAGGGTTTCACCTTCGATAGGTCCATAGGCCAGCTGCCGATTTTTCAAGCGGTAGGGATCCGCGCGCAGCTCCTTTTCCAGCCAACTCCAGGCGAACGTGCCAAGCCTGGTCAGGTCCGCTGCATCAACCTGGACTTCATCGGTCATCCAGCCTCGCGCGCAGACACCGGTCCGGCAGTTAAGTCCAAGGGTTTCATCCAAATAAAGCAGAAGTGGAATACGACCCTGACAGGCAGCCTGCGGCGTCAGAAGCGGTTGAAGAATGGCGCGCGGATGGATGAGACCAGGCTGAGATTTCATGCCGGCAAATTCCATCGGACAACTCTGCAAACGCCCGCCTTCCCAAATAAAATCCTCGACCAGCTCGTGCAGATAGGTCGAGCCGGCTTTCTCTTCAAAAGCATCCCGGTAACTGGGGTTGTCCTTGATCTGATTCAACCCGTTCATCGCCGGTTGCAGATCCTTTAAACTGGTTTGCAGTGCCTGCTCCAGAACTGCGCGCAGGTCCGTTAGAAAATGGGTCTGTCTGAGAGCATAGGATCGCCCCAAGTCATAGAGGTCATGCGTGCGCCGCAGCAGCTCATCGACCTGGGTTTCCAGACCCATTCGCAGAACGGCGGCTGTAGTATGAGCCCAGCGCTTTTGCTGATCGATCGAAGCCTGATTCCAAAAATGCTGCGCATGTCCAAAGAAAGTTTTAGGGTCCTCAGTTCCTGACGATTGGCCCTGCCACGGGAAAAATCGAGGCTGCCAGAGCTTGTGCAGGCGCTCTGTAAAAATGGGATCATCAATGGTTGCGCGCTGCAGCTGCTGGATATCGCGTCTCGTCCCGGCATCAGTCAGAACTTTGTGGGCTAGCCCAGAAATGGCACCGGCAGGCAGGGCATCACTCCACGCAATCAGTTCCGCTACAAAACCATCCAGCGCTCCCGCGTCTTCCAATGCCATCAGAAATTGCAGAACAGGGCGCGGTCGTACCGAGCTGAGTGAAGTCTGCAGAGTGCTCCACCGATCTTCGGTTCCCGTTAAAGCCAGACCCCTCTCATCATGCGTGCCGCGGTCCATGAGCGTAATCACAGCGCTGAGGTTGGGATAAACGCCGTCCTCGGCAAAAGACGCGGGGCGGAGCAGGAGCAAATCCATGGCTTTTTGTAAAGGTTCTGGACCCACCGCATCGATCAAACGTAAAGTTTGATCAAAGGTTTCCTGCTTGTCATTTTTTTGAATGGAAGCGCAGCTGATAAATTTGCGCAGAAACACGGCGGTCCAGGCAGCATCCCGCGCGAGGTTGAGATCTTCACAAGCGACCAGCGAAGTCTGGCTCTTGTTCTCAGGGTCAGACGCCTTGGGCAGTTTGGCTTTCTGACAGGCAGCCACCATTCCGACCGAAAGCGTCAGGATCAGGGTCCAACGTTGTGTCCGAAAGTTGCTCATGATCACCGCTTATCCTTGATATTAATCTGACTAATCCTATTAACAAGAATAATGGGGTGAGTCCAATTCTATGTGCAGGCTGCAAAACCTTGAGTTACGCTAAGTTCATGGCACGTGCCGCAATTTCAGATAATTGCTGGTGTCTTCAGCGGCTTGCTGGTGAACCTTTGTAAGCTATTTGGGAGGATGCTACAGGATTTCGAAAGTCCTGGAAGAAGCTACGCTTATGGTGGAGGGAAGGGTGGGGCCCTTCCACATCCGGAAATTTTTACAGGGATTCCTGCTCTTCCACCTGCCGCAGACGTTCCAGAACGCCCAGATCTTCCAGCGTTGTCATATCTCCGCCGGATGTTCGACCTGCGGCAATATCGCGCAAGAAGCGGCGCATGATCTTGCCGGAACGGGTCTTGGGCAGCGATTCGGTGAATCGGATATCGTCGGGTCGAGCCAGCGCTCCGATTTGTTTGACGACATGCTGGATCAATTCATTCTTGAGATCGGCACTCGGTTGGGTTTTCCCTTCGAGGGTCACAAAACAGGAGATGGACTCACCTTTGATCGCATCGGGACGACCCACCACCGCAGCTTCGGCCACAGCTCCGTGGCTGACCAGAGCGCTTTCGATTTCCATGGTGGACAGGCGATGACCGGACACATTCAGGACATCATCAATGCGCCCCATGATCCAAAAATTACCGTGTTCATCGCGTCTCGCCCCGTCACCGGTAAAATATACGCCAGGCACATGCGACCAATACTGCTTGCGGTAGCGTTCGTCGTCGCCATAGATGGTCCGCAGCATGCTGGGCCAGGGTTTTTTGATAACCAAAAACCCGCCCGTGTTGTCGGGAACCGAGCGACCGTCGTGATCTACCACATCGACCTCGATGCCAAAGACAGGTCGAGTCGCCGTTCCAGGAAGGGTCGGCGTGGCACCGGGCATGGGCGCAATCATGATGCTGCCGGTTTCCGTCTGCCACCAGGTATCCACGATAGGGCAGCGATTGCCTCCAATCTTTTCGCGGTACCACATCCACGCTTCAGGGTTGATCGGTTCGCCGACCGTTCCCAGCAAACGCAGGGATGAAAGATCGTGCTTATCCACAAACTCATCACCCCACTTCACGAAGGAGCGAATGGCGGTCGGCGCGGTATAAAAGATGGTGACCTTGTGCTTCTCAATGATCTGCCAGAATCGGGAAGCATCCGGATGGTTCGGAGCCCCTTCATACATCACAACTGTGGCCGCGTTCGCGAGAGGTCCGTACACGACATACGAGTGACCCGTGACCCAACCGACATCGGCCGTGCACCAGTACACATCACTGTCGCGGTGATCAAAGACTTCGGCAAAGGTCATGGTGCAACCCAGAAGGTAACCGCCGGTCGTATGCAGAATCCCTTTGGGTTGGCCGGTACTGCCGGATGTATACAGCAGGAACAGGGGATGTTCACTGTCGAGTTCTTCCGGAGCACAGACATCACTTTGCTGTTTCATCAGCTCATGCCAGTCGTAGTCACGCCCTTGCACCCACGGGGCTGCAGAGGGCTGACGTGTACGCTGCAAAATAAGCACTTTTTTAACGGTCGGGGAATGGAGAAGAGCAGCGTCGACATTTTCTTTCAAAGGCACGATCGCGCCGCGACGATAGCTGCCATCGGCTGTGATGATGAGTTTCGCCTTGGCATCATTGTTGCGGCTGGCTAAAGCTTCCGAACTGAAGCCGCCGAAAACGACGCTATGGGGCGCGCCGAGACGGGCACAGGCCAGAAGCGCGACGACAATTTCGGGTACCATGGGCATATAAATGGTAACGCGATCACCTTTCTGAATTCCCAGCTGTTTGAGGGCGTTGGCGCAACGGCTGACATCCTGCAGCAGTTCAGCGTAACTGATGCGTCTTTCTTCGCCAGGCTCACCTTCCCAAATGAGTGCTGTTTTGGAGCCGAGGCCCGCCTGCACATGGCGATCGAGGCAGTTCACGGAAGCGTTGAGCCTGCCATCGGCAAACCATTGCGCGTGCGGCAATTGCCAATCCAGGACCCTGGTAAAATCCTTTTGCCAATGCAAATATTCCCGGGCTTTCTGAGCCCAAAACTGATCAGGGTCCTGCTTCGCTTTCTGTCTGATGTCTTCGTATTGAGCCATCGATGCAATCTTCGCCTGAGCCTGGAATTCCTTGGGCGGCATGAAGCTGCGTTCTTCGTGCAGCACGCTGGTAATGTTTTGTGGGTGATTGTCGGTCATAAGACTCCCCTGCCTGAAACATTGGATTAGAGTGCCGGAACTTTAGCGAAAAACCGTGGGCTTGTCGAACTCCATGCGTCTGGTCAACTTGCCGTGCGACGGGCCAGGTAGTCTATGCTAGAACAGTCGCGAACCTTAAACCCGGTTGGGGATCCGCATGCATCGTTTCTCACTGTTGGTTGTCACTGTTCTGTTTGCCTGTCAAACATCATACAATTCAAAATTTCAAAATGAAGAAGGTGGCTTTCCCGAGCCGTCTGTCCTACTGAAAAATGCTCATGGGGCCCATCAGCCGCTGGCTTCGATCGGTCGTTTGCAAGGCGCTATGAACTGCACAGCCTTTCTTTGGAAACCTGCAGGAGCGTCGTCTTCAACGTCAGCGACGGCTTTGACCAATGCCCACTGCGTGATGCCCTACACCGATCGTGCCAGCAGCTATGAGGTGTGGGTGAATCGAGCCGCACCGTCTTCATGGAATCTGGTTCTGAATTATTTTGTCGATACGCCGGCCGCACGGAAAACGGTTCAAGTGCAATCCATCGTTTATGCCAGCATGAAAGCTGTGGATCTGGCTGTGGTGGAATTGAACGTCAGCTGGGCTGAATTGGAACGCGAGGGTTTTCAGGCCTTGCCGCAGGCATCGGCTCCTGTGCGAGCGGGAAGTGCGATTCAAACCGTGGGCATTCCGGAAGGGAATTTCCCTTCTGAAGAACAGTTTTTACGTGCGGCTCATTGTGTGGAAGAAACGCGGGTTTCTGTGGTGGAATGGTTTTGGACGTGGTTCGACACCCATCGCAACGGCTGTGCTGATATCCAGGAAGGCAGTAGCGGATCGCCTGTTCTGAACGCCCAGGGCGAGGTCTACGCGGTCATCAACACCACCAGCGGCACGGGGATCAGCGAGAGCTGCTACCTGGGCAATCCCTGCGCTATGCAAAGGCCTGGTGCTTTCATGGTTGCCAATAAAAATTATGCGATCGACATCGTGGGTCTGGATCGCTGCTTTGCTGAGAAAACGCTGCAATTTGGATCAAAATGCGCGTTACCACCGCCCTCGACTGTGTCTTATCGGGATGCTCTCAACACCCCGACACGACCGATTGATGCCCAGAATCAACCCATTCGCTGGAATGTGCAGGCACCCGGAGCCCTTTGGAAGTTGGGACCTGTTGGTGAAGTGGACTGTCGTGACGAGGATGATTATCTCAAGACCCCTTTACCGAGGACGGACCTTCCCAGGGACAACGGCGTTTATCTTCTTTGCCTTCTCAAGGCTGAGGCCGACGCGCGATTTCCTACAGTGGTTGTCTTAAGCATCGACACCCGCCCACCCACCTTAAAACCAGACCTTGCCATGAGAGCCACCGACCTTGGGTTGACCTTTGAACCTATTTTTCAGGTTCCTGAGCTGTCCTTTTTTTGGATAGGTTTTGGTCCTGCAAATTCCACACGTTGCGAAAGCCTGACTCTTGCGCCTTACCGTCGTATTCCCACGCGAATCAGGAGCCAGGAATTACCCGTCAAAATCTGTGTGCAGGGCGAAGATCACGCGGGTAATCGCGGTCCCCTCTTCGATTATCTGGTCACAGCCCAGGACGTATCAGCTCTTCGTTCGAATGTGCGGCCCAAGTCGTCCGGTCAAAAAGCGAAACAGCATAACGTAATCCGCAAGGAGTGAATAAAACGGATATTGAAATGTGGCGGGTCGATTTTTTTCGACCACAAAGTGCCCGATCCAAGCGGGTCCATAGCTAGCAGGAAGCGCTGCCAGGCAAAGCAGGCCGCTGCCACTGGCGACACCTCCAATCACAAGTCCCAGCGACACAAGGCTGCCTCCATAGTGCAACGCCCGGCTGTGCCGATCCTGATGCTGGCTCATATAAAACGGCCAAAATTCCACAAAACTGGTAATTCGTTTCTCTTTCATGATCCCCCCATGGTAAAACAATAAGACAAACATGATCCATCGCGGAGGAAGACGCATGCAGAGACATCAGGCTCGGCGGGGAGGACTTTGTCTGTCCATTATGATTCTGGTGTTGGCCCCGTCCTGCAAACATCTCGGTGAAGATTCATCCGAGAAGATCGTAAACGGCGAACGGGTTGACCCCGAAGATCCGATTGCCTCGCATACGGTGTCGATTATGGATCCAGATCCTGATGTTGGTCAATACTGTACCGCGGTGGTGTTGGCTCGTGACGTTCTCTTGACCGCGGCTCACTGTTTTAACGATAAAAGTCGTCGCGCTTACGCTCTTTTTAGTACGGCTTATAATCCCAAACTGGGTATGAAGCAGCAGCCTCTGATCAAGATCCGTCGCATCGCGGTGCATGCGCAATATACCCAGGACAAGGGTGACGCCTATGATAAAAAAATTGTCAATGCTGAGCGCCCGGACCAGCTGCTGAGCCCCGGTCGACCTCTTTATGATATTGCGTTAGCCTATTTGGATTCGAGGATTCCTGACGCCTATCAACCCGCTCCCCTGGCAGGGAGTGGTGTGGACTTCATCAATGGCCAGATCACAACCGCGGGCTACGGATGCACAACGACCATCTGCCGTGGTAAAACCAACATCCTGCGGAAAATTCCCCTGCGTTATGTGCGAACCTTTCCCGAAGCCAGCATGGTCGTGCTCAGCGCTGGATCGCGTCATGGGTCCTGTTCAGGGGATAGCGGTGGTCCGGATTTTATCGACGAGGGCGGGATTCTGCGGGTTTTTGCCTTGGTTTCGACGGGGCCGGATGCCTGTGAAGCAGGGCTGTCTGTGGATACGCTGGTTGAACCTTACAAGGGTTGGATCGAACAGGCGACGAGTGCCGTTCGATCCGGACGTCGCGGATCCAGCTATACGCTTACGGACTTTTGAGCGGTTCGCGGCGGAGCCTGTTGTTGGCGAGGATGATGACGACGCCCAGCAGGCCGATGCCGCATGCCATGGCTCCATTCCACACCGCCCACTTACCAAATCCCAGTTTATCAATATCCAGAAAGGGATAAGGGTACCAGGCCCGCATGCTACCCAGCAGCATGATCACGATCCCATAAAGCAGTGGATAGACCAGCCAGACGATAAAGAAACGTTTGCACATACGCGTCTGAGGGCGATCCCAGAGCCAGTCCAGCAGCAGAAAGCTGAGGGCCCCGGAGTGTAAAAAAATATTGGCGGCGGTGGCGGCTGGCGAAACGAAATGAATCAGACCGTGTAGGAACAGCCAGTAAATGCTGGTGGTCATCGACATGTAAAGAATCAAGGCGCCGCGCGTCCGATCATAGACGCTTCGGGACAGAGGTTGATTCCGCCAGCGCAGGACGGCCTCGATGACAAAAAACAGAGCCACGAGCAGGTTGCTTTGATTGGTGAAGAAGCTGAAGAAACTCAAAGACGAGAACTGCGGCCGAACTTCAAGCAAATGCGTAAGTATCGTGGACACCGAGGTCACAATCAGAAGGCTTATGATCAGGCGTAAAACGCGAAGGGCGTTCAAGGGGTTTCTCCCTTGGATTTGGGATCCTGCCAGTATCCGCTGAGGCAGAGCAAGGACACAATAGCCAGAGCGAATGCGGCCTGCGTGAACATCGGTTGGGCCAAGCCTTTGAGCATGAACACCAGGAGCAGGAGAAGGGCTCCCACAAAAGCAGCCCAAGACAGTTTATTGTGGGTTGACGAAACTTGCGGATCATACTTATCACGCGGAATCAGAGGCGGCACCTTATCACCATCCACTTCATTCCAGCCAGGCGGGTAGGCATTGTATTTCATGTTCAGCCACAGTCCTTTGCCTTGGCCCTTTTTAAACAACTGCCGCCACGGATCGAATTGAGCGACCAGAGGATTCCAGCTTTGCATCGCTTGGGTGATTCCGTAAACCACCGGTTCCTTCTCGGGTTCAAACGTCCCGAACATCTTGTCCCAGATAATCAAGGAGCCGGCATAGTTTTTATCGATGTACTGTGGATTGCGCCCGTGATGGACCCGATGATGCGAAGGGGTATTGAAGACGGCTTCGAACCAGCGCGGGCATTTATCGATAGCTTTGGTGTGGATCCAGAATTGATAAACAGTATTCAGAGCGCTGCAGGTGAAGGCCACGGCAGGTTCAAAACCGAAAAAAGCCGGCACCATTAAAAAAGGCAGAACGTGCACGCCCTGCAGCCAGCTCTGACGCAAGGCAACGGACAGGTTGTACTCCTCGCTTTGGTGATGGACGATGTGCCCCGTCCAGCCCAGTCCTGTGCGGTGAAATGTCCGATGAGCCCAATAATAAACAAAGTCAACCAGCACGAGGCAAAGGATGAACGTCAAAATATCGGTTTTGCCCCTGAAAAGGCCCAACGACCAATTTTCATAGACCAGCGGATATAACATCAGCACCAGCGCCAGCGGAATAAAGGCGAGGGTTTGGGAAAAGATCCCAGCGTTCAGGTTGCTGAGCGTATCGTTCAGGCGATAGTACGGCAGCTTTTTTGCGCGCGCGTAAAAAAATTCGACGATCATGGCCCCGATAAAAAACGGAATCGAATAGAGGATGATATCCATGCTGCCCTCGTTACGGTTACACAATCACCCTTTGGCGCAATCTTGGCTCTGACGTGCAGCCCAATACTGTCCAACGTTGACCTTTACCATTGTATCGCAATTTCATCGTATTGATGACATTTCAGGGACTTCTGTCATGAGATGGACTGTCGAACACCAGAGTCGGCTGGTTTTTGCCCTGGGGACCCCAACCGCCGGGGTGTTGCCATCCACCCCCTTCCCGATGCGGCAATCCACAGCTCCATGAAGTAGTCCGTGCCGTCTAAAAAAGCCAGCTGAAACCGGCTCTTGACGCCGAACTTACCGAGGGCTTGCCAAACCGTCTACAGAAAATCGGAGGCTGCTGTCGATACTCTGTTCACTGCTGTCAGAATGTACGGAAATTTTTCCATGGGCACGGTGCTGCGCATGGGTTTTGGCTAAAGGGCCATGTATTAAACCCATGAAAAAGCACAGAATGTTTCTGTGAAATTCCCATGGCATGGAACTTGGAATACGCGATGCACCAGTTAACATGTTGAAACTCAGGCTAGGGGATACCAATGAGAGCGCATTCGATCGTAGTTGCCATAATCATTACAATGATGGCCGTTGCATGTGGAACCGAACGGCCCAATCCCGAAGATTACCGTCGCACGCAGACCGGGACTCCGGATAGTGCTACCAAGCCGACTGATAAGAAAACTGATGGTAAAACGGCGAATACGACGCCAAGTACGGTGACGCCGACGCCCCCAGCCGATGCTGATAAGCCTGCGACGGCTACGCCACCGGCAACTCCTCCAGCTAATGTCGCAGCTCGAGCGATTCCTAATGCAGCTGAACTGACTGCAGCAAGAGCCTATTACACAGCTAGCTGCACAACTTGTCACGGGGCTTTCCCGGGAGCCAAGAAAGGTGTAACGGATATCAGACTGAAGGCAGCGGAAGCCACAGTACCACTAGCCCATACTAATGCTGCTGTTAAATTTCCAATCGATACCTCGTCGAACGATGGCGTGGAGAATGAAAATTTAGCTAGAGCGGCCCTTATCGAAGCTATGAAATAATTGAATAACATATAAATTATACCATATTGCGCCTTGACAAGCAGTGGCTTTACTCATAAAAGTGGTGTCTCTTTGACACATACAGAATAGGTGAGTATGAAGTCACTGCTTTGGTTTTGTGGGTTCCTCTTGATCGCGGGCTGTCATCGTCTGAATAACTCAGTCCAGGATCTTGCCGTTGAGTGCGCCTTGCCGTCCTCTGCCACAGGGCGGTATATAAAAATTCTAAACGATAGCGGCCTCTCTTTTTATGGTGAGGGAGCAAAACGTTTACAAGCCCGGTTTGTAAGCGAACAGGGTTTGATAAAAACTCTGGCGGTGACTAACGGGGGTTGTATCGAAGTTCCTCAGGAGCTGGGTTCAATCACGGTTGTCGAAGCCCAATCCAAACAGTCTTTGACCATTGCCCTTGACCCCTCGTATTTTTCCAGCTCATCAGTCATTAAGAAAAATTTACAAACTCTCAGTGATTTTTCCTTGTCGCTGAACTGCCCCCCGGAAGGCCACTATGCCGATGAGTGGCTCCAATCTCCTGAATCTTTGGCATTTGCCGGGGATGTTCATGGCCTCGAGTACCGTCTCGACCTGTACACCACTAATAATCAATTTCTTCGCACCATGTTTGATAAACGTTTAGGCTCTGGATCCCTTAACTCACAGGCAAAGGTCCCCGTCGCCGATCTCCCCGAAGGCGCTTATTCTATCAGACTTTATGGACGGCATGTTGCCAACGGTATTGATGCTATGCCGGCCCTCCTAAATTCCGAAAAGTCCTGCCCGCTCTACATTCTTCATGGCGATGTTAAGTTAAGTGGTGCCATAAATGCCCATCCTATAGTCGTTGCCAAGGGTAAAACTTTGGATTGGAAACCAGCAAGATTCGGTGAGCAACTTCTCGTTTGCAGAGAAGAGCGTAATAGCTGCGTTCCTAAAGCATGCAAAGATTCGGGTGTCTTCCAGCGAGTCGATGAAGTCATTGCGTCAGAGAACGGCGTGTACGATTACCATGTTTACGCAAGCGATAAATTAGGTCGTAAGTCTCCGCCCTCCTGCCAAACAATAATTGTTACCGACAGTAGGCCCGATCTGTCCTTGGAATGGAAGGCACAGGATTTAAAGGTTCCGGGCTCCGTTTTGAGAGTTCCCTATGCAGTCATCGAAGCGAGTATTGGTGCGAGTCATGATCTGGTTGACAAGGATATTCTGAACAAGAATTTGCAGTGCAAAGTAAGCTTCGAGATCTTAGGTCGGGATCAGCTCGCTGGCAACAGCGTGATCTGCACCAAAGGGCAGTGCAAAGGGAAAGGCATGGGAGAATTTGTTCCATGCGACCCGGAATTGGGATTCTCCATAGTGCAGGCTTGGGAGCAACCTCTGGTCTCAAATTCAAGATTGCGATTGATTGTTCGAAGCAGCGACAGCGCAGGGCACGAAGCTGAAGCGGAGATTTCTTTTTGGATCAACAAGTCAACCTGGGAAACGAAAAAACTTGATTTCCAAGAGAATGGTGAAAATTGGAGTGTTCAAGGGCATTCTGTAACCCAATCAGGTATTCCGCTGGTTAATTTTAGCAATGACACAGGAAGTTCTAGAACTGCTAGATATGTAAATGATGCATGGGAAGTCTGGTCTGAGTTTAATGATGCATCTTATTTTAAGTTTCACAAGGCACCCGATGGTGCCCTCTCCGCATACACTGTATACAGATCCCCGGATCAACAAGTTCGAAGTGAATATCTACAATTCGATGAATCGGGACGGATCGAAAAACGTACTGACCTCAAAAATGGTTATGAATATCATTGCGGCTTTTTTAATATAGACAAAAAGGGGCGATTATGGTGTTCGGGACACAACGAATTCGCTTATTTTGCAGATGGATCATGGCATAAGCTTTCCAAGTTCAGTGAAGTTTTACAACCGGGTGATGATCCAGGTTCCACGGAATACCCTTGGCTGGTCGATCAGAATTCACGGCTCTGGAGAATGGGTAGAAAGGTTTTCTTCATTCACGAAGACGCTTCAGGTTGGCGCCGATTGGATCTGAGTCATGACTTGAAGAACCTTGAGTTTGGCGACGTCGTAGAAGACAGCAAAGGGCAGATTTGGGTTACAAGCTATGATCCGAGTAATTTTCTAACCCAAAAGCTATATAGGCTGGAAAATAATCATCTCCAAGAATTCAAAAGTCCTGAGCCATTGGCCGGATATTTCTATTATCCTACGTTCGAGACTAAAATCATGTCTTTGAAGCAAATCCAGATAGGATTTCAAGTCTTCAACTTTGAAACAGAAACTTGGACAGTTTTAGAGAATGGTATTGTCTTACCCGAAGAGCTAGGAATGGCTGATAACAAGGTGACCGAAATGGGTCGAGGAATTCTATCTTTACCTAATCACGGGTTTTTTGAAGTCCAAAAGGAACTTGTCTATTGGCCTACCAAAAATCTAGGTTTCAACTGTTCATGCGTCCCATCAGATCATGAATCCGGACAAGACTTCTTCTTCCTCGTCAAAGATCAAAACGGACTTGACCAGTTGACGCGACTGAAAACGCACAAGTCGAGTCTTTTTGATGGAAGTATGTGGAGTTTTTATGGAAGTTATGCAGTGGATTCGTGGCTCGATGGACAGGGTCATGCAAATTTCGCGATGGCGAATAATTCGATACTTCAGATGACGCCTGAAGGAGTTCGAAAGCTTCCGGTTCGGCTTCCTGCTACAGCGTTTCGAGTCACTCCTCTTTCCGGAGGACGTTACTGTGTATGGGGTTCAAATACGATATCTGTAGTCGACCCTAACTCGAATGTCCAAAAGATTTATGAAGGTCCACAGTATGATTCGCCTACCTACTGTCGAGAGGATAGCCGTGGCCGATTTTGGTTCGCAACCTCAAAATCCGTAGGATTCGCTGATGACCAGCGTATTTTTCATCCTAAATTTGAATCGACGAGTCAAGCGACAGGGCTCATGACGACCCTGGTTATGCTTGATCAAGGTCAGACTCTATGGATTTCGTATGAGAAGTTGATCCGGATAGTTGCCATTGAAACAGACGAGGTCAAGGACATCTGGTTTGATCAGCTTTTTTCAGGTGCCCAGATCGCAGAAGTTTATCAGCCGGGGCAAATCAGTGAAAACGAGTTCTCCATTCATTCTATTGACGTGAATGGAATCCATAAGAATTACATTTATGATCTAAAAACGGGACTTTTGACCGAAGATACCTCGCTCTCACAGCTTGATCTCAACTATGCGGCCATTGGAACTCGATTCCGAGGTGATAAGGCTTGGGCCTATGCTTATGGCAGCGACAAGAAATTTGCCTTACTGACTCGAACCAACAAGGTTTGGTCAAAAGTCAGCGATGACGTTTCCCGTCCTTGGGTCGACGTGCGAGGGCCGGCCATCCAATGGGTCCCGGATCTAGTCGGTCGCATCTGGTTTATGTCCAGCTACCCGAACTACGAATTCTACCGCTACGACCCCTAAGCAAACGTCTCAAACGCAGCCCGAAACACCCACTGAATCACGGTCAACACCACCGCCCCAATAATCGCCGGCAACCAGCCGGCGATCGTAAATCCAGGAATCACCGCAGCCGAAATCTTCAGCATAGCCCCATACAGCACAAACCAAAAAATCCCTAATGTCACAATCGTAAGGGGCAGGGTTAAAAAGGTCAAAATCGGCAAAAGGAAGTGATTGGCCACCGCCAGCACCAAGGCAGCCAGCAGCGCGGACCCAAAGCCTTTCACCTGCATGCCCTTAATGACATTGGCAGTCACCATCAAAGCGGCGGCATTCAGAAGCCAAATAATCAGGCTATGGATAAGGGTCGTGTCTGAAAAACTACGCATGCTGAATCTCCTTCAAGGCGATACCAGCCTTGACCTTCCTGGGTTCGCGGGAATTTGTAAAGATGCCGTTTAGGCCGAGTTGGCTCGGCCCTATCGGTGTGGACGGATTAAAGGCGCTCGACCTTGATGGTACTGCTGACGTTCACACCGATGGCGCTGACGGCCTCCCCTTCGGTCTGAGAGCCAACATTCACGGCCACCTTACTATCGGCGAGGTGACCCGTCTGAGCGAGTCGCACGGTCAATTCTGTCTTCACATTGACCGTAACGACGATGCAGTACCAACCATTGGGATTGGTCAGCTCCCAGGTCGGGGTACCGCCGACGTTCACGCCTGCATAGAGAAGCGTGAGGGATGCACCCGTGGTCTGAGCTTTATCCTGGAGCGTCACGCCGGTGCTGCCGACGCTGACGTTTGCATAGATCTTGCGAACTTTTTCAAAACTGACCGGCGGATCCTTGCCCCAGGCTTTGGCGCAATTGCCGATCGATTCCTTTTCTGTTTCTGTCGGTGGTTCCAAAACCACGGTCCCGCCTTCAACCGATGTCGGACCCACAACGTTTGGATCCATGGCATCACCCGAGTTACCAATCAAGGCCGATTGGTCAGAACCCTTGGAACCATTCTTACCTAGAAATCCGGCACTGCCGCAGGCTGTCAGCAGCCAGACGGATACAAGTGACAATGAAACGGTGATGCGCATTTGCGTGCCTCCAACACTCTGTTCGTGTGGTGCTAATCATGCAAATTTCGGGCCTTTTCCCGCTCATAACAGGGGTTTACGGAGGGGTAAAAAGCTGATTCACTCTTGGGCCTTAGGAATTCTTTTACAAAGCTTTCCGCACACCAAGCCTCGCGTGTCGGAACCTTCGACAGTTTCTGCCTAAAAAAATGCTCCCCGAAGTCCGTAAACTCTGGGGAGCGGAAGTTTGGAAGATGCCTGTCTTGTAGGGATCAGGCGGATGGTACTTGAGCGCTCTCCTTGCCGCGAGGCTTGAAGAGCAGAGAACAGATGATGGAAATAATCAGGATGCTGGTGATGATGCCAAGCGACCAGGTAATCGGAAACTTGCCGTCAAACAGATGGTTCAACCAAACCATTTTCAGGCCGACAAACATCAGCACAAAAGCCAGACCATGTTTCAAATAATGAAACTTATGCATCACGTTGGCCAAGAGGAAATACATCGACCGCAAGCCAAGGATGGCAAAGATGTTGGACGTGAAGACAATAAACGGTTCCTTGGTGATGGCAAAGATCGCTGGAATGGAATCCACGGCAAAGATCACATCCGAGAATTCCAGAAACACGAGGCAGAGGAACAGAGGGGTGGCCATCAGGACCCCATTCTTCCGCACAAAAAACTTGGCACCTTCAAGGGTCGGCGTAACCGGCATGAATTTTCGTACGAACTTCAGAAGAGGATTCTTTTCGGGATCCATTTCCTTGTCCGACGTGAAGAGCATTTTCAAACCCGTGAATATGAGCAGTACGCCAAAGATCACCACAACCGCATGCCAGGTCATCAGCACAGAACCGATCGCGATAAAGATCGCCCGGAAAAAGAGGGCACCGAGGATGCCATAGAAAAGGATGCGATGCTGATACTGCGACGGGATCCTGAAGTAACTGAAGATCACGATGAAGACGAAAATGTTATCGACCGCCAGAGCCTTTTCAACCACATAGCCGGTTAAAAATTCCAAGCCCACCTGTTTGGAGGCGAGAATGGGATCAAAGCCTGGTATGGCCATCAAACGCGGATTATTGGCAAAACTGTGGGCCGCATAATGCAGCAGCCCCCAGTTAAAAAGAAGTGCCAGGGACACCCAGACGACCGACCAAATACCGGCCTCTTTCATCGATATGCTATGGGCTTTGCGATGAAAAACGCCCAAATCCAGGACGATCATGCAGCCGACAAAGCCCAGGAAAGCAAGATAGAGCCACCAGTATTCAACGATCGGAAACAGTTCCATGGCGAGGATCCTTTCTTAACCTTATGATGCCCGCAAATCCCGCAGGCGAGCGATGCGGGAATCAAGGGATGGGTGACTTGCAAAAAAGCGCATCAGGCCTGAGCCACGACCACCTTCGATTTGCATCGTCTTGACAGCTGCCGACGTGGTTTGAGGTTGAGGCAACATCATGTTGCGCTTCAAAGCTTCCAAAGCTGCGATCATGTTTTCGCGACCACCCAGGCGAGCAGCACCCGCATCAGCACGGTATTCACGCCAGCGTGAGAACGCGGCTATCAGCATGGAACCCAGGATCATGAACACGATTTCAAGAATAATCTGCGTGGCATAAAAAATGCCCATCGACGGAGCTTCATCTTCATCACCACGGAAAAATTGCGAAGCACCATAGGCAATGATGCGAGCCAGGAACATGACAAAGGCGTTCACCACACCCTGCAAGAGGGTCATTGTCACCATATCACCGTTAGCAATGTGCGCGACCTCGTGGGCCAATACACCGCGCACTTCACGTGGATTCATGTTGTATAAAAGACCTGTGGACACAGCCACCAGCGACCGGGCTTTGGTCGGGCCTGTGGCAAACGCGTTCATATCAGGCGACTCATAGATACCAACTTCAGGCATGGTTGAAAGTCCGGCCTGGCGGGCTAAAGTATGAACCATCTGCTTGAGTTCGATCAGACGCTGATCGTAGGTATTATCAGGAATAACTTTCACGCCCATCATCCACTTGGCCATCACGCGGGACAGACCCAGTGAGATAAAGGCACCACCCATACCCCAGACCAGACAGAAAACCATCAAAGCTTGCATATCCAGACCGTTGGCCGTCAGATAACGGTTCAGCCCAAATACGTTGGCAATCACAGAAAGACTGATCACAATGAGCATGTTTAACAAAAAGAAAAGGCCAATACGTTTAAACCATTGCATAGACATCTCCCTTGGAAAGGCGCTGCGTTGACAGCAACGCAGTCTCCATCTTTACGGCAGCTGGGGTTTATTGGAAAAATGGATAAAATCGAGCTAGTTCTTCGTTTTAAAGAATGATAATTTTGGAGGAATGGTTAGTAAATTCAATGGATTAGACTTCTTAGATTGTCATCATGCGCGCACATTCTATCATGGGGCCCTGCGGAGCATCGGGCCTGCGATCACTTTGGACGGGAGCTTTTGATTGAACGTACACGATGAGCACAGTCTGTCCCGCGAGTTTCAGGAGATAGAAGATCTTTGCGATCATGGCAGCATGACTTTGCAGCGCATCATAGATCACATTCATGGGCGGGGCGAGGCCATGCTAACCTTGGTGCTCGCCGGACCTTTTCTTTTGCCTATTCCCCTTCCCGGTCTTTCGATTCCATTCGGTGTTTTGATTGCGATTTTTGGTTTTAGTTTGAGCACGGGTTGGAAGCCCTGGCTGCCGAAAACCTGGCTGAATCGTAATATTCCCGAGGATTTGATTCGCCGCTTTTGTCGCACAGCGCGCAAGTTCCTGAGCAAAGTCGAACGCTTTATCCGTCCCCGCTACGGTTGGGTGCACAAAAACAGGGTTTTCAAAGGTGGCGCCGGGACAATGATTACGATTTGCGGCGCGCTCCTGGCTTTGCCCTTGCCTCCAGGCACCAACGCGCCTCCTGCAGCCGCCATCGTTTGTCTGTCGGTGGCTCTCCTCGAAGGGGATGGTCTCCTTCTGATGGTCGGCTATGGGCTGTTTGCGTTCAACGCTGCATTTTTTACCCTGCTCCCCATCGTGGGCTATGAGGCCATCCTGAAGATTCTAAGCGTCGGCTTCTAAGCCTGCATGGCATCTGCTACAATGAATGCAAAGAACTCAGCCTTTGCAGGAGATGCCATGCGCTTTCAAGCAGCTTTCTTTGCCCTGTTCATGTTGGCCTTAAGTGGGACCGTGCGCGCGGCCGATGGCAGCAGCGGTTGCGGTCCAGGCTGGTATATTTTGAAGCAGAATACGATGCTGTCGTCGATTGGTCGTGCCATCACCAACTCTTTTTTGTTTCCCGTATCGACGATTGGAATGACCTTCGGAACGTCCAATTGTGCGAAGCACTCGCTGGTCGAAGAGAATCAGCGGAGCCTGCATTTTGCGACCCGCAGTTATGATATTTTGCGGCAGGATATGGCTCGCGGCGCCGGTCGCCACCTGGACGCTTATCTTGCGACCTTTGGCTGCAATGTGCTGGCCCGACAAAACCTGGCCGGACAGATGCAGGCTGCCTTTGAAAAAGAACTTTTCTTGACCATTCAACCGGAAGCCTTGGTTGAATCCACAGCTGAAATGATCCACGCTTCGGCTGCTCTTGCGTCGTCCTGTTCGTGATATGAGCCTGCGGTCGCTCGTTCTCCTCCTTTATCTGCTGATACCATGCTCGGCACAGGCGCACGATCCTGCGCCTGCGGAGCATCCGTCCTGGTTACGTCTCCTGCATTATGATTCCACGCTGCTGGGTTCATGGCAAAGCAGTGTGCACGCCCCGGATTTTTTTCTGACTCCTCATGGTCGTCATGATCCTCAGGCTGAGTGGAATGCTTGGATGCAAACCCGCTCACCAGACCAGCAGCGTGACCTTGCGTGTCGATTTCCAGCTCGTGTTCTCATCTCTCAACGGCTCACTGGCCAGATCTGGCCTGTCCCACCCTGTGTTGAGTATGGGGATTGGAAGAAGCGTCTTGATTTCCATTCCCTCAGCCTTGTTTATTCCACAGCTTACGCTGGCAATCCGGCTTCCGTGCTGGGGCATAATATATTGAAACTCAACCGTGAGGACCCTTCCACACCTGCTTATGTCGAATCCGGTCTGCCGCTTTTGGATTACGGCATTGGCTTTCTAGCCCGCAGTGATCCCCAGGACGGGCCCGTTTTTTATGTATTGAATGGACTCCTGGGAGGCTATCCGGGATTTTTTGTCCTGCAGCCTTATTATGAGCTCGTGAATACCTACGCCTATGCTGAAAATCGTGACCTTTGGGAATTGGAAATCAAACTGGATGCCGACGAACGTGAACTTTTTTTGGCCCATATCTGGGAACTCATTCACTACGCCTCGGCTCCCTATCATTTCACTCATGTGAATTGCTCCACCATGCTGCTCGAAATTCTGGAGGCCGTCAGGCCACACTGGAATCTGCGGCAGCGTATTTCCGGTCTCGTGCTGCCGCATGCCGTGATGCAAACGGTAGCCGAGCAGCAGGGGGCGTCCAACGAAAGTTTTTGGCCGTCGCAAAGGCGAATCTTTCATGAACATTGGCGTCAGCTGAACGGCGCGCAGCAGGAGAAATTTCTGGACTGGCGTGACGGGTCGGATGCGGTTGCCGTGGCAGATGAGCCTTTGGTGCTTGATGCGATTATGGATCAACTCAATATGCAGAAGTCTCGTTTGGACATCACGGAACAAAGCCGACTGCGCGTACAGGAGGATCAGATTCTGCTCGCTCGATCCCGGCTGCCGGCGTCCACGCTTCAGCCGCCCGATCGTTCGCGCGCTACCAATAATCCACTCTGGGCTCATGGTCTGCATAAGTTCAGTTTGCTGGCTGGCCTGGAACGCGAGGGGACACTCCTTTCGCTCCGCCTTCGGTGGGGGTTGCATGATCTTTTGGATGAACCTCAGGGTTTCGATCCGTATTATCACATTAATTTTTTTGATTTGAGACTGCGGCAGACGACCCGGACTCGTGCACTGGATTACACGCTGGACGTTGTGGATCTGATGTCGCTGCATCCTTTTGAGCGCGTGGAACCGTCTGGCAGTTGGGCGATATCCGCAGGCTTGCATGACACAGAGGATGGAGCGCGACCGCATGTGCGTGGGTCTTATGGGGTGGCGTGGGAAATGCGAGCGGATCGATCGTTGATTTATGCGTTACCTACGACGAAACTTACCATAACCAGTTTTGAAGTTGGGTTCCGGCTGGGCTGGTATCACGCCTGGACAGCACGTTGGAGGCAACTGCTCGAAATCCTTCCACGCCAAAGTCTTAGCCGCAAGGACAGGGTGCATTGGGATTGGAGCTGGGAACAAAGGTGGAGCTTGAACCGAAGCTGGCAGGTGGAGTGGCGGTTGGCCCGTGAGGATCGCTGGCAGTCTCTGGTCGGTATCGGACAGTTTTTTTAAAGGCCGCAGCCTGAGCTGCGGCCTTTCGTTCTCAGGGGCCTTCGATACGATAGAGCGCATCGGCCTTCAGCGGACCCAGGATGTCCTGCTTACTGCCATTGGGCCACTGGATTTCAACCTTGGCCACTTCCGTGTCCTTGCCCAATCCGAAATAGACCAATGGTGCATCAAAACTCTGATAGCCCCCACCACTCTTGATTTCCCGGATCTGGGCTGGACCCCTCATGGGATGTACAATCACGCGGGCATTCAGGTTGGCCGTATTTCCCGACTTGCTGTGCAGCGCCAAGGCTATGCTGTGGTGCGCGCCCGTGCTTTGGTTTTCATAGACCTGAGGCGGACCTTCCGAACCATTGCCAATGATATCCAGGTCACCGTCATGATCATAGTCGATCAGCACGAAGGAAAAGAGATTAAAATCATTGGTCAGTCCTGCGCTGAACTGTTTCTGCACAAAATGCCCTTGCTCATTGTGCATGTAAACGTTCCAGCCGAATTCACCCATCCGTACAGCACCTTCCGCGTTGAAGATATCAACCCAGCCGTCATTATCCAAATCCACGAAACGGGATGACCAGGTCCAGCCTCCCGGATGATCAAAGCGATCCTTGCTCACCACGTTCAAGCCGCCATCTGTCTGCCCCAGATAAAGCACAGCCTTATCCATCTGCGGGGCTTCCTTCGCAAAATTTTCCCGTTTGTGATAAGCCCCGGCTGTGCGCATCAGCTGACAGACTTCAAGGATCCGGGGATCGAAGCCATAGCGCTGCTGACAGTCCGATTGCTCATCATTATTGGTCACAATCATCCACATCATACTCAGAAGGCAGGAGTCGCGTTGATCTGCATCCTCAATTTTCTGGCAGTCACGCACATCAAGGTTCTTAATGCGGTGAAAGGGAATGAGATGTTCGGTGCGGCGATTGCGCTGGCAATTCAGACGATACTCAGGATCCTTGATGCGATCGCAGTATTCCACCTTGTCCTTGGCTTTTTTGTAGTCAGTGGCCTGGACTCCATCGATCACCTGATTGCCCAGGTCCTGCTTGGCTGCGATCGTTCCGGTGATCAGAAGATCCATTTTCAAATCGTTGTTGACATCGGCCGTGTCCACCGACATGGAAAAGAGCGGGGTCGGGAAGCCGGTAATGCCCGGAGCCTTGAGACGACGCAGGCCGTCTTTGCTGCCAAAGTAAAGATAATCCGGAACCACGAAGTCATTGTTTTCGTAAAGGTCAAGGAATCCATCACCGTTGATATCACTGATAATTGACGCCATGGTTTCGCCATCATCTTCGTCCGCCATCGGTTCAAAGACAAAGCCTTCCGGCCTGTTCCAGGTGATTCCGTTTTTGCGCCCTTTGCCATAGGCGCGGAAGCCTGTGGCAATCCCCAGCACCATATTGCCGTTAAAAATATCAATGCGACCATCACGATTGAGGTCTGCAAAAGCTGGAGCAATCGTTAGCACGCCGTCGCCATTGGGAATGACCGACGCCGTGGACGCGAACGAGCCCTGGTTGTTCCGAATCCAAAAATTGCCGCGGTTAAACGTTGTCAGGAAAAGATCAGGCCAGCTGTCGCTATCCAAATCCACAAAGGCCACGGCAAAGACTCGTGTCCCTTTCAAAGATGGAATAGCGAGTGGCACTTCAACAAAGCGGCCGCCGATATTACGATAGAGCAATGGGCCCTGGTCACTGCCCAGAGCGATATCCACCCAACCGTCCTTATTGAAATCACCGGCACTGGTCCCGCGGCCCACCCAGAACGGATCCGGGTAATCGCGAACGGTATACATGAAACCACGTTTGATCCCAAGATCTGCGCCTTCATGCTGGATGAATTTTCCAGTGGCCGCGTTTTTGGGAAAGAACGGAATGCGTGTTAGCATTGTGGAACCCTGGGTCATCGCTTCGGCAGCCGGCAAACTGGTCACGACATCGGCCTTGGCTGCCAGGCTGCTGACGACAGGAACGTCTGCCTTGGGAACCGTCGAGGCGGTCATGGCCCGATAGTTTTCAATATTGGGATTCATATAAAATTTTTCATGCAGGATCGGAGCCATCATTCCAATGGGAATGATCAAGACCCAAAGTCCGGCCGCGATGTAAAGAGCCCAGCGACGCGAGGCACTTTGCCAGGTGATCATAAAGGAATAGAAGCTGTAAACACCAAGGCTCAGAAGGAGGACCATCGACACATTTTGCGGAAGGCCAGCCGAGAAGAGTGCATTGGTCAGGACCACATCAAAGGCCATGGGCACTGGCAGAATAAGGCCCACTGTGGCCGCCAGGACCAAAGGAATCATTCCGCCTTGACCCTGCAGGGCATCCAAAGGCACGAGGTGACTCAGCGAGGCCCCCAGAAATCCGGCCACCAGCATCAGAGGTGCCGTGCGAATGAAAATCGTACTCAGCTGTCGCCAAAAATCTTTCAGTAAACCCACAAACGAAGCCGCAAAAGACTCCTGGATCGGAACGTTGCAGGAGTCTGCGGCGAGTCTGGCTTCCAACTGCTGAAGATCCTTGACAGGCGCATCTTGAAGCCAACGGGCCAGGAGCGGCACACCAATCATGATAATGCTGAGGTTAAAGAGGAGTTTGGTCATGGCCATATAAAAGGGCAGCAGAGAAAACCCCATCGTCAGCACCACCACATTCAAAGTTGGTGAGGCAAACATCAGAGCCAGGGCCATTTCAATGCGTCGGGAGCGAAGCGCCCCCTTAAAGACCGGTGCCGCGCAGTTAACGCAAACCCCAAGCGGCGAACCCAGGATCATTCCATAGAATGCACTTCGGAAACGGCCGCCTGGATTGAATTGAAGATAGCTTAACCAGCAGGAGAGCAGCGCGGCGAGGGTAATGCCAAACGCCATGCCTTTCTTATTGTCGTTGGTCCAGTTGACGGTCGTATACGCAATCTTTTTCCACATGGGATCGTTAGCCGTGACCTTGAGAATGGGCCACATGGCAATCGTATCCGCAACCGTGTGATTTTCCGCAACCATCGCTTTGCGATTCAAGTCGGGGTATCGGGAAAAGTAACCAAAGGTAACGACAAGCGTGACCACCGCGAGCGTGGCGAGGATAAAGCGTATCCTGTGTGTCAGCACGGTTTTTTTCTCCTCAAAGCTTTGTGGTGCCCCTTATTGTACCAAAATATGCGAGGATCCGCTCACTGCCCTGATGGGGGCAGGGCGGATCTTTTAAAACTATAAAAATTGTCAGGAATTAGATTTTGTGAAACGGAAGGGCATTGGACATATCGCGAGCGCGATTCTTCACGCTGTCGCCCACAATTTTTCCACAGCGCTGCGCGTCCAGATCGTCCTTGCGGCAAACTTCGGCGAAGTAGAGATTGTCTTCTTCCACAAAGATGGTCACATAGGTGTTGACCGTCTGATCACCTATTTTTTGGGTGTAATTCATTTCCACGGTCTGGTCTTTCAAGGTACGACCGAGCTTGAAGGTAAAAGCATTCAAGGTTGGAAACCACAAGTTTTCCAGCTGCGCGAGTTCGGCTGCGTTGAGCGGAGCGGCCGGGGGAACCTGAGCGGCGCGTTCGGCATTGACCTGAGCGATAATGCCATCCACATCCGCTTTGGTGAAGCGCTTGGTGCAGGCAGCCGCAGCGTATGAAATCGTTTTCGAGTTGGCATTGCCGTCCGCTGCAAATTCGTATTGTACGATGAAGCTGGCCTGCAGCGAACCGGGCTGGTTTGCAATACAGTCGCTGGCCCATTTGCCGACTAGAAAATCAGGTGCGGTTCCTGGAACGTCAGGTGTCGCTGCATCGTCCGTGGCTGGATCCGTGCCCTCTTCAGAAGCTTGATCCGCCGCGGCCTGTTCAGGATTGGATTCCTCTTCGGATGAACTGCTTTTTTTCGAGCAGGCGAAACCGAGGACTAGAACCAGGCCGAAGACAAGGTTACGACGAATCATGAAAAATCCTCCAAGTGTGCAGCTCTTCTCAATCTTTATATGGAGTAATATTCTGCAAGAACTGGGCCATGTTACGGCCCACGGGAAGACAAGGGGTTGGGATGCAAAACGCCGGCAACTGTCCAATGCCTGGTCAGACAGGGTGTCTGCCTTTTATTCAGATGGCAAGGGCAACCTGGTGTCCCGGGGGAAGAATTAAAATGAAAGTCGTGTGTCCGGCGTCCCGACGATGGATAAGTTCGCCATGGAGTTGGCGCGCCAAACGCCGGGATATGAAGAGGCCTATGCCTTTGGCTGTTTCACCCTTGGTCGTAAAACCGCGTTCAAAAAGATGCTCCTGCACATGAGCTTCGAGCGGTCTGCCGCCATTGCTCACGCGAATCAAAACCTGCTTTGTCTGAGGATCAATCGCCAAGGCGACGGCGATCCAGCGTTCATCGCCTGGCAAATCAGCCACGGCATCCATCGCATTGTTGAGAAGGCAAAGCAGGATATGCTGCACGTATGAAGTAACCGAGAAAACTGTGATGGGCTCCAGGTCCATACGCATCTGAATACCAAGGCGACCGGCGCGCATCCGCAGCAAATGATAGGTACGTTCAACCGTTTGCTTAAGATCAATGATGTGTTCATCCATTTCGTGGCGACTGAAGGCCAGGATGCTTTCCATCAATTCGCGACTGTGACGCGCCGCCTCCGTCAGATGCAAATAGCTTTGACAGAGATGAATCATTTCGCCGAGCTGCTGAATCTCGTCCACCTGAAGCTGACCGATGCTGCGCCAAAGGCCGCGGGCCTGTTCGGATGAAAGAGTCAGCTGACTGATGACGGTACGAAGATATTGTAGTTCATGGGCTGCAGGATGTTCGGGGCTGGGCGGTCCCATGCTGTCGAGCAGGTTTTCAACCGGCTGCACTTCACCTTTCTGATAAAGCAACCTGACCAGCAGATCGCGTTGCATCGAAGGGAGTGGCAGAAGACGCCCGACTCTCTGCACGCGTTCTTCAGGCTGACGCATATCCTCGGCTATGGTTTGATGAATGCTGTGCCATTCGCGAGCCAAATCACCGACGACCTCGCCCAGCTGCGACATGCGATCCTGATATTCCTGCCGGGCCAGGCGACGATTGTCATCATAACGGACCAGGATATTGCGAACCCTTAGGCGCAATTCATCAGGCACCAATGGTTTCGCCAGATAATCATCGGCTCCCAATTCAAGACCCATCAGCTTGTCTTCTTCGGTCGCGCGCGCGGTGATCAGGATCACTGGAATATCCCGCAGTCTGTCCTGATTTTTAACATATTTCATGACGTCTTCGCCGGAAACATCCGGCATCATCAGGTCGAGCAGAACCAGGTGGGGATGCAGAACTTCGATCTGATGAATGCCGTCCTTGCCACCGGTCGCAATCATCACGCGATAGCCATCCATCTGCAAGAGTTCCTGCACCACTTCACAGTTCAATTCATTGTCGTCGACCACCAGGATCGTAAATCGGGACGGATCGGGGAGGGACGTTGCCGAGTTTTTCAGCTCCGGCAGGTTATCCAAAGCCTCCGACGCAGGCGAAGGACTGGCTGGAGAGGCCATGACAGAAGGTTCCTGTGACCTTGGATCGATGGCAACTTTTTGTTCGCCGATCCAGACTCTAAAGGTTGAACCCTGCCCGGGAACGGATTGAACTTCGACGCGACCATGCATGAGTTCCAGGAGGTCATGGACGATGCTGAGGCCAAGGCCGGTCCCTTCGTAGGAACGGCGGGCATCGCCTTGCAGCTGGGAAAATTCTTTAAAAATGTATTGGGTCTTGTCAGCAGGGATGCCAATTCCGGTGTCCGTGACTTCGAAGTAAAGACCTTCGGCATCGGTTTGCATCAGAAGGCTGACTTGATTCACCGCATCTCCACGCGCGAACTTGAAGGCGTTGCTCAGGAGATTGCGCAGAATGGTAATGAGTTTCTCGGCATCATGCAGAAAAATCTGATCATGATCGATCTGGTTATGCTGGATGAATTGAACGTGAGGATATTTGAGTCGCAAACCATCGATGCAATCCTGCACGCGACCCACCATTTCACCCAAGGGAAACTTTTGCACGTGCAGATTCAGTTCACCACGCTTTGATTTCGCAAGGTCGAGAATGGTATTGACCTGATCCTTCAGGGATTCTGTCAGGCGTGTGACCTTGAGCACCTGAAGGCGCAGGCGGTCACTGATGGGACCGTATTGCCCTTTGCTGATCAGGCTAAGGAATCCCAAGATGCCATGCAGGGGTGTGCGAAGCTCGTGGGACGTGTTGTGAAAGAAGAGCGTGCGGGCTCGATCCTTTTCCACCAATTCCTTGGAGAGTTGCTCGGCTCGACGAAAGGCGCTAGCCGAACGTTTGGCAACAATCTGGGTTTGGCAGATCATGAAGAAGGCTGTGCCTATTTCGAAACCCATGGGCGAAAAACTGGTGTTGCCCAGAAACCATAGGAGACTGCTCAAGCCACTGATGGTTAACGAAATAAACCCTAAAAGAGCGATCAACGAACCCTCTTTTTTCTGAAGCGCAGCTTGAATCAGAATCCATACGGTTGGCAAGGCACAAAGGGAAGCATAAGCATAGAGCACCATGACCAGGTATTCCGAGTGCACCATGCCCGTGGCGAGAAACATGCCGCCCAGGCCCAAGGCTATGATCCACGCCGCACGGCCGATCCGTGCCGAAGCTTGTTCGGGAAAGCAGGCGGCTGTAAAGCGATAGAACCAAACAGCAGCTAAGGCCAGGGTCATATAAATTAAATCCCAGAGCAGCTCCCAGCCCCAGTTGGAATGGATCAGAAGGAACCGTCCTCCCGTGGCAAAGAGGGCGCCGCGGAAGAGCATGATGGCCGAAAAGATTGCCAGTTCACGGGTGGACTTGTCTTCGCGCCGACGTAAAAAGAGACTGATGCTATGGACCGTACAGAACAGCATCACACCGAATAGGAAAACGGCGCTGAGTAATTCGGCGCGTGGAAAACCATCGTCAACCTTATAGAGGGCCGGCGGTTGCCAAAGACCACCCCAGTAGAAATGAAAGTTGCTGACCTGAATCAGGATGTAAAAGGATGTCTCATCCCGCACTTCAAAATTCGGCGTCAGGATTGTACCGATGAGCGGTTTCTCTTGCGAAAATTCAGTCGCCACGGACCCCAGTTCGAAGATGGGCAGCGCGTGGGATGGCGTCGTGGCATCAAAGACGAAAATTTTTCCAGCGACGTAAAGCTGCGGCTGAGCAAAATAAATGCGACAACGCTGACAAGGACTCTGCACGCGCATGAGATAGGTGCCAAAACCCTGATTATCGAGATTATGACCTTGCAACGCACGAAAGGGCTGGCCTGGCTTCAGAAAATACGCTTCGGTCTCGCTCAGACTTTGCGGAATCTGCTCCGGAGTCAAAAGTTTCTTGGGAAAGAAGCGCCAATCACCGTAAATGCGCAATGCTTCCTTGCCATCCCAATCCCGCAGATCCACTTCGCCCTGGACCGCTTCTCGTATGACCGCTGCGGTCAGGGAGGTCGGGAGACAAAGTAGAAAAATGAGAAACAAAGCGCGCATGATTCGTCCAGGTTGTTGGCATCCGACTCCTTGGGAATCGGCAACTTGGCGGAATAATAAAGAGATTTTACAGACGAAAGGCTGTTTTTGGGGATTTTATAAACAATTCCAGGTGGTTATGGACTAACCGCCAGCCTGCTGGAGCTTCCAACCCTGTTCCTGAAAATAGGCCAGGGCCTTGTCTTTCACATCACCTTGGAATTCAGCGCGGCCATCCTTGAAGGTGGCGCCACAGGCCGAGCGCTGCTGAATCGCTTTGATAATTGTTTTGACTTCATCTTCACTGAAAGGAAAGTTCCATAGCACCGTGACTGTTTTCCCGCCTCGGCCCTTGAGTTCCAGGCGCATTTTGGTTGGACCTGGGGCCGGTTTATAGGACTTTGTTTTGTCGTCCTTACGGGTGGAACCTTGGCCTGTGACGTAGACCAGCTTGTCCGCCATGGCTTTTCCTTAGACTGGAATTTTGATCTTCTTTTCCTGGCTTTGGCGATAGAGCACGGCCTTATGTCCAATCACTTGAACCAGGGTGGCTTTCACACCATCAGTCAGGCGATCCATCATATCGTGAAGCTCGGTTTGATCGTCGCAGCGGATCTGCACTTTGATCAGTTCGTGATGTTTGAGCGTAATTTCCACTTCACGGAGCACCGCTTCAGTGACGCCATGTTGGCCGACGATGACCACCGGACTCAAATGGTGAGCCTGGCCGCGGAGGTAGCTGATTTGCTTGCTTGAAAGTTTTTTCATCTTCATTCCCTCGATAAGGACCCTTGATTTAGCTCGAACCCGCCAGGATTGCAAGTTTAAAGCAAGACGAAAAAATCCAAATCGGCTGTCGGCAGGAACCGGCCATCATCAATCTTTTCGTCGTCCAGGTCACGACCGCTGACCACCTGATAAAGGACCCCGATACCCAGGCGGAATCCCACCTGTGGGCCACGCCATTGCTGAGCCAGGCTGCAGCCGAAGCGATCCGCGCGAAGATCAGCCAGATCAAAGCGGGCGACATGCGCCGCCAGCACCAATGTTTCGGTCGGCGATCGCTGGATTTCACCGGTCAGTTCAAAGCGCTCCTGAGCCAGACCTAAAAGGGACTGCAGAAGGAGTGATCGATGCGTGATGCTGTAATTTTCATGAATGCGTGTTCCATCATCCCGCACGGGATGGCCGTTTTCATCGCGGGCATCATAGTCGGCCTGGGGATACTTTTTATTCCATAGACGTCGTTTGCCTTCTTCACTCAATTCCACTTCGCCCTTGCCCGAGCCGGCTTCCCAGGAACTGTGCACGATCAGACGTTCCGAGATCGCATGGCTGAAGACCAGGCGGGGGTGTACGCCAGTCACATTGAGTTTGGCGAAATTGTCTTTTTGTGATCCCCAAAAGAGGGAGTCACGGCTCATGCGTACCAGATCCAGACCGAGTGACAGGCTCTGACGCCCGTTCTGCCAGACCTGACCGCGCGCGTAAATGTTGGTCGCTCCGGCCATGAATGAGGGCAGATCCACACCAACGCCCGTGGTCGGTTGAAGACCATACTCCGTCTCAGGTCCAATCTTCCAAACGCCCTCGGGAACATAACCGTTCGTTGTTTTGCTCATCAAACTTGAAAGCGGCGCTACAGGTTCATTTTGAGCCAGGGAAGCGGTTGCAAATCCCAAGCAATAGCATATGATAAGCGCCGTCATAGGCCCCATGAGACGAGACGGGGGAAAGACAGCCGAGGGTAAGGTTGCGATTCTTTTCATTGCGGTCCGCCTGATCGGTTGTTCGCGCACATTTGCCTTATTACTTGAGAGAGCCAAAGGGAGCAAGCAGTTTGAGCACGCAAGAACGAATCACGCCGCGTAAATTGAAAGGCTTCCGTGACTATCTGCCGCAGCAGGCCGCCCTGCGTAAGCGTATCCAGGACCGCATTTATCAGAAGGCAGAACAGGCCGGCTTCCTGCCGATCGATACGCCGGTCGTCGAGTATGCGGAAACCCTTCTGGGAACCGGCGGCACCGATACCGATAAGGAAGTGTATCGGTTTGAGGACCATGGCGAACGCATGGTGGCTCTGCGCTTTGATTTGACCGTTCCCTTTGCGCGTTTCGTGGCCGAAAATTATTCCGAACTGGTTTTCCCGTTTAAAAAGGTGCAGATCGGCAATTCATGGCGCGGCGAAAAACCTCAGAAGGGTCGCTATCGGGAATTCTGTCAGGCTGATTTGGATATCATCGGTGTGGATTCACTGGCCGCGGATGTCGAGGTCCTGTCCTGCATTACCAGTAACCTCGTCGAGCTGGTGCCGGGTTCGTTTACCATGGCGATCGGTCATCGCATTATTCTTTCGGCGTTGATTCAAGGCTGTCTGCCGCAGCTTGTGGCGGGTGGTGAGAACAGAACTCTGATCGCGCTCGATAAACTGGCCAAGATTGGTGAACCGGCTGTCAAAGACCTTATTCTCCAGATTGAAGGGGCGGACGCTGCGGGTGCGGATCGCCTCCTGCGCGTTCTGCAGGGACGTGACGCGGCAGGCCAGACCGATTTGAATCCCATCAAGGAAATTCTGGCTGGAACCCCTGCGACTCAGGAGATCAAAAGACTCGAGGAAACAGTTGGTCTTTTGCAAAAACTTTATCAAAACACCAAAGCCAACATTCGCATGGATCTGACCATCGCGCGTGGACTGGGTTATTATACAGGGATCGTTTTTGAAACCACGATTGACGGTTTGGACGGCTTCGGGTCCATTTCCTCGGGCGGACGTTACAACGGACTGGTCTCGCGTTTCTCCAATCAGGAGCTGGCCGGCGTTGGCGGCTCGATTGGAGTGGACCGACTGCTGGCCGCCTTGGAACAACTGGGTCTGACCGATGACAAGACTCGGCGCGGGATCTTTATTGCCTTGGCTGGTGAAGAAGGTCGCAGTTATGGATTTGAGCTGCTGGCCGAGCTGCGTGCCGCGGGAGTCATGGCAGACATTGCTTTGAAAGAAGGCAAACTGGGCAATCAATTCAAGTTTGCTGATAAGCGTCAGTATCAATATGTTTTGACCCTGGGCAGTGATGAGGTGGCGAGTAAAACCGTCAGCATCAAAGATCTAGCCAGTGGTCAGGAAAGAAAGTCCGTGCCCTGGACAGAAGCCTTTGCGGAACTGTCGCAGCTCAGCTGAGCTTGCGCGTCCAGGGGATGATAGGATATTTTGAACTATTGAGTGCCTAACACAAGGAATTCTCGCTGATGGGTATGACTCTGCGTTTTATGAAAACGATTCGTGGCAAACAGATTGCAGCTGCATTGGTGTTGGTCTTCCTGTCCACCGTCGCCCTCGATCAAGTCAGCAAACGCCACGCTCAAGCCAGTCTGATGACCTGGTCACATCCCACCAATCTGGACATGCATAAGTCGCGAGTTTACCCTGTGGCCTCGGTAGGCAACCCCGAAGCTCCGCGTGAGGCCAATGCCTTTTTCATCCAATTGAATTTTCAGTATGAACGCAACCGCGGGGCCGCGTTCAGTATGCTTTCCAATCTGCCGGACTCCATCCGCGTGCCATTCTTTTATCTGGTGACGCTGATCTGCGTGATCTACATCTCGATCTATTTGCGCACGCTGCCGATCAATTTTCATTTAACCCGATTCGGTTTGGTCATGATTCTGGCCGGCGCCATTGGCAATTTTATCGATCGTCTGATTCAGGGTTACGTGATCGACTTTGTTTCAGTCGGCTGGAATATCATGGGCTGGCGCCATGACTTCGCGGTGTTCAATGTCGCCGATATTGCCATCAACATCGGTATCATCGCCTTCATTCTGGAAATTGTGCTGCGCCGGAAGCCTCTGATGGCTGACGACGGCACTCCAGTGACGCCCGCCAAGGCCAAAGGTTAATTCTTCAGAGCAGCCAAAGCCTCGGGAAGGCGTTCCTGCAAAAGGCGTCCCGCGGCTTCGAGCGTTTCGATCTGCTTGCAAAATGCAAAGCGGACCAGACGCAGGTTGGCGCTTGCAGCCGCAGCATCCAGATAAAAATTGGAAATCGGCAGACAGGCCACCCCCACTTTTTCCGTCAGCCAGGTTGCAAATTCCATATCAGGGACATCGCGGATCGACCGATAATCGGCGGTAATAAAATACGTGCCTTCTGGCGCTTTGCAGACAAAGCCATGCCTGCGCAGAATGGCTAACAGCGTATCGCGCCTTCTTGTGTAGAGCTCACGGAAATCCAGAAAATACTCCTGGCCCAGCTGAAACGCAGCAATCATACCCGCCTGAAGCGGTGTGGCGGAACAGAAGACGGTATACTGATGCGGAATGCGGATCAGTTCCGTCAACTTTTTCTCAGCGAAGGCAAAGCCCACCTTCCAACCGGTTAAACTAAAGGTCTTGGCCGTGGACGAGATGGTGATCGTGCGGTCCCGCATGCCGTCGAGCCTGGCCATCGGTAAATGCCGGGCCGGCGTGAAAATCAATTCTTCGTACACTTCGTCCGTCACGACGATAAGATTTTTTTCCTGAACCAATTGCGCGAGGCTGAGAAGTTCATGGCGAGTGAAAACCTTGCCGCTGGGATTATGAGGGCTGTTGAGTATGAGAACCCGGGTTCTCTCCGTGATCGCGTTTCGCAAATCCTCGATGGCAAAGGACCAGTCCGGGGCTTTCAAGGGAACTGTTTTCAGAACAGCCCCGGCCATGGCGCACGCCGCCGGATAACAGTCGAAAAAGGGTTCGAAGGTCAGGACTTCATCACCCGGTCCACAAAGTCCCATCATGCAACAAAAAATGGCCTCGGTGGCGCCGGAAAAAACCGTGACCTCGGTGGCAAAATCATACTGCAATCCATATTGTGCGGCCTGTCTCTGGGCCAGCTGGCGCCTTAATTCACCCAATCCCGTGCTGGGCGCATATTGATTGAAGGCACCTCGGATGGCGGCAATGGCGGCTTCCTTGATGACATCGGGGCCATCAAAATCCGGAAAACCCTGGGCCAGGTTCACGGCCTGATGCGCGGCAGCCATCTGGGACATTTTGGAAAAAATGGAGCTGGAAAAAGCCTGCCATCGCGATGGGAGCATCCTGATTCCTCGACTGGAGGTGAGCACGCGGGCCTTTCAAAGACCCGCGCCCAGTCTCCAGGAAAATCACGTCGGACGCAAGCGTCTCAGAACTGCGAATAATAATGCAGGGTCAGGAAACTACGGAGCATGTCGACGATCTGGGTACCCTGAAAGTTGGCCAGAATGTATTTGTGGCAGTCGAGGTCGCGGGCGATATCGATTTTTTGGTTCCCTTTGACGACCGTGAAAAGAAATTCAGGGGCATCCGCGCAGATGGGCGCTCCTTCATTGGTGTCGATCAGTTCGGCGATGGCAATGGACTGGATGTCCTTCTGCAAGGCGTTCGTGAGCTCCTTGCCAAGTCTCAGCAGAACTTTACGTTCCACGGACGGGGTGGGGACGTACTTCTGGATTTCGACATAGACCGTGCCGTTATCTTCGATCGTAAGGGACGACGATGGGCAGGTGCCAGGACAGAATCCGCCGGATTGTTTTAGAAAAGCCAGAGGTCTGGCGGATGCTGCGGTCGTCAAAAGGAGCGATGAGAGCAGGAGAAGAGTCTTCATAAAATATCCTTCAGTGGAAAAACGAAATCGTAATCCCAATCCGTATACCTGAATCGGTAGCAGCTGCCTAAACCGAAGACTATTCAAGTCAAGACGTCATCAGTCAGACTGAACCATCGATTGGTTGGAAGATACCATGATAAGCTGCAGCTTTACCCGACGGTCGGAAAGCGAGGCGTATGGATATCTTAATGGAATGGATCAAGCAATTTATCGACATCATCCTGCACATGGATCTGTATCTGAATAATTGGATTCGTGATCTGGGCCCACTGATCTACGTGCTGGTGTTTATGGTGATCTTTGCCGAAACCGGGTTGGTCGTGACTCCTTTCCTGCCGGGGGATTCGTTTTTGTTCGCGCTCGGGGCGATGGCGGCCGTGGAGAATGCCTATCTCAGCCTGCCGATGCTGCTCGTGCTGCTGTCTGTTGCGGCGATCCTCGGTGATGCCGTGAATTATGCCGTGGGCAAGTACATCGGACCCCGCATTTTTTCCAAAGACACAGGTCTGCTGCTGAATAAGAAACATCTGCTGGCAGCCCAGGCCTTTTATGAAAAGCACGGCGGCAAGGCGATTATCATCGCCCGTTTCGCACCGATCCTGCGAACCTTCGCCCCGTTTGTTGCGGGTATTGGGCATATGCGCTACAGCCGATTTTTAGCCTACAATGTGGTCGGTGGACTCGTTTGGGTTTGGAGCTTTCTCTTAGCTGGCTTCATGTTCGGGAATATGCCCCAGGTTAAAGACAACTTTCACATCGTGATCTTTGCGATCATTTTCCTGTCTTTGGTACCAGTTGCTATTGAAACATGGCGCGGTTGGAAGGATAAGCAGGCGCGCAGTGCCCCTGTGCGTGAGCGCTGAAAGCTATAATGAATCTACCTCCCGCGTTTTATCCTACCAAAGCGCGGGTTGCCTCCTCCCATTCCTACCATTTCGTTCTTTTCGTCGCCCGGCGCAGACTCCAATTCTCGTGCTAAATCAATGTTATTGTTGGAAATTATAACAATCACAAAACATGGTACGTGTTGTGCTTTACAGAGGCAGCTTGGACACAACCTGCGACTCGTATGAGCAAGAAGGAGAACCTGCATGAAGCAATCTACGGTCCCCCTGGTTTTACTGATTCTATTAAGTCTGTTTGCGGCCTTTGTGCCGGCAACAGAACCATTGAAAACGGGTGGCGCCATTAATCCCGGAGATGTGGCCTGGATGCTGTGTGCGTCTGGACTTGTGCTCTTCATGACACCGGGTCTCTCATTCTTCTACGGAGGCATGGTGCGGTCGCGAAACGTGATCTCGACCATGCTGCAGAGTTTTATCTCCATGGGGCTTATTAGTTTGATTTGGGTGGTCGTGGGATTCAGTCTGGCCTTTGGTGATTCCATTGGCGGGCTCATCGGCAATCCGACCACTTTCTTTATGTTTAAAGGTGTGACCGGGGCCACGCATCCCGATCTTTCCCCCACCATTCCCCTGCTTCTTTTCGCCATGTTTCAATTGAAATTTGCGGTGATAACCCCGGCGCTCATCACAGGTTCATTTGCAGAGCGCGTGCGCTTTACGAGTTACATGCTCTTTATTACGCTCTTTATTCTGTTGATTTACACGCCCCTGGCTCACTGGACCTGGCATCCCAATGGCTTTTTGCGCACCATGGGTGTCCTTGATTTTGCGGGTGGGACCGTGGTCCACATGTCAGCTGGTTTTGCCGCCTTGGCGGGTGCTTTGATGTTGGGGCGCCGCAAAGATCATAACGGCGAAGCTCATACGCCAGCGAACATTCCGTTTATCATTCTCGGTACGGGTATGCTGTGGTTTGGCTGGTTCGGTTTCAACGCGGGTTCGGCTTTGGGTGCCAACGAGCAGGCCGCGCAAGCCTTTGCCACGACCAATACAGCTTCAGCGGCCGCGGCGCTGGCCTGGATTTTCCTGGATATGCTTAAGGGTCGTAAACCGTCCGCTGTCGGTGCTTGCATCGGTGCGGTTGTCGGTCTGGTGGCGATTACGCCGGCCGCTGGCTTTGTCAGTATTGGCGCTTCGATCTTTATTGGCGCTTTTTCATCGATGGTTTCGTCACTTGTGGTGTCCATGAAATCGAAAACAGCCATCGACGACACGCTTGATGTGTTTCCGTGTCATGGTGTGGGCGGTGTGATGGGAATGCTTTTGACCGGTGTGTTTGCCAAGGATGTTGGCCTTGTCTTTGGTCCCACCAAAACGTTCCTGATGCATTGCCTGGCTCTGGTCCTCGTGAGCGGCTTTTCCTTCTTTGGTTCCTTTATCATCTACAAACTCACCGACTGGATTATTCCGATGCGTGTTTCGGTCGATGAAGAGGAGCAAGGCCTCGACCTCAGCCAGCATGGTGAAAGCATGCTCGAAGGTGATCAGCTGCTTCAAGCGAGGACGAGTGATGAAACAGCAGAAGTCAAAAAAGGTTTTCCTGTTGTGGGCCTGACGACCCCCGGGGCTCCAGCTTAATTTGCTCAACGAGCAACCCGATGGCTTTTGCAGCTGTCGGGTTGTTTTGCGTTAAAGAAGCATGCCTTTGCGTACGGAATCTGCCTGCTGCTTGCCTTTCAACTGCTCGACGAGATTCAGTGCAAAACTCATAGCCGTGCCCGGGCCGCGACTGGTCGTGATTTCCTTATCCACCACCACAGCATCCACACTCAATTTGGCATCACGGAGTTGGTCTTCAAAACCTGGGTAACAGGTCGCATGACGTCCCTTCAGCATGCCATGAGCACCAAGTGCAATCGGGGCCGCGCAGATGGCAGCCACTTTGCGATTCTGGCCGAGTTGACGCTCGATCAGTGACGCGACCCGCGGGTCATCCCTGAGGGTATTGGCACCGGGCTGTCCGCCCGGCAGAACGACGAGATCCCAATTCTGGCCGTGGTCCTGCTCCAGCAGGCCGTCGGCCTGGACGGAAATTCCGTGAGCCCCACGCACCGTTTTGTCTTTTAAAGCTAGGGTTCGAACCTGCACATCGGCTCGTCGTAAAACGTCGACGATGGTGATGGCCTCGATCTCTTCAAAACCATCAGCCAAAAGAACAGCAACCTGGGACATCACGTACCTCCTGAAAAGAAGTGCTTACTTCTTTTTATCAGCCTTTTTGTCTTTGTCTGTTGTGGCTGCAGCCGTGGACGGGGCAGCTTTTTCGATCTCGAGAGTACCGGTCATCAAAGCAAAATGTCCAGGGAAGGAGCAGAAGTATTGGTATTTCTCGCCAGCTTTCAGTTTGTTTTTGGGAATCACGGTCGAGTCCGCGGCGCCGCCACCGACGATCTTGGTATAGGCAATGACTTCACCACCGGTCTTCAGTTGCTCACTGTTGGCGTCGATCTTTGCCGGATCAGCGCCAGCTGCCGCGTAACGAGTTTGGATGGTGGGGAGTTTGCCATTCTCGATCAGCACAACGTTGTGGCCCATCGCCGCTGCAGGCAGCTTGCCGATGTGCTTGAAGTCGATCTTGATATCGCTCGTGGCGCATTCGGCCGGGAGTTTGATTTCCTTTTTATCGTACTGCATTTGATCATTGCCCGAGAGGGTAATGGTGCAGTCCACAGCCAATGCAGTCTGAGCCGTGAAACCTGCGAAAGCGAGAGCCATGAGGGACATCTTCATACGAATTCCTTTCAAGAAAAAACATGGGGTCTTTAAGCCATCAGCTTATCGACTTTAAATGGCTTATCGTGCTCAGGCCTGTAACGCAAGAGAGTATTGATGGCGGATTGTGTTCCCGAAGACACAGACGCGAGTTTGAAGCCTTCATAGCCTGCCTTTGATGCGTTCATTCCGGTCAAGGAATTCACCTGGAAGCCATGCGGCTTTCGGCAAGCAGCAAAGCCTTACAAGATCGGCATTATTGCGGTTCAGGAATCAGCTTTGTGCCGTGTGTGCCGAAAGTTTTCTACAGAAGGTCATGATATGGGGCGACTTGGGCTGCGTGGTTTTTATGCGCGGCGATCACTGCTGTTCAAAGGTCGGTGATTCCCGGTGGAATTTGCATTTTTTTGTCTGCTGGACCTTGCACCCTTATGGCAAGACCTGACGACCGGCCCGTCGATGTCGATCCTTTGAACAGGAAAGATGTCAGTAAATATAGATGCTTGTGAGAGCACCTGTAGCGCGGATGGACGACAGTGCCCAAGGAACTTTCAAAAAGGGGAACGCCGGGATGATAAGCCACCGAATTTACACGATGCCGGAAATGGCTCATCAATTGCTTTTCATCTGCTATCGGCATTCGTCTGCCTAGCGTCCGCTGTATTGCAGCGGTAAGCGTGTATGCGTCTGTCGGGAATTCGATTGATAGTGGGTCAACGAATTCGGGGATTTTGGGCAAAGTGGAGGTTTTGGGATGTTAAATTTGCAACGCTGGACATTGGCTACGGCCGCGATCGTCCTGATCAGCTGTAGTCCATACAAAAAAGCTGGATACAGCGGTGGTGAGCAGACAGGCGCCACAGAACCAGGTGAAGTCACGACTCCAGGCACTGACAATGCCACTCCTGAAACCAAAGAACCCGGTAAGGCTAACAGTCCTGCCGATGCTCAAAAAGACAACAAAACATTCCTCGTTCTGAGCGATGAAGAAGCCCTTCATGGTATCAAAGAAGGCGAAGTTCAAATCAAAATCGTTTGTGATCGGAACGTCGGTAAGGTCAACAAAGTGATCACCGCTTTCTGTACGAACAATCTGCGTCCCAAGAGCCTTGCGGAGCTTCACACGGCTTTGGGCCTGGCGTTCCCAGCCGCCCCACAGGCTGGTCGTGGTAACAACGGTGCCGCCGGTAACGGTCCCGCCTATGCGATCCAGGGTCACTCCTCGTCGCTGGTCGGTAAGTTCGTTTCCGCCATCAACCCACGCGTTATTCTTATGGACCGTATCAACAACGATATCGCCCTCGGTTTCGTTCGCGGTGAGCAGTTCGCGGAAATCGCTGTTCGCAACGCGGACAACACCTTTGACTTCTTCCTGGTCGGCTTTAAGCAGGCCTGTAATGCCAAGCCCGAACACTGCAGCGCAGGTGAACTCCTGACCGCTGCTGTGGAGACGGGCTGGACTGCGTTTACTCTGTTCCAGGACATCGATTTGAAAAACACTATCGTTGACTGTATGCACTGTCACCAGCCTGATGGCCTGCAAAGCCAGAAGATTCTGCGCATGCAGGAACTTCGTAACCCATGGACCCACTGGTTCCGTGACAACACCGATGGCCAGCAGCTGATCGCGGATTATACCGCTGCCTGGGGTACGGATGGTGTGGGTGGTGTTCCTGGTGCTCTGATTTCCGGTTCGGATCCTCAGCAGCTGGAAAACTTTGTGCGTGATAACAATATGTTGTTCCAGGAAGCTCAGGCGGCGAATGCTGCAGCTCGTGCTCAGCAGCCCAATGAGTTCTTGACCAACCAGATTCGTGGCGAAGTGGCGAATGCCGCCAACAATGGTCGTAGTCCAACAGCTGAAATGCTGAGACAGCGCTTCATGGCTCGCAAAGCCCTGTCATTCTCAGTTCAAGGTACAACCATAACCCCGCTGAATGCGGATACAGCAGTTGCCAAGAACTATATTCCGATCCCTTTCTTTGGATTGAAAGTTGCTGATCCGACTCTTCAAGCAACATTCACCAAGCAAATTCAGGATTTCAAAGCCGGTACTTTGACGGCTGCCCAGTTTAAAGATACTCGCGAAATCTTCCCAGCAGATCAACAGGCCTTGGCTGACGTTGGTTTTGCAGTGGCTCCGAATGAGACACCACAGAACATTCTGGCCTTGGCTTGTTCGCAGTGTCACCACTCGGGCCTGGACCAAACTCAAAGCCGCGCGAAGTTCAACGCAGTTGACTTCACGAAGATGGCAAACCTGAATGCTGAACTCGATGTGGCTATCGGTCGCTTGAAGCTGGGTTATACCCCTGAGCGCCTGAAGGCTGATGGTATCAAGATCCTGGCTGCTGACGGCTCGCAAGTTGCGATGCATAAAGGTGAGCACCTTCTGACGATGCCACCACGTCGATTCAAGAGCTTGACTGATGCCCAGATCGATACTTTGGTCAAGTTTCTGGAAAGCCAGAAGAAGTAAGCTTTAGATTAAATCTCGATTGAACCCACAGCCCCTCCCTTTTGGGAGGGGTTTTTTATTGTGCTGGTGGGGCTGGGGCAAACTTATTGAGTTCGACCATGACAGGCACTGCAAAGCGGCTAAAGAGTTGATTGCCCTCATCATCCTCGCCTGGTGTGCCATTGGCCAACATTCCATCCAAATTACTGCCCCAGGCAAAGGCTCGGCCGTCTTCAGTTAATGCATAAATGGTAGCTTGAGAATTACCATCCTGCGTTGACGTCAGGCGTCGAATACCATCCAGAACTCTTCCCTTGGCATCGACGACATAGGATAGCTTATTCACATTCAGATCCGATGCATTGGATCCTACGCCTCCCGCATCATTATCGCCCCAACACATCGCCTTGCCTCCAATGAGCAGGGCGCAATAAGAATAGCCATCAGAAATAGTGTGTCGTGCAGGTTCGGGCAAGCCGTTGACTTTATAATAGGGGCCGGCAGCGAGACTGGCCGATGCCGATTGTGATGTTGGAAGTGCATTTGAGAGACACCAAACTTGACCTTCAGCGTCAACCAAGCACTTGTTAATAGCCGATGTCGGCGTCGGTGCTAAAACCTTTTGTCCATTCACTTCGGTGAGCTTAAACTGGCAGTCGAGCCCAAAAGCAGAAAGTTCAGAGCAGGCTTGCCCTGGGTTCACAAAACCGCTTGCTATAACTCCTTCCCAGTCCTTGGGCGCCCGCGAAGTTGGCAAATACTCATATTGAGCGTTGTCGCCCATAATAAGTTCCCAGCAATGAATCTTCCCGGATTCCAGCTGCACACACTGCTTGCCAAATTTTGTGATTTTCTCCGAAAATCTGAAAGCAGTTTGGTAATTGATGTCATTTCTTAGCGGATAGTTGTCTTTGGCGAGCTGCGTGCCCCAACATGCAGCATCACCATTTTCCAAAAGGGCACAGTTACCAGCGATCTCGGTCGCAGCAAGACATGAGTCAGAGGACTTGAAATAACCTCCCTGACAGGTATGACTCAACAGGGTTTTCTTTGCCTTTTCATCCACCTGTTTGCATTCATATCGGCCTTCGCCTCGCTTTAAAGCGAGACTTTCGGTCCATTTCGAGCCCACTCGATAAGTGTTGTCACAGAGCCTTGGTATGCAGGACACAGTTGATGGATCAAAATCCTCATCCTTGGCACAGGTGTGTCGAACAGTAAGCGGACAATGACTTTCAGCGGTAGGAATGGACTTATCATGATAATTATCGAACACACTCATCTCGACCTTATAGGTGCCTTCTGCCAGATTCTTAAGATCAAAGCGTTGAGGTAATGATAGGATTTCATCGTGCAGGGTCTTCGTAAACAAGGTTTGCACTTTTTCTTTAGCGCTGTTGTAGATATTGATATACACCACGTATCGGGACAGCTTTCCTTGTGCCTTTTTGACTTCAACTATATTTTGAAGGTCAAAGGCAGCGAGTAAACCCTGCTGTGGGCACTTGAGACCCAGCTCCAATACTCCAGGTGCCTCGAGCTCAACCGTGTGAATTGTATCAGTCGCGGCCTTTTCATCGAGACTAACTTCGCCTGTTAACGGTAATTTCCCGTTAATGCGAGCTTTGACAAGGCCTGCGCTCTTGGGAAGCGCCACGCACGCTTGTGAAGAAGGTTGCATGGTCTGGACCATGTCAGGCGCAGATTGATACTGAACTTGAAGTTGAGCCACCTGTGCTGGTGTCAGGGCAACGCCGCCTGGATTGGTAAACTTTAAGAGGACTTTGTTCTGGGTTTTGCTCCCGATATCGCATTGCACAGCAAGAGTGTCATGACGGTTGCTTAGGGAATGGCAACCGACAAGGACGGACATGCTCAGAGCGGCTAATTTAAATTTCATGGCCATCTCCTTAAGGTGCCTGAATGAGTGAAGCACGAATGATCCTAGGGATGCCGGTTCCTGTTCCTGACTCACCCATCGTTCCGTTGCCGAGGCGTCCAAACTGGTTGTTACCCCAGCAATAAACCTGCCCAGAAACGTGGACTCCGCAGCCGTGCCAGAAGCCAACAGCCAGCGTTTGAATGTCCCGTAAAGCGGTTCCATCCTCCTTCAAAATATCGCGTGCCTGCAGGCGTGGTGGGCGGGTGTTTATATAGACTCCGTTCACCGTTTCTGATTCGTAGGCATTGGTTCCAAGCTGACATACGGGCTGGGAATCAGCTTTCAGGACGCAGGATATCTCGCCATTCAAGCCGACTTCTTTGACCTGCTGAAAAAAATTCTTGTTCTCTTCAGGCAGAGTCATTGCCCTCGGTATATCAGGAACCCCATGAGCAAAGTTCCATTCAAGATTTTGCATTTTATTTGTCTTAAGGCCCCAGCAGAAAAGCCGATCATCAACCAGCAGCGCACATTTCCCAATGGACTGCGAACTGATCCAGCGTGCCGGAGCAGGCAGAGCTACGGGGACAAGAACGGCAGGATTTTCCAGTGCTATGGCAAACAGATCAGAACCCAAGGCTGAGCCCTGGCAGAACACAGAACCCTCGCTATCAAGTCCGCAGATCTCCCGATCGCTAACAGCAAGCTGTTGTATGGTGCGATCAGCAAAAATTCGCTGGGGATAGAGCCAATTTCCAAACTGCAAAGTCTGGCGACGGCTCAGGAGGTCCTTACCCCAGCACAGGGCTTCCTTTTTCTGCGTCACGACGCAATAGGTGTCTTGATCCGGTCCACCGCCTACAGTAAGAGACTTCACCTGCTGCAGTTCGCTGCCATCAGCCATGCGAACAAATTGGGGATGACCCGAAACTTCGTATTGAACGAAGCCTTCACTGTCGATAGTTTTCGGCAGCGAACCCCAACATTGCACTCGACCCGAAGTCAGCAGTGCACATGATGAGACACTGCTAACGCCGACGTACTGAGCGGGTTCTGATAATGAGAGTGGGGGCTGGGGCCCTAAGGCTTTGCCTGAACTGCCGACGGAATCACTGGGACCGAGCGTATCAAATACATTGTATCCCCAGCAGCTGACATCACCATTTTCCAGGACGGCACAGCTATGATTAAGTCCGGCAGCTACTTGAGTGGCTCCGATACATGATGCGCGGGATTCAAAATAACCGGCTTCGCAGGTCGCATCACTTGCAAGTCTTACCGGCTCTCCGGCCTGTAATTGACAGGTAAAGAGACCGTTTCCTTTTTTATTTGAAAGTTCTTCAGACCAAAACTCACCAACCCGATACTTATTGTCGCAAAGCTTGGGTTTACAGCTAAGGTTCTCAGAATCAAAGCTATCGTTCGGACTCGCGCAGGATCTTTTTACCTGCAAAGGGCATTGAGAGGCCACCAACAGGGCCTTTTCGTTTTGACCGAAGAAACTATCCGTCAGACTCATGCTAACGGTAAACTCACCTTCGCTCAAAGCCGTCAGGGGCAGCCGTGTCGGGAGCTCCAGGGCTTTGTTGCCGAAGTCTTTGCTAAACAAAGTACCAAGATTTTTCCCGTTCTTATCACTGACCGTCAGCTGCAGCTGAAGGTTCTGCAGATTTCCAACACTATCCCTGATCGCAAGCATCGGCGCCAAGCTCTCATTTGCCAAAAATCCCTGATCGGGGCAGGGCCACTGGACATTCAAGCGCCCGCGCTCAGCCAGGACCAGGTCGCGTTGTTCAATGGATCGGTCGGCTTTTAAGCCGTTCTCAAAAGCCACCCATTCCTGATCTGAGCTGACCCGCGCCGACAGCTGGCCATCGGCCTTGGGCAAGGCGAGACAGCCTGCAGGTGACAGGGTGAGAGCTTCAATGCGTCCATCGGTATGAATAAACTCAGCCGACGTCCGTGCTCTGTCCTGCTCGGCGAGTGGCGCCAGGCCTGGGCTTAGGAGGCGGACGTATTCGATATCAGGATTCACAACTTTGAGGCCGCAGAGGACTTTGATATCCTCGACCCGATTGGATAGGGTGCAACCTGTTGTTACGCTTAGGCTGAAAATGAGGCTGGTTAAGGGCAAGAGAATGAGTCGGGCGTGCATGAGGCTCTCCTCAATTGGTACGCGAATTTAGCCCAATTGATTCAGGTTAGCAAGTTAAATATGCTTAAATGGCTTGGTTTTATTGTTTAATAAAATTAATGTGTTATGGAGATGAAATGGATTTCAAACGCTACCGCTGCGACCTGCAGGTCCGATTCCGGGATACCGACGGGCTCGGGCACATCAATAATGCTGTTTACCATTCCTATATCGAAATGTGCCGGACGCAGTGGCTGGATGATGCCCTGGGCTGTGGGATATTCACTGAAGGCAGGCGGATTCCTATCATCCTGGCTCGGACTGAGATGGATTATCTCAAGCAGGCCCACCTGCATGATCGGCTTTATGTGGAGCTCTTTATTTCGCAGATCGGTGATAAAAGCTTTCACCAGCGCTATGAAATCAAATCACAGCAGCAAACCATAGCCGTGGCCAAGGCTGTGCTGGTCTGGTTTGATTTTGATGCGAACCAAAGCGTGAGCATTCCTGACGATAAGCGGGAGATCATGCGGACCTATATGCCAGCCGATTGAGCTTTATAGACCAGCAAGCGTGGCACCAAAATCATAACCGCGATGAAAGTTCTCGATCAGGTGCTGCTCATTCAGAAGCAGGGGATTGCCGACGGGGCGGGGCAGGATCACACGACGGGTCCAGATCCGACGATCCAGGGTGGGTCCGCGATTGGAGAGGCCATAGGTGATCATCCAACGTTCACGGGTTTCCAGAGGCGAATGAAAATTGTTTTTCGCAAAGCCTCCGTCTATGCCGCCACCAAAATGGGGGACGAAATTGGTGACAAAGGGAATCGAAGACGATTTCAGAATGGCCCGAAACACTTCATACATATCGTAAGTCATGACATCTTCGGCTACAAATTTCATGTTTTTGGTTTGAATATAACCGACATAGAAGTGCTTCAACCCGTTCTTGCGCAGCACCTCGGTATCCACCATAAAGGGCAGCGTAAAACTGCTGATATGATCGGCCTTCATATCGTAAGGCGGCAGGAATCGGGTGATGGGTTTGCTCTTTAAGTATTCGCCGCTGGTACGAAACCAGGCCATCGCCTTATTGAAATCCGCATCACTAAAAGCCAAATAACCCGCATGATTCCCTGACGACACAGCGCTGATGATCTGAGGCAGGGCTTTGCGCTCGCGCAGGGCATACAGGAATCCGGTCAAAGTCATTCCCCAAAGACCACCACCGGGCAAGGAAAATTCCAGCATAGGATGCGCGCCTCTTATCATGGGATTGATAAGATGATTCTATCATACAGCGGGCGAGAGGGAGGAGTCCGGGCCCCGAAAGGCCCAGCCTGAAGAGGAAGCGATCAGTAACGAATCAAACTGTGGACCGGGTAGGGCGAGAGCTTCTGCCGACCCGTAAGGAACGTCAGCTCAATCACAAACGCACAGCCGACAATGATGCCGCCACATTTCTTGATAAGCTCGATGGCGGCTTGAGCGGTACCGCCGGTCGCCAGGAGATCATCAACCAGGAGCACGCGTTGTCCTGGGCGAATCGCATCCTGATGAATTTCCAGGGAGTCCGTACCGTACTCCAAATCATAACTTTGCTTGAAGACAGCGGCCGGGAGCTTATTGGGTTTGCGAATGGGAATGAAGCCCTTGTTCATCAAAAGCGCGACTCCCACGCCGAAGAGAAACCCTCGACTTTCCGCGCCCACGACCAGGTCCACCTCATCCTCCCGATACTGGTTGGCGATGGCTCTGTAGGTATACTGCAGCGCATTAGGATCCTTGAGCAAGGGCGTGATGTCCTTGAACACGATCCCAGGCTTGGGAAAGTCGGGAATGTTGCGGATGTAATCATCCAAACGCATGTTGGTTCCTCGAGTGATCGGTGTCAGGATTTTTTCTTGCCTTCAAGACTGGCGGCCAGGATATCACCGAAGCTGCCCCGAGGAGCCTTGGAGGTTTCCTTCTTCACCTTGTCCTTGTCCTGCTGGGACTGCATGTACTCGTGATAAGCCTGGATATCATCCGAGTCATCCTTGATCTCCGGGAGAGACAGAAGAATCTTGCGCTCGGCAATATTAAACTCCCGAATCACCACTTCGAGTTCCTGCGGCGGCGAAGCCTTTTTCTTATAAGACTCGCCGTGGGCTTTCTTCAAAATTTCCGTGGGCACGAGGCCGGTCACGCCGGGCACCAGCTGGACAAAAGCGCCAAAGCCCTTCAGACTTTCGACAGTGCCTTTGACTTTGGCCCCCACAGGGAATTTATCGGTAATCGAGGCCCATGGATCGGCTTCGATGTTTTTCAAACTCAGCGACAGTTTCTGACTTTCGTTTTGGATGTCGACCACTCGAACATCCACCTTGTCGCCAACTTTCAGAATCTCATTGGGATGATGGATGCGTTTTTCCCAGGACATTTCGGAAATGTGGACGAGGCCTTCGACGCCTGGCTCCAGACTGACAAACGCACCGAAGGTTTCGAGGCGTGTGACGGTGCCGGAATAGGACTTGCCGGTTTCATAGCGGTTGCCGATGGTGGCCCAGGGATCTTCCTGGATGGCTTTCATGCTAACGCTGATGCGGCGCTTGCCATCGTTGGTGGTTTCGATTTTCAGAAGCTTGACGCGGACCTGATCACCCTTTTGCAGGAAGTCAGACGCGCGGTTGACGCGAGCATAGCTCATTTCTGAAACGTGCAAAAAGCCGTCAAATCCGCCAAGATCAATAAAGGCACCGTAATCCCGCAGCTCGGTCACGATACCATCGAGAATGATATCCTGATCCTGATTCTTGCGTTCTTCCAATTCAGCGATCTTGAGTTCAGCTTCCTTGCGCAGAAGCTTGGAACGCGACACCACGATGTTACGCCCGCCTTCCTCGATCTTTTCGATCAGGAAGTTGAATTCGCGGCCCATGAACTCGGTCTTGTTGGTGACGAAGCGGGTGTCGATTTGCGAAACCGGGCAGAAGCAGCGCTTGCCCATCAGAGTGATTTCAAAACCACCTTTGTTTTCACCGGTGACTTTGCCACGCACAGGCAGCTGCATATGCAAAGCGTTGTGCAGGTCTTCCATGGACTGTTTCGAAGCGCTGAGACGGAGACTCAGTTGAATCTCGTCCTGTGTGTAGGCGACGACGTAAGCCGTAATCCGATCTCCGATGTGGTACTGCTGTTCACCTTTTTCGTTATAGATCTGATTCTTATCCATAACGCCGGTATGCACAGCATCCAGCTCGACGAGAACGTTATCCGAGGTGGCGCTGATAGCTGAAATCACGCCGCTCACCTGCGAACCGCGGCGAATTTCGACGTCGGGAACCGATTCCTGCTGCAAAAGTTCTGCGAATGAAAGTTCTTCAACCTGCTTTTGGCCGGTCTTCTGACTTTCGCCTTCGAGATCGGATTCATCTTCCCATTTAATGTCTTGGTAACGCATGAGTTCAACCTTTGTAAACACTCGATAAATAAGCGCAGTACGGCGCTGGAGTGTACCCTTTTTCAGGATGAGGGAACACAGCTTTTTCGGTCGTTTGACGGCAAATACCGTCGATCGTGCTGGTCAAAATGTGTAAAATAGGACAAATTTATAGGGTAACCCTGACATCGTGAAGCAAGGAGAGCCTATGGCCTGCCAGACGCGGATTGAATCCCTGGAAGCCGTCGATGGATTGGATATCTACTGCGAGGTCCATACGTGCCCCTCCCCCAAGGGTGTCATTCTTGCTGTGCATGACTATGGGGAGCACTGCGGCGCCTATCACGGTATTTTCGATAGGCTCTGCCAGGAAGGATATACAATCTACGCAGCGGATCTGCGTGGTCATGGCAAGTCCGCAGGGGAACGCGGGGCGATCACGCATTTTGATGATTACCTGGAGGACCTCGATCTGCTCATGGCCCGGATCAAGGATCGCGAGCCCACGCAGCCCGTGTTCATCCTGGGACAAGGCCTTGGGGCTTTGATTGCGACCTGCTTTGCGATGTCACGCAAGCCCCGCATGAAGGGGCTGATACTCTGCGGCCTGCTCATGGATTTGCCGATTGGAGCCATGGAACGACTGCTCATGCGCCACGCCGGTTTTCTGCTGCACAATTCCAAAGCGATGAAGGCGCTGCGCGAGGTGCTGCTGGCGCCCGCTTTGCAAGGCGCTTTGAAGCAGGACGACCTGGCCTTTCGCGGGTCTATCAAGCCCACGACGGTGCGGGAAATTTTGGGCGCCTGCGCAGCGATCCAGAAAAGCCATGACCAGCTGCCCTTTGCCATCCTTTCCATTCATGCTTTGGAAGCGGTGACGAGTCGCGCCTCAGCTTTGGAACGCTGGCTGGATGCCATCGCTTCCGTGGATAAGTCGGTGCAACGCTATGAAGGCCAGGATCATCACCTGCTGCTCCATAAGGAGCGGGATCAGGTCGTGGGGGATATCATTGAATGGTGTGAGAAACATCGCCTGGATGGTGATGACGATGAGGAAGAAGAATGGGATGAACTGGCCCACGACGCGCTATGATCAGCGCAGTTTGAGCCTTTGATCCCGCAGTCTTTTCAGGTTGTCGCAGCCTGTGTCATGCTTTTCCAGGCAGGCCCGGGCATAAAAATCGAGAGCGTCGTCCCAGTTCTGGTTTTTTTCCAGCTGAAAGCCGAGGTTATTACAACTCTTGCTAAGCCCGCTTTCACAGGCGATCTTATAAAATTGGCGGGCGTTGTTCAGATTCCCGAGACGTTCCTCGTGCCAGCCAAACTTATGGCAACCTTCCGTGTGACCGAACTGACAGGCAACCAGGTAGTACTCCTGACCTTCATCAAAATTACCCTGAGCCACCAGATGACGACCGCGCTGATACAGAGCCGCAGCCTTGCCACGTGCTGCCGATGGGCCGGCGTGTTTTTCCGAAGGATTTTTCTTGATACGGTCCAGGGCGTCCTGTTTCACTTTTTGCAGATCCTTGGCTTCCACATCACTCAGCGGAACCAGGCCCTGTTCGCCCGTTTCTTCATTCAGCATGCCTTCAGGCAAAGCTTTGGCACGCATTTCTTTGGTGCCTTTGGAAGCATGGTCGTTCGATGCCGTCTTGGAGGCAGCATCGCGCGCCGGCATGAGCGATCCCTTGCGCTTTTCACAAGCGCTGGTATTGAGCATGAGAGCGATAACGCCAAACCATAAAGCCTTCACAGCATAACTCCTCTAATTCCTGGCAAAAGAGAGCTACGAGGTCTATCGGATGATTGCGCAAAAAGTTAAGCAGGGCTTTCGGGTTCTTGGCAGAGCCGCTTCCATTTGATACTTTCCGGTCAGATTTCGATAACTGGGATCAAAGAGGGGGCCAATATGCGTTCTGATCGAAAATACCAAAGCGGTTTTGGCAATCATTTTGCCACGGAGGCCTTGCCCGGGGCCCTGCCTGAGGGCCAAAATTCGCCCCAGCGACCGCCATACGGGCTGATCGCGGAACTCCTGTCCGGGACTGCCTTTACCGTCAAACGATCAGAAAACCTCCGATCCTGGGTCTATCGCATCAGGCCCTCGGTCCTGCACGGCGAATTCCGACCCGTCGCCCGCGGTTCGATCGCCACCGGAGCCCCGCGTGATATCATCACCCCGGCCGCGCAACTGCGTTGGAACCCGCTGCCATTGCCCCAGGATAAAACTGATTTTGTGCAGGGGCTTGTGACCTTTGCCGCCAACGGCGATGCGGATGCGCAAACGGGGAGCGCTGTGCACCTTTATGCGTGCAATCAGTCCATGGATACCAACTTTTTCCAGAACGCTGATGGTGATTTTTTAATCGTGCCCCAAAGCGGATCTCTGGAGCTGCGCACGGAGTACGGGATTCTGGATGTCGATCCGGGTGAAATCGTGGTTATTCCACGCGGCATCAAGTTTCAGGTCCGCCTGCACGAAGCGACCGCTCGCGGCTATATCTGTGAAAACTACGGCGCGCATTTTGTTTTGCCGAATTTAGGACCGATCGGTTCCAATGGACTGGCCAACCCACGTGATTTTGAAACACCGGTGGCGGCTTATGAAGAACGTCAAGGAGCCTTCCGTCTGCAGCTGAAATTCGGCGGCGAACTGTTTGAGGCTGCCATTGAACATTCGCCGCTCGATGTCGTGGCCTGGCATGGAAATTACGTGCCTTATAAATATGATTTGAAAAAGTTCAACACCATCAATACCGTCAGCTATGATCACCCGGATCCTTCCATTTTCACGGTTTTGACCGCGCCGACCGACCATGAAGGTCGAGCCAATGTGGATTTCGTAATTTTTCCACCACGTTGGATGGTGGCCCAGAATACCTTCCGCCCGCCTTACTTTCATCGCAATATCATGAGCGAGTATATGGGCCTTATTTATGGCGTTTATGATGCGAAGCCTTCGGGAGGTTTCGAACCAGGCGGCGGCAGTCTGCATAACTGCATGCTGGCCCACGGTCCCGAAGCCAAAGCCTTTGAAGAAGCCAGCAAAGCCGAACTGAAGCCGCAGTATTTGGATAAGACCATGGCCTTCATGTTTGAATCCTCCATGCTGTACCGTCCGACCCGCTTTGCTTTGGAAGGGGGCCTTCTGCAGAAGGATTACGCTGCCTGCTGGCAGGGGCTCAAGCCGACTTTTAATCCCAAAGTTCGCTAGCATTGGGGTAAGATAGGAAGACATCGCAAATCAAATGACAGAGAGGGCTATCCCATGGCCTATGCTTCCTTTCGATGTCTGGTCGATGCTCCCTATCTGAAAGTCTGGCAATCCGTATCCGCGATCGCAGCGCCCCAGGGTCGCGGTCAACCCATCCGTCAGCAACTGAAAATTGATAGCTTCAATTTGCAGGAAACGGTCAGTCTTGATCCGCAGAAAGGTGAAGTCACCCTGAAGCTTGAGGGCGGCCAGGCGCTCAAGGGCGAAAGGCGGTTTGCCGTTCGCGAAGACACGAGCACATCACGGTTGATGATTGAATGTTCCCTGAACTGGCACGCCCAGGATCAGGATGTGGACCGCCGCCTGCATTCCATACTGGATCAGCTGGTGCGCGACCTGGTTTTGGAAATGAAAAGAGTATCCGAATCCTGATTTCGTGGACAGACCCGGAAGCGAGCGATTAGGATGAGGGCAATCCGTGACGGAGTTACCCATGCTGACCCGAAAATTAATCGCTCAGGACATTGTTCACGTTTTACAAAAATCCGGTCTGCTTCTGCAACACCGCATACCCCGCGTGGATCAACCCTTTGACGGCCACACCACGCATTCCAATCGGGTGCAAGACGGCTCGTTGTTCATTGCCTATAAGGGCGTCAGTTTTGATGCGCATGGCGCCATTCCAGGTCTGCAGGAACAGTTTGCGGGACTTGGATTTATTGTGGAGCAGCAGGACGCTTTCGAACAGATGTCGGATCAGACTTTTGTCTGTCTGGTGAAGGATAGTCGTGATGCCTGGGGTTGGCTGGCGGCTCACCTTTATCATAATCCGCAGGACCAGCTGCGCATGATTGGAATCACGGGAACCAACGGCAAGACCTCGACGGTCTGGTTTTTAGGCCAGCTGCTGCGCACTCTGGGTGAGCCCTGTTTAACGATGGGCACCATCGGCGTGTATTGCGGCGAGGAAAAATTTCCGGCCACTCATACCACGCCTGATCCAGATGAACTCTTTCGGCTCCTGGCCCTGGCTGTGGAAAAAGGCGTGACCTGGGCGGCTATGGAAGTTTCATCCCATGCGGTGGTCCAGAGACGGCTGGGTCCTTTGCGTTTTGATGCCGCTGGCTTTACCAGTTTTTCCCGCGATCACCTCGACTTTCATAAGGATATGGACGAGTACTTCGCGGCCAAGTGGGAACTCTTTTCGCACCTATTGAAACCTGATGCGGTGGCCTGGCTTTCGCATGATTTGGAAGGCTGGTTGCCCCCGGATGCTTTTACCCGGGGTTTTCATTTTTATGGAACGGCTCGTCAGGGTCGGACGCTGCAAACCGGGGATGCGATTTTTGAGGTCGCCTCGATGACTCTGCAGTCCACAGATCTCACGGTCACTTCGGGATCCAGACGTTGGCAAGGACGTCTGCCTTTCGGGGCGGACTTTGCCATGGCCAATTTCACAGCGGCTCTTTTGATTGTGGAAGGGCTTCTGCCCGGACGCACGTCGGCTGCGGATTGGTCGCGCATTGAACCCGTGCCAGGTCGCTTTGAGCCAGTTCCTGAAGCGTTTGCTGAGGGTCTGGCTGTGATCGTCGATTATGCACATACCCCCGACGCGTTGGACAAGACGGTGCATAAACTGCGGGAATTAACCAAGGGCCAATTGTGGGTGGTCTTTGGCTGTGGTGGGGATCGTGATCGAGGCAAACGGCCGTTGATGGGGGCGGTGGCGGAAAAAGAGGCGGATGTGATTCTCGTGACGTCCGACAATCCGCGTTCTGAAGATCCGCAGGCTATCATTCAGGATATTTTGGGAGGCATGAGCCAGGGTAAACACAAGGCCATAGTCGACCGTGAAGCTGCCATTTTGTATGCGATTCAGCAAGCCAAATCAGGCGACAGCATTCTGATTGCTGGCAAAGGGCATGAGGACTATCAGATCATCGGCAAGGAGAAATTTCCCTTCGATGACCGTCAAGTGGCATCACGTTGCCTGCGTACACGCCCCACGAAATGACTCTGGACAGACACCCGGACACACTGTAAGTCAAGGACTGACACGACTGACCGGGGGTTTTTGGAGTGCGTCCTGATTTTCAAGAAATTTACATGGACCTTGCTTTTAGCCTGGCGCGGCGTTCCACCTGCAAACGTTTGCACGTCGGAACAGTGATTACCAGCACCGACTTCCGTAAGGTTCTGGCTGTTGGCTACAACGGCAATGCAACCGGCCTGCCCAATGGCTGTGACCGCGATGAGCCGGGCAATTGCGGCTGTCTCCATTCAGAAGAAAATGCCGTGATCAACTGTGATAGCCCGCGCTTTATTGAAAAGCTGGTGTTCGTCACGCATATGCCTTGTGCCGCCTGCGCCAAGCGTTTGATCAACCTCGGTAACGTTCGCAAAATCTATTATGCCCGTGAATATCGCACCCGAACTTCGCTCGAACTCTTTTCCACGGTGGGAATTGCCGTGGAACATCTGCCTCATCAATCGATTCACGACGAAGAAAATAATTGCTGCAGTTAGACAGGAGCCGACGATTTCAAGTCATTATGCGCTACCAGATGTAGCGTGAATTTTAAAACCTTCACGCTATGATTAAAATTTAAGCAAAATGATTAACATATTGAAATCATCACTTAAATCAGCCTTATTATCCGGCTTATCCACTGCGCCTGTGGATAACATAAAACGGTCCACAATGCTGTGGATAGAGTGTCATTTGTGATCTGCGATGCGGTCATGGAGCGTTGGTCCCAGGCTGGATAAGCAGAGTTTCGCTTGTGATATGCGGAAAGGCAGTCGTATCATACAAGCTCAACCACGCCAACGACTGTAAATCGGGTCGGAAGGCTTGTCGGACGGCCTCCAGGCCGTGTTTATCCTGGTGAAGGGAGCCTACATTGCGGACGCTGTTATTTATGATAAGCCTGGCCAGCTTCGTCTGGGGCTGTGGCCGGATCGAAGATTCCAAAATGAGCCCAGTGGCCACTCAGGAACCGTTGCTCCGTTTCGCTGAAGTGGACGGCGAGGCTGCCGCGCAGCCGCAGAGTTATCTGGTGGCATTTCGGCATCTCCTGGATGATTCGCGCGATCATTTCACAGCCTTTCCTACGCGCATTCGCACCCATATGCAGGCTCTCATGCGAAGTTATTCGCGTGATCTGGGTCCGGCCCGACCGCGTTATCTCGGATCTTTGAATCTGACTGATCTCTCGCAATCCTTTACCCCGAAGCCGGCCAGCTATGGACCAGCTTTTATGCGGCGGAGTCTGCACGAGACGGCGTTGGACAGCATGGCAAGTCTGATGGAGGTTTCCTTCAATAATGATGAGGAAGCCCGGGCGACGCTTGGTCAATGGCTCAGCGAAGGTCGGATCTATTACGCCGAGCCCAATGGCAGAAGCGAATTGAAGGGCGAAGTCGAGGATACGATTGTGGAGCGCTTCAAGGACGATCAGCAGTTTACGCCCTGGTTGAGTCAGATCGCCTTTCTTCCCGCCATTCAGCAGATGGGGCAACTGGCCAGCATCGACGATCCGCCGGTGATTGCCGTGATGGATAGCGGTGTGGATGTCATGCATCCCAATCTTCGTTCCGCCATCTACGTGAATGAGTCCGGGCAAAATAAGCTCTGTACCGATGATATCTATGGCTGCAACACGACGGTGTCCAAGAAAGAAAATCTAGGCAACGGTGACGTTTTCCCTGCGGGCACATCGGGCTTTAATCAAAGCTGTGGCAATGAAGGCCAGTGTCAGCATGGAACTCATGTGGCCGGTATCATCGCCGCTCGTGATGCTGCCGATTATGTGGGCATGTGCCCTTACTGCCAGATTTTGGTCGTCAAGGTGGTGGATCTGGAAAATAGCGGGGGCAATAACACCTCGTTCGTCATCAAGGATGCGTCGATCATCGCGGGTCTGGCTTATATCTCGGGTTTTAAAAAGAAGGGCGAGCCTCTGGTCCGCGTGATCAATGCCTCGTTTGGAAAATTTGAACGATCGCGTTCGGTGGAACTCTTTATTCAGTCGCTCAAAACATTCGGTCGCGGCACGCTCATGGTCGCTGCTGCAGGCAACGAGGACACCATGCGGCGACAGTATCCCGCAGGTTTTGATTCGGTGATCGCCGTTTCCAACGTGAAAAGCGATGCCGAGCTGCCGGTGAAAAGCGATTCGTCCAACTTTGGGACCTGGATTGATATCGCAGCGCCAGGGGATGGACTCTGTGACGTCGAATCCGGCATTCGATCCAGCGTTCCCGGTGGCTTTTCAGCCTGTAAAGTGGGTACATCCATGTCTTCACCTGTTGTTGCGGGTATTGCTGGATTAATTTTGTCCAAAGATCCCACTTTAACGGCGGCAGAGGTCGAAAGACGTTTGCTTGATACCGCCCAGCCCGATAAACTTTATTCCGATTCGGTGAATAACGGCTATCGTCCCAATATCAAGGGGATGGGTCTGGTGCCGCTCCTGGGCAGCGGTGTGGTCAATGCCAACCTTGCTTTGGATCCTAACCTGGATCAATCCCCTCCTGTCACAACCAAACGAAGTGATCTGGTGCGGGCCGGGTGTGGCGTGATCGGTGGCGAGGCTTCGTCAGCCTGGTTCTGGGGTTGGATACTCCTGCCCCTGGTCGCCATAGGCTGGCGCCGGTTGCGCTGAATGCACAAGATGATGTCATGAGGAGAAACAAGTCCATGATGGGACACGAATTGGATCGCGATGTGGAAACTGCGGCTCAGCACATCAATCTGGTGTTGACCACTGTTGGTCAACGCATGGTGGGGCAAAAGCAGGTGATGGAACGCCTGCTGATGGGTTTGATCGGCCAGGGGCATGTGCTGCTGGAGGGGTTACCGGGTCTCGCGAAGACCACTGCGGTCAAGGCCTTGTCGGACTGTTCTGATCTGGCGGTGACACGTATTCAGTTTACCCCGGATCTTTTGCCGGCGGATGTGATCGGGACTCAGATCTATGATCCGAGGCAGGCAGAATTCAAGGTCAAAAAAGGCCCGATTTTTACCAACCTGCTGATCGCTGATGAAATTAACCGGGCTCCGGCCAAGGTTCAGTCGGCGCTTTTGGAAGCGATGCAGGAACGCCAGGTTACGCTTGGGGATACGACCTATACGCTGCCCAAACCTTTTTTGGTCATGGCGACCCAAAATCCCATCGAACAGGAAGGCACCTATCCCTTGCCTGAAGCACAGATGGATCGCTTTCTGTTCAAGATCAAGGTCGACTATAATACTCTTGATGAAGAGATCGAAGTCGTGCAGCGGATGGCCAGCGGTGATGATATTCACCTGGCAAAGGTGATGCAGGCTGCTGATATTCTCCGTTGCCAGGAATTGATGAAGCAGATTCATGTATCCGATAAAATTCGTCGGTATATCGTCGAGCTGGTGTTTGCCACGCGGAAGCCAGCGTCTTATGGATTGCGCAAGTTGGAAGCCATGATCAAAGTCGGGGCCAGTCCGCGCGCTTCCATCAATCTGGAGCGGGCTTCGCGTCTGAATGCACTGTTTCAGGGGCGTGCCTATGTCACGCCACAGGATGTCAAGGACGTGGGCCTTGATATTTTGCGTCATCGGGTTCTGCCAACGTATGAAGCGGAAGCGGACAATATTGCCGTTGAGCAGATGATCCAAGAGATCTTTGCGCATGTTGATGCGCCGTGAGGACGCCTGATGCCTGATGCCCCTGCCGCCCCGCAGCTGCCTCATGGAATCATGGGCCTGCAGCCTGAAGCCTTTCCCTGGATGCCGGTCATGCTCGGCAGCCTTGCTTGTCTTGCACTGGCCCTGATTGGCTGGTTTTTATGGACACGGCTGCGCCGCCGAAGTGCGCATCGACCCATCACACCCGTCACCCGGCCCGTGGATCCCTGGTTGCGCGTGGAGCAACGCCTGCAAACCCTGAACATTCAAGAGCCCTGGAGCCGGGAAGCCTGCGAGGATTTTTTCTTTCAGCTGAGCTTTGTGCTGCGCGAAGCCCTGGAACTCCGGACTGGCCTGCCCATTACCGGCCAAACCCTGGCGGAAACCAGAACGAGTCTCGAGAAAAGTCCGGTTCTCTCAGCAAATTTTCAGCAAGACCTGATAAAATTCCTGAGTCTGTCGGAGCAATTGAAATTTGCCGGTCAATGGCTTGGTGCCGCTGAATCGTTGGAATGGCGTGAGAAGGTTAAGGCATGGGTGGAACAGTTACGTCGCGGAGAGCTGTCATGACGTGGATAAAGGGTTGGGGTCTGGTCCTGATCCTGATTGTCCCCACAACGTCTCTGCGTGCGGATGGACTGGGGGATGCTTATAAGGCCTTTGAAAAGGGCCAGTATGAAGAAGCCGCCAAAAGTTTTCAAAACCACACCCAGAAAAAGCCGCAGGATTACGATCAACTTTACAACACCGGTGTGGCCCTGTTTCAAAAGGGCAAATACGACGAAGCCAGTCAATACTTCGACCGAGCCAAGCAATCGCCTGATCCCCAATTGAAAAGTCGTGCGGCCTATAACAAAGGCGTGGCCCAGGCGCAGCAGCAACGCTGGGATCAGGCCGAGGCTGAGTTTCAAGAGGCGCTGAGCTATGACAACGACAATGTCATGATCAAGGATAATTTGCAGTTTGCCCGTGATCAAAAGAATCAGCAAAAGCCGGAGCAAAAAAACGCGGATAATGATCCGAAGCAGAAGAATGACCCGTCGCAGGATTCCAAACAGGCGCAAAACCAAAACAGTGGTGGGGCGGATCAAAAGCAGGCGGGGCAGGAGAATCAAGAGACTGCTCAGAAGGATGGTCAGTCCCAGCAGAATACGGATGACAGGACCCAAAAGGACGGTCAGCCGCAGCAGAATGCGCAAAGTGCAGACAAGAGTGATCAGTCCCAGCAGAATGCGCAGAAGGAGGATGGTCAGTCCCAGAATGCGCAGAAGAGCGATCCGTCGCAGAAAGATGCTCAGTCCCAGCAGAATGCGCAGAAGGGTGATGGTCAATCCCAGCAGAATGCGCAGAAGGATGGCCAGCAAAACAAGCAGACGGCGCAGAAAGATGGTCAGGCTGCTCAAGCCGGGGACAAAGCGAAGCAGGAGAACGGTGCGGGCGCTGTGGATCCGCAAGGCGATAAAGCTCAACAGGATCAAAAAGAAGGTATGGCCCAGCAGGGTGTTCCGCCGTCAGGCGAGGCCAAAGGCCCTGATGGGCAGCGAGTCCTGACGGTCAAGGATCTGAAAAAGCAGGAAGCCGAAAAACTTCTCCGATCGGTGGATGATCGCATCGGCACTTATATTCTTACCCCGGAACAGGCAAATACGGAGGGCAAATCACGTAATGGCAAGGATTGGTAAGCTCGCAGGCATCTTGGTCTTCCTGATGTTCTACGCGGGATCGATCCTGGCGGGAACCGTGACGGGAGAATTGGATAAACCCGAGGGCAGCCTCGAGGACCAGTTCGTCTATACACTTGCGGTCCAGGGCTCCGCTGACGGCGACCCGCAATTTCCTGATGTTCCTGGATTGAGCGTCAGGCAGGCGGGAACAAGTCAGAGTGTGTCCATTATCAACGGGCGGATGTCGCGCGAGGTTCAGTATCAGTTTGTGCTGACTCCTTCCAAGGAAGGCACCTATACGATTCCGCCGATCGTGATGAAAATCGATGGGAAGCAGGAGCAGACGCTGCCGCTTGAATTCAGGGTAATGCCGGCAGGTTCTGCCACGCAAGGACGCTCGGATCGACCGATTTTTATCGAGCGCAGTCTGGCCAAAGATAAGGTGTATGTCGGTGAACCCGTGCTGTCGAGCATTCGCGTGTTTTCCCGTGTGCGCATTGTCGGGGCTCAACCGGATTTTCGATATCCTGATGGCTTTCAGGTGAAAAAAATCGATGGCGAAAGGAATTACACCAAGGTGGTGGATGGCCAGGAATTTACCGTCACTGAAATCAATGCGATTTTGATCCCGGGGAAGGAAGGAAAATTTGAAGTGCCGGCCGCCGGACTTGATGTTCGGTTCGTGGATCAAAGTAAACCGCGGCGCTCCACACGTTCCCTGTTGGAAGACTTATGGGGACCGGGCAACACCACCGAGAAGCATTTTCGCAGTGCGGCCACGACAATTGAAGTCCTGCCTTTGCCTGTTGCGGGGCGACGCGCCAATTTCAGTGGCCTTGTGGGTGAGTTCAGTGGACGCGCGGAACTTGCGCCTGCCTCGGTAAAAGTGGGTGAAACGGCGACCCTGACACTCACCATTCAAGGCCGGGGTGCCACCACCGGCATGGCGGATCCTGAGTTGGGACTCGGGGATAAGGCGAAAATTTATAAGGATAAACCGCAGTCGACCGACAGCCTCGATGCCAATCAAGGGGTTTTGGGTCAGCGCAGCTTTAAAATTGCCATCGTGCCGACGGTGGACGGAGCCCTGAATCTTGGGGCTTTGAACATTCAGTATTTTAATACGGCTCTCGGTCAGTACCAGGATATGGTGATCGAACTCGGTCAACTGCAGGTCACAGGCTCAGCCGCGCCTGTCGATCCCCAGGCGGCGACCGGGGCACCCACGCCTTTGGATAATAAACCAACCCCAGCCCCGTCGGCCCCTGCTGAAGTGCGGTCATTGGGCAGCGATCTTCTGGAACCCCATCCCATGGAGCGGCTGCATAAGCCGCATGCAATCGGGACTGGTGATCGGCTGGTTGCGAGTGCATGGCTTCTGGCCACACTGGCTTTTTTAGGCTGGGGCGGATGGAAACACTGGATCCGGCGTCAGGGTGCGCAAAGGGATCAACGGAAAAAAGCCGATCGAGCCTTGAAAGCGGCGAGCCGCCAGTTGAATGAGGCCCGCGTGCTGCTTGATCGACATGATGTCCAGGCCGCAGTCGGACTTGCGCAAAGTTCCATTCGTCAGTACATGGGCGATAAATTCAGTATCAAAGCCAGCGCGTTGACTCTGCGGGATTTGGAGCAGCAGCTCCTCCAGCATGGACTGGCGGGTCCCACTGTCGAAGAGATGCGCCGCGTTTGGCAGAATCTCGATCAATTGCGATTTGCGGCTTCCACGGCGGAGCAAAATTTCGGACGGGAGGCTTTGCAAAAAGTCGATCAGTTGCTTGCGGAGGTGGAACAACGATGCGCTCATTAATGCTCATTCTTGCCATTTTTTTGATGAAACCGGTTCTCGCGAAAGATTCTAGCGGTGGGTATGCAGCCGCCGAGGATGCCTATCGTCAGGGCCATTTCGAAGAAGCCATTCAAATTTATCTGGCTGCTGTGCAGCAGGGTGAAACGAATGCGAGCCTTTTTTATAACCTGGGAACCAATCTTTATAAGAATGGAGAAATGGGTGCTGCGCTTGCCGCTCACCTGCGCGCCGCGCGTTTGAATCCCACCGATCCCGATATTCGTTACAATTTGCGTTTTCTTCAAGACAAGGCCCGCGACAAGCTCGACACCAAACTGGCCCATGATTCCTGGCTTGCTCTCAGTGCCTCGCGATGGGTGGGTGAACGCGCCCTGTTCTGGTTGACTGTCATTCCACTTGGGTTGGCCTTCAGCCTCGCCGGGTGGCAGCTTTTCAGCGGCCGTGCGCCCGTTTTGAGCTGGGTGACCGTGGGTCTTCTGCTTCTGGTCAGCCTTTATCCTGGTCTGAGCCTGGGCCACGCCTCCTGGCAGCAACCAGAATGGGGCGCCATCGTCAGTCCCGAAGTGGATGTTCTCGCAAGCCCTACCGTGCGGAATGCTGTGGTGATATTTCAATTGCACGAAGGAGCCCCCTGCGCTGTGCTCGGTGAGTCCGGCGATTGGTTTAAGATCCAGCTCTCGGATGGAAAGACGGGATGGGTCCCCCGGGAACATCTGGCGATCTTTGGTAAAAACTTTTTTTCTTATCAGACTTCGAAAAGCGATCAATCCTCGAAAAAATCTGCACTTTGAATCTTAAGGCGGTCGATAAAAAGGCCGCTTAACCTCTCTTCCCTTGCTATGGTAGACTTGTTTTCAGAGTTCATCCCAGAAGCCATTCAAGCGGTTAGAATATATGCTGCGAGCCTTATGGTGCCTTGTGTTCCTCGGCCTTTCCCGGTTTGTTTCCTATTCAGAAAGCGCGGAAGCCCCCACCCCGCCTGAAACTCATGTCCTGCGCGAATACAAGATGGGCTTTGCTCAGGCGGATCCGTCGCTTGAAGTCTGGCTCCAGAAGATTCACGATGGACGATCGCCTCTGGTCTTTACCGAGGACAAGGAATTTGAAGCGGCCTTGCAGGCTTGGGATCCCGCCAGCGCATGGCTCTTCCGCCTTCGCCGCAATGAAGGTGGAACAGACAAAAATGTGGCGAAAGGGGCTTTGGCCCAGGCGCTCGATCGTGGTAGCCAACTCGCCAACGAATCGATGTATCCTTATGTTCTCCAAGCCCTCATTGACCACCCTGGTCTTGATGCCAAGGAAAGAGCGCAGGCGCGCAATCTTTTGTTGGAACGTGGAGGGATCAGTTGCCCACGGAAGAAAAACATACTTCAGGATCTCCGCCTGACTGAAAAAGGCAGCCTGAAGACAGAAACAGCGCGTAAGTATTTGGCGACCATTCAGGAATTCACCGCGCTGGGTTTTATGGAGGAGAGTCTACGGGCCCTTCTTTACGGAATGAGCCCCAATGTGCAAAAAGAAATGCGTGCGGAACTGGCGTCGGCATTGCAGCCTTTCCCTCGCCTGGTTGGTGATAACCCCGGTTTGTTCGAAGAGAGCGCCGACGAACCAGGAGCTAACAGAAGCACGGCTTTGGGTCGCATTTACCAGGCGGAGAAACAAATCAATGACGCCGGATGTCTGGTTGCCCGCGATACTTTGGTTCGCGGCGTGAAAGAGGACAGCGGCAAGCAGCATTTGTCCACAGTGGAAGCGGTGGCAGGCAAGATCGATGGCTGTTTGAAACCCAAAGGTGATAAGACTCGCATTGCTTACTGGCAGGAGCTGGAAGCCCCTCTGAAAGAGACCTACGGTTTTCCTGGGGAAGCCATGGTCCAGCGGCGCCTCGGCCTCATCTATTGGGGGCGCGATGAGTTTGAAGATGCGCGCAAGATTTTCAGTCAGATGCTGCTGCGCTCGGAGAAGGATTATCCCACCGTGCATGCGGATACTCTCTTCACCTATGCTCGCGTGGTGGAAAACGAAGGCAAGTTCGATGAAGCGATTGAAAAGTATCGTTTCTTTATCGAGCTTTATCCTAAAAATGAACAGGCCAATCAAGCTCTCTCATCGATGATAGTTCTGGCCACCCTGCTGAAGCGCAGTGATGATGCCCTGCGCTTTGCCTTGCAGATGATCGATCTGGAAGCGGTGAAGCCCGTGGATGAACGCGATGGAGCCGCTCTACCCATGGCCCTCTTCTGGGCTGGCAAGATTTATCTGGAAAAGGGTGAGAATCATCGTGCGGAGTTTTTCTGGGCCCGCCTGGCTCAGGAATTTTATTCGACCTTCTATGGTGCCTTGGGTCACTACTCGCTGGAACGTCTGACTCATAAGCGTTTTATGCTGCCACCCGTTCATGCGCCGCACTTCAACAAAGGCGAGATGTTCAAGGAATTCCCTCTGGCCGAACGCCGGGTGCTGGAGCGTGCTGAAAGGCTGCTTCTGGCCGGTATGAAGGATGATGCTGCCTGTGAAATTAAGGAAATTCGTTCCGCCGCGACCGATACGCATCGGCAGTTGGCCAAAGCTCTGTTCCAATATGCTGCGGGTGACTGGCTCGCTGCCGTGCGCATCTACCAGAACCTGCCCAAGTCCTATCGCCTGACCTTGCCTCGCGGCATGGAAAGAGTTCTGTTCCCTAGGGCTTATTCGGCACTGGTTACGCAGTATGCGGCGAAATTGAAAGTCGATCCTGCCTATGTGAACGCCATCATTCGGCAGGAAAGCGTATTCAATCCACGGGCCCAGTCGATCGTGGGAGCGCGTGGTCTGATGCAGCTGATGCCCGGTACTGCGCGTATGGAAGCCCGATCCTTGCGGGGCGATTACATCGATGCTGAAAAGGCATCCCGAGTGAGTAAAGTGCTCAGCGATGAATCGATCCTGAGTGAGCCTGAGGTCAACATCACATTAGGTGTGCATCATGTGCAGCGCCTGTTTCAAAAGTACCGGAGTCCGGTCTTTGTGCTGACGAGTTACAACGCCAACCCAAGGGCCACGGAACGCTGGCTGGAGTCGATTGACAGCAGCGATATGATCGTCTTCATCGAACGGATTCCTTATCGGGAAACACGTTCCTATGTGAAGCTCGTGATGCGGAATTATTTTTACTACAAGCGCTGGTATGAAGGGGCGGAAGCGCCGATGCCCCTGTTCGATGGTCTTTTGCCGCAGGCCCTGGCTGGAAGTGCCAAGTCCCAGTACCAGGCCAGCAGCTCTCGCTGATTCCTATCGATCGGACTTTAAAGCGTTGGGAACCAGATCATATTTAAAACGATACGATCGGGTTTCCGTCTTTTCCACCAGACCAAACCAGCCGCGATCATCCCACACCGTCGGCGCCATGCCGTGGTCCAGGATGGTTTGCGTCATCAGCTGATAGTATTGCCTGACAATATCCGTATTGCGCTCGTTCTGATTCACCTTCCGACCGACGCCGAATTCTCCATAATTCACCGCCACGCCAAGAGTCTGGGCATGCAGGAATGCAGCGTCGATTGTCTCGACGATTTTTTGCGATCCGGGCCATTTTGTGTTGGAACCGTCTTCACCGCAAAATGTCCATGGATCATAGGTGTGAAGCGAAACAGCAAGATAGGGATCGTTGCCATCATCCGGCAGGTCGCCCTTATTGGGATACACTTCATCCAGTAAGGTCTGATTACCCTGGGCATTGGGCAGGATCAGAACCAGACGTTGCTGATTACGTGGATCAGAATTCCGTATCGCCTGGTAGCCGACTTCATTGATATGACGGGTCAGCCTCATGGGTTCAGCATCGAAGGGGCTGACGGGGCCGGTAAAATCACCGAAAACCCCTTCAGGTTCGTTGAGAACCTCAAAGATCAGCTCGTAGGGATAGCCAGCAAAATGTTGCGCAATCTGATGCCAGAGATTGGCGAAGATGACATCCGAAGTTCCAGCCTTGTAATCCCTCTTCAGCCATCGTTCATGGTGTGTATTGATGATGACAAACATGGGCTTCGCGAGGGCGTAATCGATGACAGTCGTGAGGTCACGCAACCTGGGATGATTGGTGCGCAGCTGGCCGTTGGCATCGGCCAGGTGATCGCCTTCAAAGTCATCCATCCAGGTCACGGGCAGGCGGACATGCCGATGCCCGGCCTGATAATAAAGATCAATGATGGCTTTCATTTCATCGACAGTGGTCGGCTTATCCTTACGATCAAAGATATTGCCGAGATTGAAGCCGCTACCCATCGCAGCGATCGCTTCGAATCCATTGATAGGGAGCGAAGGCTCCGGAATGGGAAGTGGGGACGGCTCAGGTTGGACAGGATTGCCTTGGGTCCACGGATGCGACCCATCTTCCGAAGGGTTAGGCGTGGGGATAAACGTTGAACGCCTGGATTTGTCTCGTGGTGCACAGCCCAACTGCAGGTTAAGGAGCAGAATCATCGGTAAAAAGAGACAGAATTTCATAACACTCCCTGGGTTGTTAGTCCAAGGAGATTATCTCTCGATTGAGATGAAGGCGCTACACTGCCGGTGCGGATGGACTAAGGCTGAGCGTCCGGTTGCCGATGCGGAGCGGCTTTGTCGCAGTAATCGGTTTTGAGACAATTGGAATAAATGGCTTCCATTCGCGGAAAACGGCGCATTTCCACATGCACGCGCAAAGCATTGTACACCTGAGGCACAATCGCAATATCAGCCAACGTCAGTTGATGACCGAAGGCGTAGGGTCCGCTGTACGGAGCCAGCTTTTTTTCGAGCGCGTGAAAACCCTCTTCAATGAAATGCTGGCTCCAGCTGTCGCGCTGCTTTTGATCTTCGGAATAAAAACGGGTGACCTTCAGATTTTGCAGGGGCTGCATGCCAGCGACCACCATCATGGTAACCTCGCGCACCAGAGCCTTGTCCCATGGATCCTTGGGCAGGAGTGGTTCGTAAGGATAGGTTTCCTCCAGCCACTCGATGATGGCCATCGATTCACTGACCGTCCGATCTCCGACCTTAAGCATGGGGACCTGGCCTGTGGGATTCAACGCAAGGTATTCATCCGAGCGCTGCTCCGATTTCAGAAGATTCACAGCGACGGATTCATAGGGCAGGCCTTTGAGGGCTAAAGCCCAACGCACCCGCCAGGAACAGGACGAACGCCAGTAATGATAGAGGGTCAGAGCCGGTTGCATAGGCAGATCCTTGTAAATTAGTTGGCGATATTCTCGATTATGTCTTTGTACGAATTTTCGAGTTTGCGCAAGGCATCGATGCTTTTCAGTTCAAATCCATAACGACTCGTTTTGGCTGCATACACCCGATGCCTTTCACGCAGGCGGCGCAAGGTGCTCTGAAACGCAACTTCAATGACTTCAATCCGCAGGCGAGCCCGCAGGGGTGATCCAGCCATCAGGCGGGCGCATTCTTCATCCGGTTGAAAGACGAGAAAATCGACATCGGGATACTGTTCTGATACGGAGCGTAAGGAGGCTTCAAAACGGGTCGAAACCAGAGCTTTGATGGTCTGCACAATCCCATAATAGCCGCCTTTGATGTCAGCCGTTCCGGCAATGGTGGCCCGATAGGGTTTCATGGGATCGATGACAAACACCAGGCGCGTTCCATCCTCGACCACGGCTTCCAGGTTACAGCTCTTGGTGACCTGACCGTCGATATACCAGCGGTCACCGATAGCTTTCGGCGTGAAAAGTGGCGGCAGGGAACAGGAGGCTCGCACCGCGGCGCTGATATTCATGCGATCATGCGGGAAGCGGCCCAGCGTGACATGATCAAAGGTATCCTGATCGGTGGCACCGATATAAAGCTTGGGTTTCACCCCATCGAAATGATCACTGACGCCATGGTCGACAAAGAGTTCGTGAAAATAGGCCTCAAGCTTATCGCCTTTGAAAAAGCCAGTGGGAATCGATTCCATGGTGGCTTCGAGCCATTGGCTCAGTTTGACCCGGCGCATTTTTAGGGAGCTGCTGACCACGCGCTTCAGGATATGAAGGCCGGCAAGATCGAAGATGGTCGACAGCTTGAACGGTGGATAGCGGGAGGTCAGGTCCATGATGCCGCGCACCAGCTCTTCCACTTCGATCTGATTGGCGACCATCGAACCCACAATACTGCCGCTGCTGATACCGGAAATCACATCACAGGTATAAATGCTCCGACCATCGAACGCATGTTTGAGAGCAAGGATGGCACCCGCCTGATAAAGCAGCCCTTCGATGGCACCGCCGCTGAGGGCGAGTCCCACTTTATTTTCCCGGATGATCCCGGCATACAAGACTTCGCGGAGCCAGCGCAGCATCAGCGCGGTTTTCTCCGGTTCCACGATCACATCGCGAACATTCAAGCGGCCCAGGATAAACACCCGATGATCCACATCGGCTGTTTGCTTGAGAACGGTGACAATGCGCGAATTGGGAAAATGAAAGTCGGGACCCCAAAGCTGCGTCAACGAACTGACGTCCCGATTGATGTGCTGGACGGCCGCCACGGCCTCGACCGCATCGTCGCCCCGTTCATCATAAACGAGCAGGTCAACCGGATGCTGACGCAGGAAGGGTGAGACGCCATCGATGTCGGACATGAGGTGAATGCGCATCGTCATGCCTTTCAGCAGACGATGGTTCAATTCAAAATTCTGCGTCAGGGCCCCGTCATCGGGCAGGCGTTTGGCGTCGAGCCGCTCCAGGGCGGCTATAATATTGGCTAAGCGTGATGGGGCTGTGACGTAAAGCAGGTACTGTCGCATGATCATTTCCCTTTGAAAGACCGCAACTCATCGAGAAGACGCTGCTTGCCGACATAACCTGTGAGTTTGCGACTTTTGGTCAGGTCCCCGTCCGCAGGAACCAGGACCAAAGTTGGCAGGCCTATCATTCCGTATTTCTGGGCAAGAGCTTCATCGGCTTCCGTTTGCTGGGTCATGTCAAGCTTAACGGTAACCCATTCCTCTTGCAGCAAGGAAATCACTTCAGGTTCCTGGAAGGTGGTCTTGTCCATGTCCTTGCAGGCGGGGCACCAATCCGCCCAGCCATCGATCAATATCGGACGACCGGCTTTCTGCGCTTCACTGTAAGCCGTGGCGTCATCACTCATCCAGGCGACTTTGGTTGCTACATCACTGCCTGTCATCCACTGAATTCCTGCAAATAGCGCACAACCGAACAATATTGTGGGCGCCAGCTGTGTGCTTTTGCGCAAGATAAGCGAAGAACTGCGGACGATCACAATCAGAATTGGCAAACTGATAATGAGGAGCCCGATAAAGAGTTGATACCAATGACCCTGAACCGGTTTCAGCCATGCCTGGAGTGGATTTTTAAGATAATAGAGAGCCAGGGCATACATGGCCGCCGAAAAAAGAATTTTGACGCTGACCTGAACACGCGGACTCACTTTAAAGGCCGTCACGCGTTTCGCCGCCATCCCAAGGAAGACATACGGCAGGGCGAAGCCCGTGCTATAGAGGAAAAAGAGTCCAACCGATTGACCAACGCTGTTCAGAGTCGTCGCGTAAGCCAGCAGCGCACCCATAATGGGCCCTGTGCACGGAGCTGCTACCAAACCGGCGCCCGCGCCCATGCCGAAAGCATTCAGAAATGAAGATTTCCCAGCGCCCATTTGCGAGCCGAAGGCCTGCAGTTTGCTCAGGTCGCCAAAACCCAGCATGGTGAGCCCAAGAATTGCGAAAATGATCGCAAAGGCAACGTTCACCCAAGGATTAGCGAGAACGGAACCAAAGATTCCCCCACTGAGCGTGGCGACCAGACCTAGACCTGTATAGGTCACGATAATGCCCAGCGCATAGACAATGACGGAAGCGAGGCGCGCGTGACCCTGCTGAGCCAGAAGCCTTAGGGTGATGGGAATCATAGGGAAAACGCAGGGTGTAAGGTTGGTGGCGATGCCGCCGAGAAAAACCACGAGCAGCACGAGAGCCCACGGGAGTTCGCCGCTTTTTAAACGTTCGGCATATTTTTCTTCGGTCGTGAGGTGGTCGCTGCTCGGTCCTTCGCTGATTTTAGGTGCCGTATCGGTTGGCGTCGAAAAATCCTGAAGGGCATTCGGAGCCTTGGTGGACGAGCTGCTCGCGTCGCTATAGACCGGAATCTTCAATTCCTGAGTGTAGGGGAATAGACAAATTTGATGAGTACACCCAAGAAACGTGATGCCGATGGGCAGAGTCGGTTCCGTGAACTTTTGGGTGCCCATCAATTCGATTTCGAAGTCGCCGCCATCGTAAACCTCGATCTGCCCGCCTTCAACAGGGTCCTCCTGGAGACGCGCGGTGGGAGCGGACTTGATGGTGACAATGAAATCGCCAGGAGCACGAAACTCCAGCCGCTTCTTATAAATCGAAAAATTATCTTTGGTGGACAGGCGCAAGCCTACGACCAGGTGCCCGTCGCGGTCCTGCAAGGCTTGCACACCCTCCCAGATGATGACGTCATTCGGCCGTATATCAAGTCGGGTCTTGCCAGCTGGGTCAAGGGCTTGAGCCGTCAGGCTTGAGGCATATAGTGTCAAAAAGGCCAGGATATTCATCAGCAGTCGAAGGCATTTCAAAATCGCCACTCCTCATCCACAGGGTTCTTAAAAGTTATAACCGACGGACTTGTCCGGGGGAAGCCAGGCGGCAGCCCGAGCCAGCTCTGGACAAAGTTCTCTTGACTTGACGGGCACTTTCCCGTACTAGAGAAGTTCGCTTAGGGCAAGATTCGCCAAAAAAGCTGTAAAAACCAGAATCATCAACGTTTAAATGGATACCTGACATGGCTCAAACTACAAAGACGAAATATCAGGAAAAGTTTCGTTTGAAGAAAGGCGACGAAGTCGTCATCCTCACCGGTAAATCCAAAGGCGGTGTTGGCAAGATCGATCGCGTTGACTTCAAGAAGAACGCAGTCTTTGTCGCCGGTCAAAATATTTTCAAAAAACATAGCCGTCCCGGCGCCAATGGCGACGAGGGTGGAATCATCGACAAAGCCATGGCGATTCACATCAGTAACGTGGCCCTGGTCGATCCCAAGACTAAAAAAAGAACAGGTATTGCCTACCAAGGCCAGAAGGGCGAAAAAGTCCGCGTCGCGAAAGCTTCGAAGACTGTGCTGGGTTAATCCCCGCGCGACCCCAAGTAAAATTTTAGCTTTTTCAAAAGCCGAAGCCAGCTGAGCTTCGGCTTTTTGTTTTTTTCTATCCGATCGGATGAATCCAGCCTCCCTTGAAAGTTCGCCTGACTCCATTGTGTTTTATTTCACGTTCCTTTCGCGTGAAGTCCAACGGCATTTTGGATTTCACGCTGCGTACGCAGGCAAAAAAAAACCAGCTTTCAGTTGCTTCCCTTTGCGAAGTTATGATGTAATAAGCCGGATTTTAAAATGCTGTATCGTCGCAATATGGACCTCAGTAGGTGCTAGATGAAGTTTTTCCGGGTGGGTTTTCTTTCTATTTCCCTTGCAGCTCTTTTTGTTGCTGGCAACGCGTTGTCTCAAGATAACGGTCGGGGCGAACGAGTCTACAAACTCTGCACCTATTGCCATGGTGACCAGGGTGAAGGACGTCAGGATCTGGCAGCGCCCGCGATCGCAGGCTTGCCTGACTGGTATCTGAAGGCTCAGCTCACGAAGTTCTATGAAGGCGTGCGGGGCAGTCACCCGCGGGACCTCGGCGGTCTGCGCATGCGGCCCATGGCGCGAACTCTCTTTTCCAATCAGAATGACATCGAAGCCGTTTCCAAGTATGTCTCGGCCCTGCCTCAGCCCCAGGTAGCCGCGACCGTTAAAGGTCGAGCGATCAAAGGTCAAGCAGCCTACCAAGTCTGTGTTTCGTGCCACGGTGAAGCCGGCATGGGGAACCAAGCGCTGAATGCCCCGCCCTTGGCTGGTATGAGCGATTGGTATATGGTCACTCAGCTGCATAATTTCAAAGCCGGAATCCGGGCAGGTGATCCTGTCAAAGATCCGACCGGCGCCACCATGCGACCCATGGCGGCTACGCTCACTCCAGAAGGCATGAACGATGTGGTTGCCTACATCAACCTGCTCAAACAGAAGCAACAACAAAAACAATAAGACTTGAGGATGCCCGGTGAAATCGGATGATGCTGATCAGCTGAGTAAGAAGTTGTTTTATATTATTGTGGCTGGCGTCGTAGCGTACGGCGCCGCTGTTCTGTACTTTGTTTTGCGCTAAGACGTTTGAGGGATAACATTTTATGATGAATTTTATGTCTCTGCTGCGTGAAAGCGCGTCCACCTTTGCGAATGACATCGACAACCTGATCGCGTGGGTTGCCATCCTGGGTGGATTCTGGTGGTTGATCGCTGAAGGTGTTTTGCTTTGGCTCATCGTTAAATTCCGCCATAAAGATGGCGTCAAAGCCCAGTACATCACCGGTGAAAAGAAAGAGGAGATGAAGTGGATTCATTGGCCTCACAACATTATTCTGTTTTGCGATCTTGTGATCATCGTGATGGCGATCAAGGTTTGGCATCACGTGAAGCAGGAACTGCCACCGGCCGATGACACGATTCGCGTGATTGGGCAGCAGTGGTCCTGGCGCTTCATCCATTCCGGCAAGGACGGTATCCTCGGTACCCCCGATGACGTGGAAAAAGTGGATGAGCTGCACGTCAAGGTTGGCCAGACCTATCATTTCAAGCTGGAAACCACCGACGTTCTGCATAACTTCTCAGTGCCTGTCTTCCGGCTGAAGCAAGACGTCATCCCTGGGCGCGTCATCACTGGCTGGTTCAAGCCAACTATGACGGGTACATTCGATATCCAGTGCGCAGAGATGTGCGGGATCGGCCACGGTATTATGATGGGCCGCATCCACGTCGAAACACCTGAACAGTACGACCAGTGGCTGGCTACGCAGCAAAATGTTGCTCAAACACACTGATTTGAATCTCCGATTAACGATTAGGTGAAACATGTCAAGCAGTACGCACGCAGCACATCACGACGACCACCATCACCATTTGAGCTTTTGGCAGAAGTACATTTTTTCTACCGACCATAAAGTCATTGGGATGCAGTACCTCCTCACCGGCATCTTCATGGGTGTTATCGGTGGCTATATGTCCTATGTCTTCCGTATGCAGCTCGCCTTCCCTGGCAAGGAAGTTCCCTTCTTTGGTTTGGTGACGGCCGCGGAATACAACTCACTGATTACGAACCACGGTTCGATCATGATTTTCTGGTTTGCGATGCCCGTTTTGATCGCGGCCTTCGGCAACTATTTGATTCCGCTCATGATCGGCGCGGATGATATGGTGTTCCCCCGAATCAACCGACTCTCCTACCAGATCTTTCTCTTGTCAGCGCTGATTCTGATTGCCAGCTTTTTTGTGCCAGGCGGTGGTTTTGGTGGAGCCTGGACGGCTTATCCACCTCTGTCCGCCAAGGCCGAGTACAACTTGACTCCTTGGGGTTCAAGTCTTTGGCTGCTGGCCGTGGCTCTTGAATTTGTGGCCTTCCTTCTGGGTGGTATCAACTTCATTACGACTCTGATGAACGCGCGTGCCAAAGGCATGAAGTATACCGACATTCCCATTGTGCTCTGGATGATCGTGATCGCCAGTATCCTCTTCATGGCATCGGTCGGTCCTCTGATCGCTGGCGCTATCATGCTGCTCTTTGATCAGATGATTGGCACCGGCTTCTTCGATCCGGCACGCGGTGGCGACCCCATTCTGTGGCAGCATTTGTTCTGGTTCTTCGGTCACCCGGAAGTTTACGTTGTTCTTCTCCCAGCCATGGGTATCGTGGCGGAAGTCATGACCACGTTCTCGCGTAAGAAACTCTTTGCCTATAAGACAGTTCTCTTCACGACCATCGCAACCGGCGTTTTGAGCTTCTTCGTTTGGGCCCATCATCAGTTCATCGCCGGTATTGACCCGCGGATGGCGAACATTTTTGTGGTCACGACCGTTTTGATTTCGATTCCGATCGCTGAAATGCTGTTTGTCTATATCGCTACGCTGTACGGCGGTTCGATTCGCTTCACCACGGCCATGCTCTTCGCTCTGGCGTTCCTGGCGACCTTCCTGATCGGTGGGGTGACGGGTATCTTCCTGGGTGCCAGTGGTGCGGATATTTACTTCCATGATACTTACTTTGTGATTGCTCACTTCCATTACACGTTCGTGCCGATCGCTGTGATCGCCGTGTTTGCCGGTCTCTATTACTGGTTCCCCAAAATGTTTGGTCGTTTCATGAACGAAAAACTGGGCAAGATTCACTTCTGGGGCACATTTATCCCATTCAACACGATCTTCCTGCCTCTGTTCTTCACAGGCGCCGCAGGCGATCACCGTCGTATCTTTACTTATGCGAACTTCCCGCAGTTGGCCACACCAGGTCTGCAGGATCTGCGGATCATCGCGACCTATTCGGTCGTTGCCATCATGCTGTTCCAGTTTGTTTTCTTCTGGAACTTCTTCTACAGCATGTTCCGGGGAGCCAAAGCCGGCAAGAACCCATGGAATGCCAACACGCTGGAATGGGTCGCTCCGTCGCCTCCTCCGCATGGCAACTTCGATGTCTTCCCTGAAGTTTATCGGGGTCCTTACGAGTTCAGTGTCCCAGGGCGCGATCAAGATTTCTGGCCGCAAAACGAGAAAGCCTAATCTGCAGAGGAAGAGAACGTGGGAATGCAAACTCCAGTAGCGACGGGTCGCAGTGTAACAGGTATCCCAACAGGCCGTTTGGCGGTTTGGTGGATCGTCGGATCAGAGATCGTGATTTTCGGCGGTCTTCTGATGTACTACATCATGCTGCGTAACAAGTTTGATTTTTGGTCGGAAAGTTCGGCACACACCAACACGTTTGCAGGTGCACTGAACACTTTCATCCTTCTGACTTCGTCCTTGTTCATTGTCATGGCTCACTACTATGCCGAGCAGAAGGATCACATTAAATCCTTCAAGTATATCTGGGCGACCATCGGAGGGGGCCTCTGCTTTCTTTTGGTCAAGTCCATGGAGTGGACGTTCGAGATCATGTCCGGGTACACTATTACTTCGGAGTTGTTCTGGTCGTTCTACTATACAGCAGCCGGCATCCATGCCGTTCACGTTATCGCTGGTATGGTGATCATGGGAATTATTTCCTTCGACGTTTTGCAGCGCAAGAACATGCATCGCGTCGAACTCATCGGTATCTACTGGCACTTTGTGGATATCGTTTGGATCTTTCTGTTCCCCTTGCTCTATATCGCGAAATGATTGGTTTGGAGGCATAAAATGGCAGAGCACACGCACGCGCACAAAGACGAACACGAGCATCACGGCCCTCGTTTTTACTTTAAAATTTACCTGGTTCTGCTCGTCCTTCTGGTGGTCAGTATCATCGGTCCTGAGCTGAATAATCGGGTCTTGACCTTGATAACCGCCTTTGGTATCGCCATTGTCAAGGCTTTGATGGTGGCTGCGTACTTCATGCATCTCAAGGTCGAGAAGAAGTACATCTGGTATATGCTGTACACCATGCTTTTGATGGTTTTCCTGTTTTTCCTCGGTACGGCGGCTGACGTCATGAAGTCGGATGGAAACAACTGGACCAATGAGTCGGCTCATAGGCTGATCGACCAGCACAAGGGCAATGCCCCGGCTGAGCACTAATTCAATTTTCGAACGCTCGGCCGTGCCATACGGCCGGGTGACTCATCCCCTCAAGGAGTCCCTATGGCTCAAACCATGAGTCTATCAGCGGGTCCCGGATCCACTCGTAAACCACTCATCCCCAGCAGCGTTCTTGGTATGTTAATTTTCGTGACCACGGAAATTATGTTTTTCGTTGCCCTGGTGAGTGCTCATACCGTGATCAAGTCATCCGCCGGCGTTTGGTCGCCCCCGGACACTGTACGTCTCCCGCTCCTGGCCACCGGCTTTAATACGCTGGTGCTTTTGAGCAGCGGTGTCTTCCTGTTTTTGGCAGGTCGCAGTTTTGGTCAAGAAAAAGCCCGAACTCTATTCGCCCTGTCTATCGTTACGGGTCTCTTTTTTGTCTGCCTTCAGGGTTATGAATGGGTCAATCTGATCAAGTTTGGTTTGACGATGACCTCGGGCGTCTTTGGCGCTACATTCTTCCTGCTGGTCGGCAGTCATGGATTGCACGCCGCATCCGGTGTTCTGGCCATGATGATTGTGTACCGACTGATGAGTCGTGGGAGGATCAACCGTGACAACTTCAAAGCTCTCCAAATTTTCTGGTATTTCATCGTCGCGATCTGGCCTCTTTTCTATGCGGTCGTCTATTTCTGATGGGCTTGGGTTGTGCTTGCTTGCCGTCCTGGCTCTGTCGACCTCTGATGTTTGGGCCTGTGCCACCTGCACAGGGGCCACGCCGGAGCCTGTCAGGCAGGCCTATAATTATTCGACAGCGTGGCTGTCGTTTATACCGCTGATCTTCATGGGGTCGGTGGTTTACACCATTTATCGAGCCGCCAAACGTGGACAAACCAAAAAACAATAATAAATCGCTGCTGATTTCCCTGGTCGCCGCCCTGGTGCTGGTCGCTTCCTATATGGGCATCCAACGCTGGTTCGGGTCATGGGATGAAAAGCTCGTGCAGTACGAGCGATTTGAAATAGCTCCTGCCTTTGATTTGCCACTCCAAAAGCATGTGGAACCCGCATCGCTGGCTGGTAAAAAAAACGTGACCCTTCAGGATTTGAAGGGTCGTCCGGTTTTATTGCATTTTTGGGCCAGCTGGTGTGTGCCGTGCCGCGAGGAAAAGCCCATGCTCCAGGAGCTGGTCAATCAGCATAAGGATGGATCGCTGACCCTGATCGGCATTTCCAGTTATGAGACCGAAGTCGCACTGCGTGATTCCGGACTGCTAGCCGAAACGCCGTTTACCGTGCTCCTGGATGAAGAAGGCGAAACCGCTGTGGCCTACAAGGTGCGAGCGATTCCCCAAAGTGTTCTGGTGGATAGGGAAGGTCGCGTGCGCTATCGAGTCAAGGGCGCTCTGACGGCTGATGAAATCACAGCGATCCAGGACGTGCTGACGAGCCTACGCCGGGAAGAAAAGAAACCATCGACGGCGTCCGTTCATCCGTAAAAGTGGGGCTTTATGCTGCGTCAAATTCTGGCTTGCATCCTCACTTTCCTTGGTATTATGGCGACCTTTGTTTTTTGGTACGAGGTCATTCCTCTGGCCCCTAAGTTTGTCGCATGGGATCGTGATCCACACGATGTTTTGACCACATTCGCGGTGTGGGCCATGCTCGGTGCCTTCAGCTGTTTATTTCTCTCGCAGCATATTGCGAACTGGGCCATGAAAGTGGACCTGCTGCCGCTGGATCAGATCGATGCCGAGGTGGAACGGGCTGAAGCTGTTTTGCAAAAAGCCGTCGCGCGTTTGAAGCTGAAGACCAAGCCAAAACTTGGTATTTATGAGCGGCCCGAGTTGAATGCCTATATAGCAGGATGGACCTTAAAACATAGCACTCTGGTCCTGTCGCGGGGCGCGCTGCAAACATTGACAGCGGACGAGTTGGAAATCCTGATGGGACGCGAGCTGCTGCATTTCAAAAGTGGTGACGTCAGGGCTTTGGCCTTCATGGAAGGGATGATTTTCGCCTTTACCCTTTATGTCGCGCGGATGCTGGCGTTTCTGTTGGGGACAAGTCTTCGGCAGACGGAAGAGGAAGCAACGTCTTCGGATGGTGTGGAACTTTTTGTGACCAGTGTTTTAATCGTGCTCGTGACGGTGCCCGGTGCCCTTGTCTTCTGGTGGTTCAGCCGTTCCAGTGCGCTGCGGGCGGACACAGCCGTGGCCAAGGTCATGGGACAGAACGCTTATGCAGCCTTGCCCGCACGCCTGCCAGGAAGCCAGGCCCTGCGCCGCGAGATTTTTACCGATGCCTTTAAATTACAGAGCCGACCATTCCCAAGGATTTTATCCTGGCTGTCTTTACAACCGGAACTTTCACTTCGTTTTAAACGATTCTCTGCCTAAGGATACAAGCGATGAATGCAGCGACCAAAAAAACCTACAATAGTCGAGTCGTCTTCTGGATTATAGCCGCTCTGATGGCTTTAACAGCAGTCTACATGACCATCGTTATCAAGAAGGTTCCCCGCACGATCGAAAGCTCGAAGATAGGACCTTTTCCAGGCCTTGTGGATCAGCTCATCGCCTTTCATATCAATCCACCGGCTCCGGGGCATGACGGCAAGACCTGGGATAAGGATGCCGTGAACGAAGTGATGGCGAAGCTGACGCCTTATGAAGGTCTGGCACTGAAACGTGCTGCTGTTGGCTATGAACTGCAAACGGCCACCTCCACCATCTTGAATGAGCGGCCTCTGCTCATGGTGCGCCTGAAACATCCTGAGGGCGAGATGTTCACGCTTGGTATGTTTCCCATATCCAAAAGGCACTTCCCGAAGACGAGAAGTTTTGTGCACAAAGATGCCTGGTTTTTTCAATATGGCAAGGACCTGGAAGGTGCGCCCACGGCCCTCCAAAACGAGATTCCCGCGCTTAAGGGCCACAACGTGAATCTGATCGCGACCAATTATGGAAATGATTACTATCTGCTTTTGGTAGGCGAAGCGACGTCCAAAGACCTTGCCAAGCGGCTGTTTGAAGCCACGACCGTCTTCTCGCCCAAGAAGTGAATTTTTTTCAGGCTTTGGTGTTGACAAAAGATTCTGAAACCAATAATTATGGAGTCCTCCTAGCGGGGGTGTAGTTAAGTTGGTTATAACGCCGGCCTGTCACGCCGGAGGCCGCGGGTTCAAGTCCCGTCGCTCCCGCCATCTTTGTAAGTTATCGCGTAAGCGAGAATCATAGAAGCCTCTATCAGTTGCCCTGATAGAGGCTTTTTGACGTATCAACCTAGAGCATTGAAATTCTTCCACTTTTTCCTAAAAAACTGTTGGACAATTGCAATCGGTTTCAGTATCTTCACAACTCGTCGGACGGGGGTGTAGTTAAGTTGGTTATAACGCCGGCCTGTCACGCCGGAGGCCGCGGGTTCAAGTCCCGTCGCTCCCGCCACTTCCGACTTCTTTTCCCTTCCTCTTCAGCCTGTCGCTTTTTTAATTTCCCTGATTATTTACATTCAAATTTTCCATAACGGAAAGCAGTTCCTTGATATCAACCGGTTTGGCCACATGAGCTTGATAGCCACTCGTAAAGGCTCGGGATTTATCCTGACCTCGGGTATAGGCGCTTAACGCGATCGCGGGAATCAGCCCGCCTGCATCAGGGTCACGCGTCCGTAGGATCTCCAGGAACTGAAATCCGTCCATACCAGGCATTCCAATATCAGAAATAATAAAATCAAAGCCCTGGGTGCTGAGCAGATTTAAGGCGGATTCCCCGGAATCGGCAAGTTCAACCATGAGTCCCAACCGGGAAAAAATAAGACCCAGCACCTTCCGTGAAGCAGGCTCATCATCAATGATCAGGATGCGCTTTTCGCTCAGACCCGGGGGGCATTCGATGCGAAAGAATTCACTGCCCTTGTCGCGCAAACCCTGGACTGCTTTGTGCAAAGGCGCCACCGGTAGATCGATTTCAAAGCAGGAACCTTGATTTTTTCCAGCGCTTTTGGCCGTTATATGTCCATCATGAAGTTCGACCAGGTGGCGGCAGATGGCAAGTCCCAGCCCAAGGCCCAGATGCTTGCGCGCCATGCTGTTGTCGCCTTGACGAAAGCGGTCGAAGATAAACGGCAAAAGCTCCGGCTCGATACCCTGACCACTATCCCGTATATAGACCCGGATGCTGGTCTCTTCGGATATCAGACCGACTTCGATGGTCCCTTGTCGCGGCGTGAATTTCACCGCGTTATTCAGAAGATTCCAAAACACCTGCTGCAGTCTATCGGGATCGACATAGACCATCATCGGTTGGGAAGCCATGTTGATGAGTTGAATGTCCTTCGATTGCAGGGCGGGCTTCACCGCGTTGATGGCATTGTGCAGCACGCGATTGACTTCGATGACTTCCGGATGAATCTGCAGTTTGCCACTGACAATGCGCGAGATATCAATCAGATCCTCGATAAGTTGCAGCTGATCATAGGCATTGCGTTCGATGGTTTGATAGGCATCCTGATATTCGCTTTCGTGCAGAAGGCCACCGCGAATCATCTGCATCCAACCGATCATGGAATTCAAGGGCGTGCGCAATTCATGGGAAACCATGGCCAGGAACTCATCCTTGGCTTGACTTGCATACTGCAGATCGCGGTTCAGTTTCTCGATCTCTTCGGCTTTTTTCACAATGCTGGCCACCAGGAGATAAAGAAACCGAGTGGCTGCATCCACTTGCCAATCCAGCCAGGGTTGCGAATATCCCTTGACCGTCTGCTGCCAGAGTGCAAAGGAACCGCGAGGCGATAGCCGATCGCTGCCATCCATCGAAGTCTTGTCGGGATTGCCGGCCCAATTCACTGTGCTCACGATTTCGGGGCGAAACCAAATGATGCAATCATCTGTGCCCGAGAGCAGGTGAATGGCAATAATACCGGAAGCCGACTCGGCATGAGCCGTGGCGTCAGGAAATTCCGTCGATAGCTTATGAGTGGCCCATACATCCTTGGTTTTATGGGTCTGAAGCCACTGCACCAGGTGTTGAATGAATTCCCTGGGTGGAGTCACTCCGGCCGTCGCCATCTGATCGCGGTATTTCACGACCACGCCTTGGGCTTCCACCATCTGCAAAAGTTCATCTGAGCTCTTCAGCAAACCTTGCACCAGCGAAGGTTCGGCTGCGGTACTGGTAAGGATGTCGGACATGAACTGGATAGACGTGGCGCGTTTGGAACTGTAATCACTTCGCTCGCGTGACGAAATCTGCCAGGACAGGATTTGAGCCAGAGATTCACAGGCCAGCCGCACATCATAGGCTACGAATTTGGGTGAATAATGATGGCAGGCGATCAAACCCCAAAGCTTTCCATCCTGCAGGAGCGACACCGACATGGATGCTTGAACGCCCATATTACGTAGGTACTGCAAATGAATGGGGGATACACTCCGCAAAACGGAATGACTCAAATCCACAGATTGGCCGGTCCTGGGGCTGATATCCGGGATCAATGGAGCCGGTTTATAATCGCGATCTGCGATGAGGCGAAGCCAATTGACTGTATAGAGCCGTCGTGCCTGTTCGGGAATATCCGACGCGGGATAATGGAGGCCGAGAAAAGGCTCCAGGTTGGGTTCCCTGGCTTCGGCGATGACCTGGCCGTTCCAATCATTATCAAATCGATACAGCATAACCCGATCGAAAGAAGTCAGGTGCTTGACCTCCTGAGCCGCGCGATGACACATTTCATCGATGCTATCCATCTCCCGCATGCCTGAGATCGTTTGCCTAAGCCGCAGATGGTAGTTTTCAAAAATTCCATTGTGCCCGCTGACACTGTTTTCCAGTTCCATGATCAAAAGTCCCGAACTGCGATGCAGGATGGCCTGCATGGGCGGAAGTCTGGATCCAGCGCGACTGCGAATCTCCAACGGTCCGCACAGCAGCGGATCGGCATGGCTATGGAGGCAATCCAGAATGGACTGCCGGCTGTGGTCTTCAAACAGAATGGAAAAGTTCTGCTGCAAAAGATCAGCAGGTGTCAGGCCAAACTTCTCGAAAACATTGTCGCTCACCAATTCAATGGTCGACGTGCTTTCATCAATCCCCAGAAGAACGCCATGAGGCTGGATGGATCCAGGAACGTGAATCGGCTCCTGGTCACAGTTTGTCAGATTCACAGTGCGATTATGCGGCTCGTTCTTCATCGTGTGAAATCCAATGCTTATTCGTACAACACCCAACCTTAATGCGGGGTCTGCAAATTTTCAATGCCTTGCTCCAGTTGGAAAAGTAAGAATAACGAGCCGAATTTTTCCATCTTAAAAATCCATTTCCTTTAACATTCAGTGATTTAAGACAAATATGTGAAAACCGTGCAGACAATTGTCTGCATTTTTATTCGCATGTTTGGTGTTGAGAGCGCCAGATAGCTTGAAAGAAACTTGCGAAGTACGAAGAATATATGTATTTTTTCAAACGCAACTTAAACGCGTACGTGATGACGAGTCGACTCTATCCATGGATGGTCTACCGATGAGAGAGCTTATTCCGACAGGGATTGCAGGATTGGACGATATCCTGCTTGGTGGAGTTTTAAAAGGTAATGTCATCGTCGTGGAAGGCATGCCGGGCACCGGAAAATCCACCATGGCATCGGAGTTCCTTTATCGCGGCGCCAGGGACTCCCATGAGCCTGGTCTTATCGTCTGCTTTGAAACCTCAGCGCAAAAGATTGCGCGAGATGCCGCAGGATTCGGCTGGGACATCCTCGCCCTTGTGCGTGAAAACAAACTCAAAATTCTTGAACTTCAGCCCAGCGTTCTCATCGATGAGCTGCAAAGCGAGGCTGGCGTCCTGTCTCAGGAAATCGCGCGGATAGGGGCCAAACGCGTGGTCATTGATGGATTGACGCCATTGCGTATTTTGAGTAGCCGGGATAATGGGCAGTTTCTGCGCGAAACCTTGCATCGACTTTGGCTCCGTTTCGCCAGTTTGAACGTAACAGCCATGCTGACAACCGAAGTGAGCTGCAATCATCCCATTGGCGAGGCTGGAGCGCATGAAGAACAATTCCTGGCCGATACCTTGATTACCCTGAGAAAAGAAGCGCGTCGCCGCAGTGTCCACCGTTCGATTGAAATCGCCAAGTCACGCGGCCAGGATTTTTTTTCGGGACGGCATGCATTTGCGATTCAGCCCGAAGTTGGGGTCCGCGTTTTCCCTCGCGTTTATGCACGACCCAAGCATTACGAGACACAGCCGAGTTCAACGGAACGCATTTCCTCAGGTAATGGCTCATTGGATCGCATGCTAGGGGGCGGCCTTTTGAAAGGCTCCGTGACTCTAGTGGGCGGCATTTCCGGCACCGGCAAAACCATTCTAGGCATGCAGTTTTTGACGGAAGGCGCCAAACAAGGCGACCGTAGCCTGTTGGTCAGTCTCGATGAACATCCTGAACAGATTCTACGCAATGCGGATGAGCTGGAGTTGGAGTTCAGCTCCCTCCATGCCCAAGGCCAAATCCTTCTGCATTATGACTCGCCCTTGGAAGTGGAGCTGGACGAGCATTTTTATTCGATCAAATCCTTTGTCGAAAAACACGATATCAAACGTGTTGTGATCGATTCGGTTGCGGCCTATGAAAGTACGCTGCCGGATGAGTCTCGAGAGTTTTGCGTAACCCTGGCCTCCTATCTGAAGGGGCGCCAAATCACCACAATCTTCAACTTTGAATGTCCCGAGCTGCTGGGTATTTCCCAGATCAACGACCGCATGAAGTCATCCGCAGTTGCCGATAACATTGTGCTGCTCAATTATATTGAAATTTCGACCATGATCCGCCGGGCTATCACGATTCCTAAATCGCGAGCCAGCAAGCCGGATCAGAGAACGCGCGAATATATCATTCAACCCGGCGGCATCATGATCCTCGATGACAAATCCGTGGAGGGTGTGGAACGAGTGCCGCAGCTGCCTCTCTCCAGCTATTATGGAGTGCTGGCCCGAGCCCCGACTCGGCATAGCCCCGTTATTGATGAACATGTTGCCGCGGGCAAGCCTTTGCCGAAATCACGGATGCCGAGTTCATCGCTCAAATCAAAAAAGGACAGCTCTAAAAAAAGTAAGAAAGGGCGTTGAATGCCGAGGCAAGCGGGCGAGGGCGATTATTCTCTCTTTGATCGTTCGGTGTGGACCGAGCCACTCTTCAAGTTTGCTCAGGTCTCGCGGTTGGTGATCAGTCTCTATGATCGGCACGGCAAAAGATGGTGCGGCCCCTGTTTCAATCATGCGTTGGCCGCTCGTCTGGCAAGTGCTGGAATTTGGGAGGTATCCGGTTGGGGGAGCCAGCACGAGCGGGCTTTGGTGCAGCGGTGCGTGACGCAGAACGAGACTGTGCATGAGGTGATCGCCGATATCTTTGGCCACCTGGCTGTCCCTTGCAAACATGAAGGCCAGGTGATGCTGGTTCAGGTCCTGGGCTGGGTGCACCAACGGGTCCCTGACTCGGCTGCCCTTGAAAATCTGGTGGATCAACTGCACGTTCCCTCGCCTGAACTTGGGCAGCTCCTGCGCGTGATGCCGCCGATCCCTGAGGAAAACTTGCGTGCGCATGGGCAGATGTTGGAAACATTTTCTTCCACGCTTCTGCAGCAGGTTCTCATCCACAAGCAAACGCATCGTCAGGCGGCTGGTTTAAAAATTTTGAACGATACAGCTTTTGCTTTTGCTGGAGCCACGACCGAGCAGGAAATTTGCCAAATCGCTCACATGGCTCTCAAAGGTCTGCTTCGTCATGCGCAGGTGGAGATCAAACTGAATCCGCCCGAGGAAGTGGCTCGCGGTGTGGCGCTTATGACCCCGGCCTTATCCTCACGCCGTCCCATCAGTCTGCCCATTTTCGGCGCCTCCAATTTCCTTTTTGGGCAGATCGAAATCAGCCCGGAATATGGGACGCCGATCGAATTTTTTATGGAACCCCTGTCAGCGTTGGCTAAGCAGTTGGGAGTGGCTTTACAAAAATCGCGTTGGCTACGCAGTCTGGAAACGGAGCGCCATGTCTTGGAAGTGGCCAATACGGAGCTCAAACGGCTCCATCAGGTCAAGGATGAATTTCTTGCCACGGTATCCCAGGAACTGAAAACGCCATTGAACGCGATTATGGGTTGGGCTCGCATTCTGGGGGACCAGGAAGAGAAGCACGTTAAAGAAGCCTTACTAAAAATTGAGGGCAGCGCCCGCCATCAATCGCGTTTGATTGAGGATCTGCTCGATATCTCACGCATCACTTCAGGCAAAATGAGCCTGCAAAAAGAGGAGATCGAAGCTGCGGCTTTGATCACGACAACTTTGGACAGTGTCATGCCCCTGGTCCAGGCTCGGGGGCAAACCCTTGAGCTGCGGCTAACCGATCAGCCGATCCGTTTACGTGGGGATCGTATGCGGCTTCAACAGGTTTTTTGGAATCTTCTTTCCAATGCCTCGAAGTTCACTCCCGACGGTGGTCAGATCACTGTTATTTTGGAAGATATGGCTCCCTACGTTCGGTTTGAAGTCATGGATTCAGGCCAAGGCATCGCCGCTGCGGACGTCATCCGCTTGTTCGATAGCTTCCATTTGGGTGAAGCCTGCTCAGCTCGTGAACCCGGCGGCCTTGGTCTTGGATTGACTCTGGTCAAGCATCTCGTGGAATTGCATGGCGGTTCGGTGGCGGTTAAAAGCGCAGGGAAAGGTCAAGGGGCGACATTCAGTGTGCTGCTCCCGCAGGCCTTTATCGAAAGTCAGGAGCCGGGCTATTCCGATTCCGAACGTTCCGAAGCGTTGTGACCTTTCCAGGACCCATTCAGCGACGCAGGGGCACGTTACGTCGTCCCGGGCGTTTCATGGCTTTCTCTGTATGCCGAATCATATCAACAGCCGGAATATCCAAAGCTTTCGATATTTGAAAGACGGTCCCGAGAGTCGGCTGCCGTTTGCCACGTTCCAAAAGTGAAATGAAGGTTCGATCCAATCCACTGTCCAGGGCCAATTGCTTCTGGCTCAGGTCGCGCGAGCGTCGAATTTTCTTAAGAGCGGCTCCAAAGGCTGTGGCGATTTGCATGGCGTGGTCCTGATATGACGAAGGATCCCGGGGACACATCGTAGACTCTGCCAGCGAAGATTGCCAGCCCGTGTGTTGACACCGTGCCCCTTCATTGATTAAGACTAACTCCCTTTCGTAGGTCTCAATATGGCCCAAATGGCGTATGCAGAAATGACTGTCGTTTTGTTATAATGGAAAGGACTCAGTGCCTTTCAAGGAGATTTCAAGCATGTTGGCAACGGACAGTTCCGAACTCGCCAAGCTCATGTCAGCGTCCATCGCCCCCGTTTTCCTAATCACAGGTATCGGTGGAATCCTTTCCACCATGGCCCTTCGTTACGGACGGGTGATCGATCGCATTCGCACCCTGCTGCGTGACGGTCCCAAACTCTACCGCAAGGAAATCGGCACGGACCACCTGAACCGCGAGCTGCGTTCTCTTTATAAACGAGCGCGACTCCTGCGCATGTCCATTATCCTGGGCGTGGCCTCGATTTTTAGCATTTCCATTACCATCACCGTGCTATTCTTTTCGCTGACGTATGGATTTGCGGCGCTTTATATTCCGCAGTTCTTTTTTATTCTCTCCCTCGGTCTTCTGATGGTTGGTCTTGCCGCCTTTATTCAGGACTTTGCCATGTCCCTGGCGTGTATCGAACACGATATGGATGCGCGATCGTCGATCGATATGCAGGAAACCAAACAGGAAGCTATTTTCAAGTCGCTCGACTGATCACTTGCCGTATTCATTCATACCGAGTTTGGCCTTGGCTTCGGCCATGGTCAGCTTCTTTTTATCACCGCCGCTGCCGCCTCCACCTTCATCACCATCGCCGCCGCTGCCTACAAAACGATCCTTGCCGTCTTTGAAAAGGATATTGAAGCTCGTCAGCGAACCGTAGGATTTGGTGATGTAGGCCTGAAGATTGATCTTATCCTCGGCTGAAAGTTGGGGGTGGCTGTTGAGTTTTTGCTCCAGCACCCGCAGACTTTCCCGTATGCCGATAATCTTTTTGAAAAAGACGTCGATGGGAATATCCTTCGGCTGGGTATCATTCCCAGGCTTGAGGGTGACTGTCCCGCCCTGCCAACGGGGGGCAATTTCAATCGGTTTCGGCCCACATTCCTCTTCAATCAAAGCCTTGAGCCACTGCTTCAGTTCATCGTTCATCGATATCCTCCCTTGCTCTTGCCAACCATGGTAGCATGCTTTTCTAAACAATCTTCCAACGCGGTGCTGTGTCATGTTGAATCAGAGATGGACTCGTCTATCCTTGCAGATTGTGGAGCTTTATCAGGAACTCGATCGGGACGTGGCGGCGTTCGCCGTGCAGTCCGGCATGCGCTGTCCCAGTGGGTGTGGCGCCTGCTGCCGAAGCCCGCACGTGGAAACCACGGTCGCTGAAATGCTGCCATTGGCCCTTTTATTGTTTGAAAATGGTGAAGTGGAATCCATGTTGGAACGCCTGGAGCATGGACCTGTAACCTGCACGCAGTATGAAGCCGTGCCCGGCCACCCGGATCAGGGACGCTGCCTGAACTATGCGCAACGTCCGGTCCTATGTCGGCTGTTTGGATTCATGGGATCGCGGGATAAAGCGGGGCAGTCGCGCTATGGTGCCTGCAAGGTTTTGCAAACCATCGCGGCCGATCGTATCGAAGCTGTTGATGCTGATGTGAAAACAGGAGCGATGGACATTCCCCTGCTGATTCCTGCGCATGAACGAATCGCAGAAATCGGTGGGCCTCTGGGAACAGATACGCTGCCGATCAATCAGGCTCTGCTGCGTGCCATCGAGATTGTGGGACTCAGTCAGCAGCTGGAGGATCTTGGCGCTGAGGAGTCACGCGAGGCTTTGTGAAATCGCCGGGCAAGACACTGTCTCGCGCCAGATGCTGCCGATAAAAAAAGACCCGGTCGAAACCGGGTCTCTTTCTTCGAGGTCACACCTCGTCCACTCGCTTTTACGCGTAGACTGAGGCGTGCACAGGCTTACATGTAGCCGCCATCATCATGGTCGTGACCGGCATGCGAGCCACCTTTGGATTTTCTCTCGGGCTTGTCCGTAATCATCGCTTCGGTGGTCAGCAGGAGGCTGGCCACGGACGCCGCGTTGGTCAAAGCCGTTTTGGTGACCTTGGCCGGATCGATCACACCAGCCTTGAAGAGGTCTTCATAGATTTCGGTGTGAGCGTTAAAGCCGAAGCCATCCTTGCCGGCGCGGATCTTGTCCACGATCGGAGCTGGCTCCAGACCGCAGTTCAAAAGGATCTGACGCAGAGGCTCTTCGATCGCGCGTGAAACGATTTTCACGCCGTGAAGTTGTTCGATGGTATGAGTCTTCAGGTTCTCAAGAACCGACTGAGCGCGGAGCAAAGCCACGCCTCCACCGGTCACGACACCTTCAGCCACGGCCGCGCGGGTGGAGTGCAAAGCATCTTCCACGCGAGCTTTCTTTTCTTTCATTTCCGTTTCGCTAGCCGCACCGACGGAAATCACAGCCACACCGCCGACCAATTTGGCCAGACGTTCCTGCAGTTTTTCCTTGTCGTAGTCGCTGCTGCTTTCTTCGATCTGTCTTCTTATCTGCTTCACGCGAGCGTCGATGACATCTTTTTTACCCTTGCCGTTGACGATCGTCGTGTTGTCTTTGTCGATCGTGATCTTCTTGGCAAAGCCGAGGTCTTCGAGGTCAGTGCTTTCCAGCTTCAGACCCATGTCTTCAGCCACCATGGTGCCGCCGGTCAGAGCCGCGATATCTTCCAGCATCGCCTTACGACGATCGCCGAAAGCCGGGGCTTTCACAGCTGCAATTTTCAAAACGCCGCGCAGTTTGTTGACGACGAGGGTGGCGAGAGCTTCGCCTTCGATATCTTCGGCGATGATAAGAAGTGGCTTCTGCAGACGAGCAACTTTTTCCAGCACGGGAAGAAGTTCTTTCATGCTCGAGATTTTTTTCTCGACCATGAGGATGTACGCGTCTTCCAGTTCCACCATCATGCGCTCAGCATTGGTGACGAAATAAGGCGAGAGATAGCCGCGGTCGAACTGCATCCCTTCCACAACGGTCAAGACAGTTTCAGTGCCTTTGGCTTCATCCACGGTAATGACGCCGTCACGGCCGACTTTTTCCATGGCATCGGCGAGGATGGTGCCGATTTCCTTGTCGTTGTTAGCCGAAATACTGCCCACATGCTGGACAGCTTCGCGTGTGTCGCAAGGCTTGGCCTGGCCTTCGATATGCTTCACAAGGGCAGCCACAGCCTGGTCGATCCCGCGCTTCAGTTCCATGGGGTTGTGACCAGCGGCCACCAGTTTGGAACCTTCACGGAAGATGGCCTGAGCCAAAACAGTCGCGGTTGTCGTGCCGTCACCTGCCGCGTCGGCAGTACGGGAAGCGACTTCTTTGACCAGCTGCACGCCCATGTTTTCGAATTTGCCTTCGAGTTCAATTTCCTTGGCGACAGTAACGCCGTCCTTGGTAATCAGAGGGCTGCCAAAAGAGCGGTGAATCAGAACGTTACGACCTTTGGGACCCAATGTGACTTTGACTGCATTAGCCAGCGTGTCCACGCCTTTCAGCATGGCTTCGCGGGAAGCAGCACCAAAGTTGATCATTTTAGCGGTCATCAGCACTCCTTGAGTATCTTGTATGTGATGGATAGAGATAAATCAGTTAACCACGGCCAGAATATCTTCTTCGCGCATGATCAGGTGGTCGACACCGTTAATTTTGATTTCGTTGCCGGCGTATTTGGAATAAAGGACGCGGTCACCCACTTTTAATTCTGGTTTGACTACGCTGCCGTCTTTGAGGACGCGGCCGTTGCCGACACCGATGACTTCACCTTCAACAGGCTTTTCTTGCGCATTGTCGGGAATGATAATGCCACTTGCCGTCTTGGTTTCAGCAGTCAAGGGCTTGATAACAACTCGGTCCTGCAAAGGTCTAACTTTCATCGAACATTCCTCCCAGAAGATTAACGGAGCCCGAATATCTTGTAATTCAGCTCATAAAATAAGATCGAAACCGGATCTGTCAACGCCCCCTTCAAAAATTTTCCCCCGGGTTGCATAAATTACGCATTTCGGGATACTGAAGGTGTTGGGACAGAACTGCGGACTTTCAAAAGTGGGTTCATACTATACGGAACCGATCGTCGTGACGAGAGGATAAGACAATCCATGCTCGAACAGCATGCGGGGCTGCTGCCGCACACAAAAAGTTTTCCGAATCTCATTGTCGTTGGTTGGCGGGAGTGGGTATGTATGCCAGCTCTTGGCGTCGACCGCATCAAGGCGAAGATCGATACCGGGGCCAGGACCTCGTCCCTGCATGCCTTCGATATCGAAGTGATTAAGCACCGGGGCAAGGAAATTGTTCGCTTTAAGGTCCATCCCTTGCAACGGCAGAGTCGCAAGATTATCGTTTGTCAGGCGGACCTTTACGACGAACGAATCGTGCGTAGCTCGTCCGGACATTCTTCGTTACGTCCTGTTATCATGACTCAACTCCAGGTTGGCCCTTGTTTTTGGGATATGGAACTGACTCTGACCAATCGGGACAAAATGGGATTTCGTATGTTGATCGGCAGACAGGCCATTCGTAAACATCTTCTGGTGCATCCCGGAAAGTCATTTATCCTGGGTACCCGCAGACCACGGAAGGGTGAGGGCTCATGAAGATCGTCATTTTGTCGCGTAAAAAGGACCTCTATTCCACGCGCCGCCTGGTGGAGGCCGCTGAAGAGCGCGGTCACCAGGTGCGGGTGATTGACTATCTGCGTTGTTATATGAACATCACGGCGACCGATCCCCGCATTATTTATGGGCATCAGGTGCTGACTGGCATCGACGCTGTGATTCCCCGTATCGGGGCCAGCTATACGTTCTATGGCACAGCCGTCGTTCGTCAGTTTGAGTTAATGAAGACCTATGTGATGAATAATTCGGCGGCGATCGCCTGCTCGCGGGATAAGCTCCACTGTCTGCAGAAGTTGGCCAAGGCTAACATCGACCTACCGGTAACCGGCTGTGCGCACAGCACCAAGGATGTGGCCGGTTTGATTGAGATTGCCGGTGGCGCGCCGCTGGTCGTGAAACTTTTGGAAGGAACCCAGGGCATCGGTGTGGTGTTGGCAGAAACCAAAAAAGCTGCTGAATCGGTGATCGAAGCCTTTCGCGGTTTGGATGCCAATATCATTGTGCAGGAATTTATCCGGGAGGCAGCAGGCAGTGATATTCGCTGCTTTGTTGTGGGTGATCAGGTCGTTGCGTCCATGATGCGCAAGGCAGCCGACGGTGAATTCCGCTCCAACATTCATCGCGGGGGTAGCGGTCACGAGGTGGAGATCTCGGAGACCGAAAGGACCATGGCCATCCGCGCCGCCCAGCTTCTGGGGCTTGAGGTGGCTGGAGTTGATATCCTGCGGTCCAAAAATGGCCCGGTGGTGATGGAAGTGAATTCTTCACCTGGTCTGGAAGGCATCGAGAAAACGACGAAAGTGAATGTGGCCGGCGCCATCATCGGACATATTGAGCAGCGCCTGCAGGGTTCGGTGACCTAAGCCCATGCATCTCTTGCAACAGCACATGCAAGGTCTGCACCTCGGCGGTGCAGCAACCTCCGCATCGGATTAATCTTTGCTGAAGCCCGGATCGTTCGGATCCACTTGGGCGTTGGTATGACCATCCCCTTCACTGCCGGCTGCCATCGGCATGCTTTCGAAGTCTTCCGGTGTTGCTTTTGCCGCTTTTTTCCGGCCCAACGATAGCTTCACGACATTGGATGGGGTTTCCGTTTCGGTAGCCTTGACGTCGGCGACCGATGGGTTGCGTTCCGCTTTCGCGGCGGCGTGCTGGTCGGCTGACTTTTGCATCATCCGAGCGCCGGATACCAAAGTATCCAAATCACGGATAATGGTCCGCAGCTGACTCGATTGCTTGGACAAAGTTCCGGCATACCCCATGGTTTCGTGGGCCATGTCGGAGTTTGCATGCGTGGTGGTATCGATCTCATTCATGGCGACCGTGATGTTGCTGACGCCTTCCGCTTCCTCTTTGGCTGCGGTCGAGATTTCTTCCATCAGTTTTTTCACGCCATTGACGTTTTCCACAACTTCCTGGAGGATTTCCTCGCAACGATTGGCGATATCCACGCCGATGTGTACTTTCTCGCCGCCCTTACGGACCAGAATATCCATCTGCTGCTTGGAGTCTTTGATGATCAGTTCCACATCCGTACGGCTGCGGGCCAAAAGATCCCCGATTTCCTTGGCGGCTGAACCACTCATCTGCGCGAGGTTGCCGACTTCTTCGGCCACCACAGCGAAGCCTTTGCCGTGTTCACCGGCGCGGGCGGCTTCCACTGAAGCATTGAACGATAGCAGTTTGGTCTGGAAGACGATGTCGTTGATCACTTGAGTTTTGCTGGAAATCTCATTAATGATTTGAACAATGCTTTCCACACGCTTATTGCTTTGATCGACCTGCTTGGTCATATCATTGATGTTATTTTGAATCTCCTGCATGGCGAGGCGCATCTGATTCACCGCTTCCTTGCCTTCGCTGGCAATATGAAAGCTCACCGACGCTTTTTCCGCCGATGACGATGCGTTCTCGACGCTCTTGTTGACCATGGCGGTGATTTGATTCAGGGTCGCCACGGTTTCCTGAATGGCTGAAGCCTGTTCCGTGGTGGCGGCGGACACTTTCTCGGCTGCAATCTGCAAGGAATCACTGGTTTTCTTGGTGCCCAGTGCCGTTTTATTAACTTTGCGAGAAATGTTGGTGAGCGACCGGGAGATTTCGGTGAATTCCACCAGCGACCCAATCGAGATAAAGACGATCACGACAAAGATGACGAGGAACAGCCAGGCGCTGAAACGGGCCAGCTTATCCAGATCTTTGATCTCGGTATCATTATGCGTCATGATTTGAGTCGACAGGCTCTCCATCATGCCTTCCAGGTTTTGAATCAACCCGCGTTGGGTGGCACGGATATCCTTGACCTCGGTATACGAGGTGCCCAAGGCTTGAGTGGCCTGGCTGTAGTTTTCGAGCAGTGTTTTCAGCGTCGTTTTTTGAGACGTGGTCCAGGCTCCGCTCTTGGCCACCTGCACCGAGAGAAGTCGGGCGGCCTCCAAAACCTTGTCCGCATGGACCTTGTCGCGAAGAGTCACAAGGTTGCTCTGGTGCCGAACCATGCTCTCGAAATGCGCCCAGGCACGGCTATCCATGACGCCGGTTCCCAGTATTTTTTCCACACTGTCGGTGATCTGTTCCAGCTGGCCCCGGGTGCCTGTGGTGGCGTCGCCCTGAGCCTTGATCTTGTCGACCATGGGTTGAAAGGAAGCCCGATAGGCGGCAATGGAATCCTTGAACTTTTGAATGTCCTCACTTTTCACGAAGTCCTGCTTCACGCTGTCGACTTCCATCACGAACAGATCGAC
>NZ_DASQYZ010000343.1:0-3447 GCF_035638955.1 Oligoflexus sp. | reverse complement strand
GTCCTGGGTTTAGGGCTGCAAGGATCTATACCGTCTTAGAAATGAACTTGTCGATGATCTGAAAACAATCCCGGTCCCAAAACCCGGACCCGGGTGGCAGTTCAACGGATGGGTAATGTATGTCCAGACAATCATTGAGCTGGAAAAAGTGCTGGAAAATGATTCGTCCGGGTGACAGGTCCGGACCTTCCTTTAGCGTTCAACTGCCTCAAGAACGGCCTTTTGCCACGATTCACGCAATCCATGTTCACTCTTCTCCTGGGTGTGACTATCGGCAGGCGCGCTCGATGAATCAAGAGTGGCACATCCTGCTGCCATCGCAAAGGTCAGGATCAGCATAAAAGATTTCATCAGATTTATCCTTCTGTGAGTGACCTGAATGTCAGGCATAAACTGCTTGCTGAAATCATCCCTGCTCAGCGAACTGCTTCCTATATGGCATAGGGAGGGACATGTTTCAAGTGCCATCCAGTTTCAATCACGAATCTCTGTCAGATGCTTTCATACCAATAAAAATTCAGGTGCCGATCATCAAGGATCGGCACCCTCCAATGTCCTAAACTTTCGTCATTCATATCAAAAGCATCCTGCGGGAAAATGCCAGGATTTCGTTTGAACCCAAGCTTTTCCTTCAAACAAATACACTTTTCCTTTCACCTTCCAGCACCACGGATCGAATGGATGGCTCCGCTCTATCAGTTCCGGGCAAATCCTGCTGGTCGTAAGGCCCCACCACAATGTTTAAGAAAAAAGGCACACTTCCAATCGCGTCCTCTTTGATTTCCTCGATTGCCTTCAAAAATTCCCGGCTCATTGCCACTATCCGGGCCAGAGCCTCGGGTGTAACGGATTCACATACATGGCTGATCAGGGAAAAATTTGAACTGAGTTCGCGGACAAAATTCCTTGCATCATTACTGATCTGATGCTGGGTTGCATCATGATCCATCTCCGCGAACACCGCCCGTATTACATTGCCCTGCTGCTCAAGCAAACCTTGCTCGATCATTTCATCAAGTGCAAGCAATCCCGATTCACCGGTTAGACGTTCAACAGCCTCATGGCTTGCACCCGCCCTTGTCATGGCCAGCCTGATAATGAGGTTGTGTGGACTCAGATATAGGAACTTTCTCAGCACATCAGAGAGGCCCTCAATGGCGGGTTTGACTTGGGAGGGCGGGCTTATCATCCTGACAAGGGACGGATAATGACTGCGAATGAATTCCACTTGCTCTTTTTTATGGAGTACGCGTTCCAGGAGTTTGAAAACCGTTTCATCCTTGATCTCATTGACTTCGGATTGGAGAATTCGCCTTAGTGTGGCATAGGGAACACCAGTGCGCATGGACAAGGCCTTGATGGTGACCCGGGGATATCGATTAAAATAGCTGTTTAATAAGGCTTGAACCGCTTCAAACTTTGATATCCTTGCTTCCATAAATGCTGACCTCTCAATGATTGTCGGCTGAAGCTGAGTGGCTGTGAGAGCTCAAAAAGGCCATTCCGGGCATATGTTGAGCCGCCATCTCCAGATCTTTTCCGAGCCCTTGGTAGTCCCTAAAAAAAGGAATGGATAACCATTCCTTATCAAAGAGACTATGCATTTGTGGCTTTAGGGGAAGTTCAGATCGCCAACCCAACCTAGTATTTTTGAGTGGCAAGCTACAGAAAAATCAACTCGGACCCGGGTTATTTAGATTCATTAAGAGTACAGACTGTAACCAGTATGATTATATGCATGATTCATATCATATTGATTTTATTTGGATCTGAAAAAGGTCAGAATCGAATCGATATCTGCAAAAAATTGATAAGTGAACAATTGTACGCTTATGGTATTGGTTTCCGAGGAAGTGAAAATGAGCCAGTAGCAGGCGCTGCACAGTTTTTCCTTCAATGTTCGGAACCCCGGATTTCCATCACCTCTTACAAGCGCGGGAGTTTAATCATTCCGTGCAATCGTCTTCCACTTACTGAGCAGAATTATCGAAATCACTCTGTGATTGTGCTCGTCATGATGGACCGTTTCAGGCATCTGAAGTATGGCCAGAAGTTGAAACTGTTTTCCTTATAGATTTTCAATTTCGACATTTTGCGCCCTGTACGTCAATCGACGGACAGGGCAAATTGCAGGGCCCCGGAAAGAATGCTTAAGAATTAATCCAGGCCTTGCGCGGGTCTGCTTCACTGGATTGCGATACCCTATAATGTCTTTATAAAATAACTTTGCCCCGCGCATGTGGGGATGATCCGCTGTTCTTCGGTAGCTTCATCGACTCTCATTACTTTGCCCCGCGCATGCGGGGATGACCAATGGGCGCAAGGCTCTGGCGCCTTCAATTTTGAAAGCTTGTGCCTCAGGCTAAGAATCATCACATATGCATCAAGTTCAGTAAAAGCCACGTTTCCTTCCTCAGAGTTGACGCATACACGTCTGGTATCACGGAGTCGAATCGCTTTCAATAATTGCACTGCGGCCGTTTCCTGGCGGAAAGCCGCATGGTCGCCACGCTTCGTATCGTTACCTGCCTAATCCCAGCTTCCTGGCTTTATTTCTTCATTAAAGAGTGACTTGTGGATAGCCTAAAAGTAAACCAGGCAGCACCCATGGTTTTCCCAAAATCGGCGAGGCGGGTTTGTCATGATGAACATGGCCCACGTGCTCCGAACGATCCTAGGGTGCAGTGAGGAAATCAAGCGTAACAGTAAATGACTTATGTTCATGAATTGGAATACCGTTGTGCTCACCCGTAACGACATCCGGGCTGGAGAGCGTGAGGATCGGCCCAGCCACCTTGTATGTGATTGGACTGGAATTCAGGCAATCAAGGTCGGTGCAATTCAATAGCTTTCGCGGGCCTGTCTGACCGCTGTTATCTGTATACGTATAATTTGAAAGGTCAGCCGCAGTAAAGACAGCTGTGCCTGCGTAGTACCCATTGGTACCAGGCGCGAGCTTGAAGGTGACGCTTGGCCGTGTTAGAGACAATCCATTCGAATCAGTACCAAGCCGTTTCCCTACAATTATTCACGATGAATCCGTCCGGTTTTGCATGCCCAAATAGATAAAAGCGGGGTTCTTCAGTGGACCATGTGGTGTAAACCCTCCTCGCTGCCGAGCGACCAGGGATTTGTAAAACGATACCCTGGGTATATTCAAGAGGCTGAAGACCCGTTGTGGTCTTCTTGTGCAAGCGGAACGCATATGTACCCCGACGGGTTAGACCTTCAGACGTCAGGGTAAAATCAGTAAATGGGGTCGTGAGAGTACTGCCAATGCGAGACTCCGTTGCGAACGCAAGTAGTGTGCTGGTAAAAGGCCTTGTCACCTCAAATCGTAGATCTGTCGTACGCCAAAGGTCGGGATCCTGGGTAATGCTCGATTGCAGGATGTCCACGGCCCGGTTATCGAGATCATCCAGGACAAGAGACTCAGTGCGCGCGGCC
>NZ_DASQYZ010000342.1:0-6113 GCF_035638955.1 Oligoflexus sp. | reverse complement strand
CGCCGAAACATTCGGCCTTCCTCCAGTCTTACCGGATGGACCAGGGAGGAACGAAGCTTTGCCGTGTTCACTTTTTTGCGAACACTTTGCACGTTGATTTAAATTGACTTTGGAAAAGAAATTCTTTGAATAAAGAGGCTTGGAGCCGCAAGTCACCACGAAACACCAGCAGATTGCGTCTTTAGCCTGCATAACAAGGAGTTTCGTCACACAAGGCCGGTGCAGGTGATACAAAAAATTTTAAATCGGAGAGGGGGGCCGCGGTTGATCGTCAACCTTGGCGGGGTGGGGTACCGGAAGGACCCAATTGGGTTAAAACACCCCCGTCTATGAGTATAAAATGGGCTGACCATGATGGCTTTGAACGCGCGACATTAAATACATTCATAGACTGCAATCAACGAATTCCATGCAAGCAATCAAGCTAGGCCGTCATTCATACGTTCATCCCATCTAACTAAATTTACAAGGACCACGAGCCGCGTATATTTCATGTGCATAAAAGATCGATGAACTCATGAAAGGGGTGTGACCTAAATATTCTGTGCCTTATTGCGGCCTGAATTCCGCTTTCGATTCATATGTCCAACTTATGCGACGGCGTTTCGCTAATTTGTTTAGCTAGGATTTCTAACTTGGCAAGGCCAGCGGATGGGAAGGCGTAATTCCAATCACTCTTCTTTATGGACTTGAAGCCATCTTCGAGCTTGCGAAGGCTTCGCCAAAAAACGAGAGCTAAAATGCCATTCGGCATGGTGCGCTCAATCAGCACCTGACGTTCCGCTTGCAGGGTTCCCTTTGGCGGCAAACTAGAAATAGTAAGCCGCAAGTCTCGGGTGCCATCGATTGGTTGAAATTCAAAAATGTATTCGTCTGGTTCTGCATTCCATTGGACCCGCTCCACCCCACTTCGGGATAGGCACGCCCGACAGAGGCCGTCGACAAGTTCTCCAACTGAGTCGTAAGGAATATGCGAGAACACTTGGTCAAAATGCGTTTCGCCAGATACGACGTGAACTTTTAGCCAGCCACTTGAAGGAGCAAAAAAATCTATTCGAAAGTCACTCTTCCTGACCATCTCAGGCCTCGCTTTGTGACAAGCCTTACTGACCGATTTTCTTCCAAAACTGATTCCAGCGATTCTCGGAATAGGCTAGGCAGCGAAGGCTGAGCACTATGGCCCCACTTGGCTTTGCCCATCGCACACCAAAATTGCTTCATCCATTGTTCCAGAGTTTGAGATAGTAATAGTTTGAAAATTTAAAGGGAAAGTCTTTACTGGTTGACTCGAAATAACCATTCCTGAAAGCGAGGAGATTTTTTCCGGATGAAAGGACGTCCTCGACCCACCTGCAAGCATAGGCTTCATGATTATCTCACGGGTGGCCTTTAAAAGCGCTGACAGCTGACTACTGCCGAGGGCTTTACTCAAAAACTTCTGGACACCAACGGCGTCTCCTCCGCTTAGGAAAGCTCCGGCTATCCGCGCCGCAAGAGCTAAAAGCCGCGGCTACCAGATTTCCGACGTTACCCGGTTTTTTCCCGACGCAGGCCGTGGGTTAAAATTTCAATATAATCGGACCCAGGCTGGACCCAGTAAAAACTCTCGTATTGCTGTCTGATGCAGGCTCTATTCCGCAAAAAACTTGACTGGCTTTATGCTTAATCGCCATTTTCGTAAAAAATTCACTAAGTACCAAATTGGATAATCCATGTTGATCACTCAGCTTAAAACTAATTTCAAAGTCAAATTTTCCTTCGTACTTAATAATTCTAAAGTCACATTTAGTTAGATTAAAAGCATCACACTTCAGCGTCGGCTCAGTTTGATAGTAGACGTCGTTAATCCCTAACATTGTTAGAATTGATTGATCAGAAGCTTTTCCTGTAAGTTCATTTAATAAGGGGAGTATATGCTCACTTGCAACGTCTTCAAAGACAATTTCTATTGTATTCATGTTCAATCCAAAAAACCTTTGAAAGTAAAGTCTAAGTTCACCCTCATACCTCGACCATCAGCCAATCTTTTTTCCCAAAAAGTTAAACCATCGTAACTTACTCGTTCAAAACTTCCTGGCGCTCTTACAATATCACGAAAATGCTTCATTCCTTGTGCATGCCATGAAGTCATTGCACCTGACAACTTTCCCCAAATCTCTGGGTTGCGTCCCGCATGCTTTGACAAAGCATGACCTAATTTAGTTGACCCTTTGTACGGAACAGAAGCTGATAGCAGCGTTTTGCGCAAAGATAAAGAAAAATTCAGATTCAGGATCCCTGACTGCGCGCCAGGGGCCAAGGGCCTCATGATTATCTCACGAGTGGCTTTTAAAAGCGCTGACAGCTGGCCATTGCCGAGGGCTTTACTCAAAAGCTTCTGGCCACCAAGGACAGCTCCACCGCTCAGGACACCTCCGGCAATCTGCGCCGCAAGAGCCTTAAGATTTGCATATTCACCCTGAGCCAGATATTCCCGGGTCTTCGCCTCTATGGCTGCTGCATCCCGTCCGTAGGGGCCCGAAGCAGCCTCGGCACCGATATTATCAGGGCTAATGGTCCCGGCGCTGACCCCTGCCGCGATTTCCGCAGCCCTGATCTCCCCTGGCGTCGCAGCCCCTGTTCCCGAGGAGCCGAATGGGCCAAGGGCACCTTCGATAAAAGCATCCGTTAACGAACTGGAGGCGCTGAAATAGGTGGCCACCGTAACAGGATCCTCTTCGTCCCCATTATTTTCCGCCGGCTCCTCACCGGGTTTATCCTCCGGCTCCCCCTCCCCGGGCACGGAAAAACTGACACTGAGCGTAGGTTTGACCTCAGACCGCCTTTCGTCTGTTTCGCCCGAGTAACATGCCTTTTTGTTCTGGCTTTCTATATCTTCGAGAAGCCGGAAAAAAAGCTGATCGCTCGTGTTCAGAATGAGGCGCAGATAATCGCTCTTCAGAGCGTCATTTTCATCAAAGATCGGCCAGTGGCCGAGAACGGAATAAATTTTTTCGAGCGATATCCGCATATAGGCCGAGCGCAGTTTCTCAAAATCGGAGGGTGTGATGGGAATGGTGGCACCACATTTGGGATTTTTCCCCTTGTCGAGACCGGCAGGGACTGTTGCTGACGTGATCTCCTGCTGTGAGTCGGGTACGAATGTGGTCCACCGTGGATCAAAAGGATCCCTTTTGGGCGTAATCACCGGGCCCGTGGGCTCTGATCCTGGCTGAGCGATGGTTGTGACAAGGGCGTTCTCCTGTTGACGCTGGCACTCGGCCTTTTTCTGCGTCACAGCACTTACGAAGTCAGAGGAACTGTCCCCAGTCAATGACACGATGGCTGATTCGGGCCTGCTCTCAATGGTGGACAGATTGAGATCCTGAACGTGCCGGGCCGGTCCTGTCGGGGAGCCGGTAAAATCCCCGGCCCCTGAGCCGCTGTCCGGAAGACGTTCAAAAGTCAGATCCGCATCCGAGCCGCTCAGGCGCTCAGCGATTTGATCCATGAGATCCGCCTTTTTAATATCAAGGGGACTGCCGGCTCCGGGCACCGGACTGTCTGCAGCGCAGTTGTATTCACGGTGCAGCTGCCTGGCTTTCTCTTCACAGGTCTGGATCCCGCCCTCGGGCTGGGCGAAATTGGCAATAAGGGAGAATTCAAATTCGGTTTTTGTCCGGCAGAAGGAATTGCAGTAAACGCTCGCAAAGGTGTCGGCGTCAGCGGCAATGCTGTCCATGAACAGCCGCTGCTCAGCCTCGAGCGTTGCGGCGGCGCACTCGCCGTTTAAAAGTGAGGCGTCCGCCTGCCCTTGAATGGAGTTTTCCACGGCGGCGAGCTCAAGGCCCACGGCATCCAGATACTCAAGGTAGTCGGCAAAAAGCAGCCGGCTCAGCTCCTCTTTTTCCCTCGTAGCGTCTACACCCGTGTCCCCTTCATAGATTTCATTGGCCAGATGCTCCCACACCGGCCCTGTGGCCCCGGGTGTAAGCGCACCACTGACTGTGGCCAGTTCGATGGCCTTTGCAGGGGGAACCATAATTAATAGGGCCAGAAACGTGGCAAGAATTCTCTGAAGGATGTGACGCTTTTTCTTCATTTTCCTGATCCATCCGGGCAAAGGTTCAGTCGGCGGGCTGTAAGGGAGGGCCCGTGCGGGGCGTTATAGCGGATGGGACGGTATTACACAAGCAGGGGAAAGCACTGCCGGCTGGCCAATTGCCGAATAACCGTTCTCAAATCCTTTTTTTACAGAGTGACTTTTTTCGGTTCTGTCGCGCCTAGGTAAGGCCATGGTATTGCCGGAGAAACTTGAGAAGGCCGACTCGAACGGCAAATACCGAACGCAACGGAGCCGGGAAACGTCAGGGCCCCGGAAAGAATGCCTATAAAATAGGCCGACCGTTAAAATTATTGGGAAATTTCAAAATTACGGCTTACCTGAAAGCCTTGGCAATCAAGGCCTGATGGAATTTTGCCATTCTTTCCGAGCCCTGCTTTGAAACACGCGGCCGCTGCCTAACTAAGACGCTAATCGCATCTTCAAGCGCAGGACATTGAAAAAAGAAGATGAAATATGATGTGATCTGATGTGATAGGAATCTATCATATTCCTTTTTTTGTAAGGTTTGGTCGAAGGGGTTGACGATTGCTTCAACTGCGCGCAAAACACAATTGAAGATCAATTAAAAAAAGGAAATTGCTATGAGAAGAAGTAAAATCAATTTTGTGCTTGGTGTATTGTTTGCAATGAAGGGTTTTAACAGCATGGCCAATCCTATTCCCAATGCAACCGTCGAAAATTTTGATGGCGTTGCTTGTCGCAAGGTTGCATGGGTGCAAAGCGGGGGTCAGCCGTGTCCCGTGGTTTGCCAAGCAGCGGGAGCTCAAGCGGAATCGGCAGTGTATGTGACAGCCGGGGGGATTCAGCAAACGTATACATGCAAGGGGACTCTTCCAGGAAGCGGAAACCAATCCTTTGGTAACAACTTTGTTCCAGGTGGTCTGAGCCAACAGTGTGTTGTTTCTCGACACAACATCACCGCTGTCGCGTTGAATGCATACGCCTGTCTCTGCTCTCGCCCCTGCATGATCAATTAGATGAGCCAGGATGCACGAATTAGAAGCGGACATAGACGTACGGCAAAGGCACCAAACCAGGGCCCCGGATGGCGCTGATGTTTTACAGGCAAGTCCTTGATGACGTTTTCCAAAGGCATACTTCATTGGCGCCAGTAGTGGCGCCCAGGCTGTTTGAGTTTGTCGTCGAGCACGATACAAGCAACAGCATAAAAAGCAATATCTTCAAGAACACCTCCGTCAATGTTCAAAATTAACCTCTTATGTAGTCGAGGATTCGCATGCCAAGCAGGAAGATTACACACGCGACCATAACTTGAACACTGAGATCAAAGAGGGGTAAGCCTTTCCTTTTACGTTCAGTTAAAATAAGAGCAATCAAAGTTGAATATCCGCCAATAAACCCCCAATGCTGGAAACGGTCGTCGATAAACTCTGAAGCATAAAATGCCAAGGCGACTACAAACAAAATTTTTTCGAGATGCTTCTTCATGAGCCTGTCAGGACCATTCAAATGCATTGACATAGATTCTTTTGCTTTCCACTAGAAAAACATCAACCTTCGGCAGCCAGACCTCATCCTCCAAACCACACGACGGACGACGTTAAGTCATTCGAATTCCCCTGTCCGCCTGTTTTCTTATCAACTTTAGGATTCTGGCTACCCGCTGGTTTCGACTGAAAAGACCATCTTTAGGCCGTTTTAGTTCTGATTCTCTTATCCTTAGTTCCAGACCATCCAATATGTCTCGAATATTCGAGAGCGCTTCAGAACGCATAAAGGCAATAGAGGGCTGTATAACGTGACGTCCGCCGCCACCTTTACCGAACAATATTCCCATATATCCTTCCCCACCATTAGCTCACATCATCCAGATTATTGCAACCCTTCATCCGGCCAGTCGCCGGCACCGCTCCTGACGCTTTATTGCAAGACGCGCATGATGAATGCACTCCGGATTAACTTTTGATCCATGGCTGACGGTTACCTTGGAAAATCCGTTAGAATAATAGGCATGCGTCCCATTCCGAATTAGTTCAAATCCATTGCC
>NZ_DASQYZ010000341.1:0-27104 GCF_035638955.1 Oligoflexus sp. | reverse complement strand
GATTCCGGTCGTGAAAAATTCGAAACTCGCCGTTTGGATGACAATATCGAATTCAGCCGACTTGGGGGTAAAGATCTTGCGACCGGTACGGACGCCGGGTTCATAATGTTTAGGATCATCGCTGGGGCCGACACGTCCCGTGCCCTCGATAAACTGACCATCGATAAAAACACGCGAGGCCGACCAGAGCAAGGGCCAGGCGAACACAATTTCCTTGGGTTGATCGAGCTTCACATGCAGGCGATAGGTGGCATAGCCCAGCTTCGGATGCTCGGAGTGGCGGAACCAGCCGCCAGGGACGGCCAGCAGCTCCTTGCCTTGAGGCGTTCCCGAGGCAAAGTCCTGGGGCTCCAAAAGCTGGGACCAATAGAATTCCCAGTCGCCCTTCATGTTGATCACAGGTGTCGCGTCCGCGTCCCAGCGGGTCAGATCCGCGACTCCATTTTCAACCAGCCGTCCTGGTTTCGCATCCAGGTTCGCAGCCATGGTCAGGGCCAGCAACAAACACATGAAAATATGCATAACCATCAGCTTTTCCCCATCTTCGCAAGCCCTTTTTTATCGGTTAAAAGCGAAAGGGGTTGAGCTTTTCAAAGCAAATCGTTTGGTGATTGGCAAAAAATACAGGGAAAAACCTGTCTGCTTAAGACCCTGTACCTATAAACGGATCCGCATGCAGTCGACTCATGCTGACGCCAGCCAGGAAGATTTGCTTTTTAAGAATGCGAACCAGTCCCGGATCTCCACAAAGATAAACGCGTTTCTGCTTCGGATCCGAGGGGTCGGCGAGCACAATGTCCTTCAACTCCCCCACCCGCACCTCGGGTGAAGCGGGCCCTCGAAGAACGCACCGCACATACTTAATGTTGGGCAGGGACTTTGCGAGCGCCTTGATTTCATCGACCCAATAGAACCGATCTTCTGTCAGGGCCCCATGATAAATGGCAATCGAACCCTGATGGCCTTGATTACAGGCATCCTGAACAAGCGCCAACAAGGGTGCGATCCCTGTTCCTGTTCCAACCAGCACCAGAGGTTCGCTCGGCTGACCAGGATAATACGTGCAATCCCCCTTGGGTCCTTCCATCCAAAGCTGATCTCCGGGACGGGCCGTCGTGTGAAACCAGCCACTCAGCCGCCCCTGTGGGACCCGGCGTACGTGGATTTCAAGCGCATCCTGAGACGCTTGCGAGGCGATCGAATAACTGCGAGCCAAGCCGTCTTCACGTTGAACCGTCACGAACTGCCCCGGTTGAAAATTAAAATCAGCGGGCCGTGACAGCTGCACCAGCACGACATCGGGACCAATGGGCCGGATTTCCTGAATCGTCACCTGGCCGCGAAACGCTGCCGTATGCGCCGGTTCGCAAGTTAGATTTTGGTCAGGTCGACAAATGCAGGACAAAAAATGCCCGGTTTTGCGCAACGAATCTTTGAGGCCCGCTTGCGACGACGCCGGCACCTGCCCCTCGGTCACACGCATGATGCAATGCTGACAAGCACCCGCCCGACAGGATGAAGGAACTGAAGCACCGGCCCGTTCCAAAGCTTCCAGGACCGTATCACCACGGGCGAAGATAGCGGTGTGCTCCTGATATTGAATCTGCAATTCCATGGCTTCCCTCAACTCACGCGATTCAAAACATCATCGCGCACGCTGTTGGCGATGGCGGCGATCTGCTCGATGTCATTGGCATCCACACCGTGTTCCGCCAACGAGGCCCCGAGGAGTTCCACCACAGCATCCACATGGCCATCGTTCAGCCCACGAGCTACTAGGTGACGGTGCCCTTCACGCATATCCTTGCCGGAGTATGAGACCGGCCCACCAAAGACCATGGTCAAAAATGCCTTTTGCTTCACAATTTGATTATCCATGTCGACATCATCAAAAAAATCCATCACCCTCTCGTCGGTCAAGACCTTGCGGTAGAATGTTTCGACCACGGCATCAACGGCATTTTGTCCACCAAGTTTTTCGTAAAGGGATACCATAAAGTGCTGACTCCACTTTGGAATTGAATAAGATGTATTTTTAATATACCTTCATTCTTGGAGTTGGCAACCGGAAAAATCCGCAGTGTGGTCCCGATGTGTTGGCAACTCAAGCATCCGCAGTGTGGTCGCGATGATTTGACAACTCAAACATCCGCACTGTGGTCGCGAGGTGTTGGCAACTCAAACATCCGCAGCATGGTTTAAAACATTGGCAATTCAACATCCGCAGTGGAGGCCAGAAGACATTGCAACTCTCCTTGCACGCAGACTATGCCTGTCGCGTTCTTATCTATCTAGCAACTCGCGAAGTACCTCGATCTTCGATTGAAGAGATCGCCAAGGCTTTTAAAATTTCTGAAAATCATCTGGTGAAAGTCGTTCATCGACTGGGTCAGCAAGGTTTTATCGAAACAACGCGCGGGCGCAATGGTGGCATCCGGCTCGCACGTGAACCTGAAAAAATTTCCATTGGTGATGTCATTCGCCGCATGGAACCGCATTTTGAAGTCGTCGAATGTTTCAGTGCGTTATCCAACACCTGTCCGATCACGGGCATCTGCGGACTGCAACCCGCCCTTTTCAAAGCACGTGATGCGTTCCTACAAACACTTGATGCCGTGACACTGGCTTCCGTCAGTATCAATAAGGAGGCCCTGACCCGAACCCTGACAGGAACGTCTGCCTGACCGGCAGAATGGGACTGCAGGGAAAATCCCCCAGGGTCCATCACATTTTCGCAACACTGATTTCCGGAAAAAGATCGGCTATAAGAAGATAGGGTCTATCCGACCCTGATTGATTTTTCTTTTTCCAGGAGACGGAAACCATGAAAATGGAACTTGGCTTTTGTTTGGCCGCCCTTGTTGCTACGCAGGCTCTCGCCCAGGATACGGCTACTCTGAAAAAAAATGCGGAAGAAAAAACTCAAGCGAAAATGACTCAGGATCTGAAGCAAGGAGTCACTTTTGCTGAGGCCACTTTGGCACCAAAAAGCGGGTCAAAGATGGCAGGCACCGTTGTCTTCAATCGCAGCGACAAAGGTCTGCAAATTGTAGCCTCCGTCACCGGCGGCACACCAGGACGCCATGGCATTCACATTCATGAGAAGGGTGATTGCAGCGCAGCTGATGCCTCGACTGCAGGCGGACATTTTAATCCGACCGGTGCACCACATGCCGCTCCAACTGCCCAGGCTCGGCATGTCGGGGACCTGGGTAACATCACAGTGAAACAGGATGGCGTCGGCCTTCTTTCTCTCGATGTTCCGAACGTCAAGGGTCTCACCGGCTGGGATGCCATCGTCGGCAAAAGCGTGGTTGTCCATGCGCAAGGTGACGATTTGAAAACTCAACCATCGGGCGCTTCCGGTGACCGCATCGCCTGCGGCGTGATCGAAGCCACCACCGGACCCAGCGCAGATGCCGCGAAGCCAACACAAAAATAAAACCTTTGGTGTCAACCAAGAGGAAAGGAGTCACTCATGCTTTACCGGGCTGGTGCCATACTTAATCAGAAAGTCGAAGCCAACGATGGTATCGTTGGGGTCGTCAAGGATCTTTATTTCGATGATGTTGCCTGGACCTTACGTTATCTCGTAGTGGACACAGGCGGCTGGCTGACGGGAAGCGATGTCCTGATCAGTTCCGAAGCTGTGGTTGAATTCAATCAAGAACGCTCCACGCTCGTCACTAGACTGTCGCAGCTGCAAATCGAAAACAGTCCTCCAGCCGATAAGGGCCAGCCTGTTTCACGCCTGAATGAAATGCAGCTCAGTCAGTACTATGGTTGGTCACCCTATTGGACGGCCCCGAATGGGCTCTTCCCTTGGTCGAAAACCTATACCTTCCCTCGCCATCCTTCGGTTCCGGATGGTGGACCCACGTCGCCCAATTTCGAAGCGGAATTTGAACGGCAAAGTCAAACCGATCCCAACCTTCGCAGTTTTGTGAGTTTGAAAAATTATGGTTTGCGAGCTGCGGATGGTGATATCGGTCAGGTCGAAGACCTTTTGATTGAACCTGAGTCTTGGCGCATCACGCATATGATCGTGGACGCTCGTCTGTGGTGGCCCGGCGGCCTCGTCGCCATCGATCGCGGGATGATCGAGGACATCATGTGGTCCGATCATAAAATTGTCGTCGCCATGACGCGCAAGCAGGTGGAGGACGCTCCAGCCTATAGTAAGGAAGGCGCTTTGGACGAGGACTATCAAACTCAACTCTCGACCTATTATCAGACACTGCAACCGACTTACCAGACACCAGGTGCCACGGACACCAGCCGACATTCCTGGGCCGGTCAGCAATCAGGATTCCAAAACATATAAAAGACTCTGTGGGATGACATGCGCATCCCACAGCCACACCCCCCCACTCCCCCGCAATCCTGCTTGATCAATACTGCGCATCAAAGGTACCATTACCGACATTGATACAAAAACATTTGGTTGACCCGAAGGAGGCATCCCTTGCGTTGGACTTATCTGGCTCCGATTTCGACGGTAGTTTTGAGTGTGTCCCTTGCATCAGCCCAGGCGCAGACAGGCAGTGGAAAAAAACCCAGGATGCCACCCTCTCCCCCGCCCCCTCCTGCAGCTGAGCCCGTCGCCGCACCATCTTTTCAAGCAGCCCCTGCGGCCCCAAGCGGTGAAGGCCTGAATCTTTCCGAAGGTCGCTATGGTTTTAGCTTTGGCTTTCCTGATGGCGGCAGCTCGATGGGCGCGGGCTTTATCGGAGCGCGCTATTTTACAGCGCAAGACACGGCTGTGGGCGCCTACCTCCTGCTCGGTGGTGATTCAGCAGCAGAAACATCCTCGTTTGGTCTGGCTGGAAAATTCACCAAATATTTTGCGCAGCGCGATCGTCTCCATTTTTATGGTTTTGGACAGCTGAGCATCGGCAAGAACGGTGGCACGGCAAATAAAGGCAAGGATGATACTCTTTTCGGGATCGCCGGCGGTGCAGGACTGGAGTTTGTTCTGCTCAAGGATTTTTCAGTCTCGGGTGAAGGTGGCTTTGGCTATAACACGCTGCCTGATGGTAAAAGCGCTTATGCGACAGGCACCGGAAAATTGGCCGTCAATTTTTACTATTGAGGTTCGTCCATGCTGAAATCCTCATGCCTTCTGGGATCGCTTATCCTGGTGGGAGTCTCGGCGATGACCTGCCGGCGGGCTGCCAGCGAATCGAAGCCGCAGCTTTCTCAGCAGACCTTACGGACGAGCTCCCTGCGTTTTATTCAGCAAACCAATCTCCTGGGTTCCAGCGGTGGGTCTGCGGGTGGATCATCCGGTGGATTTCAACCCTCGACGTTTCCTCCGGCTGGATTCTGGCCGGCTACGCCTCTGGTTCTGCCAGCGCGCGCGGCCGCTTTTATCAACCAGACTTATGGCGCTTCGGGTGGGTTTCAATACCAGACCTTTGAGTTCAGCTCCACCGGCTGCAGCGCGAACAATGCTTTCGGCCGGTACTTTGATGCCATTGAAACGTTGCGAGGGACGCCTGTTACGGAGAGCGAGAAAGCTCAAATGCAGGACATGTTTTCCAACATTTTCACAGGTGACAATGTCGAAGGCGTGACCCCGAGCATCTGCGTTTTCTATGATCTGATGGCCTGTATTGCCGATTACGCAGTTCTGAATCAATCCGTCTTCAGCCAGGCTGCCCAGTCTGGAGATTTTGCCAGTGTGTTCAAAGGAGCCTTTTCCTGCGTGGCCGAGGTTCTTGGCGTCGATCCTACCGACCCCACGGATCCTACCGACACCACGGATCCGGATGATTCCGGCGATCCGTTTCCCGACGAATAATCCCCATTAAGGGCCTGCAATGTCCTCAACGGCGATCGACCCTGGCTTCAGGGTCCGATCCCAGTTTTCGCGCACCGGGCTTACATCCTGCGCCGTGAGGGGTGCATCCGTGTAGGACAGGGGCGGCGTGAACAGAGACGCTGAATTATTGCTGCTGGTAAATCCGCTGCTGTCACGGAATGACCCATCGCCACTCGCGGAAAGACTTAACAACCACGGTTTGACAGTGCGTGCCGCTGGTATGTGATAGCCGCCAGCGAGGATGCGGCCGTTGGCAGCCTGCGATGCATACAGAAGTCCATCCTCTTTGGCTGAACCAAAGGTACGAGCCCAGAGCACATTGCCACTCATGCTCAACTGCGCCAGCCACCCATCATGATTCACCCGGGCATCACTGAAGGTAAAATTGCGAATGCCGGCCAACAGAATCCCATCCACACCGATGGCAACGGATTGCGGGCGCACATGTTCGAGCAGCCCCTGACGCCAAGCGACCGAACCATCCGCCTGAATCCGCATCACCCAAGGCACACGCACCAAATTACCGGAGACCGTTCGTTCCGTAAATCCGGCCAGCATCAAACCATCGGCCCCACCATTCACAGCGGCTATATCAACCACAGTCTGCGAGGAATAAAGTTTGGACCGCAGCACGTTGCCCTGCGTATCCAGCAATGCGACCCAACCCAGCTGCGCCTGCGTGTTGTCAGTCGGATCAATGCCCGTCATCCCCGTTGTGATGCCATACGAACCGCCGATCGCAATGCTCTGGTCGTTCAAAATTTCAACCGTATGGATCATATCGGTATTATAGGGGCCTTTCAAACGCTTGGCCCAGACCAGATCTCCCTGAGCCGTGAGTTTCATGACAAACATATCCTCATTCACATCATCCGCGGTATAGATCTGTCCTCCGACGACAAGGCTGCCGTCGGCGGATTCTGTGATGGAACCAATGGAATACACGCCGCCCAGTTTGTAAAAATAGGACCAGATCGCCGTTCCTTTGGCATCAAGCTTAATGATGACCGGGCTGGTGCTGGCTCCAGCCAAAACGGATCCACCATCCTTCAGAGCCTTAATGGAACTCCAGGTTTCCGCGTGCGTGCTTTGGCTATCCTGATAGAACGGTACGGCCCCATTCGGTGCGATTTTGAGAGCATAGCCATTGCGGTTACGAGTCCGGGCCACGATCAACGCCTCGTCAACGGTGGTATCATAATGGGGAATAAAGCGCGGATAATCCTGACTGTCGTCTTCCGAGGGCTCGGTATAAAGCCATGAGTAGGCCTGCGGATCCTGACCCGTCGCGCCTTTGACATTACAGCTGCCGATGCCAATTTCCTTACTGATCAAATCCCAGCTCTTATCATAATCCCCGAGCTTCAACCCAAGAATACCTGCAAAAAGTCCCGCCTGTGCGGCGACTCCCGCAAAAGCCTTGTAGCAACTTTCATCAACAAGGTTCGCACTGAAGCGAGCAAATCCTTCCATGCCCGCATAGGCACCGGTGGAGCCATAGAGGCTGATATTGCCACGGATGCTGGCATAGGCTCGCGTTGAAAGGTTGGCCGCTTGTACGACGGGGGGTTCCGCCTGTCCATCCACGGAACCTTCCTTGATAGGTTCAAAACTACCATCCTGATAGCCGACTCCAATTTTAATTCTGGCTTCTTCCTTGGCACTGGCGCGAAACTTACCATTGACTTCGCCCTCGGCACCGATCGCAATGCCCAGTGATGGCGTGATCACCAGGGGAAAGCCCCCAACAGTGATAATGATCGGCGTATAGTGAAGCAGGGAAATGCTCACCTTTTCCTTGAACGAGGCACCGCCGGTTCCCGTCAAAGCCAGCGAGCCCGTCTGCGAACCCTGGATGGAAAAACTTATTTCCTTCACTTCGAAGGCGGCAATACGGATGATAAAATCGGCGCCGACGTCCACCCCAAGGTTGCCATTCAGCAGAACCTGGTCATTCCTGGTCGACTTGTTGCCATCCAGATCAGCCAGCACATAATCATTGATGCCAAAATACAGACCTTTCTTTTGGTCGGTAAGCTTCAGCATATCGGCGTTCTGCGGCGCAATGCCTTCAAGCGGAGTCAATGTTTCCCGAGCGGTCGAAGGGTCCAGCGGCAGCGCCACTCGAATCAAAGCATCTTGAATGGCATCCGTGAGCGAGGCTTGTTCCGTTTGTATCACCAGTTGTGAGCCTTGGATCGCTGAACTCTTCACCTTGCGCAATGCCCCTTGAGGCGCTGCGGGATGTGGCCCAAGGACCAGAACGTCACCCTCAGCAAATGCTGGAGCGGACAGATTTTGCTGGTTGCGCAGCGCGGCGTTTTGAAAAACCATTTCTCCAGCTTCATTGAGACTGACCAGCGCCTGCAGCTGCTCCTGACTGAGGACCTTGGTCCTTGGACCAGGAGTGATAAAATTCTCGCCTGCTGAGGTCTCCTCATTCCCCGGGGCACTTTTCTTTTTTTTGCGCACACAGGCAGGGGTCATCAGAAGGAAAACAAGGCCAAAGATGATCAGTCGCAGAAAGGATCGCATGCATAACTCCTTGCTCCATTATGAGCAGATCTTGCATCGGTCAAGCCCTCGCGTGACTGAAGGGGTTGGGCCAATTCTTACTTACCTGTGATGATTGTTCTAAAACTAATCCATTTGAGGTTTCCTGTCGAAACTCCAAGGGCACGTAAACCTGTTTATGAGAGCAGTATGGATATCCGTTGGCAAGCCTGGTTCATATGGTTATTTATACTAGTGCATGGTTCCCTAGCGATGGGCGGTGCCATCAAGCTCGAGGAGGCCATGCATGGCCAGCCTTTGGGTACCATCATCGACATTCTTGAGGATAAGGATCGTACCCTTCGACTCGATGATGTTCGGGCTCCTGGACAGGCCAGGTTTGTTCCATCCCAGCAAAAGCACCCGAATTTCGGCTTTACGCGTTCGGCCTATTGGGCTCGCTTTCAGATGGAAAATCCTAGCACGCAACCGCTCATCGTCTATCTGGAAGCCGGCTATTCCAATCTCGACTTGATTGACTTCTATTTTCCTGATCACAAGAGTCAGTATCAACATAAACAGGCCGGGGACCAGGTTCCCTTTGCGACCCGGGATATCAATTACCGTCTTCCGGTCTTTGTCGTCGATGTCCCACCGGGCGTGCATACCTATTATGTGCGGGTGGAAACCGAAGGCGTGAACCAAATCCCGCTGCAGGTTTGGTCACCTGCTTCCTTCCATTCCAAGCGCGCTTCTGAATCCGCATTCCTGGGTGTCGTCTACGGATTCTTTGTCGTCATGCTCTTTTATAACTTTTTCCTGGGCGTAATTTTTCGCAACGTCGCCTATCTCTTCTACATTTGCTTTATTCTATGCTCCATTGCCAATCATTTCGGCTATCAAGGTCTTTACCTCGTTTTCTTTCCTGCCTCGGTCGCTCATTGGCTGGCCAACGAAGGCTTTATCATGGCCACCGGGGGACTTGTCTTCTTCGCTTGCACGTTCTCCCTGATGTTTCTCAACATCAATCGCGTGTCCCCCCTTGTGAAATGGCTGCTCCTCATCGAGGCCGGACTGGGTCTTCTAGTGCTGCCGATTGCGCCTTTTTCCTATAATATTGCCGTCAAGATTGCGGCAACCAACGCATTTCTGACATCAACCATCATCCTGGTCGCATCAGTGATCGCCTGTATCAAACGCTATCGACCTGCCTACTTCTTTACGCTCGCCTGGTTTTTAACCATAGTCGGTAATCTTGCCAATCCCCTGGCCTTGGCGGGAGTCATTCCCATTAATCTCTTCACCAATTGGAGTCATTTTTTGGGCATCGCCGTCGAAGTCGTGCTGATCTCCCTTGCTCTGGGTGATAAGATGCGGCTGGCTCAGGAGCGTTCCGAGCACAAGGTCCGCCAGATGAATGAAAAACTGGAAGACATGGTCGAGGAAAAGACGCGAGACATCAAATCCATTCTGACCAATATCAAACTCGGGATCTTTGCCATCCTGCCGGAAAAATTAAGCATCCATCGGGATTATTCAGCCCATCTGCGCGATATCTTCAAGGGTCGCGTGATGGAAGAGACCAATGCCCTTGACCTGCTTCTCACAGACAGCAACATCAGCAGTGACCAAAAAGCTCAGGTCAAGTCTGTGCTCGAAGCCAGCTTTGGGGAAGACGAAATGGTCTTCGAGATGAACGAAGCGGCCTTGCCCAAGGAAATTCAGTACACGGCTGGCCCTTCGACCCGTATCCTGGAGATCGACTGGAGCCCCATGGTGACGAAGAGCCAGAAACTGGAAAAAATTCTGGTTACCTGCAAGGATGTCACCGACGTTCGACTTTATAAAAAAGTAGCGGAAGAGCATCAGAAGGAGCTGGAATACATTGGCGAGTTGATCAATGTCACCCAGGACATGTTCTGCAAATTCTCGACAGCCTCGCAGCGCTTTCTGAATGAGAATACGTCCCTCATTCGCAATGCGGAAACCTTCCGACCGGATATCATTAAAATACTCTTCATCAATATGCATACCATCAAAGGTGCCGCGCGTTCGCTTGGGCTCCGTGAGCTGGCCAGCGCCGTGCATCGGGCCGAGGAAACACTCAGTTCGATCCAAAAAGGCGAAACAGTACCGAACAAAGACCAGCTCCTCACCGAGCTTGACCTGGTCGAAACGTCACTGAAATATTACGAATGGATCAACACCCATAAACTGAACCGAGCTCTGCACCTGCCCGATACCATTGAGTTGCGGATTGATGATCTGGAGCGCGAGGTGCTTTTCATTGAAGAGATTGAGCGACAAAGGGATCTCGATTCAATGACTCGCTCTGTGGCTCAATTGAAACATCGCCTGGTTCCCTTCGTCTTTCGCAGTGCCGAGGACGTGATCAGGGAATTATGTGAATCGGTGCCCAAACTTGCCAAGGACCTGGGCAAGACCTGTCCCGACGTCAAAATTGAGGCCAAGGAAATTTTTCTGACCCATGCCTGTGTCGAGATGCTGCGGCATATCTTCGTTCATATTTTACGTAACGCTCTCGACCATGGGATCGAGGACGCTTTGGAACGCAAGCACGCAGGCAAGCCTGAACGGGGTCAGATTACAGTCAGCATGGTCCATGACGCAGGGGGCAGTCTATCGATGCTAGTCCATGATGATGGTCGGGGACTTGCCCTTCAATTGATCAAACAAGTAGCCATGATCAAGGGGTTCCTTGCCGAACATACGCCTGTGTCAGCGGAAGAGGTGGCGCAATTTATATTTGAATCCGGATTCTCCACCAGTGCGGGTGTCAGTGAGATTTCGGGTCGTGGTATCGGTATGGATGCCGTACGACGCCTTTTGCTGCAGAATGGAGCCAAAGTCAGACTCGTTCTGCAGAGCGATCCGCAAGACGTAAAAACCTTTGCACCGTTTCATTTTCATGTCACGCTTCCACCAAGTCTGTTTCGCGTCATGGGTTCAACACCGGCATTATCCCTGGTCAGCTAGGTGATATTACGCCGTTGCTTTCCTGAGGCTTCTGCTGTGATGATGCTCCCAATCGTCAACAGGAGTGATGGACATGCGTCTTGTACAAGTGGGATTGTTAGGTTCTGTTTTAAGCATCAGCAGCTGGGCAGGGGCTGAGACAGCACCTTCGTTTATCCAAAACATGAATGGCTGCTTTTCGGTCCGCTTCAACTTTGTCGAAAACGGCGATCATGATGCTTTCTATGAGCCCGTTCTGGAGAAAGCCGTCATGAGTCAGACCGATTCTGTCTGGCACCTGCGACGCTATTTGATTATCGGTGGACAGGAGCAGATCCATTGGCGCGAGGAATGGCGTCTGCAGGATCAAGCCAATCAAATCTGGGAGCAAACAGTTTATGGACCCTTTGAGGATTTCCGCTACCAATGCAGCGGTCCTCTGGTGAATGACAGCTGGCGCTGCGAAGCCCTCGGCGCACCCAAACCCAGGCGTGATCAGGGTCAGCCGTATGCGAAGCTCGATCGTGAGAATACCTTGAAGATGAATCCCAAACGCTGGATTCACATGCAAAAAAATCATAAGCGGATGGCCGATGGATCCTTATATGCTGTCGAGCTGGGTTGGAACCAGTACGACCGGACCGAGGATGCGTCCTGCCAGGTGGCTCCTCAACCATAGAAATGCTGGCCTCGTCGGACGAGGCAAGGCCTCGTTGCTCGAGGCCTGGTCATGCACCTCGAAGCGCTGCTTCCTGCGCAGATGGGCCCGCTGCTTCCCTGTCCATGCACCTTGCGCAAATAGGACCTGAACCGCGAGGCGCATGCTTCTTGCTACAGATTCTTCTGTAAAATAAGGGCGCAAAATGGGGAGTCGTCCGTACTATAAACAGGCGCTGTTTCCATTTGAGGTAAGCATGTCCATTAGACACACATCAGAATCAACTCCGGAAGGATCGATCCCGGTCCAAACACCTCATATGATTCCAGGAAAAAAAGCTCGCATCTTTCTGCTCCGCCGCAAGGACCGTTGCAAAACCTGCGGCCGTATCCATGGCCCCCCGGGTCAGGGCTGCGACCACACGCGCGACCCGGCTGGACCTGTCCCCGAGCACGATGATATGAACCTGCCCTGGACCTTTTAGTCCCCATCCATAATGGCGAATCGTGATTGTTTCCTCGCCCGCAATTTGCTAGCATTTTATGCATCCACCTGAATTCATTTCCAAGAGGGCCTTTTATGAAAGCCACGTCTTTGCTTGTTGTCGCGTTCGCCTGCAGTCTGAGTCTGGCCGTAACTCCTCGTGCTGAAGCCAAAGCCAAATGGGTTTGCATGAAAGAGGGAGAAGAAGTCAAAGTGAAAGGCAAAAAGCCCAAAGACAAGGAAAAAGACTGCACCGAGCAAGGCGGCACTTGGGAAAAGAACAAGGGAGCTGCTGAGAAGCAGGAATCCGGTTCTGGCGGCGCCTGGTAATTCCCTGCGCGCGATCCTGGGCTGTCATGGCCCAGGTCCTGTCAACCTTCCACGCCGAACTCCAATTCGCCGAGACCAACCTCCTGATCCCAATACGTTCCAAACCATCGATCCCAAAACGAAAAAACCACACCAAAATTTTTCCCATGATGCTCGAGCGCTTTGCTGTGATGAATATGGTGTATGTGGGGGCTGATCAGCACAGTTCGCCAACTTGCGGGATAGCGAACGGGAATCGGCGCGTGATGCAGATTCACCGTAAACATATACAAAAAGAAACCCAGTCCCATCCCCGCCATAGTCCAGACAGCTGTGCTGTTCGGAAACAGCAGATGCACAGCACCCAATGAAATGCCGGCCGCCAGTCCCCGAGCCCCATTCAAAAGGAAAGGTTCCAAAGGATGCTGGCGCAGCGTGGAAAATGGGGTCAGAAAACGCGCTTGATGATGCCAGCGATGCACGCACCAGAGTCCAGGCAGACTGTGCAAGGCGCGATGCATACCATACGCTGCAAAATCAATGGCCAGCATGGTGGCGGCTGTAGCCAGCAAAGCTTCGAAAAATTGCGGGGCATACCAACCCACAGCCTCATCACCGCCCCAATTCACCAGTCCTTCATACGACCATTGAAACAGAGCCAGGTGCAAAAGGCTCACGGGCGCTCGCAAAACAAGGATCTGAAACAGAGCCCAGAGCCCATCCTCTTGAATGGACCGCCGATGCTCCCAGCAGAGACTTTTACCGTAATGCCAGGCCTGGGTCAGCGACCAGGTCTGCGAGCGTCCCAACCACACAAGACCGATCACAAAAGCCGGCACGAGATAGAGTGGACAGAAAGGGGAAGCGAGGTTCAGACTTTGCGCAAGATTATCCTTGAGCCAGTCCCCAACCTGGGACAGTCCTGTCATCGTCTTCCTCCCGCTTGCATGGATGAATCGATTTTAGCCGATTCGCCACAGGGTTTCATCTCTTCACTGACAGGATCCCTGCGTAAGCCAGGCGGCGATTTCCTGAGTTTCAAGTTCAAACTCGGCCTGCAGACAATTGGCCAATGCAATTCTTTCATCCGCATTCAAATTATCCTGAACGTCTCCCGTGCTGGATTCGAGCGGATTTTTATGAGTGCCGAGGGGCATGGATTGATCCACCAGAATTTTGAAATCCACCTGCGCCCAATCTGTAAGGGTATTGAGAGGCGATCGAGAAGCTGTGCCATGACAGGCGCCGCAGTTCATCGCTCGCAGAACCTTGGCGGCATCAATCTCGGGATTGGCGGACAGGCGATAGACATTGTTGCGACCCGGTCCACGGCCGAAGATATCGCGAACTTCCACCACGGTGCGCCTCTGCGCACATTGATTGATAAAGGCCTGCGTGCGACTGCGACCGTTCAAGGGCGCCATGGGACCAATACTCGGACCAAAGGCAGCCGGCTGCAGCAAGGGTTTGCGCTGGGTCGAATCCGAACGAGCCGGAGCATCGCGCCAGCTTACGGGACGTTGCCCAGCGGCTTGCACCATCGCATCATTGATGAGTTTCACCGTTTGCCAGGATTCTTCATCCAGCATATTTTCGTTTTTCCGCACGTGATAGCCGAGGGGACTGATGGCACGCAATCCATTGGGATGGCAGCTGACACAACGCTTGGGATTGGCATTGCCCTCGGGTTTGAACGTCGGATCACCGCGACCAGGACGCAAAAAACGTTGGAAGTAGACCTGTCCGGGCGTCGTGCCCTGACGCCGATCGAGAGACACCATGGTAAAAATTTTCGGTAGCGCGAGCTCACCGCGCTCCTCGGCCGCGTAATCATCGGCCGACGGAAGCGGAGACCCAGGCGTGGGACGGCTGGCTTCACTGGCAGGATCCTCAGGCAGTGCAAAATTAAGCCAGCGATCATAGGGCACGGGTGGATTCAAGCGATCACCAGGCACATAGATCATAAGAAGAGATGCCGTGTCGCGATCAAACCCTCCGGAATGCCGACTTTTATAGCGAATCGCTGGCCAACCCAGCGTGGCCGCGCGTTCCTCGATATTCTCGGGAACCCTATATTCAAAGGCTGTGGTTCCACTTAAAAAGAGTTGGGCCGGTGGCTGTTTCTGCGGTGAGCTGCGGACCGGAGTATCGAGTGATGAGGAGGCGGTATCATTACGGTTGACGTAATCCGTGAGGCGCTGCAGGCACATGGGAATCTGCGATCCAAAACAGGTTCGAATCTGATCCGCCAAAGCTCTTTCAGTGATACTGCTTTGTTCCAGCTGTTGAGCCGCCTCAAGGCGCCACTGCTGAAGATCCTGAGCGTCAGGCGTCCCTTCAATGCAGTTTAATGAGGCAGCCGTCAGGGATGGAGTCACCAGCATGCTTGGCAAAAGTGCCCCGAGCCATTGTGATTTTTTCATAGAGACCTCGTGAAAGGATAACGGAACGTTTCATCAAGGTCTCCCCCATCGGTTAGGATGCGTTACGATCAACGGGATGAAAGTGCCCAGGTCCTCTGGCGAAGACCTGGGTGCCTTGATTCAAGGCAGCGGATTTTTTTCCTGCAGGAGTCGAGCATTGTTCGCTGTCATCAGACGGCGGGTGCCTGTTTCCTGATCATAGACCATGAAATAGAGCCAGCCATCGGAACGGAAATGAGGAAAGAGAGCAAACTGTCCGGGCCCCATATGAGTGACCACGTGAAGTTTCTGGGTCCAAAGATCAAATAAAAACACATTGGCCGTGCCAGCGTTCAAACGAGATTGAAACTCCGGGTCATCGGCGCTGGCATACCCCAGCAGAGCATACTGATCCGCTTTGATATAGCCGTAGCTGGCAACAAAACGGTCATCAAAAGAAAAGCCGACTTTCAACCCATCGAAGCAGAGGCGGCCCACCAGTTCCTTGCTATAAACAGGAGCGATGCTGCTGGTGGTATCCTTGTTCAATTGATACAGCTGGTAACCAATATGCTTGATCTGACTGTCCACCCGCACTTCCAGGCGGCTCAGCAGCAGCTGATTGGAGGCCGAGAGACCCCAATCTTTTTCCCAGGGTGTATCAAAACTTTGCGCTTCACGGCGCGTCCATTTCGTTCCATCAAATTCCAGAGGCTGCAGTAAGAGCTTGGACCGCGCATTTCTTAGGGTGTATGGCTCCCCACCATGGCCGTCATCACTGTGAAAGTCACCCGTAGCGGCCAGATAATCGGCGCCATCCAAACTCGCGCCAACCGCCTGGTAGAGTGGAATCCGAACATCGTCACCGGCCGTGCAGGCATCTTCGCTAAAATCTATGGCGGTCGTCATGGGATTTTTAAGCAAACTCGTCGAACAAATCGCGGTGCCGGAACCCTGGAAAACAAAGGCCGAATCATCAGGGAAAAATGCTGGATCGTAGTAAGCATCCACAGGAATGTTGCGCAATTTGCCCTTGGTAACCAGAAGGCTTTGCAGATCCACCACACCACTGGGTGAACCACCATACGCGATGAAGCGACCATCCGCTGACGAGCGAATCCAGTAATTGGTTTGCTGACCTAAATCCGTCAGGACCCGCATCTCGGTGGCAGGATCCGCTTTCCAGGAAGCCGCGCCTGGCTGCAGGCTCACGTCCGGAAATATATCCTGGCCATTCTTTTGCTGACGAAAGCAGGACTGCTGATCGGCGCCGCAAGCAAACATCAGCATGCCGCGTTCCTCATTGCGTTTCTTCCAACCCCACTCTTTCATCGCCTTGAGATGGTCCAACGCACGCGGCGCCAGCATCGATTCACATTGCGTGGGTCCCTGATAAGGCGAAAGCAATTCACTGAGATAAGGCATGCCATCGTCCACCCAGTCCTGCACCACCTTGAATTCGTCTGCAGTCAAAAGGGTCGGTGACCGCAGGGGCATCGCTGTTGTTTGCCGCAACTTCGTCTGCAGCACAACCGCAGCCTCTTCACCCAGGGCTTCCTGGATCAGCTTACCCAAAGGACCAAGGTGCAGAGCTGCACTCCAAAACCCAAGCCTGGCGGGCTTCAGATCCAGCTCCTGATCGGGCGTTTGATCCGCCAGGCAATAAAGCTTGTCCTTGGCCGTCAGCGCTTCATTATCCAGGCACTTTTCCTGAACACGCGCGTAGCTACGTGACCACCGGCGCAACGTTTGCTCAGAGTTCATCGCATGACAGGAGCTGCAGGCTCCATCACGACCGACACCAAGAATCTCCGCGGCCTTTTGGGCCCGCTGAAAACCGTCCTGAGCCAACACGGGCTCGGCCATCAACACGAGGGATCCAAGGGCCCAAGCGAGCACGGGGATCTTCACCATAACAAGACTCCTGACATTATTGGTAAGGATCATAGACATCGAAAAATTCGATATCATCCATCAAAGGCTGTATCAGGGGTTCAGGACCGGCAAAAAGCGACCAGACAAAATCCGCCGATCCTGGCTCCGGGCTGCGCACGATCAAACTCGTCAGATTATCCGTCAGCCGCTGACGAAATTCCTGCTGGGTCCAGGTTCGACCCGCATGCTGATGGCAACCCGTGCAGTTGGTTTTATGGTTATTGGGGCCTGGTTCCAGATAAGGATTGCTGCACCAATTCCAATGACCCGTGTCGACCAGCAGATGCGCAAAGGCAGCCAGAGGCTGCGGCCAGCCTGCATCAACGGTTTGCTGACGCAACGGTTCATGCCAGCCATCCACAGCACAGAGCCGATAATTTTTCCAAGGCGCGGACCAGGTTTCGGGTTGATCCACGGCCAGCTCCTCACCCGCAACCGGCCCAAGCCAAAGCGAAGTCCAGAACCATTGGTGCCGTTGGTGGAGGGAGGCGTGCAATCCGGTCAGATGAAACTTTTGTCCCGATGGCAAACGCAAAGCAAAGGACTGCTGCGCTTCAGGTTCCATCGATCCATCGGGGGTCCATTGCGCTTTTTGCCACTGCCGCGCCAGTGCTTCTGTATCCGTCGCAAAGCTATCCACGCGAAAACCATTTTCGCTGCGGCGCCAACTCGTTTTCAAAAACACAGCATGCTCGGGCCAGCTCAGGGATTCGCACTCTTTTTGCTTTTGTCGTTCCTTTTGGCAAATTTCCAAGCGTTGATAATGTTCCAGGATGAATTGCATGACCTCCTGGTTGAACAGGATCTTTTGCATCCCAGGAATCGATCTTTGCTTTTCATCCGTGTCAAAGGCCGCCAGCCATTGCTCAAAACGAGCTGTATTCCAATCCGGCTGTTCAAACTGCTGATGATCGTTCCAAAGCAAAGCTTCACGGATCTTCGCTCCTGAAAAAGCGAGACGACTCCGGCGTTCAGCAGGAGTTAAATTTTCGTAAAGGTGGCGGAAGATACGCTGCAGATCCTCCCGACCATACCATGTCTGCCAGACCATAAAATTTTTCTGGGACATGCCAGGCAAAGGGCGCAGCATCTCCGTCCAGAAACTCCAGCCCACGCGCCTTTGCTGTAAAAAGTCCTGGCTGAGCTTCGTTCCATCAATGTCATTCCAAAAGCCTACTGGAAGGTTTTCGGGAGTTTGCAAAAGGTAACGCGCTTCCCGACCCGCGGCGAGTCTGCTCTCAGAATGATCAGCTCCGCAGCTGGAAATCAGAAATAGGAAAGGAAGCAATACCAACGATCGCATGACCCACACCTCTTTAATGGCTGCGATCTAAGTCTAACAACAGTATTTTCGGATGCGAGACGGCAAAATCCGTCCAGCGCGACTCTTGCAAATGATTTTCGTTTTCCGGCTGGCTATCTGGTCAAGGTTGATGGGAGCGGGATAGAGGCGGGATGAAGCGTGGTTCCCTGGATGAAAATCCAGGGAAACTCTGTCAACGGAATCGATCAGAGAGCAGGAGTGGTCGCGGCCTTATAGATGTCGCCAACGCCGTTGAAGTCGCCTTCAAATTTCGGTGTCGTCTGCTTCCAAAGGAAATCGGGACGCTCGAAGCTCAGCCATTGGCCGCCGATGATGGCACCGTTTCTATCCAATTCCACGCGGTAGCGGTAGTCAACGGTCGCCTGAGCCGCACTCGAATCGTAACCACCGCGGTCCTGGTGATAACCGACTTCCACAATATATTTCATGGTGGTGGTGACCGTGATTTCCTTGACGGTGCGTGGGGCCGCATCACGTGATCGACCTTGTTTCACACTCTCGACACGAACGTTAAAGCCGTGAACCGCCTGATTCCAGACTTCATCATCACGGGTGACGTCCACCACAAAGCCTTCCTTCATCAAACCAATCTGGTTGGTCAGCACCAGGTGGAAAGCTCCGGCATTGCTGTCACGGCATTCGATCTGCTCACTTCTGGCTGTGAGTTCCGCCTGAAGGCGCTTGATCTCGGCTTCCTTTTCAGCAGCGGTCAGCTTGGAGTAAGGACTGCCTGCATAAGCATTACGGACTTCTTCAATTTTATCCTGGATGGCGCTCAGGTTCTCTTCGCAGCGCCCACCCAGAAAGCTGACCTGGGGTGCAGGCACGTGATGCAGGAACATCGTTAAAAGACCATTGATGTCCGACGAACCAAAAGGAATGTCCAGACCCGCTTTATTTTTTACGGTCACGGCCTGCGGCTCTGCAAACGCCAGCGTTGCCGGGGCCCATGCATGGCAGAGTCCTTCCCACGTTGGAATCGCAGCCAGGCGGGCGTCATAACCGTCTTGACCTGGGATGCGCTTCAGCACACCCGTACGCTCACGCTCGGCCTTGGTCGTGCGATAGTCTTCAAAACCCATGTAAAGGTCATATTTTTCTGCTGGCGATAACACCGCGATCTCTTCAGGCTTCAATTCTGCAAAAGGTTTGGTCGCATACACATAGCGATCATAGTCCGAGCCAGCCTGAGCCCAACGATAAGTTAAACCGCCCTGATAGGTTGGCCAGTAGTAATCGCTCCACGGCGTTTGCGGAAGATCGGCGGCAACGGGCAGCTTGTCGAACTGCGTTTCATATTGATATTTCTGTGTGAGCCTATCAAGACCCATGATTCTGGGATCGTTGCGTTGGTTCCACGCTTCCTGAGTTAAGCTGTCGCGACTGGGCTGACCACAGGCGTTGATAAACATTATCGCTGCCAGTGAAAGGAGGCCGTTCTTCATAGTGTGTACGCTTTCGAGAGAGATGGGTTAAGTCGTTATGACCAATGTAGGCTGCAGGAGCCGCAATGTAGAAATTGGTCGTTGGAAAGCAACATAAATCCATCGACTATGCAGCCAATGTCACTAAAATCGTGCTCGTTTGACCAGCCAATCTAAATTAAAGACGCACTCAATGAAAGTTTCCTACATAAAATTTCCAGGATCAGCGCAATCAGGATCAAAAACCGGAGAACATTATGCCTTTCTGAAAAAATTCGACAAAAGTGACTTAGACCTTGTGAAAACCGCTCCCAGTGCTAAAAGTATCCACGGCACACACATTTGGGAGCTCAACATGAGACGCACTTCTCTCGCTTGTCTTTTTTCCTTGGCCATCAGCGCATCCACGCTGTTCGCCCAAAATTTTGAATCACCTTTTCCTTTGTTCGATGGCACCATCCGGGTTCCGGTGGGGAATCACGGTTCGACCACGGTTGAAATTGTGAACCAAACTCAACTCAAAACCATCGATGGTTATGGTCCGCGCTCGGAAGAGAACACCCTCGACTTGACCAACGGCATTCTCCAGTTAACCACCGTTGACTTCATCCCTCGTGAGACAAAGCAAACCACGCGCCTCCTGCCAGCCGATCAGGGTGGCGCTTACCTGCCCTATCGTAAGCAGCTGCAGGCCATGATCGGGGATCTCACTTGGGTCACTCAAAACCTGCATTTTCTGGGTGAAGTTGAGCAAAAGCAACGTCAACCCCAGATGGCTGCCGTGCTGCAGTATCTCAACACTTTCCTGGCCCAGGCCGACGCTAAGGCCCCTGATTCCATCAACGTGAATCCCCTGCCACGTGATCTGCGCCGCGGCATTCCTCATAGCATCAGCGTCGAGTATCTGGCTCGGGACGATCGCGATCTTCTTCTGGAAGTGTTTGACGGCCAATGGAGTTATCTGGAAGGCACACGCGTGCGCGTTCCAGCCGGTCACAAGACAGTGGATGTCTTATTAACGATTCCAGCCAATGCACCCATGAATCAGCCCGGATTCATCACAGCTAAACTGGTGCCGGTGGATGGTGAATGGTCAGATTATGTGGCTGAAGTGAAACAGTCCGTGACCTTCAAGAAAACGCAGATGATCACCAGTGCCAGCGCTTCCTATATCAATTTTAACAGTCCTCGGGTGGGCTTCTATATCAACTACTATTGCGCACAAGGCTGTGACGTACGCGTGGATATCTTTGATGCGCAAGGCCAGTGGTTGGCCACTCAGACCGTTCCTGCGAATGCTCCCTATACGGCAAACGCCGAACAATTCTCGAGTCTTTATGTCGAAGCTCCCGTTGCCTTGCTTCCTGCGGGGCAATCGTATACTTATTATGCGAAAATTCTGCCCCAGGGTGGTACCTGGGATCAGTATTTCGACGAAATCAGCGGCACCTTTATAACCAGCAACTAAAAAAAAGCCCTGGCATCGCATGCCAGGGCTTTTTATAGTTCAAAGTTTCTGGATAACTTCTTCCGAAAACCTTTGCATCTCTTCCAACTGCGGGCTGCATTGCAGCAAAAACAAGTCCACACCCACATCGGCAAACTGTCCGACCCGATCAATCACCTGCTGCGGTGTTCCCATCAGGCCTGATTTCAAACCACGATTGGATACCGAGTAATCTTCCAAAGCCAGCACCTGATCCAGCTGTGAATTCTGCACGAAATCCTGGTAATTCGCGTAACCGCTCGAACCAGGTGAAACATTGGTGATGCGGGTGATTTCCTTCTCCACGTCCTGTTGGGACGAGCGGATAATCGTATAGCCCGCTACACCAAACTGCATGGGAGGCAGGCCAAACGACTCGCGACGTCGCTGCATATCGGCAATTTTAGGCTGCAGACGCTCGGGGGGATCCCCATGCATGACATAAACATCGGCCAGCCGCGCGATCATAGTCTTCGCGGTTTCCGATTCTCCGCCCGCATAGATCAAAGGTCGTGGCTTACGGATGGGCTTGGGCTCGACAATCAAACCTTCGATTTCATAGTAACGGCCCTTGAATGAAACCTCCGGCTCATGGAACGCGGCATCCAAAATCTGCAGCCATTCGGTGGTGCGGGCATAACGGTCATCATGCACATCAAAGGGAATTCCAAAGCGCTTCGCTTCATCCTTCCACCATGATGACACCACGTTCAGAGACAGGCGTCCGCCCGAGATCTGATCGATCTGCGCAACCTGTTTGGCAAAGGGCCCCGGCGCATGATAGGTCGGGCGCACGGCCACCAAAAGTTCCAGCCGCTGCGTGACGGCAGCCAGTGCCGCCGCCAAGCTCCAGGCATCCATGGCAGGCGCTTGAATGCCCTTGATATCATTCAGCATCAATTCGGCAATCAGGGTCAGATCATAACCAAGATTTTCAGCCGCCAGACTCAGACGTTTCACATAATCCCAACTCGCGTCCATGCCCTCATCATCGACATTCCGCAACCAGCCGCCAAAGACCGGCATCCAAAATCCGTATTTCATGGGCTTGACCTCGCGGCGCGGGCTCGAAATTCCAGATAGTCAACCAGCTTGGCAAACGGATCAAAGCCGATCACGTTGACCGCGTCGGCGACAAAGTTGGACAGAGCATTGATGTCATAAATATAGGCTTGGCCATCACGTTCATCGACCAGGTACTCAATGCCACCGACATCCAGATCAATGGCGCGGGCAATGGTCACCGCCGCGTCGATCATCTCCGCCGGCGGATCAGCCCGCTCCACGCGCAATCCGCGTTTGGGCGCATCAATCGCACAGGCCGCACGCACCAGCTCACGACCATCCGATGTCTGACAGGCATCGGCCGGACACAGATCAAACGTTCCCTGGGGTGGATAGACTTTGATCGCATAAAGAAATTCGCCGTTCAGCACCTCAATGCGAACGATGTATCCCCCCTGCGGTTTTGCATATTCCTGAACGAGGGACGCCCCATCAATGCCCATGGGCACGCTCCCGGCGTTGACGGCAGCCTCAAGCTCATCGATCGAATCGTAGCGAACGATACCAGCGCCGCTGCCACCGATATTGGCCTTGACCACGATGGGAAAACGCAGGGACCGGGCTGCTTCCAAAGACGCGCGTGGGTGGTTGATAGCCGAGGATTTAGGGTAGCGAATGTTCAGGCGTTGCAGGAGTTGCAGCTGCCGAATCTTGGAAATTTCAAAGCCGTAGACTCTGGTTCCATTGACCACGGGTATACCCAGGCCTTCGAGTTGCCCCAGCCAATCCTGAGTATAAAAGGTCGTATGACCATGACCGCGAAGATAAGCCGAAGGGCTGGCCCGGTTGAACACCAGGGAGTAGGGAGCTTCCGTCTCGGCCAGAGCAAATCCATGCTGATCCGCCGAAACCTTGACATACGGCAGTTGCCGACGATCCAACTCAGCGAAAAGAGGTTTAAACCAGTCAGGATGCTCGTAAAAAATGGCGATTGGCTTCATACGTCGGGGCCCTTTCTTCGGCGAAGATAGCTCAGAAGTAGGTGACCCTTCCATTTTCCACAAGCACATTTTGCTTATAAGCTTATGCTTTTTTTATTGAATACCCGTGCACAGAATCAGGTGTTCACGCCCTCGCGCTGCAGCAGCCCATAACCCAGCATGCGCCTGATCGCCTTTTGCTTTTTCCGCCCCATGAAAGGCCAAACAATCCTGCCTGTCCAGGGCATGGCCATCGGCCGGCCTATGACGTCCCCGACTTCACTCAGATAGTGCATGCGCTTCAGGCGCCAACCGCGTGCTTCGTAAAAATGTTCCCAGTTTTTGGGATTGAAGCGAAAGGGCGCCTCCTGAGGCATATGGGATTTGATATAACCCAATTGATAAAGCCTCATCAGGAAACGTGAATAGTAGTCGGTGATCCAATACATGAAGTGCGGCTGTTCATGAAGGTCCTGAGCCAAAGGTCCAGCGTCCTCTTCGCTGAGATAGAGCACGACACCTTCAGTCAGAATCAAGGCTCTTTGAGATGAATCGTTGAGTCGCTTAAAAATTTCGCGGCGCTCTGGCCTTTGCGAAAGATCGCAGCTGATCCGTTGCAGTTGACAGCGGGGTTTTTCATGCTGCAAGCGAGCATTCTTAAACTCGATCACACCAGGAAAATCCACTTCGATCCATTGCAAATGACTGGGAAGGTCCATCCGATAAGGTCTGGTATCGAGCCCGGCGCCAAGGTTAATCACGGTATCGACACCATCACGAATTTGCTCGATCAACATGGAGTCGATCACATACGTTCGCAGCGCCAGAGCCCATTTCATAATTCGCGGATGACCCATCTGCTGGGCTATGGCCCGGCCGCGATCCCCGGCCAGGACTTCCGCGAGAGGATCGCTAAAAAGTGGATTTTTCCGCTGCCCTTCGAGGGCGCGATAGTAGGCTACCCAAAAGGCCGTGTCCGAAACATGTTGAATCAATTGATCAGACACGGCAATGGCCTGTCCCCTGCACCACGAAGCGCGTGGTTGTCAATTCCTTCGCACCCATGGGGCCATAAGCATGCAGCTTGGTGGTGGAGATACCGATTTCCGCCCCCAGTCCCAGCTCACCCCCATCGTTAAAGCGCGTGCTCGCATTCACCGCGATACACGAGGCATCGATCGCGTCTTCAAATTTTTGAATGACGGACGGATCGTTGCTAATAATCGCTTCGGTGTGATGACTTCCGTGCTTCAGGATGTGATCAATGGCCTCGTCCTCGGATGCGACCACCCGCACCGACAGGATTTTATCCAGGTACTCCGTATCCCAATCTTCATCGACCGCTTGTTCCCAGCCTGGCTTAGGGCCCAAACCCCAGACGCGTTCATCCACCCGCAGGCGTACACCGGCCTCTTCGAGGGCCTGTAAAAGGTCAAGCACATACCCATCGTCGAGCTGCTGATGGATGAGCAGAGTTTCCATGGCGTTGCAGACCGAAGGTCTTTGCACCTTGGCATTCAGGGCAATAGCCCGGGCTTTATCAAAATCGGCGTCCGCATGCAGATAAAGATGGCAAAGCCCCTTCGCATGAGCGATGACTGGAACTTTTGCATGCTCGTGAATCATGCGAATCAGCCCTTCCCCACCGCGGGGAATGACGAGATCCAGGAGGCCGACGAGCTTCACCATTTCCACAGTCATCTGGCGATCGCCGCCGGGTATGATCTGCACAGCGTCCCTGGGTAGAAAAGAAGCGATGGCGTCCTGCACCAGATGACCGAGAATGGCGTTGGAATGCTCCGCATCACTGCCACCTTTCAGAAGAATCGCATTGCCTGATTTGATCGCCAGCGCCGCGCAATCGATCAAAACATTGGGCCGACTTTCAAAAATAACTCCGATGACACCCAAAGCAATCCGCTTTTTTTGAACCAGCAAACCATCGGCGCGTGTATGCTCGTGCTCGATTTGCCCGAGCACCGACGGACTTGCGGCAATTTCTTTCAGAGCTTCACCCAGTCCCCGCAGACGGGCTTCGGTCAGCGTCAGTCGATCAATCATCGCTGCCGACAGTTCATTCTCACGGGCCGCTGCGACATCCCGGGCATTGGCCACGAGTATATCCTGCTGGTTCGCGGCGAGAGCATCGCGAATGCTCAGGATGGCCCGCTGGCGATCCTCCTCCCGATAACGCCGCAGCGTCACCGAGCTGGCTTTGGCCAGACGCGCCTTGTGTATCAAATCATCCCGAGTGAATCCAGTCATGGAGCATCCTCCCGAATCACCAGGTTATCTTTATGAATAGCCACCTTGGACGGACAGTAACCAAGAATCCTGGAAATTTCCTGGCTCTGCCGACCCTGGATCTTACGCAATTCGGCAGCTGAATACTCCACAAGTCCAAGAGCCACCACACGATTGCCACATAAAATCTTCACGCAATCGCCGCGTTTGAAGCTGCCTTCAACATGATGAATCCCCGAGGGCAGAAGCGAACTGTTATTCAATACAGCCTCGCCAGCACCGCGATCGATCTTGATTTTGGCCCCCAATCGCGCACTGGCTGTCAACCAGCGATGACGGGCCTTTTGAGTGGCCTGGGGACTGCCTTCAAAGAATGTTCCACCACCTTCGAGGGCTGCAAGTACGGGCTGATCCTTTTTAAAGGTGGCCAGGATCACGGGAATGCCGAGTGGGGTCAGCTTACGCACGGCTTCGAGTTTCGTGATCATGCCCCCACGTCCGGCACTGGATTTGCCGGCCAAATTCAGCTTTCCAAATCCCTCATCATAGGCGACTTTATGCAGAATCTGCGCCTCGCCCAGACCCGGATCACGGTCGTAAAGCCCATCGGGGCTGGTGAGAATAACCAGCCCATCGGCCTCCATCACCTCAGTGACCATGGCCGCCAGCTGATCGTTGTCACCAACCGTAATCTCGGCATAACTCACGGAATCGTTTTCATTGAGAATGGGTGTGATGCCGGCCTGCAGCATTTTATTCATCATATTCTTGAGATTGAGTTTGCGTTTGCTATCACGCATGTCCTCATGAGTCAGCAAAACCTGAGCACACTGCTTATGATGATGATGAAAGGCCTGCGTATAGCAGCGCATCAATAAAGGCTGACCCACCGCACTGCAGGCCTGCAGATAGGCAATGCTGCCATCCGCGGGCACCGGCATGTGGCGACGGCCGATGGAGATGGCCCCTGAACTGACCACAATCACTTCCATCCCGGCCTGCAAGAGTCGGAAACAATCGTGAATGATCTGCTCGATCTTATGCTGATCGACGCCGGTCTCAGGATGGGCCAGCGCCGCAGAACCAATTTTTATCACCAGTCTTTGACACTGGCCGGGCCATTCGGAACGAAGCTGGATCGTGGTGGACATAAACAACTCTTGGCTGGACGTTTCCGGCCCCAGCTTAACCAAAGGCCTATGGAAACGCAGCGAAAAGTTCCCCGGATGGGGACGATTTGGTAGCCAATCCTGGGAAATTCTCCCAATTTTTCCGGGGCTCGATCGTTATGTGGACAAACTGGCTGATACTGGGCTGGGCCATGCCCGTTTGATAAGACCGGCGAAGTCTACGCCGCTGCCCAAACTTCCAAACGTATAGCCCCAATCATGAGCCAGACGGGACTGGCAGAAGGCCCTGGCAACCCAGGGCAAACGCATGATTAAAATTGAGACATCAGGACTGTGAAAAGATAGTCATTGTCCCATCCTGCTTTATGCCGTTTTCCCTTGATTCCTCTTTTGGATGTTTTTTCTTGCTTGAGTAAGTTTAAGGCGATTCG
>NZ_DASQYZ010000340.1:0-2140 GCF_035638955.1 Oligoflexus sp. | reverse complement strand
CTTAAGCTGCTGTAGAAAGGAAATCTATGGCTTACAGCGAAGGTGCAGTTGTGTCAGAAAATCAGCGTTGGACAGGCAAGAGGAAGGCAGAGGCGGTCCTGGATATCATCAAGGGCAAAGTCAGTCTTGTCGACTTCTGTATGGTTGACGGTCGTCGTGAAGTAGCCTTTCATTAGACCCGACCCAATCGTATCCGTACATGTGAACTGGAAGGATGGAACTGATGTCACAGAACCACGGTAGACGGTCGAGCCCCGGCGCACATCCAGGGTGAAGGAGCGTTCGGCCTTTTTATCTTTGCTGCGAAACGCCTGTGCCTGAATCACATCGCCATCGCCCATTGGGATCGAACAGGTCTGGGTCATGATGTGGTCAACGGGCGAGGGGAGGGACGTGGCTGAATCAATAACTTCAAGCGTTCCGTACCAGGATCCGTAATTGAAATGATGGCCGAGACTCAGTGTGCTGGTACCATCTGTTATGAACTCGTCCGTCATCTGCTTGAGATAGCAGTCTTGTCTAACGATGCGAGCGATGTCCTCGGGCGTAAGTTTGTCCAGTGCCTGATCATGCAGTCGGATCGATTCGTCGATCCAACTCGCATAGTGTGATATCCGGGAATAAAGTCCTGGGGAGTCCGGCTGAGCACAACCGGGGCCCTGACTGACTATACCTACAAGCGTCGCGCGGCCTTCGGCATCCATGGTGAAAGCCGGCCCGCCGGAATCACCTTGGCAGCTATCTTTGCCGCCCTTGCCCAATACACCGCCGCAGAGAAAACCATCGTCGATGGTCGCATAGTCATCGCTGAGTGAGCGGCAGGCTTCCATCGAAATATAAGGAACGTCGACTTCGTACATGGCAGGGTCGTTGATGCCGCCCAGTGAGGTGCGGTTGCCGAAACCTATGACGCGAAAAGGTTGCCGCGCGGCTGGCACCGCCCCTGACCGGTTGATTTCAATCACGGGAACGTCCTGCATCGTCGGCTCGAGGAAAAGCAGGGCAATGTCGTTTCCAGCCCCTTCACCGTAGCCTGGATGGATCGCGATCGAATTCACCTTGCGGGCTAGCGCAGGATCCATCTCGTCCGTGCGGGTGACGTCCTGAATAACGAATTGCGCCGAAAATGCATCTTCCACGCAGTGGGCTGCTGTCACAACCACGTTGGGAGCAATGAAGGCTCCACCGCAGTCGATGTATTCAGCATGGCTTGGGGTCAAGGCTGCAAAGAAGGGATAACCATTCTCCACCTTCGTTCCGCCGATGATCTTGGTTTGCGATGGATTCGTCGGTTTTGAGCAACTCAGGCTCAGGCAGACAGCTGTAAAGCCTAGCAATGACAACCGGTTCAGCATAATGCACTCCAATGAATAGGGCTGAGCTCACTCAAGGCGCTCACGACTAGGACGGATGAAGGAAGGAAAAGTTGCCAGTTGGCCTTCAAGCTCAATACTTTTCGAAGGTGTAGCTCCAGCTCCGAATAGTTGCTTCTGATTCAGCAGGTTCTTCAGCAGCTCTCGCACTCAAGCCGGCCCAGGTACTGAAGATGAGGCGATGCGAACTCATGCATCTTTCCAGGGGTTCTGGCGCATGAAGTCCCAATAGCTTACCCCCGCTTTGAATGTAACCATACCGGGGTCCAAAAATTTTAAGCTCGCCTGTTTGATAGACCTTATCGATATCCCAAACATGAGTGGATGGATTGTAAGCGACCGTCTGCACCTGACCTGAGGTGATAAGACTTAAATCGATATCCAGTGACGAATCCGTATCAATCTGAAAGCTACCGAGTCTTAAGCATTGGGCATGTCCAGACCAGTCCATGGACAGTTCGGCCGTACAGCCTTTCCCAGTGTACAGGTAAGGAGCCCGGTTGACGTCATAAGGAAATTTGACAAAGAAATCATTTGAGCTCGTCGAAAAATGGACAGTAACCCGGTTCCCTACTGTTTCCACTCGGTGATTCAACACACCGCGACATCCTGCACCGTCAAGGCTATGGATCTGAATCGCAGGGTTGGTCTGAGCCGTGGCGGAGCCACCTGCCACGAGTAGAAAAGAATAAAAAAGAACATTCATTAGCCAGAACCTCATGGATTAATGCAAGCTGCGGAGACTTGATCAGCTTCGAAGTTTTACA
>NZ_DASQYZ010000339.1:0-13417 GCF_035638955.1 Oligoflexus sp. | reverse complement strand
GTGGAGCCGCATCCGCATCGGGGTTTCGAGATCATGTCCTACGTGCTGGAAGGTACGATCGAGCATAGGGATACACTGGGCCACCAATCCAGGATTGGAGCCGGAGGTTTGCAGCTGATGCAGACGGGATCCGGCATGGAGCACGAAGAACTCTTTGTGCAGACTCCGGCTGAAAGCCTTCAGATCTGGCTCGATCCCCATTTTCGTCAGCAGGTGGATGTTCCGCCCCGCTACTAGGCATGGAACGCCGAGCAATTCCCGATGCAGGGCCGGGCGAAAATTATTTTGGGTGCCGGCAGTCCCGTACCCCTCGTCACCCCCGAGGTGAGTTTGCAAGATCTGCAGCTGCCAACCGGGGACGAGGCAGGTGGCGATATTCGAGGTGGACTGGGTTGGGCTGCGATTGTGATCGAAGGTCAGGGGTCCCTGCGCCTCGGGGATCTGGATTTTCCCATAGGGGCGAGGGATTTTATTGTGCATCAGGGTGAGTATGATACGAGCTGGGAGGTCAGGGCGCGGGAGAGCCTGCGGATGATTTGGATCCGCGTGCCCTTGACCCTGCCTTATGGACTTTTTCCCAAACCTCGTTAGGTTCAGCGGCGGCTGCCGAGCAGACGCATGAGACTCAGGAAGAGTCCAATGAAGTTCATATACATACTCAAGGCTGCACTGTTCACAAAGACTTCGATTTCATCATCATGGGCGGTTTGCTGGGCCAATTGCCGGGCGATGGCTTTCAATTTTTGTGATTCATAGGCGATCATGGCGGAAAAAATCACCGTCCCGATCACCGCATGCAATTTCATAGCAGCGTCCATAAACGGTTGGAGAGCCGGGACGAAGGATGTGAGCAAGAGGCCCAAACCAAAGACCATGAGCATCATAAGAGCTGATAGAGCAAACGCCCCGATGGGACCGAGATCACGTTGGGTGGTTTTGCCATAAATCGCCAGACCTGCGAAAGCCGCGCTGGACAGCATGGTCACCATCAGGATGGAATCAAGGGTGTAGATCAGTCCCACCAGACCCAGGGTCAGGCCGGTGATGACGGCATAAACCGCAAACAACGCGCGGGCCAATGCCGGTTTCATGCTGAAGATGGAACCCTGAAAGGCGATGACCGTTAGGAGTTGAGTGCCAAATATGGCCAGTGTCAGGCCGCGGCCCATGGTTTCGAGGCTGCTCAGCAAAAAGCCGGATTGGATCGAGACATAGCCGATCACCGAGGACGTGATGAGGGCCAGGATCATGCGGACATAGACATCAGCCACGAATTTGGTGGCTCTGGCCTGCGTTATGTCAGCTTGGGTCAGTGCGGAAGCGTGCATGGCAAGGGTCTCCTGGTTGAGGATTAAGCTCAAGCAGGACGGTTGATGGACCCGAATATTGCATCAAAATCGCCAGATGATATCAATCAGGTCCACATGGGGAATGCCCAATTGTCCCACGCGCTTGCCGATACGTTCCAAGTCGCGTTTGGTGAGCTGATAGGACCCCACCTGCTGCAAAAGTTCGTCGATCAAAGGATCATCCGGAACCTTGCTGGAAAAATCCGATGTGACCAAGGCCGGGATCATATAACCAAAACCCCAGCTCAGGGTCAGACCGCTGATAAAGTGTTTGGTAATACCGACTTTGGGGGTCCAGTAGAGGCTGCGAATCAAGAGCGAGCCTTGGATATCGGTGGTAAAATTCACATCATTCTGGTTCAGCGTTACCGAACGTGTGCCGTCCACCTGAATTTCCTGATAGCCACCTGCAATCTGCCAGAACAAAGGATGACGTTCGGAGGGTTCGCTACGGAAGCGATATTCGAGGTGCTGCATTCTTAACTTGATGTCCCGCACTCCGCGTCCCGAGGCGAGATTCTTTTGCAAAAGACCCAGCGAACCCACATGACTTTCGCCTTTGGGCTGCACGTAACCCAGGCCCAAATCGATCAGATGGGGAATACCGATTTCCAGTGAAGCAGCCCAACCTGGACGCAGGCGTTTGGCCTTGTCCTCGGGGGTTTCCACAGGTTTGCCATCCTTTTTGGTGGACGCGCGAGGGGCACTGATAGCCGGTTCGGCCATCCCAAAACAAAGAATCAGGACGATCATCCTTAATCGCAGCATGGGAGCCCTCTTTTAACGAAGACTGTTGTTCAGAAGCGCATGGACCCAGAAAAAGTCGACGGCCGGGAACGTCTGATTTTCGCTGGTGCACGGTTGCCAATCCTTGGTGTCTTGATCCCGTTGCCAAAGGTAGAGTTCACAGCGCTGCGCACTGCCGGGCAGGGCGTTGGATGGAAAATATTTTTCATCGAGCAGGATGTCGGCGGCCAGGTTGCCATCACCATCAGTGAAGCCATGATAAATGGCTTGAAAAAGGGCATTCTTCGGCTGCGTGCTGACCTGAGAGGCGATCAGGTTAAAATCGCCCTCGATGAGGCCTCCATAAAGTCGGGACTTCAAAATCAGGCGAAGGGACATGAGATGGGCTTCAAAGCCTACAAAGTTTTTGCCAAGCTCAGGAAAATATCCGCGGTTGGTCGAGTTGCGCCCGTTTAAACGATAATCGATTTCGCTGTAAAGACTGAGCAGGCTGGGACTCATGGTGGCGGCACCAGCCAGTTCCACGCCATCGATGGCATCACCCAGGACACCCTTGTTTTTTTCGCTATAGAGCAGCAGACGATTGACAGCGCTGCCATCGGATGTTTGCCAGAGCGCCAGACTCAAGCCCAGGAGCATATCCCGACTGATGGAACTGCGGCTCTGTCCTGTCGGATAGCAATCATGGGCGGCGGACCGATACCAGCGTCCGGGTTGGGCCCTGGATTCAGCGACCGCGATATCCTGATTTAGACCTGAAGCGACAAGGAGGGACGTAAACAGAAGTCCATCGCATCCTTCAACAAAACCAGCCGGGTCCAGCGCTGATTCATAGAGTTTGCTATAGGTTTGAAATTTGGTCTGCAGCCGCTGCTGCCGATCGGCATCGACCTGCAAAGATTTCCAGGCATAATCCGGTCCTTGCCTATCCATCACGATCTGAATGATGCGCGTGAGGTTGGGCGAGAGATCCTCGCCCCGCTCGATCTTGCTGCGAATGATTTCCATCATGCGTTCGGCTTCAGCATCGGAAACCGAGAAGTTCGCACTTTGGTTAATGCTCCCGACCTCGGTCGAACTAATGGCTCGCGTCTCGCGGCAGGCCCCCGCCAGGGCCAATAATGACGCCAGGATCATAATTTGCTTCATAATATAGTCCCCCTTATGCTATCGGCAGAAATGGGGAAACCTTAAAGGCGGGATGCTATGATGAATTATATCAGGGGATTGAGGGCCGGATTTCTCCGGCCACGTGGGGTTAACGGGCGATTTCTGTCAGCTGTTTGAGCTTATCGCGATCCGTGACGACATCCTTTTGCTGCGTTTGAAAGGTCTCGAGGAGTTTGAGACATTCCCGTGATTCCGCCGAATGGGGGCGGGCGCGAATACAAGCTTCATAGTAGGCATCGGGATGCATCCACAGAAACACATGCCGCAGTTTTTCACCGGTTTTACCGGTCAGCTGGAAGCCCTTGGCTTTTAACGCATCGGGTTCCTGACTCATGGCGAGTTCATTGAGCAGGGACATGGCGCGCAGATATTCGATCGTTCCAAAATTGTGGCCCTTGGCGCTCAGCTGCGTGCCTTTGTCGATGCTCTGCTGGGCCTTGTTCAAAAGGTCAGCGCCGCTCAGCTTTTGACCCACGCCTTCCGTGGTCCAGGCTTTTGCCGAATTTCGCCAGGACTGCAGCATTTCCTTTTGCGCGTCCTTGGCGTTCGAGTCCTCGCGCAAGGCGCTGCTCATTTCCAAGGTAATGTGCGCATCGTTTCGGACTCGGATCGTAATGGCCATTAAATTTTCCACAGCCTTTTCCCAAATCTCGGGGCGCGTTCGACGAAACTGCCGGTCGCTCAGAACTCTTTCATAGGCGAGCATGGATTCTTCAAATTTTTTGATGCCCGCATAGTACTCGGCTTTTTCCAGATCGCTCAGCGCCGCCGGTGGTTCCGGAAACTGCAAGAGTCCAGGCGTTTTCAGAGCGGTACCCTGCTGCCAGGGGACCGTGTACTGGGTAATTTGCCGCAGCAGATAGCGGGCGAAATTAAATGTTCCTGCGATGATGGCTGCTTCCAGGCGCAGGAACTGTTTGGATAAGTCGAACGAAATGTAACGCATCACCGGATCGGTCGCTGATGTCGCGAGGAGCGGCTGCACCTCGTAGGCGATGCCTTTTAAACTATTCAGGGCTATCATCATCCGATTTTTTTGTTCGGGAGTGGGGTCACTGTAAGCGCCAAGGTTCAGGAGCAGAATCGCCAGACCATCAGCGTAGCGCTGAAGAATCGCCCTTGGATTGGCCGACGACGCCCCGGTTGGTGCCATCACCGGAGCTCTTGCGCCTGTGACCGCGGGAGCCGCCGTGGTTGGGGCTGCCACAGGCGGTGCTTTGGTTGCCGGCATAGGACGGACTCCTGGATTGACAGGAGCCGGGGTCTGATCCGGTTTGGGTATGGATGAGGCCGCTGGCTGCGACCATGCGATGTCAGTGGCCAGACTCAGGATAATAGATAGAGTCAGGCTTAGGTGGCTTGTCGCCATCTGTTCCTCCGTTCCACTGGATCTTAAGAGAGGCATCGGGAAATCTGACGCCCACAATCAGTCTAACGGAAGGAAGGTTCTGACTCCAGTCTTTAGGGGTGATCAAATTTCAGCCGATTTTTCCAGGATTTCCTTGAGGCGACCGTTCATAAAGGTCTTCGACATCCAGAATACGTCCGCGAGCTGGGCGACAATATCCTTGGCCGCATCAAGATTCGCCAGTTCCTTACGAATCAGATAGGCCGGGGTCAGAAGCTTGGCTGCGAAAAGGTTGGCCTGCACTTCGGCGATATAAGCCGAGTGTTCCGCGTTATCAGCTGGTGGCGTCACATTATTTTTTTTCAGGAAATAGCCTGCCATGGCCTTCGCGATGCGATAGCGAATGTAGGGTCGCATCTTAACGTCCATAGGATACTCGATCATGATGCGGCCGGGCTCGGGCTCCAACACGGCGATGGGCTCTTCCGTTTTTTCGGGACTTTTATCCACGGCGCGCATCGCCAGTTCAGGATAAGCGGCGACGATTTCCGGAAGGTAAAGCGGGGCTTCGTGGAAATTGATCGTTTCATGGATGCTGCGCACGATGCGGTTGATTTCCGGCTCGTTCACTTCGAACTGTTTTTTGAATTCCAGTTCCTTGTCACGACCCCAGCTGTTGGCGTTACGCCGATAATAGTCTTTTTTTGCTGAGTCCAGGACCTTGGGGTCCGGAGTGAAATCACCATAACCCGTGTATTCGAAGAAGGCTTCCCATTCAGTCATTTCCCCGGATGCGACATCCACCACAAGGCGCTCATCCACACCGAGGTGCTTGGCAATCGACTTCATGGCTTGAATGGATCGGATATTCTTTTTGCCTTTTTTCCAGTGACTGCAGTCAGCCGGATCAAAGCCCAGGATCTGGCCGACGTCCTGATCGATAACGCGAATGCCACCAAATTTATGATCGAGTACCTTGCGACAGAATTGAAAGAGATTGGCTGAATGGGGGTATTTGACCGCCATATCCTTTTTCATGCAAGGCACCCTCCCGGAGTACGACATATTGCAATGCAGCCTGGTAGCCCACCACGGCAGCCGTTTGACATAATAATCTTCTCGTCTATTTCACCATGTTTCTCTTTTAACATCGAATATAGGGTCGGTCAATCTAGGTATTGAGATATAAACAAAGGAATTTTATGGCTTCTGACACTTTAGTTTGGGCTATTTATACCTGGACGTGGGCAAAGCCTGCTGACTGACAGTCCCAGCGGTCCCCCTTAAAATGAAGCTAGGGCTCCCAGGGAACGGAGGTCTCCACGTGTCCCTTATTATTGGTGTGATCGGCATTATCTACAGTTTGTACTTTGCAGCGACGCATCCGGCTACGTCGTTTCATGGGTATTTGGACAAGCCCAGTATTGTCCTGCTCGGTATCATGCCGCCGTGTGTGATGCTTCTCTCCCACGGATTGCGTGACTTTGCAGTGGGTTTTTCGATCCTGGCTCAAGCCTTGTTTCGCGTACAAGGTCGATCAGAAAAAGAAGTCATCGATGTGCTGACATCGGCTTCGGCGCTTGTGCGGTCAGAAGGCATAGGATCATTGATCAAGGTGCGTAATCAGGTTCGCTACCCCCTTCTGCGCGATGGTCTTTCTCTCATCGTCAATGATTTCACACCCGAAGAAATTCGTCACAACATTCAAAACAAGATCAACGCCCAGCAGATGCGGATGTCACTGGCTAATAATCTTTTTGATAACCTGGCTCGTTTGGCTCCTGGTATCGGACTGATGGGGACCGTCATGGGTCTTATTTCAATGATGGCCAACCTTAAAGATCCAGCATCCATTGGCAGCGGCATGGCCATGGCGATGATTACCACCTTCTATGGTCTGATTTTGGGCAATATTATTTACGCGCCCTGCAGTGAGAAGATTGCGCTTGAAGCCGAAAAATCCCTGCAGATCGACCTTATGGTTTTGGAAGGCGTGCTGTCGCTGAAAGGTAAAAAGTCCAGCATTCACATGCGCGATATCATGAGTACGTATACGCAGCGGCCCCAGGGGTCGGGTGGTCAGCCTCCCGCAGCCGCGTCGCCGCAGAAAAGGTGAAGCATGGCGGAATTCGATAGCGCCAACCCCCCACGCATCAAGCTGAAGAAAAAGGAAGCGCTTTGGCTTTACAGCCTCACCGACCTCACCTTTATTTTGATGGCGTTTTTCGCCTTGATGCTGTCGATGTCCAAGCCCGACCAGCAGCAGTTCGATGCTGTGGCCAGTGCCGTGCAACCCCAGAACCCGGCCAGTGAAAAGGCGACGAATCTTACGGTGATTGCCGAAGATCTGGAAAGGGTCATCAAGCAGCTGAAGCTGGAAGAGGACGCCCGAGTCCAAATCGATGCCAACGGGCTGCTCCTTGAGTTCAGTGAAAACCTGGTGTTTTCCTCGGGTTCGGCTCAAACCGGGGCGGCCTTCGCCACCACGACCGAAAAAATCCTTCGCATTTTATCCCGGACTCCTGATCGTTATCAGGTCATCGTCGAGGGTCATACCGATGACCTGCCGATTCAATCCCGGCAATTTAAATCCAATTGGGAATTGAGTTCGGCACGCGGTATTGCTCTGCTCAAGACGCTCCAGCAACGAGGACTTAATGAAAATCGGATGCGGGTTTTAGCGGTCGCCCATACGCAGCCAAAAGTACCTATTGAAGGTAAAACAGGACAGTCTTTGAAAGATGCGCGCAAAGCCAACCGCCGCGTAGTTATTCGCCTCGATTGATTGTTTCTTATTCTCCTCTTATAACTTTCTTATTATGTACTCCCCTTGACACCCCCATGTTCCTACTTACCTTCTATCTTAGGGAAGTCTGCTTCGGGTATGATGAGTGGAGAATCCTTGTCGGAGTTGAGGAGAGAATAGGACATGGGCGGAAAACCAGCTGGCGACAACGATACCAGCATCATACTGAAGGAAAGAGTCCTCACACAAAAACCTCGCCTTTACGGGGTTTATTTGTTGAACGATGATTATACACCAATGGAATTTGTCGTTCACGTGTTGGAAAAATACTTCAACAAGGATCACGCGGCAGCCACCGATCTTATGTTAAAAGTCCATAACGAAGGGCGTGCTCTCTGTGGTATATACCCCTATGAGATTGCCGAGACGAAGGTAACCTTGGTGACCGAAGAAGCACGGCAAAACGGGCACCCTCTTCAGTGCGTCATGGAGAGGGCGTGAAAGGAGTCGGTTATTAGCATGCTTAGCCCAGATCTCGAAATAAGTCTGAATCTAGCGGTGAGTGAAGCAACACGGCGTGGGCATCCCTACGTAACTGTCGAGCATATTCTTTATGCTCTTCTCCACAACGCAACGGCCCGCGAAGCGATTGAAGCTTGTGGTGGCAGTATCGACAATGTCCGTCGTGATTTGGAATCATTCTTTGAGGAACACATTGACAACAATTCCCTGCGCTCGGGTCAATTGCCACAGCCGACCATCGGCTTTCAGCGAGTGATCCAGAGGGCTGCGCAGCATGTGCAGTCAGCAGGCAAGGAAAAAATCCAGGGCGCAAACGTTCTGGTTGCCATTTTTTCGGAGAAAGATTCGTTTGCAGTCTTCTACCTGGAAAAAGAAAAGATCACACGACTGGATGTGATCCAGTACCTTTCGCATGGCGTCAGCAAAAATGCCGATGAGCCGAGCGATGCCGAAGACAGTCCCTCGCGGTTTTTGCCAGGTCAGTCCGAGGACGAAGGGGAAGCCCCATCCAAGGATCCGCTGGGTAAATTTGCGGTCGACCTCGTCGAGCGCGCGCGTCAGGGAAAAATCGATCCTTTGATCGGCCGCGATTTTGAGTTGGAGCGCATCATGCAGGTGCTCTGCCGACGCCGGAAGAACAACCCCCTCTTTGTCGGGGATGCCGGTGTAGGTAAGACAGCGCTGGCCGAAGGCTTGGCGTTGCGCGTGGTGAGTAATGATGTGCCGGAAGCCCTTCGCGGGCTCAAGGTCTTCTCGCTCGATATGGGCTCCTTGATTGCGGGTTCGAAATTCCGTGGTGACTTTGAGCAAAGGCTCAAAGGTGTGATCAAAGCTCTGCAAAAGATGCCGAAACACGTGCTCTTCATCGATGAGATCCATACGATCATCGGGGCGGGCGCTGTGGGTGGAGGCGCTTTGGACGCGTCCAACATTCTGAAGCCAGCTTTGGCTTCGGGTGATGTACGCTGCATGGGCTCGACCACGTTCAAGGAATATCGCAACCACTTTGAAAACGACCATGCCCTGGCACGTCGTTTCCAAAAGATCGATATCGAGGAACCTTCACGCGAAGATGCGCTGAAGATTCTGAAAGGCATCAAAGGTCAGTACGAAAAGCATCATAACGTGCACTATTCACCTGCAGCCTTGTCGGCCGCTGTGGATCTCTCGGCACGTTATATCAACGATCGCAAGTTGCCTGACAAGGCGATCGATGTGATCGATGAAGCGGCTGCCGCTGTGGCTTTGAAATCTCCCAACGGCAAGGGCAATCGAACCATTACTGCTGAAATGGTGCAAACCGTTGTAGCAAAGATGGCCCGCATTCCCCTCAACAAGGTCACTGTCACGGAACGGGAGTCCTTGCGTGATTTGGATGCCCGTCTGAAGGCCAAGGTCTTCGGTCAGGATCGGGCGATTGAAGCGTTGGCGGCGTCCATCAAGCTGTCGCGTTCCGGTCTGGGCGATGAAGAGCGGCCCATTGGTTCGTTCCTGTTCACAGGGCCGACTGGTGTCGGTAAGACCGAAGTCGCGAAGCAGTTGGCCAAGCAGATGAGTATCGAGATGATTCGCTTTGATATGAGCGAGTACATGGAACGGCATTCGGTGTCGCGTTTGATCGGTGCGCCTCCGGGCTATGTGGGTTTCGATCAAGGCGGTCTGCTCACCGATGCCATCACCAAGAATCCGCATGCCGTGCTTTTGCTGGATGAGATTGAAAAAGCTCACCCTGATATGCAAAACATTCTGCTTCAGGTGATGGATCACGGCACGTTGACTGATAACAATGGTCGCAAGGCAGATTTCCGCAACGTGGTTATCATCATGACCACCAACGCGGGTGCGAAGGAGTTGAGTCAGCAGTCCATTGGCTTTGACAAGACCACAAGGGCTCGTACCGAAGAAGGCCAAGGTCTGTCGCGAGCGGTGAAGGAAAGTTTTTCGCCTGAATTCCGCAACCGTTTGAATGCCATTATCACCTTCGGGCCTCTGCCTCAGGACGTGGTGCAATTGGTGGCGAAGAAATTCGTTGATGAACTCAACGATAAACTGGCGAAGAAAAAAGTCACGCTCGAGTTCGACCAGGAAGCGATCGCTTGGCTGGCAGTGAAAGGATACGACGAAGCCTACGGCGCAAGACCGATTCGCCGTCTGGTTGAAGAAAAAGTGAAACAGCCTTTGGCTGACGAGCTTTTGTTCGGCGAGATGTCGAAAGGCGGCGTAATCCATGTGTCCGTCAAGGATGATGTTCTGCACTTTGCTTTCAACAAAAAAGCGGGATAACCTCGCGCTCGGGGCTGTCCCGTGTCCACGGAGGGGGAAGCACAGGCATGAAGAAAGCACGCGAACTTCTGACGTTGATCCGGGATATGCCGGGCAAAAAAGTGGTGACACTGAGCATACTGTTGGACGATGAGACTTCCGATTTTGTGTTTGATGTCAGTGAAACGGGCAGTGTTGGCTACCATCGCGATCATCGCAAGCAGCTGCTGACCCTGCTGGATTACGGCATCCATAATTCGGGCGGTCTCATCATAAGGCAGTTCACGAACTTGTCCTATGAAGGCCGATCGACGGACGGCGACCCCGTCCGTTTTCCTTACAAATTGATTTATGCCATCTTCCTTGGCAACGGCGACTATTTCCCATTGAGCAAATCGGAGACGGAAGACGTGTGCTGCACCGATGCCCGGACGGGCCATCGGCTCAAGCGCGAGGAAGGTGTGATCTACCGCGGCTGGCAAACCCAGCGCGCGGCTGCCGTTCAGTAAGCGCCCGGGATTTTTGCACGACCTCGACCACACGTCCGAGGGATCGGGCGTCGGGTCGATTTGCATATCCTGGGCTTTTTATTTTTATTCGGTGCCGACCTATGTCAGGAGAACACAAAGAGACGATGCGGCGTGCGACCTTCGTAATCGATCGGTGTGGATTTTTCCGTGAGGTCCTCAATCGAACCCGCCTGTACCCGAGTGAATTCCGGCTGAAAGCGCTGATGGTTGGTCGAGAAATAAAGTTTGCCGCCACGCTTCAGAACCGCCATGGCTTCATTGATCAGATCGGGATGGTCCCTTTGAATTTCCAAAAGTTCCTGACCCGCGCGGTTGGTGGAAAATGAGGGCGGATCCAGAATGATGATATCCCAGCGGCGTCCTTCCCGGGCTGCGTTGCGCAGAAAAAACCGGCTTTCCTCAGCCACGGCGCTATGCTTTTCGAGATCAACCAGATCGTTGAGCTTGAAATTATCCAAAGCCCAGTCCAGGTAATTCTCGGACATGTCCACGGTGGTGGTCGAAGCTGCCTGGCCCTTGGCGGCATAAATACTGAACGCGCCCGTATAACCATAAAGATTCAGCACGTGCTTGCCCGCACTCGCGTCACGGATCCAGCCGCGGGTGAGTCGATGATCCGCAAAAAGACCGGTATCGAGATAATCATCCAGGTTCACCAGAAAGCGAAGATCGCCTTCCCGGACTTCGATGCGCTCACCTTTTTTCTCAAGCCTGGGATAGCGTGCCCCATCCAACGGACGAGTCTGGCGTTGCCGAAGATGCAGCTGCTCCTCGCTCAGCGAGAATTTTTCCCGCATGGCCTGGCCCAGGATATCGAGATAGGGCATCCCTGCGGTTTGCTCCCGCACATATTCGCCCAGCACCACATGACCTTCATACCAATCCACCACGGCGCGAATCTCGGGGATATCGCGGTCGTAGATGCGAAACACACCGATATTCTGCTTTTCAAAGCGTGGGTGGAGTTTTTTCCAGACCTTATGCGCCCGGTTGGCCAGCATTTCGGCATGTTTTTCAATGGTGGCGGTATCATAGGCTTTTAGGGAGAGACTCATGGGCGCGTCCTTTCAAAAGGCTCAGTCGGCGCCCAAAATGGCATTTTATCCGGGAAATTTCGAGATGTCATTAAGGCTTGGTTTCATAATTCACCTTCAACTCGAGGCCGGCTGCGATGGTGACCGATGCTGCCAGCGTCACGAGGCGCGTGGTCGCATCATAAGTCCAGGCGTCCCGGGCCAGCACCTTGCCACCTAAGGTAATCTGCATGGTCTCGGGGTTCAGAGGCTCCTTGGACAGTTGAATCGATTGGCTTCGCTTGAGCACATCCTTGGTAAAGCGATCGATCATCGCCGTCCAATCAGGCGAGCAGATATCCAGAATCGTGCCGCCGGTCTGTCCGGCCAGCGTAATATATTCCTGACCGACGGCTGCGATTTCGCACACGCCTGCCGCCTGAACGGACGTCGGAATTCCAATAACGCCACTGACGGTCGCCTTCCATTTATTGGCCGGATCAAAATCCTGGGCTGTGTTGCCCACCATGGTATTGGCCGCACCTTTACCATTCAAACCATTGTCATCAGAAATCACCAGCACTTCCAGTTTAGCTTCCGGACGGAAGGCCAGAGGCGGATTCATCGGCGTGCCTTTGACTGTTTGATAGCGAGCCGCATAAGCGCCTGAAAGCGTTTGACCCACATGGCCCAAAGCATCATGGCTGCCAATTTTCTGAGGGATCAAGGCCACCTTGCTGGCATCGACATCGGCGGGAAAAACGAAGGCGGGACCTGCGACGGGGGCTTCGTCTTCATCGTTGTCGCTTCCTGCGATCAAATGGACCTTGGGATCGAGGCTGCCTTTTTGCAAAGCCAGGATCATTTTATTAAGATTCGCTGACACAGCGGCTCGTTCTTCATCCATGCTGCCGCTGGAGTCCAGCGCAATAATCACGTCCACATTCCTGGAAATCGTCACACTGTCCGTCACAGCATTGGGACCTGAAAACGCGCTGTCCACGCCCCCCAGGTTGCCTGTGTTCGCGGTATCCGACGCGCCTTTGCCATTGAAGCCGGATTTATTGCATCCTGCACTGGCAAGGATAAGTGTAACTGCCAGAAAAAATTCGTAGTTTTTCATCAATGGCCTCATCGGTGAGTGGTACCGTGAGTGCGTTATCGGCTATTTGCAAAAAAAGTTGAGTTTTTTGGTTCAAGGATCAGCTCACGATTTTTTTTTGATCGATCAAACGTCCGGCGTACTCCAGCCATAAGCTTTCCCGAGTCGACGAGGAAGCAGAAGGCTTTGGCTGGAGGTCAGAGGACCTGGCTATCTCCCATCATCGGAGATTCTTTGTTTTCCTCTTGCCAAATGCTTCTGGCATCCATACATTTGTTCGGCTGGAGGGTATGTTGGCAAGATCCACGACGAAAACCTTTGTGTTCGAGACGGAGATTGTTTCATCTCCGGATGACTTTCGTTCGCTTCGGCAGTCCGAGGAGCATGGAAGGAAGCTCTACAACGCGGCGCTGGGAAAACTGCTCAGCAGCCTGTCGCGGATGAAACAGAGTCGGGAATACAAGGTCACTGTTCGTCTGCCTAAAATTGATCCGAGGCGGAAGGCGGACTTCGCTCAGCTTCGTCTGGACCATGGTTTGAGTGAGTTTGCCGCTATTTCCCTGGCTTCGAAATTGCGAACCGGCAGTGTGGATTTTGCTGTTTATGTCCCCTCAAAGGTTGCTCAGGA
>NZ_DASQYZ010000338.1:0-5176 GCF_035638955.1 Oligoflexus sp. | reverse complement strand
TAAACGCTCGGTTATTCCCCACTTGTGGCCGGCGGTTGAAATACGGAAACTTGCCTTATAGTTGCCTTAAGGTAAGACCTCAATTTCTGGGAAATTGCCTTAAGGTTTAGATAAGGAAGGTTTCTTAGGGATGAGTAAAACGCAGTTGATCATGGGCGTTGAGCGTCGGCGAAAGTTCCCGGATGAGGAAAAGGCCAGGATAGTCTCCGAGATGGCCGAAACATCGATGACCGCTGTCAGCAAGAAGCACGGCATTGCGATGAGCGCCCTGTCGAAAGGGAAGAAAAGGTTCCCAACAATTTTTCTTCTTTTGGAAAGCATTGAGATCGCATCAGCCTGCCCTGGTTGTAGCAGGTTGTCAGTGGATATTCCTGGTGGCACCACATGCTCTACTGTGAGTTAGGCAAGGCGCCTGAACGAACACATCACGTCCAAATCCTCCCAGATCGAAAGTCCTGGGAGGCAGCATATCACCCAACTATTTTCTCTGACATCTATCAGATCAAGGGCAGTCAACGAGTTTGAAGAGGAATGGCCCTATGGACTTGACCGCCAGAGTTCCTGTCCCTGGTGGAACTCGAGCGACCGCAACGAAATGCAGAATCTCTGAAGTTCCGCAGCCCGATTTCACGGCATTGGCTATTAACGGCAAGCTCAATTTTTGAGCGTTGCCGGCAGGGACAGCGATTTCCGTGAAATTCGCAATCCCATCAAAATCGCTGCTGAAATAATAGTTGCCGTTTATAGTGCTGCCGTTGGCCGGAAGTGAGGCTTCGACATTGACCTTGGCATCAGCCGAACCTCCAGGCATTTCATGGACAGCTTGTTACACACTGACGATCGCGAGAAGCTCACCGCGCAACAGGATCTGATGATCTGGCGCTCAAAACAATGTCCTTTGGTGTCAAAAAGCATGAGCCGCCCTCTCAAGGTCTCCCGGAGAATACGGCGGACTTACCCAGGCACAACACAACCTATTTTTTTGCTCATGCCTGATCTGCCCAAGCCTAACTGGAGAAATGTTTAATTCCTTGATAATCGTCTTATCTCGAAACGGCTACGAACCAATCGATTTGGCAAAGATTCAGTTCAAGAAATATAGGCAAATAAGCATGCGACATATTGTGGCTCTGACTCTGCTATCGCTACCGATCTGGTCTTGCAAGGTCAAAAAGCCTGCTGAGAATGCGGCAATCGTTTCTGCGCAAGATGGAATGCAAAAGAGTCGCTTAGAGTCCCTGGAAGTCTACCCGGTCGACGCTACTGATCACGTGCAGGATAAAACTCTCGATGTTGCGGATCCCTCACAATTCAATCCTAACGTTTCCAATGTGGTAGCCTACGCACGCTATGGGTATTCGGCCATGACGAGCGGAAAGGAAGTCGGCTCAACTGATCCGACGACGCTCGCTACGGCGGTAGCTCAAGCAGCCGAAAAAACCGGGATTAAACCAGCCGACGTAGTCCGTTATTCACTCGTGCGAGGTTCGGACGATGACTACCTTGCCGCGCGTAGTAAAATCCTCAAGGATGCTGAGGGTGCGACGCCGCAGACTAAACTTCCACGTCTGGCCAAACGGATCGTTGACACTGCGAAACAGCTTGATGCGTGTTCGAGTGAAAGGGGGCAGTCCATGCGAGACTGCTGCACGTCCCTCGGCTTCACATCTTATTTCATAGATACCGATGAGGTGCCGTCCCCAGCGCAGCGCGAAAATCTGCGCCTTCTTGCATCGCAGGCCGAATTTTACACAACCTATATGCGCAGACGCCTGGACTTGGGTCGGAAGGTGGAAGGCGGAGCGATCGATGAGCCATCCAAGGTTTTTGAACATCTAGGCATCAAAGCTTGGCTCTCGGTTTGCGCCCCGGTTCTAACTCAGGCACCTGCGACTCTGGATGAAGCGAAAGAACTATATGGCGACTATTCCACGGGCGTAGAGTGGCAGCAGGAACTTCATCCTAGAAGCCTAGCAAAGATGGCTGGTCGACGCATTTATCGCAAAGGCTACGGAAAAATGCGCGTATCGGTCGCAGAATCTTTAAATGATGCCTGTGAAATCCGCGAAACCGAAATCATCGTTTCTCGCGCCTCGAGTGAAAAAGATTTTTACTCGTATGGTCCGGAAGGAACGCTCGTTTCGCACGGCTATTTTCCCGCCCGTTTGGGAGTTGATAGCATAAAGTTCACACCTGATTCATGCATGGGCTGCCACTATACATTTGATACGCGGGAATTTTCGGTGCAGGCCCCTAGCTTCGTTGCTCTTAATCTCATTTACCGTGAAGTCGCAGGCGTTCCCCAGTGGAAAGACCACAGCCACTGCCAGTTACCCCGGGATAGAGTTATCGAACACGCTAGCAAGGTGTTTTCCTCGTTGTAAGTTGAAGCGAACGTACTTTTGGCGGTTGTGTTGCGCCTGGGTAAGTCCGTGGTATTCTCCGGGAGACCTTGAGAGGGCGGCTCATGCTTTTTGACAACGAAGGACATTGTTTTGAGCGCCAGATCATCCTGCTTCATGTCCGCTGGTATCTTTCCTATAAGCTGAGTTACCGGGATTTTGAAGAGATGGCCGAGGAACGTGGGCTTGCCGGACACGCATAAAGGGATCGGAGGAAGCTGTAGCAATGGCCTCTTTACTTTGACCCTGGCTCAAACCCAGACTATTACCGTTGGTTCGTTTAGTTCCCAGGCATGTCTGGATTTAAGCTCTTTAGGTACTCAGCGCTTGCGCGAATTTCATGCTGAATCTGCCAAGCCCTTGACTTAAGCTGCTTCCCCCTGCGTAATTGCTGCAAGCGCCTCATTTGCCGCCTTCTTGAAGCGGCTGACACCATTGAACTGATTCAAATAGAGCGACGCTTCCTTGATTTTATACACTGTCGCGTATTCCGTTACGGTCGTTCCTGGCTTTGGCAAGCCGGGGTCATGGCATCGCTGCAGGTTATATGCGGCGAGGCAAAAGTTAATGTGAGTTTCAACAGCACGGAATGATGAAGACTGACAGTCGCCAAAGCCATGCTCCTGCTTCATTTCCTTGTGCCATGTTTCCACGGCCCAACGCCTTTTGTACGTCTCTACGATTTCTCCTCCCGACATACATGGATCACTCGAAACAATATACTTCGACGACTTCTTCCCATCCCTTCTTTTCATTTCCGAATATACTGCCGTTACCAGCCCAAATCCTTTGAGCTTCACCTCGGCTGCAATTCTTATGCGATATTCCTTTCGCACCATTTTACCGTCTTTTCGGGCAAAAAGCCGAATCGACTGCCAGGGGATGATTCTTTGCCTGCGAAAATATTCATCGATAGCCATGCCATCAATTTGTCTCTTGCATTTGATACACATTGTGAAATGACAGCCGATTCGGTTTATAGCTTTCTGCACCTTTTTCGCATCGTAGCCCGCGTCACAAACAAAATGAAGATGTTTGATGATTTCCCTAGGGAACAGATCGCTGGCGTGGAGCCAGTTCAACCAGTCAATCACCAGTTCGTTTTCTGTCTTATACGTGAATCCGTTCTCCTCACAATATCCCTGGGAATAATGCGCTACCGCTGACAAGGGAATTACATCCTCGCCCAACACAAGTACAAAATTCACGATCTTATGACCACGCACTGTTTTCTTTCCAAGCTTATGAAAACTGATGTTTTCCACATGTTTCCCGCGACGGCCAGTGAGGGTGGCATCAAAGATTACCAGAGCTTTTGTTTTACTTCCTTTTTTCTGCAAGGCGGAAAGCCTTCTTCTAACCGATCGATTCAGACAACCTTTGGCAATAGTCAGGTTGTCGGGTCGATTGAGCATCCGTGAAAATGACGACTCGTGTTTGCCACTCAAGCGGGCTGCAAACCTGGGTTGATGACCTTTGGATTCCAGCATCAGGTACAAAATATAAGCAGCCAACACCTCAACGATACTCTTGGGCATAAGCTGAAAATCGTCTATGATGCGGCTCAGGTGCTTTTGCATCATCGGCTCCTGTGGCTGGAAGGTTTGTTTATAGTTCTTCCACTGTCGCTGCAGGGGTTTCTTTTTTCAATATTTCAAAAAGCCGCATGGGTGAAGGCCCACTATTTTGAGGCATCCTATGAAAATGGGGCTTTGAAGCTTTGAACAGGCAGGTTCTTCAGGTCATCTTTATTTCAGCGCGCAAGCACTGAAATATCTGATATGAATATGAAATGTCCATGTGAATAGAAGGAAGAAAAAGGCGAGCGCCACGCAGCAAAAATGCAGAAGGCTGAAAGGAACGCGACGAGGATATACAGTCGGGTAAATGATAATGATTTGCAAAATATAGGTGAACACCGACGAAAAGTTTTGTATTTTTGGATTCTGGAACATGGCCAGCCGTAGGCTGGTCATCCAAACCCTGCTACCTATCGCAGAAATTAGTCAGGAGGTTTTCCCAAATGAGCGGATCGATCATCTTTGAAGGGTTCGAATCCTGGAGCATGGCCGGCTGGGTTTATCGATCAGTCTGTTAAAAAATCTGCCGTGTTCTAAAAGAATCTGAGCATGATTTTGGATTATATGAGGAACTCTCAGACGAGGGCGGCGTAGCGCGCGGTGCAGAATATATAGACACTGAAAAATGGCCCGATGAAAGAATTATTTTTTTCTGCGACGTCATTGCCAGATCATTTTCCGAGTATAAGAGGAGGGGATATAAACCTGAAGAATGGCAAAAGGAGGACGGCTACTACTGGTTCCTCGAAGCATTCGAAGAACTTGTCGAGCTGGCATTAAAAAAGAAAAATGCCTTAATGGCTAAGCATCGGGACAGCTCCTGAAAATCTCAGGATTTCTGGCAGGTTTGGTGTTCTCCGACTAGGGTGTGAGCAAAGTTTTCCATCACACCTTGTCCAGCTCCAATGTCGCTGCAGGGGCTTATTTTTTTAACTCTTCGACCCGATGAATTTTGAAAGTCAATGTCCTGAGGCACTCCATTGCTTGCCGGCTAGCAAATACATGCCTGCTTAGGCTTTTATGATGCAATCATGAATTCGCGCAAGCGCTGAGTAGTTAACAGCATGGGTTTATAGGCCCTATTGATTTTTCATGGCTGCCTATTCCCATGCGGCAGAAATCGGTCGATGGAGATCGTTCAGTTGCACACTGAGCGAAAATGCAGGGCGTTGACACTTTGATTTTGCCATGCGT
>NZ_DASQYZ010000337.1:0-51217 GCF_035638955.1 Oligoflexus sp. | reverse complement strand
AGCGCGGTCCCAAGCTTGCGATTCCACAGGATCGAGTTGGAATCAATATCCCAGTCACGCGACAGTCCGTGTTCGTACTCGGGTAGAAAAGTTTCTTAAACTTTCTTTAGCGCTGTCCCAAAAATGCTGACACATTCCGAGGCATCAGATTACGAACTCTGTAGCTGAAGGCATCAATAGTAAAATCATGTCGGTCAAGCGGAGAGCCTGTGGGTTTCGTAATGCAGAGAACTACAAAACTGCCATTTATTTCTACTGCGGCAAGCTTGACGTCTTCCCATGCTAAACCCGGAAGGACCAGAAAGCTTAACGATGTGTAGGCGAGGGCAAACGACAAACTCTAGGCGAGAGTTGGAATCTGGCGCTCGTGGTAGGCTTCACTTCGAAAGATAATACGATAAGGAGTTCTCTTGCTCTGCCTTACGTCGCCTCTTTTGAATGTGCGCTTCCAAGAAGATGGTGCCCAATAAAACCATCGTTAATAGAAATGTCCAAGCAGTTGAGTTGATATCATCAACTATCATTGCCTTGGCTTGGAAGATCGCCTTAATGATAGTGACTATGATCAGTACTATTTGAAATGCACGGAGAGGACCATAATCCAATGACCTCAGAGGCCGTTGTTGGCAGTTTCCTCATGGAAGCAGAGTTATAGGCTGTCGTAGATCTTGCCGCAAAGGCAGGTCCTGTCCAAACACCTCCTGCATCCCTTCAGAAAAATCCTTTGCTATATTGACGTATGCCCTGAAAAGCCTTTAGAACACTTAGTTTCCCAAGGCTATTGTTCAAGGCACAAGTCGTTGCCAAAGCATGTCGCCGCATACGCCAAACAATCACTGCGCTCCAGCTACGCAAAAAATGACAATATTTTCAACAGCTCCCTTTGCGATTTCGTGCAGGACACGGCAAAAAGCATGTGGTCGGACCTGACCTTTGTCGCTTTAGTTTTGCAGCCATACTCGACAACGGCTGCATTGAGGCGTAAATTTCGATTATCGCTTAATTTCATTCATGCGAATGAAAGCGGGGGAACCAATTCAGGGGCGTATCGTATTCATGTATATGTAGGGCACTCTTCGGCCCGAGCCCGGCAGCTAACCTCGTCAGCAACGAAGGGAGACCTTGGAATGGACCAGGGAACTCCTCACTTAAACGATCAGCGAGGATCAACGTGTCCAGTTCCAATTCTGTAGCGCATCAAAATTCTGAACATACAAAAAAAACACCGCTCGCCCTCCTGACCCTGGGAGCTTTAGGCGTTGTCTATGGCGACATCGGGACCAGTCCGCTCTACGCGCTGCGCGAGTGCTTCCATGGTGCCCATAGCATCGAGGTGACGGAAGCCAACATCTTCGGCGTCCTCTCGTTGATCTTTTGGGCCTTGATTATCGTGATTTCAATCAAGTACCTGCTTTTTGTGATGAGAGCCGATAACAAAGGGGAAGGCGGTATTCTTGCCCTTATGGCTCTCGCTCTCTCGGATGGTCGACCCAATGTTCGGAAAACCATTGGGCCAGTGACCGTTCTGGCTCTTTTCGGGGCAGCCCTGCTTTATGGTGATGGCATCATTACACCGGCAATCTCTGTCATCAGTGCCGTTGAAGGTTTAAAAATTGCGACGCCTTTATTCGAACCCTACATTCTTCCCATCACGCTTGTGATCCTGACGACCCTGTTCTTTTTTCAGAAACGCGGGACCGCGACCATGGGCAAGGCGTTTGGGCCCATCATTCTCATTTGGTTTATTACCCTCGCGGTGCTCGGCATCCATGGCATCATGGGCGAACTTCATATCCTCGAGGCCATCAATCCCAGGTACGGTATTGATTTTCTCCTGATCAATTCGTGGCATGGTGTGGTGGTGCTCGGCAGTGTCTTTCTCGTTGTCACAGGGGGTGAAGCTCTTTACGCGGACATGGGACACTTCGGTCGAAAGGCCATTCAGTTGGGTTGGTTTTTCGTCGCCCTTCCCGCTTTGATGCTGCAGTACTTCGGTCAGGGTGCTCTGCTGTTACAGAATCCTGCGGCTGCTGAGAATCCATTTTATTTGCTGGCCCCAAGTTGGGCACTTTTTCCCCTGGTTATCCTGTCGACCGCTGCCACGGTGATCGCCTCACAGGCTTTGATCACGGGCGCCTTTTCCATGAGTCAACAGGCGATTTCGCTTGGATTTCTGCCTCGCATGCAGGTGAAATACACCTCGGCTCGCCAAATGGGTCAGATCTATATTCCCTTTGTGAACTGGGCGCTCCTTATCGGGACTCTCTTTCTTGTTTTGGAATTCCAAACGTCGGCGAACCTGGTCGCCGCTTATGGAATCGCCGTCACGACCACCATGATCATGACAACCCTGCTGACCTATGTGGTGATGGTGCATAAGTGGAAATGGAAACTCTATTTCGTACTCCCCCTGATCGGCTTTTTCCTGGTGATCGAACTCGGCTTTTTCAGCGCCAACGTGATCAAGGTGCTCGAGGGTGGATGGTTTCCAATCGCCATTGGTCTTATTATTCTGACTCTGATGATCACCTGGAAACAGGGTCGCTTGATCCTTGCGGATCGACTGGTCGCGGTGTCGACCCCGTTAAGCACCTTCATGAGGGATATCGTACCCAAAGTCAGGGCGAGAATACCAGGTACAGCCGTCTTCATGACTGCAACCAGTGCGGGAACACCTCCTGCTCTGCTGCATAATGTGCGGCACAATCAGGTCCTGCATGAAACGGTCCTGCTCCTGACGGTTCAAACCATCGATCAACCCTATGTTTCCGCTGATGAGCACCTGGCGATTGAATCGGTTGGCATCGGTTTCTATCGCGTGATGGCCTACTATGGGTTTATGGAATCTCCCAACGTGCCCAGCATTCTGGATCTTTGCGTGCAGAAGCAGCTGGCCGTTGACCTGAAAACGGCTACGTTTTTCCTGGGACGTGAAACCATTATTGCTACCAAACATCCGGGTATGGCTATCTGGCGAGAGAGAATTTTCGCTTTTATGTCGCGCAACGCGTTAAGAGCGACCGATTTTTTCCAGATTCCGTCGGAACAGGCCATCGAGATCGGGACAGTCATCGAAATGTAATGTCGCCCTTTTGCAAACAAGGGAATTTTTTGAGAGCCGATCGGTCGCAGCATTTGAATCTCCACGGCATGCAGGCCTTTGGTCTGCTGCCAAGCCATGTGGAAATGATTCGTATCAATGATCTCGCGCAAAGGCTCAGCCCCAAAATTCCTTTTCCTCATAAGCATAGTTTTTTTCAGATCGTCATCATCCTCAATGGAACCGGCTGGCATGAGATCGACTTTGCGAGGCACGTGGTCCACAAAGGGATGACCTTTGTTTTGAAGCCCGGCCAGGTGCACGCCTGGGATCTCAGTCCTGATACCAAGGGTTTTCTGGTGGAATTCGAATTCCATGCCATCAAGAAAATTCAAACGTCCCAGGAACCTTTGGCTCAACTTTATGCTCTCCCCGACCAGTTTGGCTTAACTCACGATCAGGAGCAGAAAGTCAGGGACCTTTGCCTCGAAATGATGAACGAGCAAAAGGATCTTGAGCCAGGCTGGGAAACCATTCTGCAGCTCAGGCTTTTGACTTTGCTGTTTTTATTCTTTCGCTATACGCCTGCACCGGTCGCGACTTCCGACAAAAACCTGGTCCTGCATAACTTTTTCAAGCTGGTGAACGCCTGCTATGCGAGGCACCATAATATTGAATTCTATGCTGAGAAACTGGGCCTAACGCCTAAGGCTTTGACCATGCGAGTGACCCGATTCTTTGGGGAGCCTCCCAAGAAAATCATTCAAGACCGCTGCCTGCTCGAAGCGAAGCGACTCCTGGCCTACTCGACAAAGACCAACAGCGAGATCGCCAGGAAGATTGGCTTCGATGATCCGAATTACTTCTCCCGCCTTTTTCGCTCGAAAACAGGCATGACGCCTAATGAGTTTCGTGTGCAGCAGACCACACCCCAGGACAAATTTCCCAGAATCTAGCATTTATGTAACATATTGAAAATATTTGATAAAATTGTTAGTGTGAGCTATCTTCATGAATAGTAACGCCGCCGCAAGCAGTCCCTTCGGGCCGCGTGATGACTCTTCTGAGGAGCCTTTATGCTACGACAAATTCTGGCTTTGACCATGACCTTTGCTGGAATCATGGCGACCTTTCTCTTTTGGTACAAAATCATTCCGCTTGATTCCAAATTTCTCGAATGGCAACGCGATCCTTATAATGTTTGGCTGACCATGGCGATCTGGGCTGTCCTGGGTGGCATCAGCTGTTTGATGGCTTCGCGCAATATTGCCAGCTGGGCGATGAAAGTGGATCTTTGGGATGATCAAACTGATCCCGATTTCCAGCGTGCTGAAGCGGCCCTTCAGCGGGCCCAGGCATGCCTGCACTTGAAGAAAAAGCCCCAATTGGGCCTTTATGAACGTGACGAGGTCAATGCCTTTATGATTGGACTGACGTTGCCTCGCAGTACGCTGGCGCTCTCGCGGGGTGCCCTTCGTCATCTCTCGGCGACTGACCTCGAGATCCTTATCACCCGCGAGCTTTTGCATTTTAAGAGTGGGGATGTCAAAGCCATTGCTCTCATGCAGGGCATGATCTTTGCCTTCACTTTGTATGTGGCCAGGATGCTGGCTTTTCTGTTAGGCACCAGCCTGCGGCAGACCGAGGAGGAGGAAACGCCTTCCCACGGTGTGGAGATTCTGGTGACGAGCGCCCTCATCGTTCTTTTAACTCTGCCAGGTGCTCTCGTTTTCTGGTTCTTTAGCCGTTCCAGTGCCTTGCGTGCCGACGCCGCGGCGGCTCGGGTTTTTGGCAAGCCGATCTATGCTGCGTTTTTGGATCATGTCGCGGGTCATCAGGTACCGAAGTCGGAAATTTTTTCTGATGCGTTCAAGCTACAAAGCCGACCTTACCCCGCATGGCTAGCCTGGCTTTCTCTGCAACCTGGGCTTGCGTTGCGGGCAAGGCTGCTCGCCTCATAAGATGAAGCTGGGGCCGATCCGTAATCATCGCCCAGCCGCTTCAAAGAGATGAATAATGTTTTTCATGCGTTTCTGGTTGGCCCTGAAATCCCAATAGCCGAGGCGTGACGCTGATCGAAATTGAATGATGTTCTGGGCTGGCTGGATATGAAATTCAACATCATCGACAAATTTAAAAAATCCCGAGGTGACCTCCACCCGCAGATAATTTCCCTTGTCCTCGACGATTTTAAATCCTTCCTGTTTTGACAGAACACTTTTCAAACGGCTCTTGGCTTCATCCGACGAACCCTTGAAACGCATGGGTTTGAGAAAGTGATCCCTATCGTCTTCATGGGCGCTGCAGGTGCAGTTAGGCATATTCGGGCAGCGCGAAAGTTTGCCATCCTTTTGCAGACCCAGGAAATTTTTAGCGACTTCAGGAGACATTCGAGCCATGGCCCATCCTTTCATTCCGTGTGATGGACCAACATACACGCGTGCTCGTCCTGACTTCAATGGGTGGGTTTGATCCTGCTGCGATAGCGCATGCAGGATAAAAAGGCCCGGTCCGTCTTCCTAAGGTATCCCCTCCTATAGGCTTTCATGACAGGAATGAATGATGAAAAAAATACTGATCCCTGCTGCTCTGACCCTTATGTTGACGTCCGTGCCGACGTACGCGGCCCCTTCCGCTCTGCCTGCGCCGATCCAAGCCATCCTGGAAAGAATCAAAGGGGAATGGGTGGTCGAGGATAAAGGCCACTTGAACACCCGTCTAAGGTTCCAGGCTGATGGACGAGGTCAGCTGGTGGATCGCAATGGCAGCTCCGAAATTGAGTGGCAATTGGAGGGTGGAAAAATCTCCATCCGTCTGCTGACACCTACCGAAACCAAAATTTATGAATACATCGAAGATGAGAATGGCAATGGCATCGGCATTCTCAACGTGACGGCCTTGCATAGTCTGACTCTGGAGTTTCACAAGTTCGATGTACTGCGTGGCATAATCTGGAAAATGAATATGAACGCCACCTCAAGTTATCCCGATCATCCAGAAAAAGGCGTCCAGGAGCAGACTTTTGTCCGCGATCAGGTGAAGCTCATCGCCAAACGTCAGTTTAAAGATTTTGCACCTCAGCAGGGTCAGATCCTGAGTTTGAATTTGCCCGACTATCAGGCCAGCACCAATGGTTCGGCTTTCAAGGAGACCGTATCGCTTCTGGTGCGGCTGGATGCAGGCCAGGTCGCGACTGTTTTGGTCGATCACCCGAGTGGACTCAAGCAACTTTCCTGGAGACTTGAGCAAGGTTCACTTCAGGTTTGGGATGGCAAGGGCTACAGCGTGTCCTATCAGCAGTATCAAGGCGATAGCGTTACGAAGCGTCTGCTGGCTGATGCCCAGTGGCCCGATCGTGAATTCGTGGCGGAAGAGCCCAGTGTCCTCGTCGATCCCATCGCACGGGGCCAGGGATTTCAGTCCCAGTCACCCATTTTCCAAGGCTGTTGGGAGACATGGGGAGACGATCATTGTTTTCAACGCGGTGGTCTTTTCCAGTTTCACGACGCACTATGATGGCGCCGAAGATTTTACAGGCTATGGTCTATGGAAACTTACTGAGGGTCGACTGGTCGTGGATCGTTTCTACAATGCGGACCGGCAACCCATCACTGAACTCGCGGCTATGATTCAGTGTGAGAAGGAGCTGGCCGACACGGAAGTGACGGAAAAAACTTGTCGACTTTATCAGACCCGTAGCTATGAACTGCTGAATGCCAACGCGAACAGCATAGGGGTCTATCGTATTCTTAAGAGTGGTGAATTCGAGCAGTACACGGCGCAGGCCTTTAAGCGGGTAGGCTCAAAGTAAAACCACCCACTCGCTGCTTCCATCAGATCCTGAGGGGCGGCGCACCCCATATCCTTATTTAAAATTTGTCTAAGCCCAGATTTGACTCCGCGTCCGAGTTCCGGCAAAACAGGGAAAGCCAAGAGTTCTTATTCGGAGTTTCCTATGCTACCCATTTTCCTCAGTCCATCCTGTTGTTGTTGACCCTCCCCAACGTCCCCCCATTTTTCACAATTGAATGTTCACTTCGCTTACCTCAATTATTTGGAGTATTGTTATGAAATCGTTGCATTTCCTTTTGCCTACGGCATTCCTCGTCGTGTCCTCGTCATCTCTTTTTGCTGGTGGCTCCGAATCGCAGACACCGGTTCAACCTGAAGCTCAAAAGATCCTGAACGTATCCTATGATCCCACCCGGGAGCTGTTCGAACAGATCAATCCGAAATTTGTGGAGCACTTTAAGAAAAGTCAGCAGCTCGATATCAGCGTGGATCAATCCCATGGCGGATCAGGGAAACAAGCTCAGGCAGTGGTGGATGGTTTACAGGCTGATGTGGTGACGCTGGCACTCGCTCCCGATGTGGATTTGCTGGTGGAAAATCAGCTCGTCAGTGAAGACTGGCAGCAGAAACTGCCCTTCAATTCCGCACCGTATACATCGACCATCGTTTTCGTTGTCCGTTCTGGCAATCCCAAGGCGGTCGCGGACTGGTCGGATTTGGTTCGTTCCGATGTTGGTCTTGTCACACCCAATCCCAGGACGTCCGGCGGCGCTCGATGGAGTTATCTGGCGGCCTGGGGCTATGCGTTGCAATCGGGCGAGCAGGCTGATGGTGAGGCAGCTGCCAAGGAGTTTGTAAGAAAACTCTATGATCGCGTGGTCGCCCTGGATTCCGGGGCGCGTGATGCCACGATCAGCTTTGCCGAGAAGAATAAGGGTGATGTGCTGATCACCTGGGAAAACGAAGCCTATCAAATTCTTGAATCCTATCCTGAAAGCAAATTCGAAATCGTACTGCCTTCGGTTTCCATCCTTGCTGAACCCGTGGTTGCTGTCGTGGATCGTGTGGTCGATGCCCGAGGCACACGTGAGGCTGCCACGGCTTATTTGAATTATCTCTATACTGAAGAAGCTCAGGACATTATCGCCCAGAATCATTTCCGTCCAAGAGATGAGAAGATCTTGAAAAAATATGAGGACTCTTTGAAACCCATTTCGCTGTTCAATCTTGAGCAAAAATTCGGCAGCTGGGCAGACGTTCAAAACGCACACTTTGCCGAAGGAGGCACATTGGACCAAATTCTTGATGATGTCAGTCGCGATTAAAGGTTCCAGTTAATCTGTGGGAGCCCCGCCTGTCCTCTGCAGGCGGGGTATTTCGTTCCAAAAACCCTACAAGTCTTGTATCATCGCAGGGAAAAGGGTTAACCTTACCCATAGCCCGCCCCCCGATGCTCAATCTTTGGAAGGTTTAAGAATGTCTCGAACCATGAAATATGGGTCCCTGCCGCTCTTTATCGTTTCGCTTCTGTTCGCCACCCAGCTGAACGCCCGTCATTTGGCTTTTGGCCTCGGTTTACCGAATGAGCATATTCTTTGGCCCAAGCTTCAGGGTTACATGAATCAGGTGGCAGCGAAAACGGACAAGGGCCTTCATATCGAGCTGAAGTCAACGCCTTTTCTTCGTATTCAGGATCTGCTTCATAAGGGCGAGTTGGATGGTGATCTGGGGCGGCTGAATGAGGTCTATGAAGAGGACTCTTCCGTGGTGCGCGTGGATGAGTCGGCGTCGATGCTCCGACTTTACTTTATCTATAACCGGGAGCGGGTTCTTGCCGAGCTTGCTGATGTCCGCCAGTATAAAACCCTTGCGGCCAAGGATAGCTTTTTTCACCGTCGGGCTTGCAAGGAACTCAAGCTCGACTGTGAATTCGTAGGCCCAGGATCCAGCACCATGGATATGCTCAGGCTCAAACGCGCGGGAACCGTGATCACAACCCAATTCCAATTTGCGGAACATTTCCGGTTATCGAGCGACCCGCAGCTCTTTCGCATGAGTGAAAGAACGTTTTATAAGGAACCCATCTATCTGTTTCTTTCGAAAAAAAATGCAGACCTTGCTGATAAGCTTGGTTCCGCATTCAAAGAACTTAAACAGGATGGAACATACAAAAAAATCTTTGGCATCGATCCTTAGCCTTGCCCGTATCGAGCCCGGTATAATTTCGCGGTTGAAAGCCAGATCACTTTCGCGGGTTGAGTGGGTCGCGGTTCGATTGGAAAAAGCTCAGTCAGCAATCGATTGAGATAGAAAGCCTGGCTGGCTTCAATCAATGTCCCTCTTAAATTCTTCGTTTTCTTCTTATTTGGATTCGTCTTCTTATTCTTACTTTTCACGCATCCCCCCTTGCCCATCATGTAATATTGGCGTGATTTGAGGTCGCCGGTTATCCAACAGGCCCTGGGGGGTCAAGTATGCAAAAAATAAGCCTAAGCTGGCCCACATAGCTTACGAAGACTCACACGCTCATCACGCGTAAGGACGTAAGGTGTGACCCGCATCTGGCCCTTGCTATCAAAGAAAGGCGAAGGTTGCTGCTTCCGTCGCAGCCAGCCTGAAGTCAGAAAGCGCAGGACAACCAGAATTGCCGGTAGGGAAACTTTCTGATCGGTGCCTGGGGGCAGTGGACCAATTCCGAACTTCCCCTGTATGCGCATATGAACAGGTCCGATCGCTTCCTCGTGAGTCGTGGCATCGGCGGCATGATCCATGATGGTATGAACCACTCCCACGTAAGGCATCCTGGATGAAGGCGGACTGTTCGCAATCGGTGTTTTGCAGCAACCAGCGTACCAGCGCAGAAGACCTTTCGGAGAAAGACGCAAGCACTTCACTTGGTCAGCACCTTGCGTGAATTCCAGATGAGACGGGTAGCAGGGATAAATATCGGTTCCCCCATTGGCATCGAGAACCTCCTTGGCACGACCCAGCTGATGGGCAAAAGCCTGGCAGTCATCACAGAGACAGACCGCCCGCTTGGACGACATTCCAGCGAGATTGATGCGTCCACGAAATTTACCACAGCTGCATTTTAGTGAAACATGATCATTCATAGGTCACCTGATTTGCGGTGCAAGAGCCACCAGTTGATCCAGACACTTGCCCCAGCCGTCCTGAAAACCCATTTCCTCATGCCGCTTCCGATCCTGGGCATTCTTATGCATCACGATCGCCTGGTACTTCGTTCCCTTGCCATGGGGCTCCATCAAAACCGTTGCGGTGAAGGCCAGGTCGGCACCGGACTCCAGTTTTGCCGCGGGACGATAACCAGGCAGCAAAAGATCGGTCCAAACCAGTTTTTTGTTTTCAATGATTTCAAGATAACAGCCGACGTTGGGAAACTTTTCCCCTTCAGGCGATTGCATGATGGTTTTGAAAATGCCTCCTGGCCTCAAATCCACTTCACAGTCAGCAATGGTCCATGGCGCCGGTACAAACCATTTTTTGAGATGTTCGACTTTGGTCCAGGCTTTCCAAATGATCTCTGGTTTGACATCCACGACGCGTTCCAGCATCAGATCCAATTCGGGGTTGAATTTATTCATCATCGTCCTCCTTAAGGGAATGAAGGTATTGATCCAATTGATTGAGTCGCGTTTCCCAGAGTAGTCTTTGTCGGGCCATCCAATCCTCGGCTTTCTTCAATTCCTTCGCGTTCAGCGAATAGGTGCGAACGCGGCCTTCTTTGTGAGAACTGATGAGATGACAGTCCTCGAGAAGAGCGAGATGCTGAACAAAGGATGGAAGCGCCATATCGAAGGGTTTGGCCAGCTCTGTCGTTGAACGGGAGCCTCGACTTAAACGTTCGAGTATGGCCCGCCTGGTTGGGTCGGCCAGCGCTTTAAATACCTGATCCAGCTGTAAAGTTGACATGCCCATATAGTTCACTTTAAGCCAGCCTGATACTTAGGTCAATACCTAAGTTTGCCAAAGACCCTTCAGTCGAAGGTCGGTGCATTTTGATAAGGTCTGGCATCTCCAGGCAGCGTGATGGTGATGGTGGTCCCGCGCCCGAGAGCGCTGTCCACTTCAATGGTGCCACCATGAGCCTCGGTTATGCCGCGCACGATCGGCAATCCAAACCCCCAACCTTTGATGTCATGGCCTTGGGCTCCATGGGAGCGATGGAAGGGCTGGAAAATATTCTCCTGCTGCTCGACGGGGATGGGTTGGCCTTCGTTATGGACAGAAATATGGAGGGCACCACGGATTTCCTCGAGTTTGACGGTCACGTCTGTGTTGTTCTCACTGTACTTCAGAGCATTATCCACCAGATTTTGAATCACTCGACTCACCCCGCGCGGGCACCAGTAGCCCATCACGGACTGGCCTTCCAGGCGAATCCTGGAGTTGGAATGTTGACGAAGCACTTTTTGAATGACTCCAAAGATGTCGATATGTTCAATGCCAAGTTTAATTCTGCGGCTTGCCTTGATCACACTGGCATCCAAAATATTATCGATGAGCATGCCGGCGTTTTCTGCAGAGTCAGCGATTCTCCGAAACAGCTCGTAGGCTTCCTGAGGATCCGTCCCCTCCATGAGCAAGGTCGTCGCCATCTTGATGAATGAGATGGGTCCTCTGATGTCGTGAGCGAGCATGGCGATAAACTGCTCCCGAATATAAGCTTCGGCCAGAACAAACGATGTAATCGACTCTTGAAGAGATTGGTCAATGGACCGGGTGGAGCAGTTCATGATGACTATCTCTTTTTGAGTCAGTTGAGCCCTGCTCCCGAGAACAGCATGTATGGCTTCCTTGAGGGCGTAAAATTCTGTAGCGATTTGGGAGATATTGAAGTTGGTCAGACGGGCACGTTCACCGCCGTGTTCGTGCGCCGATGTATTGCCTTCGACAGCGTCGATTCGGTTTGAGTCTGGAGCCAGGGCTTCGGCTATGCGTTGCAAAAGGTTGGGAAAGTAGTTGAAGAGAATAGGGTCAGCCAGCTCTGAAGCCGATCGAATTTTTGCTTCCACAATCTGAGCCCAGAGCTCTTCGATATCGGGTTTATATTTTAGCATGGCTTCGGCTGCGGACATCGATTGATTATTGATCATAAAGCCTCCGTTCACGTCACTGGTCAGGCTTTTGCAAAAAATTCTCCTTTGGGGGATTTATGAAAGCAAAACTATCCTGGGAAAAACTTGCAAGAACTCAAGGCTATTTCTATTTGGCAACCGGATTATGGCCTTTGTTTCATCGAAAAAGTTTTGAAGCGGTGACAGGTCCAAAAAATGACTGGTGGCTTGTGCAACCGTCGGGGTGTTGGTGACAGCCATTGGAGCCTCACTTCTTGCTGCATCCCGCAGGGAGCAGCCTGAAGCTGATACAGTGATGTTAGCAGCAGGATCAGCGCTGGGACTTGCTGGTATCGATGCTGTTCATGTAGCAAAACGTACGATCAGTCCGATCTATCTAGCCGACATGACGGCTGAACTTCTCCTGGCCCATGCATGGAAGCGGGTCCAGCAGGAGCCCAAACGAGAGAACCGCGGATAACCGCGGTTCCTGGAGTCTTTTCAATGGAGAAGGTTGAGAATCAGCGATTACGGTTCGATGAGCCGCCACGCGATGACGAGGAGGATGAGCCTTCTTCTTCGTCTTCTTCCTCTTCGTTGCGATTGCTATTCTTATTTTGGTTCTGGCCTTGGCTTTGATTTTGATTTTGGCCGCGCGAAGCTTGATGAGATGCCTGGCCACCTTTACGGCCAGCTTCGCGTGCTTCTTCGGAATCAAATTCGTGAGCATTTCCGCTTTGGTGAGCAGCGCGTCCGCCTTTGGCGGAAATTTCCCTCTGTTGCTCCTCATCCATCCCTGCAAAGCCTCTTTGGCTTGAACCTTGACCTTTGTTTTTCTGATTTTTTTCATTGCTCGTCATAAAAACATCCTTCAAGTTGCGTTAGAGTTAGCTATCCAGCCTAATGTACTTGTGATCGATCCTTCGCAAGTCTCTTCACAATCCATACCAAACAACTCTTTCGCGTTTTTATGAAATTTCAGGTGCAATCAAGGCCCGAAAGCGTATGGAATCAAGTCCAAGGTGAATTCTTTTTGTAACAACATTTTACTTCATGCCAAATTTTACGAAGAATGGGCTTCGGAAAACGCATGTCTTTAAGTCAGAAACCTTTGGTTTTTAAACGCGCAAATCTTCTCTGCCGCTATGACGATCGCCTTTTTCATCCCCGCTTTGCGAGGCAGAGCCTTCACTTTCTCTTAGGTGATCTTCATCTTCTACGCTCTCATCACCGCTCGTGCGGTTGTCGGCGCTCTCTCCTCGACTCAGACTCTCCTGCTGTTCGACATCGCTTGCGCTACGCTCGGCTTCCTGTTCGTTGCCGCTTCCGCTCTGCGCTTCGGAACTCCTGTCGCCTTCCTCTGGACTGGAAGCAGGGCTGCTCGTGCGACCTTCGTTGCGTTGTGACTTGGATTCGCTGGTAGCACCCTTACGGCGGGATTTCCTACTATGTTCATGCGCTGTTTCACTATGGGTGTGGGCCTGATGACCATGAAGCTCACTCTCGTCAAAGTCACCATTTTCATGATGGAGAGCTGCCTTGCGATGATGGTGTGCAGCTGATTCATGGTGGAAAGCAGCATTGCGATGATGAGCGGCCAAGCCGCCCTTGCGTCCGATTTCAGCCATATGCTCACGGTTTTTACTGACAGCTTCACCACCTTTACGACCCGCCTCGGCTGCTTCTTCCGAGGTGAATTCGTGAGCGTTGCCAGATTCATGAGCAGCCCGGCCGCCTCGCCTTGCAATCTCTCTCTGTTCCTCGGGATCCATGGCGGCAAATCCGCGCTCATTTTTCCCAGCCATGATTATGTACTCCTGCTTTTTAGGTTGATTTCATATCTTCTCAACATCAAATGATGCGGTATAAAATTTGCAATTTTTATACCGATCGACTTGAAGCAGGCTGAAGCGATCCTTTTGGAATAAACGATCGTTCCGTGCTCTTGCTGATGGCAAGGCTGACCCTGCTGCGGCATGATTCATTGAGATAAAGAAACTCCACACCGAGTCCCGGAGCCAGATCACCTTCACTGACCGTTCTTTTCCAACGCACTTTGCCGACCCCCTCGAGGACCAGATCACGGGTTGTGACGCGAAAGCTTACAATGGAGCCTTTCCGGATCCCCTGCATTTCGATGCCGACAAACATTCCACCTCGTCCCAGGCTGAAATTCTCGGGATGCTTGCTGCAGTCAACATCGATTTGATCCGTCGGCTGCCAACCGGCCTGTTTTCTTTCGTTATCGCCCCAACGTTCGGGCATGGGCAGGCGCATGGATCGAACCAGCTCTTCCAGATCACTGATACGAAATGGTTTGCCAAAAAATCCATTGGCACCCAGAGCGTAAGCTTCCCAGGGTGGGGTATCAGCATAGGCACTCATGATCACCACAATCGTTTGGAGATTGGTGGTGCGTATCGTCCGTAAAAGGCCCCATCCATCGATATTGGGCATACGGACGTCGGTGATCACAACGTCGTAATTCTCTTTTTCCAATTTTTGCAAAGCGTCAAGGCCATCGACGGCCTCATCGACGTCCCATTGATCGATGATCAGCTCTTCACGCAGAGCCTCCCGAAGATCAGCCTCGTCGTCCACAATCAAAGCTCGTGCTTTTCCCATTGTTGGTCCTCCCTTTATGAAGCCTGAGAGCGATCGGATTTTACCTGTGATTCGACTTTGCGAAGGGGCGGCCTTTGCGCCATCTTCGGCATATTCTGCAGCATTTTCAGCATGGATTCACTAGCAAGTTCTTGAGCCCGAAAGATGCGATAGCAGCAAATATCCCCGCGCACTGGTATCAGGCTGTCCATCATCTTCTCCAGATTGAAAACCATAGTGTCCTCGGATTGTGCTGAACTGTCGTGGCTGGTTTCGGTGGCGAACTGAAGTTGGGTTTGTGTACGGACGGCATGATCAAGTTTAGCGATCAATGCCGTGACCTTCCGAGCCGTTGCGGACGAGCCATCCGCTTTAATCCGGCCGAAAATATCCTTGGCTTCCTGGTATTTTATCAGGCGAATGTAGGCTAAACCGAGGTTAAAGCAGATGGTGTCGTGAATGTCATTCCATGGCTGAGGCAAGGATTCAAGAGCTGATTTATAGAGGTTGATGCCCTTCTGAAGCTGGTTGTTACGAATCAGGGCCACAGCTTTGTTATTCGTATAAGCCACAATTCGGTGCAGATTTTCCATACCCTTGAGGGTTTCGGCCGCGCGTTTGGTATCATTGCTGGCGATGGCTATGTGAGCCTCCGTTTCACTCACCAGAATGTTCACGGCATCGATGGTTTTCGCCTCGACGAGCAGGCTTTCAGCTTCTTCCTCTTTACCCATTTCACTGCAGATGGTCGCCATGCGACAGATCCGATCAATATTGCGGGGTGCCAGGGCATTGGCTTTCTCGAGCAGCTTCAAGGCATTTTCATAGTCACCGAGACGCATCAGGGCTTTGGCGAGTAGATTAAGCAGGTCAAGTGAATCACCGGTGATTTTGAGAGCCTCAAAGGCCATGGTGCAGCATTGTTTATAACGACCTTTGAAGAAAGCGAATTCGGCCTCGATCCGCAGTTTGCCGACTGGCTCAAAGGCAGGATTGCAGAGATACATGGCTATAAGGCGGGATGCTTCCGCTTCGTTGGCCGTGGCGAGGCATTGCTGAATGCGGCGATCCATGGCTGTTTGATCGCTGGGATAACGATGCTGCTGAATCACGGTTATGATTTCGGTCATTAAGGTTTGCGTGTCAAATGGCTTTTCGACGACTCCCCTGACCCCGATTTCCTTGATGAGAGAAAACTCGCCCGGGTTGATGAGAGAAGAAATAAGGATGATAGGGACGCCCGGGGAATGCTGGTTGATACGCTGTATCAGTTGCAGAGCATTCAATTCTGGAATGCGCCATTCCATAAGAATCAGTGAAGGGCGACCACCCTGAGTCAGCCAGCGCCAGGCACTGTCGCCTGATTCAAATGTCTCAACCTGTTCAACGCCAGCCGTCTTGAGTGACTGGCGAACGAGCTGGTGAACAGTCGTATCAGGATCGATCAGAATGCATGAGGCCAGACCAAGCACATTCATTCGGCTATTGTCCTCGTCAAGGGGAAGATCGAGATCGATTGGCATTTCAAGGGTTTCCTGAGGAACAAAGCGCGTTTTAAGCTGCTCGACCTCATTCGTCAGGCTGGGATCAATGAGCAGGACCTGTTCGAGGGTTTTCCGGCCTTCCTTGCGTCCGGAATTCAGTTCGGCTTCAGCCAGCGCGAGCAGAATTTGAGACGAGCCAGGAAAAACGTCCAGAAGAGATTTTTGGAGATGAATGATCATATCCCAACGCCGTTCTTCCTTAAGGATCCGACAGAGAAAGTTGGACGATGCCAGCGCACTTCTGTAGCCAGCAAGGCGAATGATGCGGAGAAGGTCGGAGATCTCCTCGGGAATGCGGCTTGGGATATGGGAGCTGTGATAGGATAGAAGGCCCAGTTCAAAGGCCAGAGGCAGCATTTCCTTTTCGTGTTCACGCATCATAAAGCTTACCCGGGTCTGCTGCAAACGGGGCTCATCCAAACAAAGCTTGAGGAGGTGAATAATATTGATGTCACTATTGAAGCAACCTCCTGCGACAATCCAGTCCGATCTTTGGGTCGACAGATGAACCAGCAGGGTTTTGAAATCACCGAAGCCAGTGACCTGACTAAATCCCTGATTACGCAGCGTTTCAATCAGCACCGAGCGGAGGGCAACCATGGGTTCCACAACATGAACACACATATCAGCAGGTCGGGCAAAGAGATTGATCATATGGTCCTCGATGAGAGACGAAATTGGGCAGCGAGACATCACGTTCGCCGTGCGAAAGGTGAAGAGTAGATTGTGTGCGTTCTCTTGTGAAGGCTACAGAAGAACCAGGGCAGGTTCAAGGGAGGACCTCATGAGTGTAAAAACTCAGTGGTGAAAAGAAGGGCATCCGCGTCATTAAAATATGATGGGGGTTATTTGTAACCGCCGTTGATCCAGGCCTGAATAAAGATCTTAAGATTGTCGGGCTTGGTGTCGTTTTTAACAAAGCGTTCGGCCCAACCACCTGCACCAGCCCAGGTTCGATTGCTGACCCGGTCTGTTGGTTTCAAATTGAGGCTTGGCGCATTTTGGGCTGCAGGGACCCCATATCCGCCCTGAGCGTCGCGATTGTGATGGCAAGCGCTGCAAAGCATCGCATCATCGCGACCAGCACTTTGACTCGTAATAATTTGAGCAAGGGTTTTGCCGTCAACATTCCTGTTCGGAACCAATCCAAACGTCCTGGAATCAATGGGTTCATTAAAGGCTAACTTTTGAACGCTTTTGCTGTCAGCATTGGCCATGCTCTGCAGGACCTTTGTTGCATCAGGTTTACCTGAATCTCCACAGCTTGTCGCAAGCAGGAAAATTAAGAGACTTAGGCTTCGGTGTGCCACCAGTTCGGTCCTCCAGATTCGGGTGTACCATGGCAAGCAAGAAAAGGACCGTTTTCAGGTGCCTGGGACTGGCCCGTGAGCCAGAATATTATCCTTTATTATTCAGACTTTGGAGCGCTATTCGGGCACCCGCGCCGGGATTTTTGAGCGTGTGCTGTGTTTAGAGGTCAGGCGCTGATTTACAACTTTTCACCCGCGGGATCATAACCCGCAAATGTATTAACTGACTGATATGATTATGGTTGGATAGGAAGTCTTGGCATTGGCGTGGAGTTAAGCTAGAAAGTGGGGCTCTGTATGCAAAGGAAATATCATGGGTTTTAAGCCTCGTTCCACACCTGTCATTGCTGCCAAAAGTGCAGTCAAAGCTGTCGAGAAACGACCTGAGCTGCTGTATTGCGGTTTGCATATCTGTGAGACTCTGATGCGGGTGCGGAAAGAGGACATCATTCGCGTGTACTGCACCGAGGAATTATTGCCAACGTTCGGTGAGCTCCTGCGCTGGTGCGCCCAGCAGAAGAAAGCTTATCATATGGTAAGCACTGCGGATCTGGAACGCATCACCAGCTCGGTGCATCATGAAGGGGTTGCGATCCTGGCTCGTGCTCCGGTCCATGGCGATGAACACGCCCTGCGCAAGCGGCTGGAGGTTTTTCCTCAGCCTTTTGTTTTTCTTGATGGTGTCCAGAATCCCCATAATATTGGAACGATCATGCGAGTCATGGCCCATTTCGGTTGGCGGACGCTGGCCGGACATCAGCAGTTGCCGGCCCTATCAGCGGCCACTGCTCGCGTGAGTGAAGGCGGCGCAGAGTTTGTCGATACGTTTGTGCTGGATGATGCTTTGAATTTCTTGTCAAAACTTCGGCAGCAGGGGTATCGCATCGTGGGCACTTCAAGTCACGCCCGCACGTCCTTGTATGCCCAGCCTTTGGCCCGTAAACTCTGCCTTGTCATGGGGCATGAAGTGCGAGGCGCTTCGCCGGAGATCGAAGCCATGTTTGATGATGCGATCGTCATTCCAGGAACGGGAGCTGTGGAGAGTTTGAACGTTTCGGTGGCGACCGGTCTGATGTTGGGTGAGTACAGCCGTCTGCATGGTGTCCATGATCCAAGCGGACAGGACTAGATTTTAAGCATTTTGACGTCCTTCACATAGGTCGTCATTTCCAGATCCTTGCCTGCTGTTTCGTGCAATCGCTTCACAATGTTGGCAATCCGATCCAGCGATTGATTGAGTTTTTCAAAGCGGTGTTCATCGAGGCCTGCGAGGCCGCGAGCCAGACTCCCTGAGGCAATCATCAAGGCATTATTGATCTCATGATTGTAAGTGGTGATCAGGGCCCGCACGGCTTCCGCTTTTCTCACCTTTTCCTGAATCGTCGACAGGTCCCGCAGCTGCAAATGCGTGCGCAAACGCAGCTGGGCCACTTCAAAGTCAACAGGTTTAGTCACATAATCATTAGCTCCCAGATGAAGAGCCTGGACGGTGGTCTCGCTATCTGTTTTGCCTGTGGCCATAATCACGGGAAGCTGCAGGATGCTGCGGGTTTGCCGGATGGTGGCCAGCACCTCAAGACCTGAGATGCCTGGCAGTTCAATGTCGAGCAGCACCGCATCGATCGTGGGATCGGAGCTGAGCAGCTGCAGACACGCTTCCCCGGTCTCGCAGGCCAGCGTTTGGAATCCGGCCTTGCGCAGCTGAAGGGACTCAATATCTCTGAGAACCAGGGAATCTTCCACCACCAGAATCTTGGGCTTGGGATCCATCAGGCCACATCCTTTCTGGATATGCTGTTATCATTCACAAGTTTTTTGAGTTCGACCTTCAACCGATCGGTAAGGCCTTCGATCGGCTGCAGAAGGGCCGACAATTTATGGACGTGACCTGCCTTGCCCGCGGCTTCCAAGGCCTGATGAGCTTCCACCAGCGTTGGTGCGGCGAAGAGCATCGTCAGACCTTTCAGGGTATGGGCGATCTTGGCAGCAGCTCCCGTGTCGCCACGCTCGATTTCGCTGCGCAGACGATGCATGAGGCCATCAATTTCCTCGAAATAGCGGAGGATAGCCGTTTGAATCAATTCGTTGTCATGAGCCAGGCCCTGCGAGAATGCCTTGAGATCCATGAGAGGTGCAAGCGGAGGCGCCGACTGGGGTGTCGGGGCTTTCGCATAGCCTACGGTTTTGATCAGAGCATCGAGCGAAATGGGTTTGCTCAGAACGCCATCCATCCCGGCGTGAATCGCCTGTCCCTGCACACCATCCAAGGCATTGGCGGTGAGGGCGAGGATAAGCGGACCGCGGTCGGGCCGATACGCCGTGCGGATCCTTTGCGTTGTTTCGAAGCCGTCCATGCGAGGCATCTGACAGTCCATAAAGATCACGTCGTAGCGTTTGTGTTTGATCTTTTCCAACGACTCAGGCCCATCAAGGGCGGTATCCACGCTATAGCCCAGTTTGACAAGCAGGCTTGAAGCCACTGTGAGATTGATCGTGTTGTCATCCACCACCAGAACGTTCTGGTAGGTATGAGGCTCGACAGCTTGTGGACCGGACGCCTGCAGCGCCACCACAGGCCAGGGCAGGCGGAGTGTAATCTTGTTGGTCAAAGGATCGGGCCGTTCCAGGACGAGCCGGCCTCCCATGGCCTGCACGAGCCTGTCGCAGATCTTCAGATTGAAGATTTCCATCGGCTGATAGTTTTTGATATTGCCGAACTCGCGATCGTTATCGTGAACTTCTTCCTGCGAGCCCCGCCTTGTTTGAATGGAGATGATCAGGGTGCCGTCAGCCTGATGGGAGGCGGAGACGTGAATACGACCGCGGTGGGTGCGACTGATGGCATCACCGAGCAGATGACTGAGGATGCGATGCAGTTGGCCTCGGTCCCCCTGGATTTGCAGGGTGGTGGGTAAATCAATCTGATAGTGAAATTGATTCTGGCGTTCTTCGGCGGGCAGTTCGTAAACGGAGATCACGGCACATAGGAATTTTTCAATCAGGAACTCTTCCGTCACCAGGGTCAGGAGGTTGGCTTCCATGGCGCCATAGGTGTGAACGTCGTCGAGCATCATGCGCATGGATTGGCAGTTGCTGATGATCGTTTCCATGCCGCTGCGTTGCTTGTTATCCAAGGCACTGGCCTGGATCATGTCCAGCAATCCCAGGATACCCTGAAGAGGACTTTTGATCTGATGGCTGATGTTAGCCAGAAGATTGGCCTTGTCGCGATCGGCATCACGCAGAGTTTCATAATGATGAAGGAGTTCGTCATATTGGGCTTTGGTTTCCACGCTTTCAGCAGCCGGTTTATTCTGAAGCGATAGGAAGAAGACGTTGAAGGTGAAAGCCAGGATGATAGCGAGAAGGGTCATGAAAATCGGATCACCATTGCGGCCGCTATTGAAGGCTTCGGCAGGAAAATCCACCTGCAGGTTGAAGGTCTGATCGGCGATTTTCAAAGGTTTTTGAAACCTTCCGTAAAGAGGTGCGCGTGTGGGTGCGGATGCTGTGGCGTCGCGACCAAACCAGCTTTGATACAAGGCCTCCGGTGTGCTGCGGTCGGATGGGTTTTGAATTTGAATGTGAAAAACCGGATGGTTCAGGATGGGAAGTGCCGGTTGAATAAGCTCAGACCAGTTTAAAACAGCGACCAAGAGACCCGGATGGGTGGCATGGGTTTGGGCATTCAGGGACCTTGTCATAACCAGAACGGCTTTCTGATCCGAAGCCAGCTGAAGCCGAAAACTTCTGGGCGCCCTGGACTCGTCCCAGGCTTTTTGCAGAAGGGGCCCGGGAATTTCATTCTGACTGGCAAACTGGGTTTGGGGGATCCACATGATGCGAGGCCAGGGTTTTTCCCAGGTCTTTGAGTTATCTATGACAACGAGTGGATCCACGATTTGGGATAGCTCAGCCAGCATTTGCAAATGCTGCAAGGCGTGCTCGATTTTTTCTTGAATGTCGAGGTGAAAGTCGTTGACTTCGTGTTTCAGAATGCCGCGATTGCGATTGTCCGTCTGGGTCAGGTGAATGGTCAATGCGGTGGTGATGACAAGGCTTAGCGCAGCAGGAGCCAGAAGAAAGGGAGACAACTTAAAGCGCCCTGGATTGGTATAAAGGTCCTGGTGCATGCGAATCAGCAGCGGGGCCAGCATGCCCGCTCCAAACGCATCACCCAGCCACCACCAGATCCAATTGGTTGGAAAGGAACTGAAATCGATGACATGAAAAGCTGTGAGAGCCGAAACGCCAAGAGTGGCTGCGATCAAACAGGTGATCGGTCCCAATAAAAGCACTTCCCAAGCCAAACGTTGAGGGTGGGCCTGATTCGGCAGTCGGCGATTCAAAGCGTGATAGATCAAAGACCCCAGGTAGGCCTGCAGGCTCGATCCCAGTGCGAGACAAAGCTGGACCAGAATCTGGTGCATGGGATGTTGAATGAGTTCATCCGGCCGAAGGTTGGTGGCAATGGAGCCAAGGAAGACAGCCAGGGTTAAGGATGGTCCCCAAACTATGGTGGCGGCGATGGCAATACCTGCCGCCGGCCAGATCGGAGAGGCATATCCCGGCGGCAACGCCAGAAGTATGGCCAGTCGAGCGGCCGCCACGTAGGCCAGGAATACCCATAATTGCCGCATGATGCGTGGAATAAGATCGCTATCTTTTTGAGTGACGCCAGGTAACACAGGTTCTCCCGATTCTGCACCTTGGAACTATCGGTTCGGGAGCCGGCGGGCTGCGGAGAGTTTGGGGGGGTTTACCTAAAAGTCAGCTTTTTCGCAAACCACCTTGTCTTCATGACAGAAGGCTTTGCTGCCTTTTTCGCAGGCATTCAGCGTTCGTGCCTTGGCTTCGAGCATGGTTTCGCCTTTGCCGTGGAAGGTTCCAAAGGGAGTATTCAAAAGGCAGCTGAAGGCCGGGCGTTGTTCCCGCAATCGATCCAGTTCGTTTTGCAGTTCACGGACGCTTAATTCCAGGCTGCGAATGCGTTCTTCGAAATCAGAGGGATGACGTGGACCGTGGGCCCATGCGGATGAACTGAGGGTAAGCAGGGTCAGGATCAGAGGCCATGTTTTCATGATTGTCCTCGCGGGTGGGAAGCAAGGGTTTTTGCTCCTTACGGTGAGGATTGCAGTGGCTGTACCATTCTTAAGCTGCTGAAACTATTTGAGTCTGGTTCCGAATGAGGCGTGATCCCGGCGGCTCAGTTGTATCCTTTTTTGCTCTTTTACCAGGTAATGGGGCTGCCCTTCCTCCCTTTTTAGTAAGTTTTTGATGGTTCCAGCCGAAGCGTTGATGGGCAGAAACACTTTTAAATCGCCCGGAGCCGGGATGTTCCGTCTTGTCTTGACATGGATGGTCATGGTCCTGCTGCTGTCCTGCAGTGGAACCACGAATCGGTCGTCGACCGAAGAGGATGACTTTGCCCTGGATTTGGACGATGACGGCGATAAGGTCGATGACAAAGGCTACTTCAGTGATCTGCAGCGCAGCGAGGCCGCTCTAGGATTTGAAACATCCTTCCCCTTGCCGTTTGCGGTGGGCAAGAGCATCGATCGCTTTGAAGCCACACCAGAACAGGCGAAAAATCCTCAGGCATCGGTGATTTCTGTTTTGCTGGGCACATGTAAGTTTGCGCTCAAAACCGGTCCTGTTCAGGTGGATCGTTATATCCTGGCCGGACAGTGGATTAAACTCAATGAATCGCTGCCTGCCGGTGTTCCCGTAAAACTGGAGCCGCACATGGACTTAAATTTAAAAATGGCGGCCAAGTTGGTGGTGGAAATCGCTGACGCGGATCAGGCGACATGTCGCTCTCTTCTGTCCGGTCGACGCGTTTATATTGGGCGATTCCATTTGAACAAGTCACGGGTGGGATTGCTGGCAGGACCAGGCTATCCGCGCGCCGTGTTCTCATCACGATCCATGGAGCCCAAAGGCAAGCGGGTCTTTATTCGTTGGCAGGCGGGTGCCGCGGCGCCGATCCTTATCGATGATTTTGATTTCCCGGCGACCTCGGAATCAGGTATTTTCCGCTCGCTCATGGGTGAGAAAGGTTATTACTATCTCGTCTTCCAGGCTGCTCTGCGGATGGATCAGGTCGATCAGGTGATGATTAAGATTCCATTTACCCCGGATGCCAAAAGCCGTATTCCGGAGAAGCAAAATCGCTCCAAGCCTGGGAGGAAGAAGCAGGACCAGTGAATTTCTGTTAGAATGTTAAATTCAGGGAGGTTGGACGCAATGGTGGCAGGCGGCCCGAATCAACGTGAACATTATCGAATCTTCTATCGGGCTCCCGATCAGCCTGTTTTTCAGTGCGATCAGGGCAAGTTTGCAGTGTTGGATATTTCCGAGGGCGGTTTTCGCTTTGCCTTTAAAAAAGGCGCGCTCTTTATGGAAAAGGATTATCTGGAAGGCACCATCCACTTTCCCAGCAAACGTGGTTCGGTTTTTGTCAAAGGCCAGGTCCTGCGTGTGTTCGATCGGGAAATCGCTGTGCAACTGGATGCGGGTGGGCGCGTGCCTCTGGCCAAGATCATGGAAGAGCAGCGGGCGCTGATTCAAAAAGGTAAACTTTGACGTCCTCCCCACGGCTAAAGCCGGGGGATTCCTAGGCCACTTCAGGCGCTAGCGCATCACGCCCGATGCGGAGGATGTTCAGTGCTGCGTTGATATCTCTTTCGTGGATTGCTCCACATTCACAGCACACCCATTCCCTTACCGAGAGTCCTTTCAATCCTTTCGGAGCGCTGGCCGGGATTGCTCGACAGCCAGAACAGGTTCTCGTTGTGTTGGTCTCATCGACCTCCACATACCAACGCTGACGCGCACTCGCTTTATATTTCAGCATTGTTTTAAACATCGTTGTGCCAGCATCATTGATGTACTTGGCCATCTTTGTTTTGGCCAGTTTTTTCGCAGACAACTTTCCCACGACGATGACCTTATTTTCTTCGACTATTTTTGTTGAAGCCTTGTGCAAGTCGTCCATGCGCTTGTTTCTGATCTTCGCATGAATACCTCTAGCTTGCCGTTTTTTCCTGCCTTGCTGGGCTTTACCGAGTTTCCGCTCCATCATTCGGTAGTATCGCCCATTGGATACCTTCTGCCCGTTGGATAGCGTCGCTGTTGACTTCAGGCCGAGATCAATTCCAACTTGTCCGGATGCTTCAGATACTTCGACTTCATAATCAACGGAGATGCAAAGATACCAGCGCCCCCTTGAGTCTTCGCACAATTCACCAGAACCATAGTCACCTTTTTCAGGAAGCCTCTCGGCCTGGAATAACTTCAGCTCCTGGCCAGAATAATAGGCATTGCCATCTTTAAAAGTGATCCCCGTACTTTTAAAAGGAATCCATCCCAATGACTTCCGGCCACGCCAGCGAAGCTTTCGCTTCTTGGCTTTCTTCCTGCGCAAAGCATGTTCTGAGCAGATTTCCTGGACCGTGGTTGAATTGATTCCAAGGTCTTTCCCCACACCCTTTGTTAGCTTCTGCAGATCGAAGCCTGAAAGCCATTCGCTGTTATAGCGAATGGCATAGAGCGAGGTCTCGTTGCAGTAGTTCCAGACATAGTTGACAGCCCGCGCCATCCGTTTGAGATGCTTTGCGCTGGTTGAGTCTTTTATGCGGATTTTTACTGTTTTCGTTGCCATTTCGCTCACACGGTGGTATTTCGAATAGTTATACAGACTATAGGTATATAACACAATGAAAAAAATCAAAAGCAATAACAACGTCGTCTTCTCTTGCACATATCATGTTGTGTGGGTCACAAAATATAGGAAAAAATACCTGGAAGGTGCTGTTGAAAAGCGACTCAAACAGGTATGCAAAGAAGTCGCGAAAGAATGCAATTTTGAAATCAATGAGATGGAGTGCGAGCTAGACCACATCCATTTGGTTGTGGGTGTCGATCCACAGTTTGGAATACACAAAGCAGTGAAACGCATGAAGGGAAGATCATCCAGAGTTCTAAGGCAGGAGTTTCCTCTACTCAAGCAGCGGCTGCCTACGCTCTGGACCAACTCGTACTTCGTTTGTACAGTAGGAGGAGCGCCAATCGCTATCGTTAAGCAATATATTGAGTCACAGAAGGAACGCGCGGTACGTTGAAATCGAAGAAGTGGTGCCCAGCTCCGCAGGGCACCGGGCGGCTTATATCCCCATGGCTGAAGCCAGGGGCTTTACGCCGCATTTCGGTAATCTTCGGTTAATGGAAGTTTCGTGCTGGCGGCAGCCTGGTGAAAGTTTCCTCGAGAGTCCCCGGAGCTTTGGGCCCGGTACGATCCAGCAAAGACGCAATCTTCGGATCCTTCACATGTCTTGGATAGACCTGCTGCACCAGGACTGAATGTCCTTCCCCCTGCCTTTGCAAACGTCCCCGCACACAAAGAAAAGCATGCGTATGGGCAATATGCTTATAAAGCCCCAAGGTCTGCGGCGTGAAGACCAAATTGATAAAACCTGTCTCATCTTCCATGGTAAAAAATTCCATGCCCTTGGCCGTCATGGGCGCCTGTCTTACCAGCACAAGCCCAAAAGCATGAACGGTTGAACCATCGCGCCGCTCGCCGAGCTGGCTGGCCGTTTCCAATTTTTGCACGGGCAGTTCATAGGACCAAAAGCGTTCCCGCAAAAGCTGGGCGGGATGCTGCCCCAGTGTGGTGGAGAAGCTGCCAAAATCCCTTTCCAGACGCATCTGATCATCCTCGACGGTAAATTCATAAGGCAGCTCATGATCCAAAAGCGGAGCAAAGGGCACGGCTTCCGTCAGCCAGATGGCGGCCGCGCGATCGATTCCAAAACCTTGCAGAGCACCCGCTGCCGCCAGGGCCGTGAGATCGGTCCGGTGGGTGACGTTTTGCTGTAAAAATGGACCCAGACTGGTCCAGAGCCCCTGGGAACGCCTCTTCTCGATCAGACGGCGCGCGCCGGCTTCCTTGATGCCGCCCACCAGATGAAAGCCCAAACGGATGGCCCAGACCCCGGGCCTCTGTTCCTCGAGTGTGCTGTCCCAGTCCGAACGATTGATGTCGATAGGGTGAAAGGCCAGACCCTCGCGCCTGGCTGTTTGCACCAGCGCATGAATCGAATAGAAGCCCACCGGCTGGGAATTCAGTAGCGACACATAAAAGGCGGCTGAGTGATGACACTTCAAATAGCTGGAGGCATAAGCGATCATGGCAAAGGAAATCGAATGGGATTCCGGAAAACCATAGTTGGTGAAGCCATGAAGATGGCCCAGAATCTGGGTGATGAATTTTTCCTGCAGACCGCTTTTTCGAAAACCCTCCTCCAACTTTTTCACCATCGGCCCAAAGCCTTTGGTGGGGGACCAGCTGCCGATATGCTTGCGCAACTGATCCGCTTCGGATGCCGAAAAATTGCCCACCAGCATGGCGATGCGCATGACCTGCTCCTGAAAAATCGGAATGCCGAGTGTGCGCTTTAAAATGGGAATCAGGCGTGGATCCGGATAAAGAATCGGTTCCCTGCCCTGCTTGCGCCGCAGATAGGAATTGATCAAACCCCCGACGATGGGACCCGGACGAATGATGCCGATCTGCACGGCGAGTTCATAAAAATTTTGTGGACGCAGACGCGGCAGCATCGACATCTGCGCCCGCGATTCAATTTGAAAGGTGCCGACTGTTTCCGCCTTTTGAATCATGCGATAGGTGGCGGGATCATCGGCCGGTATTCCATAAAGCGTATAACGTTTCCCCTGAGTCTTCTCCACCAGGTCGAAGGCTTTGCGAATGACGGTCAGCATGCCGAGAGCCAGCACATCGATTTTGAAAATATTCAGCGCCTCAATATCTTCCTTGGACCATTGAACAACGGTGCGACCTTCCATGGTGGCTGGCTCAATCGGCGAGATGGTGGTCATGTCCGTATGGTTCAGGATAAAGCCTCCGGAATGGATGCCCATATGCTGCGGAAAACCTTTGATGCGTTCGGCGAGGTCGAACCACAGATCCACCGGAATCCGGTCCGTCACGGTTGGGTCGCCCCAGCCCGAAGGCATGTTTTCGTCGAGCGTAGGTGCCTCCAGGCGCTGCAGCCGCCTTTCCTGCAGAAGGTTGACGTCTTCGATGATAGGCATGGGGATGCCCAGGGCTTTGCCCACTGTGCGCAGAGCACTCCGACTGCGAAAGGTAATGACGTTGGCAACCATGGCTGCACGGTGGCGGCCGTAGCGTTCATAAATATGCTGGATCACCTCCTCACGCCGCTCATGTTCAAAGTCCACATCGATATCGGGCGGCTCACCACGCTCGGCACACAGAAAGCGTTCAAAAAGGAGTTCAAAACGTTCGGGATTCACGGATGTGATATGAAGCACATAACAGATCGCGGAATTGGCCGCGGAGCCTCGGCCCTGACAGAGAATATCCTGTGAGCGTGCCCAGCTGACGATTTGCCAGACGGTAAGGAAATAATCGGCGATGCTCAGATGCGCGCTCAGATCCAATTCCTTTTCGAGCGTGCTGGCCACAGAGGAAGGAATGCCACCCGGATAGCGTTGCCGAGCCGCTTCCCAGGTCACTTCTTCGAGATAACTCTGGGCTGTATGTCCCGGAGGCAGCATTTCCTGAGGGTACTGATAGCAGAGTTCCCAAAGATTGAAGCGAAAGCGTTCCGCCAGTTCCTGCGATCGCCGCATGGAATCTGCAAAACCAGGCAAACCCTGGTAACGCTGATAGAGCAGTTCGGTCGGTTGCAGACATCGTTCACGATTGATGAAAAGGTGCGGCATCACCTCGTCCACCGTTTGATTCAAGCGGATGGCCTGCAGGATATCACAGAGTTCCTTGGATTTTTCATCATGGAAGAAAGCATCCTGGCTGCAAAGGTAAGGAATCTCAAGACGCCGGCCCAACTCCAGGGTTAAAGGAATCCAATGATCCTCGGCCGGATTCAAATGCCGACTGATCAGAAGAAAAAAATTAGGCCCAAAGGCCTCGCGCACGCTTTGATAACGGGCATAAACCATGGCCGGCGTGGCCCGACGGATGAGACCCCGCATGGGCTGAAGGCAGATCAGATCCGGACTGGCGGCAGCCAAAAGTCGATCCAGCGGCAGGACCGCAGCATCCTTGCTGCCCTTATGGGCGAAGCTGATCAGCTCATTCAATTGGTGATAGCCGGAGCGATTCAGGGCCAGAAGGATGATGCTGTCCCGATAGACAGGAGGCTGTTTATGATCCGCTGCCAGATGGATTTCACTGCCAAAAAAAAGGGGAATCTGTTGGCCCTCGGCCAGCAGCTGCTGCACCTGGCCCTCGGCCAGCAGCTGCTGCTGCCGAAAGGCTCGCACAATCCCATACACGCCATCATAGTCGGTGATGCCAAGCCCGCGATAACCCAATTCATGGGCTCTCTGCACGCAATCCTCGGGATGCGAGGCGCCGACCAGAAAACTGAAATTGGTATGACAGGCCCATTCCCACCAGGGCCTTGAAGCGTCAGCCATAGACGCCGAGAACCAGGAAATGCCCGGCGGATTCCCGGGCGACCCACAGGAGCTGCTGATCACAGAGAACTTCATAATAATCGCGCACCGCGGTCTGGCCGGGACGGATCCACCATTTCTCCATGGTGCGTTCGCGGAATTTCCACAAGAGGCTCTGGCCAGGACGAAACAGGGGATAGGCTTTCTTCTGCATATAGAGAGGTCGGCTGCGACCGAGGCTGTTGAGACTGGTGACATGCTCGGGCTGAGGCGGCGCGATGGTTTCCTGTCCGGCTCTGGCAAAGGAATCTTCGGGCACCCAATCATCACGCAAAGCATAGGCCTCGAGGGGAGCCGGGAGCTGGTTCTCCAGATTCAGGAGTTCCTCCCACGCGCTGCTTTCCCCTTCGTTAAAAAGAGTCAGCTGCCGTGGGGGTGGCTGCAACTTTTGAGTGATGCGGAGTTCCCAGGATACGATCCAAAAGCATGGATCCTCGAATTCACTTAACCTTTGCTGCTGCAAAGCTTTTTGCAGAGCAAAGGAAATTTGGAGCAGGGCTGTCCTCTGCTGGGGATAATCATGTTGGAGGCTATGGGGATGGCGAAAGAGGATTGAGACAGGGAGTTCTTGCAGGTTGTAGAGGACAATCTTCCACTCCAACGCCAGAATACGCTCACCTTTCTTAAAGGAACTTAAGAGCGGGAAGTGATTGAGGTCATCACGTAAATAAGTTTCCAGCACATCCCAATCCCGGGCCGGTGCATCCAGAGTGCGGCGCACGCAAAGATCGGCACCCTGCACTTCGCTCTGCCAAGGGAAAAGCATAGGGGCCGCACTGTTGGGAAGCAGAGGCGGGGATGGTGGCTGCCAAGTCAAACTCCAAAGATCACCAAGAAAGGCACCGAATCTTCGCCGAATCTGTTCGGGCGGCATTTTCTTAAGATGATGAGGTGTGCTGCAGCCGAGTCGACGCATAGCAAGCTGCATCGGTCTTCGCCGCTTCTGAAGTTCCACACGTGAACCCTCTCCGGGGCTGTGTTCGGCATAACGGGTACAGGCCTGCCACCAATCATCCCAGCTGAGCCCCTGCAAAAGATTATCGCCCATGGAACTGTGCCGATTGATGAGACCAAAATAATTTTGCTGGGCAAGGCAGGGTAAAAGCAAAAGCGCCTGCCACGGATGATCGCCAAGGACCGCCCGGTAGCTTGAGACCCCGCAGATTTCATCCAGATGCCCCAGGAGGAGTTGATGAAAACTCATCCGCCTTGTTTGGGCCTGGGACTGCCAGTAGACCTGACAGCTCGCTAGATCAATCAGCCATACATCTTCCGCCCAGTGCATCACCTCGGGACTTAAACTATGCCCCAGCTGCTTCGCTTCCGCGGGGGAAGCGGGCCACTGCAGGGCCAGAAAGCGATCCTGCTGAGGGCTTTGCAAATTCCGTGTGAAATCAGGAAAGGACAGAAGCTTATGCATGGCTGTCTCCTTGTTAAATGAAATTATGGAAAGGCAGCAGAAGCTGCCGCTGCTGATGACCCTTGAGAAGCGTGATGCCGACATGCTGGTGGGAAAAGTCCCGCCAGCAGTTGATGCGGATGCGGGCCCAGACGTTGCCATGGGCTGTTGTCAAAGTGTAAGGATGCAGAACGAGGATGTGCTGCTGCAGACGGCGCGCCTGTCTTGCAAGAAACGCATAGTCCTCGTCGGTGAGGCGGGGTACGCCGTCCAGGACAATCACGCGAAAAAAACCGGAAAGAAAGAGTGGTTTCAATTCGATAAGAGGTTTGGTGCTGAAAGCAAAGCGCAGCTGCTCCAAACGAATCCCGCGGGCATGCCAGGCCAGAGGATTGACACAAATATCCTTTTGCCCATAAACCCATAGAACCCAGGCTGGCGGCTGTTCACCCTGTTGGGCACTGACCAGAAAAGGCAGAATAAGATCCCGTAGGCCTGTTCCCCAGGGCAGACCCCATTCACTGAGGTCGCCCCAACCCAGGCCGCCACCCAGGAAGCTGTCGAGCAGGGACACGTGGCTGGGCAGCGGCGGCTGCGATAACCTCGCTTTCCCTTGGGAGAGCTGGCTTGCAGGGACTGTAACGTTTGGTTTTTTCTCATTCTTTTGCACAACATACCCCTTACCATACAAAAGCATGGTAACCAGGTCCAGGCCGCTTCGTCAACTCCGCCCGAAAATTTCATCCCTTGGGGCGAGGGGTTTCTACAGAATTCCCAAACTCAATTATCAAGACTGGCGCGGGTTTGCCGATGCGTATGGCAGAAACGTGGAGGTCCGGTTTGCAGGAGCAGACCAAAAATACCAGTAACTCTCAGCACGGCCAAAACTCGCAGCGGCTGTTCGTGCTCGTATGGCTGTTTTGGGTTTTGATCCTGCAGCTCATCGGCCCGAGTGCGGTGCACGATTCCATTCAAACCTATGCCGCCGACCCCGTGCTCTTCCGCGTCCGTGACAAGCTGGGCAAGACCCCGGAGCTTTCACCGCGTTTGAAAATTCTGGCGCTTGATGATGGCACGATCGATTTTCTGAAAAAACCCGAGCTGAGCGTGCATGACCTTTCCCTGCTGCTCGGCAATATCGCCAAGAAAAAACCTCGAGCCATTATTCTTGATAAAGTCTTTTCGCTGATGCCTGAGAAAACCAATGAGGAAGATTTGGAACGTCTTCGGCAGATTAAGGACGCGCCGGTCTATACGGGTTCCTTTATCAACCAGGCTGCCATCAAACTGCGGTCGCCTTTGGAACTGGAAGAGGACAAATACGGACCCACACGCTGGCTTAAACCCGGCGCTGATTGGGAGGATGTCCTGCGGCATATGCGCAGCAGCAAGGATGTGAAGGATACCTCGGGTTTTATTTATGCCTATGAAAAAGCCTTTCAAGGGGCCTTCACGGGTGTGGGTCATATCAGGATCAACACCAATGGCAGCGTCATGCCCTTTATTCTCTATCAAACCCATTATCTTTTGCCCCATCTCGCTCTTTATGCTGCGGACAGCATCGAGGTCGGAAAAAATTTGGAAATCAATGGCCAGAAGGTTCCACTGCGTGAGAATGGAAGCGTCTATGTCAACCATCGACCTCTTCCTCTTTTTTACGACGTGGCCCACATGCGCAGTCTGCAGCATGCCATCAAACGAGCTCGCGAGGATCGAACGGAATCCTGGATTCAGGAAGATGATGTGGTTCTCATCCTGTTTGACTTCTATACGGGTGCCACCAACTTCATTGAAGGGGCGCCCTTTGGTGAATTGCCGAACGGCATTCTGGTGTCGACACTGGTGGACTCGGTGGTGGCCAATCGGTGGCTCACGCCCATGGGTTCCTTGCCCTGGCTGATCATTTTGGGCACGATCCTGGGAACAGCCATTGCCCGCTATACAGGGCCGATGCAGTACTGGGCTTTTCTCCTTATCGTAGCGGCCCTTTGGTTTACGCTCGTCAATTACCTCTTCAGCTATCACAGTATTATTGTGCCTTGGGTTATGCCCTTGATCGGCCTGCTCGGAGGCGGCATCATTCAGTACATTTATAACAGGTTGGGCAGCGAATGGCGGGTGATGGAAGTGGAAAACCAGTACCTGCAGGAGAGGGCCCGCCGCCTGGAAGAGGAAAAAGCCAAGGTGCAATTCGCCGAACGGTTGAACCTGGGACGCGCCGTCCAGGAAATCCTTCTGCCCTCGCAAATGGAGCAGACGTTTCATCCCTTTGGCATCTCCATGAGCTATCAGCCCGCGCAGGAGATGAGTGGGGACTGGATTTATCTTTGGGAAGCTGGTGACACCGAAAGGCGTATCTTCCTGGGTGATGTCGTGGGCAAAGGTCCCTCTGCGGCCATCCCGGTCGCTGTGATTATCGGCATCCTCGGCGAATGCCAGGGTCTCGGCATGTCCATTCAGGAAACCTTGCAGCGTTTGAACCGTCGGCTCCTGGAACTTTTCGACAAGCAGATCAGCAGCTCGGTCACCGCGATCGCCTTGCATCAGGACGGTCATGTCGAGATTCATAATGCGGGATCACCTGGCTGGTTTTTGCGGGAGTCGGGTCAGTCACGGTATATTTCCCTGCGTTCCTCGGCCTTGGGCGTGACAGAGGACAATGTCATCAGCCACGAAGAACTGCGGCCGGCGGCGGACTCCATCCTCTTCGCCTTCACCGACGGCTATATGGAAGGTTCGCGAGCTTTCAAGCGCCTCATCCAGCGACTGGATCAGATGCCTTCGGAGCCGATGACGATCGACGTGCTGCAATCCACCTTGGATGAAGTCGGCAAGGATTTCCGTTTGGAAGATGACCGCTCTCTTTTGCTGATCAACTGCAAAGCATCCTGAGTTTCAGAACACCATACCCAAATGAAAATTCAACAGACGGATGGACGTTTCTGTATTCCGGTCGGAACGATCCAAGGAGAGGTTTCGACGGCTGCCGTCCTCGCGGATTTCCTCCTTATTGCCGTTGACCCTCGTGGGTGAAGCCGGAATATAGGCGCCTATCCATTCGCAGCCGATCGTAAATCGCGACCATTGCCACTGGTTGCCGATGCCAATCAGAAACCCAGCGTCGGTGCGGCTATAGTCGCTTGTATGCGTGACCCAGAACGTGGAATCCTCGATGATGAGATCCCTGTTTTCCCGATGCACATATTTTTTACGAACGCCAAAGCCGCCTTCCATGTAAAAGCTGTTGCTGGTAAATTCCTTGACAGTGATCGCCAGCAAATCCGAATGCGCCCTGTAATCATCAAAGAGGCCCGATACCTCGTCACTGCGCAGGTACTTCAGTCCCAGATGGACATCAGGACGAAGATAATAGGAACCCATCACGCCGCCGGCCAGGCCATCACCAAAGCCAAGCGGTTGAACTTCAAGGCTATAGGTCGAGCGTGTGCGATGGCCCCGACTGCTTTCATCCCGGACAGTGCCATCATTTGACGCAAAAGCCGGCACCGCGAAAAGTAAACCCGCCATCCAACGAATAACCTGGCGAACTTGAACAGAATTGCTGGACATAGAAGACCTCAAGTGGGGTTATCCAAACGACCAACCCAAGGACGATCGGATATTCAAAATGCGGCACACCCGCGGCAGGCGTATTTAACCCACTGATATAATAAGTCAATATTTCATCCGGCCGGGATTTTCGTGTAGCGCAGCTTTTGTAGTCTGTGTCACGAATCATGATACCTTGTCCCACAGTCATTATTAGGACTTATGCCTGGCACTATACTTGAAATAGAAGAGCATCGAATGAAGGTGGTTCAACTGTCGGGAAGGACGGATGCTATGTTGATGTCATTGCTTATGACGCTGACTTTGGTGGCTCAAAATGATGTGAATGATTCGAACGATCATGAAGTGCACAGCTTTGCCGATCGTTTGAAGGCGAGTCATGAGCTGAAGAAACCTTCGGCTCTCGAGCCCGAAGAGGATGAAGTACAAAATAAGACTACGCATGCCGCTCGACCTTTTCAGGTGCGCATGACTCAGACTGTAGCGCGACGCCGCTAGGATCTTGCATCTCTACTTATCTTCCTATCTGATGCATGGAATCGTGCATGATGGTCCTGAGAAGGATTCCGCATGCTCGCCTTTCTCCACCAAAATTTTTGAATTCCCCAAAATTTTTGATTTACAAACAGACAGGATCGTCGGAGGATGGCGACACATTTCATGTGAGCTAAGGAGAATCAACATGAGATTTCTCAAGCGTGTTTCCTCTATTGCACTGTTTCTAAGTTTTTCGTCGTGTGGATCATCGACCCAGCCTGTATCGAACAGCGAACTGCGTGAAGCGCCGAATGCAGTGAATGCCTATCAAAGAATTGGTCTGGCCACCAAGCCCTATACCAACGTCCGCACCTCGGCGCAGGTGAATGACCCCCGCAGATACTGGAGCGGCTTTTACTGGCCCACCTATCAGGGCGGGATTGCCCAACGGTGGCAGAACTTCATCCAATCAGAATCCTACGTTGATTTTCTTTACGGCGTCGCCGCCTTTCAGGATTATTTACAGCTGCCGCCTGAACAGGTCAAGCAGCTCTCGCCTGCAGAAAAATACGATCTTTGGCTGAATGACCCTTCCATGGGACTCACCCGGTCGGAGCAGCAAAAGGTTGTGTCAACAGCCCAGAAGTTTGGCAATAAAGTTCCGACCTGGTTTGGGATCTGCGACGGCTGGGCTCTGGCCGCTTCGATGGAGGATGAACCTATCAAAATGGTTCGCGCTCAATCGGCGAGCGGGCAGAAAATTGACTTCTATCCCGAGGACATCAAGGCGCTCATGGCCTATTACTATACCTTCGCGCCGAAGCAGTACGTGGCAGCCGGTGGGCGTTGCAACCGTCCCACCGTCACCAAGGATGCCAATGGTCGGGTCATCGAACCTGAATGCCGTGATATCAACCCCGCTACCATTCATCTGGCCCTGGATCGTTTTGTAGGGGACGCCAGTCAAAAACTGGTCGTTGATATATCCCGTGATGAGATGGTCTGGAACTACCCGATTCAGAGTTATCAATTCCAATATAGCAATTTGCGTCCACTGAGTGATGACGTTGCTTATCAGCATGCGGCTCCCGGTACCCAATTCCTGGTCAATGTCGATGCACAGGTCATGGTGGTCAATGGTGTGAACCCGACCACGCAGCTGAAACCGCAACGCGACTATTCCGAAAAGCAATGGCGCTATATCCTCGAGCTGGACGGCAACTCGAATATCATCGGTGGCGAATGGATTACGGATGATCATCCCGACTTCGTCTGGATCGTGAGATCGGTGGGCAATGGCTCGTCACGGGTCGACTACCGCAATCTTTCGACACTCGCCCAGGCGTCCCGCATGTTTTAAGTCTTCACTGGAAACGGGGTGATCAGCGAATGATCACTCCGTATTGTTATGTAGCCACTCCCTGCCCATCTAGGCAAGCTCTTCGACTCATCTTAATCTAGCGTCTTTCAACTCTCCTTATGGTGGAAGACTATGCAAAAATTCATGACAGCCCTGGGCCTGCTTGGCCTGGCCTGGGACGTTCAGGCTCAAAATCAGCCGCTCGAAAAAATGTCAGTGGTGGGAACGCGTGTGATCGGTCGCAGCGCCGATGAAGCCGCAGTGGCCATCGAGGTTTATGATGAGGAACAGCTCGAGAAGACCGGTATCGCGGAAACCGGCAAACTCCTGCAGGCCCTGTCGCCGAGCTTCAACTTTTCCGCCACCACTGTTTCGGACGGGACTGATGCGGTTCGTCCTGCCACACTCAAAGGCATGGGTCCTGACCAGGTCCTGATTCTGATCAACGGCAAACGGCAGCATAGCCAGGCTCTGCTGAATGTGCAGCAAACAGTCGGCCGCGGCTCGGCAGGAACCGATATCAATGCCATTCCGGTTTCGGCCATCAAGCGGGTCGAGATCCTGCGCCAGGGCGCATCGGCCCAGTATGGATCGGATGCCATTGCCGGCGTGATCAATATCGTTTTAAAGGATGGCTCCACCACCAATCAGGTTCATGTCTATGGAGCACAAAATTATACCGGCGATGGCGACACAGCCTTGACCGGCGTTACCGCCCGTTCCCTGATCGGCGCCGAGAGTTTTGTGCAGGTGAGCGGTGAGATTCAACGCCGTGGTGAAACCAATCGCGCGGAAACTGACCAGCGTTTCGGCCGTAAAACCATGCGTATTGGGGAATCGGAAGCTCTGGACGGCTCGGCTTTCCTGAACAGTGAATGGCGCCTCAATGACCAGACGGTGCTTTACCTTTTTGGGGGTGCTGCCGAGCGTCGCAGTGAAGCCGGTGGTTTCTTTCGCGAACCGGATAGTGATCGGAACAATCCCAATATTTATCCCAATGGAACACTGCCCCTGCTCGTGACCCGTATCCAGGATCGTTCGGTCGTGGCTGGAATCAAACGCGAGGTCGGCAACGGCGATCTGGACTTAAGCTATGGCTATGGGGAGAACAGTTTTAATTTCCGTTCCAAAAACTCCATGAACATTTCCCTCGGTGATGCGTCACCCACCGAAACCGATGATGGAACGTTGAGCTATGCCGATGCCACCGCGAACCTGGACCTGCGGCAAAGTCTTGTGGCTCGGGACAATTGGCAACTCGATCTCACAACCGGTCTGGTCTATCGCCAGGAACGTTATCAAATCGAAGCCGGTGACCCAGCCTCGTGGACCTATGGTCCGACCAACGATTACTCCTTGACCCTTCTGGGGCCACAAGGGCAACTGGCCCCGGCCGGTATCCAAGGCTTCCCAGGTTTTCAACCGGCCAATGAAGTCAACGCAGCCCGTTATTCCCGGGCAGCCTTTGTCGATTTGGAATCGCGGTTCGCCAAGGATTTTCTGACCGCTGTGGCCGGACGTTTTGAGGATTATGAAGATGTCGGCTCCTCCACCACGGGTCAGCTCTCCATGCGTTATGATGTAACGCCGCAACTGGCTTTCCGCGGCACAGTCTCCACCGGATTCCGCGTGCCTTCCCTGCAGCAGGTGAATTACAGCTCCCGCAGCACGACGTTCGCCGGTTCGGAATTAACCGAAACCCAGACCGCGCGTCAGGGCAGTGCCACTTTCGAGGCCATCGGTCTGCGCGATCTTAAGAATGAAACGTCCATCAACCAGTCGATCGGTGTCTTCAGCAAACCGCTGCCTCGCATGACCATCTCAGCCGACGCCTATCGGATTCGCGTGCAGGATCGCATCGTCCTTTCCGAATTTCTGAATGCAGAACCTGCGGCGGGCTGCGCGCCTGATAACAGCAATTGTCCCATCCGGGCGGTTCTGGATCCCCTCAACGTGGATGCAGCTCAGTTCTTCACCAATGCCATTGACACGGATACCCGCGGCGTGGATGTGCTGGTCGATTATTTGATTCCCTTGAATGCGGGCCAGACGATCAACACCCGCTTTGGCTATTATCGGAACCAGACCGAAGTGGTCGATGTTCGTGCGCCGGAGGGTATAGATCCCGCTTTGATTTTTGGACAAGGCCAGATCGTTTTAACGGAAGAAGGTCAGCCCCGTGATCGGCTGCAACTGGCTGGTGAATACAACCAGGCGCGCTGGAATGCAGGCACCCAGCTCAATTATTATGGGCCGGTCTCCGGAGCCGGTTTCAGTGGCTATAAACAGACCTATGACGGCAAGTGGATCACGGATGTGCACTCCGGTTATGCTTTTGCCAGCGGTGTTCGTTTGGATGTTGGCGCGCAGAACCTCTTTAATATTTATCCTGAAGCCATGAATGCGGATCATCCGGTTCGCAGCTATGCCGGGGGCAGCTTCAAGTATTCCTGGGAGACCACGCCTTTTGGTTTCAAAGGCGGTATGTATTACTCACGTCTGGCCTGGAATTTCTGAGGGATTGGCCAGGGGCAGTTCCACCTTAAAGGTGGTGAACCTTGCCGATGTGTCGAGCCACAAAAGACCCTGGTGCTGTTCCACCATGCCCTTGGCAATGCTGAGGCCAAGACCGATGCCTTTGCCTATGGGTTTGGACGAGGAAAAAGGCTGAAAAAGTCTGGATTTCTGCTGGGGCGCAAGCCCCGGACCACTGTCGGATACGATGAAGACCACGCGTTCCGTATCGTGAACGGTCCAGACCCTGACCCAACGCTCGGACGCTCCGAGCACAGCATCAAAGGCGTTGGATAAAAGACTTAACAGCACCTGGGCAATCTGTGACTGGTGGCAAGGAATGAGCAGGGATTCTGGAACATCCTTATCGATCATCAGATCCACGCCGTGGTGCTGAAATTTCTGCCGGCAGAGATCCTCGACATGGGCCAGGATGGAAACCACGCTGACATTCTGAAAGGCATCCCGCTTGCCATCACCGGAAATCTGCAAAAGACTCTGGATAATGTGCGAGATGCGGGTGGATGTCTTCTCCAGATTTTGAATCGAATCCACCATGTCGGCCGTGGTCAAAGCTCCCTTCTGCAGTTTCGCCCGGAGAGCGTAAACCTGAGCTTCAATAATCGATAGGGGATTATTGATTTCATGCGCGATGCCGCCGGCCATCTCGCCGAGAGCCTGCATTCTGGAATTCTGCACCAGCGCGGACTGCTGCCGTTCAATGGTGGATTTAGCCTGCTGCAGATGCGTGCCTACGGCGACCATTTCATTTTGAATTTCCATAAAGCGAAGACGCAGGAAATCAAAAACCAAAAACAGAAAGATAAACGAACTGTTGATAATGACCAGCCGCATGAGAGGCACCATCCACTCCGGCTGCGACCGGGTCAGGTGAAAAACATTGTAATTATGCCACTCCAAAATATTCCAAAGAACAGGCCCAGCAAGCACGGCCGCCCATTCGATCCCACGCTGGGGACGCAGATGGGTGATCTGGCTTAAAAAAGCACAGAGGAAAAGCACCTGCACCATCGCAGCCTCGCCCAGAATATTGGCGAAAATAAAAAGGGTGGTATTCTGCAGCAGGATCATCAGGGCTTTGAGCCTGGAATTCAGATTATGGACCAGTCGCAGCAGCAAAAGATTGACGGGAATCTGTAACAGCAAAAGAACGACCAGCTCCCGATAGCGCTGACCCACGATGAAAATCAGAACATAAACCAAATCCGAGAGCGCATGGAATCGCGTAAGCTTGCGAATCTGCCGCTGATGCGCCTCCATCTCGGATTTCTTGATGTGCTGATGCATAGTCAACGTGCCAGCCCTGCCTTATGGTTGCGCGCGTATCCTAGCCGCTGAGAAACAATATGTAAACGAGTACCGGGGAAAGAGGTCAAGTTATCGCCTTTGTGGACCGAGGCGATAACTTAAAGGGTGGGAAAAGCCATTCTGGCTAAATTGAATTGACTTGGAAAAGTCAGCATTAATTCAAGTCAAACATGGTGCGTTGCAAGGCGACCACGCGGCCCAAAACCGCGAAGGGTTCGATGTCGGCATGGATTTCTTGAAAGTCCGGATTTTCCGGTTTCAGATACCAGCCGCGACGATTGTCGAGACACAGCCTTTTTACTGTGGCGCTCTCACCCACCTGCGCGACGACGATGGTGCCGTGCGGAGCATCCTGCTGCTGCTGAATCACCAGCCAATCCCCATCCAGGATCCCAGCGTAGAGCATGGAGAGCCCCTTGGCCTGCAGGGCAAAAAGATTTTCCGATGTGACGGAGCGTGGCAAAAGACTGCTTGAAACCCGGATATAACCGGAATGATCCTCGATGGCTTCGATAGGAACGCCAGCGGGAACTTTGCCGAGGCAGGGCACCAGAAAGGAATCGCCCATGTCGCCAGGCGCGGCGAGCTTCACTCCGTAGAAGGCTTTGCCCTTGTCGGAGAGTGTCAGGGATCGTGCGGCCTGTTTGAGGGGAGTGGTGATAAAGCCTTTTTTCCGCAGCGAGGCAATCACATCCTGAGCGGAGCCAACGGCTTTATAACCCATAAAGTCACAGAGTTCACGAAGCGTCGGGGCATAGCCCACACGTTCGGTGTGCGATTTTATAAACTCGAAAGCTTTGAGCTGGCGTGGAGTCAAGTTCTGCATAAGCTGCACCTTTCAGAGTCAATTTGTTAACGAAGATATCCCATGGCATCCAATCGCTCGAGTAGGGGCGGATGCGAATGATAAACCCCCGAATACCAGGGGTGGGTGATCGGCATGAGATGACTGTTTTCACGAAGTTTCAGCAGGGCATCGCCCAGCTTGCGTTTATCCTCAATGTTCTGCAGGGCGAAGGCATCGGCCTGGAACTCATTGCGTCTTGAAATCTGACTCAGGAGCGGCTGTAAGATGAAATTAATCGGACCAAACCACAGTGAAAATACCACGAGGGCGCCGTAGTCCGAAACAGCCGGCAAACCGAAAGACTGATAGAAGCTGACCAACGGCAGGCACAGACTGAGCCCGTAGAACATCAGGCCGGTGATGAAAAAGCTGCGAATGAGCGACCAGCGGACGTGATGCAATTTGAAATGCCCCAGCTCGTGGGCCAGGACGGCGACGACTTCGGCCGGAGTCATGCTTTTCACCAGGGTATCAAACAGCACAATTTTCTTTTTACCAAAGACGCCGGTGAAGTAAGCGTTGCCATGCGAGGATCGCTTCGAGGCATCCATGATGGAAATGCCATCGGTATTGAAATCAATCTTGCGCGCCAGCTGATAGATGTCATCGCGCAAGGCCCCTGCCTCCAAAGGATGAAACTTATTGAAAAGGGGAGCCAGGAGAGTGGGATAAAGCCAGGCGGTCAGAAGACTGAAACCAAACAGCAAAAGCCAGGCGGGAATCCACCAGTTGCTGCCCGTGCGTCCCATGACGAAAAGCAGTGCGGCGAGCAGGGGTCCACCCAACAGAGCGGTCAGCAGCACGGTTTTGATCAGATCCGTGACGAAGCCTTTAAGCGTCTGGCGATTGAAACCATGTTTCTGTTCGATGACAAAGGTGAAGTAAAGGTCGAAGGGCAGGCTCAGGACAAAGCCGAGGAGTCCAAGCAGCGCGAAAAATCCCAGGCCGGTAAGAATTGGGCTCGCCGCGCCACCGGTCAGGGGGCTTATGGTCTGTTCAACCCAACCCAGGCCACCTGCAGCGAGAAAAATCAGGGTCACCAGCAGCTGAACCGCATTGGAGATCTGGGAGAAGTGATACTTATCCCGGGCATAGGCTGAGGATTTGGCCATCGCCTCAGGGCTGATACCGAGGACCTTGCCGGCTTCAGCCTGACGTTTCGGGTCCTGGGCATGGCGGTGATTGAGGTAGGCCAGCAGAGTTTCGATGCTATACTGCGCCAGGCGTAGGATGAGATAGACAGTCAGTATGGGCATAGCGTTCAAGGGATTTCCCCATAAATAGTTACGGACCCAAACTAACGATAGGTGAGCCAAAATGCAAAGTAAAAAAGTGAAGAATGTCGAGTAGCTGTCGAGAATTTGCAAATTTTCCAGCGCCAAAAAGTCAATCCAAGTCAAAGACTTGCCTGGAACGGCCTCAACCCGTCAGGTGCCTATGCCGACAAGAGGGCATCTCTCCTGGAGTACGCGCATGTCTTCCTCATTCAAGCCTCATCCTCTCTGTCCCGGCGGTCAACTGCAGACTGTCATCGCCTATTTATGGCCCAATTCATCGCCGATCCTACCGGATGAGCAGATGATTGTTCCTTTGTCGGACGGAGATGCCATTGCTCTGGATATCAATCATCCTTCTGCGTCTTTCCAGCGAACGCCTATCGTATACCTGATGCATGGCCTCGGTGGTGATTCCGATTCTTCCTATAAATTACGAATGACGGCCAAGCTCACCAGGATGGGCATACGCGTGGTTCGCCACAACCATCGTGGAGCTGGGCAGCACGGGAAGCTCGCGCGCCGCATCTATCACTCCGGTTCAGTTGGCGATGTGTTGGCTGGTCTGCAGTGCATTACACAACGCTGGCCCGACAGTCCGCTGCTGGTGGTTGGCTTTTCACTTTCCGGCACGATCCTTCTGAATCTTCTGGGAAACCGTGTCAGCGATATGCGCGCGTTGCCCCAACTCAAATCCGCTTTGGCCGTTTGCCCGCCGATTGACCTGGAACACAGTTCCCGCACGATCGATCAGTTCAGCAATAAGCATCTCGATCTTTTTTACGTGCGCAGCCTGCTCAAGCAATTGCTCGATCGGAGCGTGGTCGATAAGGACTTTGTCGCGGAAAAAATGTCCCGGTTTTCATTGCGTCACTTCGATGAAGTCATTACTGCCCCTTTGGGCGGTTTTCTGAATCGCGATCAATATTATGATAGCTGCTCGCCCAAGCATATTGTGGGTAATATCCGGCTTCCCACTTTAATTCTGGCTGCCGCCGATGATCCGATCATTCCCGTTTCATCGGTCTTACGTGCGCCCTATAGTACCAAAGCCGTGCTTTCCATGCAGACCTCCGGAGGCCATCTTGGCTTTATCAGCAAAGACCGGACGCCGCAGGGAGATAATCGCTGGCTGGACTACTTCGTTACCACCTGGGTCCAAGAGCGGCTGCGCGCCAGTGCTTAGTCTGGATCATTAAAAAGCCAAAAGACGCTTATCCTGAGCCACCCGAACAGCTGACTCTGCTTCGGGTGGAATGGCTATGCAACGCAATTGCAAGTCAATGCGAAATAGATTAGAAGGGAGGTCACTTAATATCTGCAACCTACGTTTATGATCGGGAAGGTTGATGTTGGATTCCAAAGATACCCTGCTCAGTGTACGGGATCTTCGCACGTCTTTTCAGACGCAAACAGGGACAGTACGCGCCCTTGATGGGATCAGCTTTACCGTCGAAAAAGGCAAGACCCTGGCGGTCGTCGGTGAATCCGGTTGTGGAAAATCCGTCACAGCCATGACGATTATGGGTCTGGTCCAGGAAGCGAATGGTTTCGTTGAAAGCGGCGAGATTCTTTTCGAAGGCCAGGATTTAGCCAAAATGCCGAAAGAAAAAATGCGCGCCCTCCGTGGTGATCGCATCTCCATGATATTTCAGGAGCCGATGACAGCGCTGAATCCGGTTTACACGATCGGTGATCAAATCGCCGAAGTGATCCGCATTCACCGCGGCGTGTCGCGTCATGAGGCTCGTCTGGAAGCGCTACGCATGCTGAAGCTGGTGCGCATTCCCGACCCTATGCAAAGGCTTCATGAATATCCTTTTCAAATGTCGGGCGGCATGCGGCAAAGAGTAATGATCGCGATGGCACTGGCCTGCGAACCCAGTCTTTTGATCGCCGACGAACCCACCACGGCGCTTGATGTGACCATCCAGGCGCAAATCCTGCAGCTCATGAAAGAACTGCAGCAGGAAAAGCAGACGTCGATTATTTTTATCACGCATGATCTGGGCATCGTTGCAGAGATGGCGGATCAGGTGGTGGTGATGTATGCGGGCCAGGCGGTGGAACATGGTGATGTGTTTTCCATCTTTGAGAATCCGCGGCATCCTTATACCAAAGGTCTTCTGCAGTCCATTCCTTCGACGACCATCACCAAAAAGCAAAAACTCTACACCATCGAAGGCACCGTTCCGAGTTTGCGCAATCTGCCCCAGGGGTGCCGTTTCAATACCCGTTGTCCCTTTGCCTTTGATCGCTGCTTTGTGGAGGCGCCCGATCTTACGGTTGTGGCCGGGGATCATCGCGCGGCCTGTCATCTGGAAGGAAAATAAATCTTCATGACCAGTCTGCTCGAGCTTAAAAATCTGAGCATGCATTTTCCCATACGCGGCGGCCTGCTGAAGCGTCAGGTGGGGTTCGTGTATGCTGTGAATGACATTTCGTTTCAGCTGGAGGAAGGCGAGACCTTTGGCATCGTGGGGGAATCGGGCTGTGGCAAATCCACTTTGGGTCGCACCATCGTTCGGATCTACAAACCCACCTCGGGACAGATTCTGTTTCGCGGCCAGGACATTGCCGACCTCGATAAAAAAGCTCTCAAAAGTTTCCGTCGCGACATTCAGATGGTGTTTCAGGATCCTTACGCGTCCTTGAATCCCCGCAAACCCATTTTCGAAATTTTGGAAGAGCCTTTCCTGCTGCATGGATTGGGGACAGCCGCCGAGCGTCGCACGCAGGTGAGTGAGCTGATGCAGCTGGTTGGTTTGCGCACGACCGATATGAACAAGTTTCCCCATGAATTCAGCGGCGGTCAAAGGCAAAGAATCGGCATTGCGCGCGCGCTGGCCCTGCGCCCCAGTCTGATCGTCTGCGATGAAGCCGTGTCCGCCCTGGATGTCTCGATCCAGGCGCAGATCATCAATCTTTTGATCGATCTGCAGAAGCAACTGAAGCTGACCTATATTTTTATTTCGCATGACCTGAATGTGGTGCGGTATATTTCAGACCGCGTGGCCGTGATGTACCTGGGTCGGTTGATGGAAGTGGCAGAATCCTCGGAGATTTATGCAAGACCGGCTCATCCTTATACCCGTGCGCTGATGGCATCCGCGCCCAAACCGGATCCACGCCGTGCGGTAAAACCAGCTGTTTTGGAAGGGGACGTGCCCAGTCCCAGTCGTCCCCCGACGGGTTGCCCCTTTCACACCCGCTGTCCCCATGCCGTGGCCATTTGCAAAGAGCAACTGCCCCCTTTGCTGCCTCTCGGATCAAACACTCAACATCTGGTCGCCTGTCATTTGGCGAAGGAACTGAACAAGGAGGCTCCTCACTCATGATGAAGATTCGAAGCCGTTTGCTCGTCTTAATGTGCTTGCTGAGTGGTATGGCGGTGCAGCCTGCCTGCACGAAGAAAAAACCTGAAGAAACCAGCAGCGTGAAAAGCAGCCCAAGCGGTCCCAAAATATTATATCACTACCGCCGCTCGGAAGAAAAAAGCCTCGATCCGGTCAAGGCTTTCGATGAAGCTTCACGCCAGCACTCGCGCAATATCTTCGATGTGCTTTTAGAGTACAGCTATCTCAAACGGCCCTACGAGCTGGCGCCATCCTTGCTGACGAAAATGCCGGAAAAGCAAGCTGATGGTGTGACCTATCTCTTCACGCTCAAGCAGGGTGTGAAGTTTCATGACCATGCGATTTTCCCAGGTGGCAAGGGTCGCGAGATGGTGACCGATGACGTGATCTATTCCCTCAAACGTTTCGCGGACGCGAATACCAACCGTTTGAGTTACACCCTGATCCAGGGTCTCGTGGTGGGCATGGATGAGTTCCGTGAACTGGCACGGAAGCAAGGCAAGACCTTCAATTACGACAAAAATGAAATTTCCGGCCTTAAAAAAGTCGACAACTACCAGTTCACCATCACCTTTACTCGCGACAGCCCACTCAATTTCTATCCGCTGGCTTTTGAAGGCACCTCGGTTGTCCCGCGTGAGGCCATTGAAAAATTCGGTGACGACTTTGATAAAAATCCGATCGGCACCGGGCCATTCTATTTGAAATCCTATGCGCGTCGCGGCACCACGGTGTTGGCCAGGAATCCCAACTATCATGGGACCTATCCGACCGAAGGTGCGGCCGGGGATCAGGAAGCTGGACTTTTGCAATCAGCTGGTAAAAAGCTGCCTTTAGTTGATGAAGTTCATCTGCCTTTGATCGAGGAATCCCAGCCCCAGATGCTGAAGTTCAAGAAGGGTGAAGTCGCATGGGTTGCCATCAGCCGTGATGATTACGTGGCTATGGTGGATAGGGTTCCCACCACCGACGGGACCAAAAAGTTCAAGCTCAAACCCGAGTTTGAAAAGCAGTATGCACTCTATTACGTGCCGAGCCTCGCCACCAACTTCATGCGTTTCGGTATGAAAGATCCTGTGGTGGGCTCGAACAAGGCTCTGCGGCAGGCCATTGCTTATGCGATGAATGCGGACGGTTTTATCGAGATGATGTACAACGGTCGCGGCGTGCGTTCGGAATCGATGATCCCGAATGAAATCGCCGGCAGCGGTCGCGAAACCGGCTCCACCTGGTACACCCAGGACATTCCCATGGCCAAGAAAAAGCTGGCAGAGGCTGGCTATCCCGATGGCAAAGGTTTGCCGCCTCTGATGGTTGAATACCGATCGGCGATCAAGGATCAGCGTCAGCAGTATGAGTACATGCGCAATGAGCTGGCCAAGGCCAACATCAAAATCGTCGGCAACTTCCAGTCCTTTTCCAACTTCCTGAAAAAGACCGATGAAGGCAATTATCAGATCGCTGATGCCGGATGGAATGCCGACTATCCCGATGCTGAAAACTTCTATGCCCTCTTTTATGGCAAAAATAAGGCCCCTGGTCCCAATACCAGCAACTTCGAAAATCCGAAATATGATGCTCTTTATGAGAAATCCCGGCACATGATGAATGGACCCGAGCGCTATAAAATCTTTGCGGAAATGGATGCGATCCTGAAAGATGAGGTGCCCATGATTCTGATCACGAGTCACTATGTGATGGGCCTGCTGCAGCCCAATGTTCGTAACTTCAAGCGCAGTTTGCTGGAAGAATATCCGTATAAGTATATGGACCTGGCTGATTAATCGGGAGATCCTGCCATGATCAACTATATCATTCGCCGGGTTCTACAAACCATTCCCATTATCCTGGGCGTGGCCTTCATCGTCCTTGTCCTGTTCACCCAGGTCGGCGAGGACCCGGTGCGGATGAAGCTGGGCAATCATGCGACCACCGAAGCCATCGAGGATCTTCGCGCCGAGTGGAATCTCGATAAGCCGCTCGGCACCCAGTATCTTTTGTTTCTGAAGCAGATCGTGACCTTCGATTTCGGTGAATCCTTCAACTCGGGTGAGCAGCTGAGCGAGATGTTCGCGAGCGGGGCCTCGGCTACGCTGATGCTCACCCTGCCGCCGTTTTTTGGAGGCATCCTCATCAACCTGATCATTGCCGTGACCATTGCGTTTTATCGGGGTTCATGGATTGATCGCTACAGCACTGTGCTGTTTGTCGCCGGCATGAGTGTCTCGTACATGGTCTATATCATGTTTTTCCAATACTTCCTGGCTTACAAGCTGGGATGGTTTCCCATTAACGGGTTTGAGCCGGGACTGAATGCGATTCCTTATCTGATTTTGCCTTGGCTTATCACCATGATCGTGAATGCAGGCCCGCAGATTCGGCTCTTTCGTACGGTTTTTCTGGATGAGACGCGGGCGGATTATGTTCGAACTGCATTTGCCAAAGGTTGTTCGCCGGCCCGGGTGATGTTTGTCCATATCATGCGCAATGCTCTGATTCCAATTCTCACTTATACGGTGATTGAGATTCCCAATCTGATCCTCGGGGCCTTTCTGATCGAACGTTTTTTTTCCATACCTGGCACCGGCGACATCCTGATTTCGGGTGTCAACAATGGTGATTTCCCGATCATCAAGGGCCTCACGGTTCTGATCGCGATCACCTTTACCATCTGTAACATGCTCATCGACATCCTCTATGCTTACGTCGACCCACGCGTGCAGCTGGATGGATAGAACAGGAAAAATATGACGGCGCATGAGTTAGTCAATGAAAGCGAAAGCCCTGGAAAAAGAGCCTGGAACCGTTTCAAACGTCATAAATTCACCCTGATCTGTCTTGGCGTCCTGATCGGATACGTGCTGATTGCCGTGGCAGGTTTTTTGGGTCTTTTGCCTGATTTTCAAGAGCGGGTTGGAGCGGGCAATGAAACCCCCTCCATGTCCGTAGCCAGAATTCTCGGCACTGATCTCTTCGGGCGTTCGGTGCTGTATAAAATCCTTATTGGCACCAAAACGGCAATTACCATCGGTTTTCTGACCACATTGATTTCGGTGCCGGTTGGCATTTTCTTTGGTGCTGTGGCGGGATATTATGGTGGCAGGATCGATGCCATGATCACCTGGTTCTATACGGTGCTATCCTCCATCCCCAACATTCTGCTTTTGGTTGGCATCGCTTATGTCATGGGCAAAGGGCTTTTATCCATCTGTGTGGCGATGGCCGCCGTCACCTGGGTTGGACTGTGTCGTCTGATTCGCGGCGAAGTCATGAAGCATCGCAACATGGAATATGTGTTAGCGGCACGTCTTCTAGGTGCGAGTGATTTTCGGCTGATTTTTCGTCATATCCTGCCCAACGTTTTTCATCTGGCCATTATCAGTGCCTCACTGATCACACTCACAGCCATCAAGTTTGAAGTGATTCTGACGTTCCTTGGTGTCGGTATACAGGACGGCGCCAGCTGGGGCACTATGGTATCCGATGCGGGGGGCGAACTGGTCAATGGTATCTGGTGGCCACTCTTCGGAGTCACTGTTGCCATGTTTCTAATTCTCTATGCCCTGAATATCGTAGGCGATGCTCTGCGGGATGCTCTGGATCCAAAATTCGTTGACTGATTCGAGGCTTACCTGAAACTCCTGGGCTTGTCCCTTGACAGTTTCGAGGTGAGCCTTATCTTGTTAGAAGTTATAAAGGTCCGCATGGGCCCCTACAAAGACTACAAAAGGTAATAATTATGGCCACTTTCACCAAGCAAGTTACCGATGCCGATTTTGAATCTGTTGTGCTCCAGTCGAACCAGCCTGTGTTGGTGGATTTCTGGGCTCCTTGGTGCGGCCCCTGTATTTCGATCGGTCCCAGTCTTGAAAAATTGGCCGAGCAATACCAGGGCCAGGTTAATGTAGTCAAGATCAACGTGGACGAAAATCCAGAAGTTTCCGCACGCTTCGGTGTGCGTTCGATTCCATTTCTTGTGATGTTTAAGAATGGCAAGGTGAGCGAATCTGTGGTTGGCGCGCAGCCCCCTCAGAATCTGCAGAAGTTGATTGAACGAGCCTTGTAAACCATGCATCAGCGGTCGTGAGTCACGACAGCTTCTGTAACGGAAGTGAAAGACAAAACCGACCGCTAGGTCCGCTATCGCAGGTTAGATCCCCTCCATACTGCCGTGCAATGCATCGCGCACTATAAAGACTCAGCCCCAGACCCGCTCCCACTTCTTTCGTTGTGAAAAACGGTGTAAAGAGTGAGCGATTGATCTCATCCGAAACCCCTGGCCCACAGTCGGCAACCTCCACCTGAAAAAATCGGTCGTGACTGCGAAGTGTTAAAGAAACGGCTGGCGTCTTGTGACCCAGCATCGCTTCCAGAGCATTATTGATCAAACTATCCACGGCATCGATCACATGCTGGCGTTCACAATGGATGACCGATTGATCGGTGAGATCGACCTTAATTTTCAACTGAATGCCATGGTTATAAAGATAACGTTTCGATCGCTGGGTGATCAGCTGGGCTATCGCATGAACGCACAGTGGTTCCGGCTGGGCCGGTACCTGCGGCGTCGAAACCAGAAGTTTTTGCAGGATGCTATGAATTCTGTGAATGGCATCGTAGGCCTTTCGAATGCGGGGTTTTATGCCGCGCGGGTCGTTTGGCCCCGCGTGATTTTCCAGGCTTTCCAGCGTCAGCTGAATGATCGCAAGTGGGTTATTGATTTCATGCGCCGCGCCTCCCGCCAGTCGACCAATCGCGGCCATCTTCTCGTCCAGCGCGAGCACGCGGTTTCTTTTCAAGGCTTTACGATACTGCTGATTGGACTGCCAGAGGAGAAGAGCGGATGGGGTGGTAATGCAAATGAAAGAACCCAAGGTAATAACCAAGCGCAGGATGCGAGCCGTTCCTTCAGCCAGCGGCTGTGTGCCCATGGGGATCAGGTTAAAATCAACGATTTCAAAAACGGCAAACGCAGCGGTGGAGCAGAAAGCAATCCAACGCCACTCGTGGGCTCGAAAGAGAAGGAAGGGAAAAAGTGCTAGATGCAGACATAAGAGAGAGAGATTGGTTTCTTTCCCTTGAAGATGAATTCCGTAGAGTAAAGAGAGAAGGCAGGTGACGAGATAAGCGACTCTTGCGGTTAAAAAACAGCGACAACGCGCCAGATAGAGAATGAAGAAGAGCAGTATGATCACTGGGATCAGGAGCATGATCAGCAACGCCAACTGCCCTGTCAGCAGAAGAATAAGAGCATACAGGGACGTCACGCCCAACGAGATATAGACTGAGGCATTCAGGACCATAAGCTGCAAGCGGCAGCTTTTATCCTTGAGCGAATTCTGGCCGGCTTCAAGGTGCCGCATACAAAAAGAAGCCAGACGGGAGGCGACAATGTTCACAACAGGTTTCCCTACCTGACCCGTGCACGAAGCGGCGGAGCCAGTACCATCAGTTTATCGTCAACGCTGGCGCGTGGCGATTATTGCTGGCTATGTATAGTCCACAACACCAGACAGCTCAAGAGTTGTTAGGTTTGATTCGGATATGGGAAGCACACTATGTGACGTGAATGATGGGACTTATGCAGGGTAATATGAAGGACTTTGCATGAAATGGTTCATAAACGGAGAAAGAAAGAAGAGAAAGATGGTCGGGGCGACAGGATTCGAACCTGCGACCTCATGGTCCCAAACCACGCGCGCTACCAACTGCGCTACGCCCCGCTCCAAGTGGAGATAGAGTTTGTACTGTAATATCATCAGCGGTTCAACTCGAAATCTGAGGGGATGGAAGAAAAAGTGTATGGGTTGGCGCGATAGGGAGGTGGCTTTCTGCCAACAGGACTTGAAATCTGGTCACAAGTAACCGGTTGGGTCATGAAGGTGGAAAGGTGAACCCGGCTCTAAGAAGGGCATGAAGTGCGGCATATTGACGAGAAGAGGCGGAAATGTGTGAATAATAGTTTATGTTTCAGAACCTAAAAAGGGAGTGTAAAAAAGTTTGTGTAACCAGCCTCAACGGAGATAAGCTCGGACGCTGTCTCCATGGAAGGAGCTGGAGCTGGATATGGATAAGGAATCCCAACCATCAGAAAGCCTGCCGTTCGATCTGAGCAAAGTTCAGGATAAACTGAAAGACGTAAAGACTTTATCTGATCTAACGGGGCCTGGCGGCCCAATCCAGGAACTGCTAAAACA
>NZ_DASQYZ010000336.1:0-10009 GCF_035638955.1 Oligoflexus sp. | reverse complement strand
CTGCAAACCGCTTCAGTACTGCAAACCGCTTCAGTACTGCAAACCGCTTCAGTACTGCAAACCGCTTCAGTACTGCAAACCGCTTCAGTACTGCAAACCGCTTCAGTACTGTAGATCTCTTCAGTACTGCAGACCTCTTCAGTGCCGCAGACTCCTTCAGTGCCGCAGACTCCTTCAGTACCGCAGACCCCTTCAGTACCGCAGACCCCTTCAGTACCGCAGACCCCTTCAGTACCGCAGACCTCTTCAGTGCCGCAGACCCCTTCAGTACTGCAAACCGCTTCAGTACCGCAGACCCCTTCAGTGCCGCAGACCTCTTCAGTACCGCAGACCTCTTCAGTGCCGCAGACCTCTTCAGTGCCGCAGATCTCTTCAGTACCGCAAACAAAGTTTAAGCTAACTCCAAGTTTCAGTTGCTACAAGTTAGATGTTTCTATTAAAGTTTATGGGAACATCTAACTGTCGGTGATCTCATGGAACCATTGAGGCAGGTAAGACTTACAGGACCACAGCGGGCGAAAAAATCGTATTTAATAAGAAAGAAGGGCTATTCGGTAGAACAGGCATTGCTAGAAATTCACGGCTCGGAGTTAAATACCCAGGCCCAACCTTATTTTGGCCAGAGGTCCACCTCGGTCAATATTCAACTTGAAGTTGAAAAGCCAAAGCCCATTGGCTTGATGACAGAAATTACCGAGCGTCATGAAGTAAACTCTGATGCGCAAGTTCTACCAATCCGCAAACCCGACAAAATCAATCTATTGGCTAATCCATCTCAGCCGATTTTCGTCCCTCTCCCTACGCAGGCTCAAAGCTGGAAAGCTGCTAAGCAAAATATCCTAAATCCTGATGTCAGCTGGCTTTGCTTGGTTGCATGCGGCATTGGAACGCTGCTCTGTAGCGCAGCTCTTATCACATACAGTGCACAAGCAGGTGGCAATACAGGCGAGGCTTGGTTCTGGTCCGCTTTGATAGTCATTTCCAGCTCCATTCTGCTGAGTCTGCCGATGGACTTGCTTTCACTCAAGGCATGGATTCAGAAAGTCCTAGGTTTCTTCTTAATCACTATCGGCTATACAACAATGCACGCCTCAATAAAAAATACGGAACAGCACGCAGTGTCCGTAGCGGTCGCAGGTACCACTGAGGTTCAGCAGCTTGAAAAGCGAATTTTGGATATTGAGGCTCAACTCGCGCCGACGCGAATCGCCATGGCTCGTCTGGATCCTGTGCAATATCGCACTCTCATTTCGCGGATACATACTGGTGCAAAACCCCTGGAGACCGAACTTTCTGCGACGCGTGATTCACTCGTTTCGGCACAAAATAAGGCAATTATGAAAGCGAGTGGAGGATCAGCAAGCAGTTGGAGTCTTGTGGAGTGGCTGCGCCGGCTGATGCTGGAGCCTCTGAATATTCTCTGCCTGCACGGATTTTTGGAAGGCCTGCCGGGCCTGACGAAAGTCCTGCGTGATACTGCATTCACGCTGCGCGAGCGGCGCATGAAGAAAAAATTTCGGGTCGGGTTTGCAAGGTAGGAGAGACGAAGCAATTCAGTACAGCTGATTCCCCCGAAGGGGAGGCGCCATGGATGGCACCCATAAGATAACTTCGAGAATGTAGTACTTCCAAAGTTATCCCACCCATCCCTCAAGCGCAACTTCCAGCGGAAAATTTTGTCAAAAATCACCCATTCAAGGCCATTTTTGCGCTCAAAAAGCGCATGCCGCGAACGGATCAGGAAACCTTTGCGCAAAGAAAGGCCATGGATGGCTGCTGCAGCGACGGATCGCGTGTATGAGGGGCAGGGACGCCCACGGAAGAAAAAAATAGCAAAGACCGACCTTCCCTCGCATTACCAGTTCGCCCATTGGGCATATGACGACGGCAAACGCTTTGCCGTGCCGGTGGGCGGTGTCCGCAAGGACAAGCGCTCCGAGTTCTCTCTGATTTCTACCACTATTTTGAATGAAGGCACGGGCACGGAGACCTTGATCTGGCTTCATTTTGATCTTGATTTCAAGCGTGCTCTTAAAAAGTGGATCCGCGATGGAAAGCTGGACTGGCCGACGATAGCGGCCGCCCTGTCGGCGGACGCCCCGATCATTCTTCGCTACCTGAGTCATGTGGTGCGCTCCTCGGGAGGTCATGGCCTCAGCCTTGCGCTGGCGATTTCACCTTTGGAGCTGATCGATGAAACGGCGGACGTTCAAAAGCTTGCGTTCAAGGTGCAGGACATGATCATCCGGATTCTCAATCATCACGGCATGGGTGCTGACGAGGGCGCCCGTGGTCTCAAGCGTCTAATGCCGAACATGTTCCGCCAGGAGCGTGTGCTTGATCAAGCTGATTTCGTGCTGGCAATGATCCAGAAGCACCGGCCAGCAGTACTGAGGAATCTTGTTCGCGAGCTTCAAAATCACGTCGCCCTTCGCGGGAAGCTGAAGAGTGAGCGTGAGGATGTCCTCTGGCCGGATATTCGCGTGGAGAAGGCGCTGGCGCGTCTCTACACAGACCTCCTGGACTCGGTGGGTCCGTGGGGTTCGGAGCAGATGAAGGCGGCGGATCTTACAGGCCGCTACGGGATGGGAAAAAACACAGCCTATAAGCTGCTGGCCGATCCTCCCAGGTGGCTCGGTGTGGAGAAGGTGTCAGGTGAAGGCTATCGCCTGACGATCCGCCCGGATGTTGTGCTGACCAGCCGCGCTTTGGATCTTCTGCTGGATGAGCCTGAGCGAAAGGCTTTCAATTTTTCCGGCATCACAGCTCCTGAATTTGTGCAAAAGGGCGAGCGGAACCGTTGGCTGGTCTCGCTGATCCTGGCTTCGAAATGGTCCGGAATCGGGCAGCAGGAAGTCCGGAAAGCGCTTGACTTGGTAATCAGGCGGGTGCCTGGCTGGCAGAAGTCGCAGTCGCTGACGCGAGGGCTTGGGGCCACGCTGCGCAGCCTCTACCGGAACCGCAACTCTCTCAAGGGCAGGAACAGGGGCCAGGAGCAGCCCGCTTTCTGGGTGGAGGCGTTGGAATCCCTTAAGTCCCGGAACATTTCTTCAAAAAAACATAAGAAGGCATCCTTGGATGCCACGCACCCAGGTCGGAATTCTGGGATGATAACGCAGAGTGATCAAGAAGCCCGGGTTTTGCCTTTCGAGGCTCCCTTCTCCCCTACTCCAGTTGGTGTCACGCCGGGGGTCAGGGGCGGGCCAGGCCCCTGGGTCGATGGTGACAGCAGAATCCCAGGACTCAAGCATACAGCTGGCGTTACCCGGCCTTCGGCTTTCCATTCGGCGGAATCAGCCAGGAAAGATGATGTAACCGTTTCCCCGGTTTTCTCAGCGGAAGTTCATACCGGACACCCTGAAATTTACCCAGCGGACCGCGCAGTTTTTGAGCCGACCACGCCGGATCCTGGGCCGGAATCAAATGTCGCCGCCCGGCCGCGAGTCGGAGACTTTGTTCACCTGTCGGGCTCGGCGTTAAGCAGCGCCTTTTCCAAATTGCTGATGAGGTCTCAGCTGTCAGCAGCGGAGAAAGTTCGGATCCTCACCGAGGCGACGAGCATCACCGAGCGGGACGCTAAAGATCGCTTGCGCAGGGAGTGGTTGGTTCGACTTCAAAAAACCTGATCAGGCTATGCATGGCATTACCTTATTTCTCCCATCACGACTACCTTTGCGGGGAAAGTTGTGACAGGACTCCAGGCGATTTTTAGACGCCCTGAGTTTAGCGCTCTAGCAGAATTTAGACCTATTTTTTCAGGCCTCTCCCATCTACAGTCAATTTATGCCGATACTTTTCGGCCGTTCCAAATAAACCATAAGCTGGTGCCGGAATTACAGAGGGAAGCTGCATCGGATTTCGCTGCGATTAGCTTGAATGATCGGGATCACATATGTCACAAGAAAATCCTCTCGCTTCGAAAACGGGCACGAATGATGGTCAGATAATTTTACCAATAGTGGTTGGTATAGGAGCTTCGGCTGGCGGACTCGAAGCGTTTACTGACTTGCTTGCGCACCTGGACCCCGCAACCGGTTTAACTTTTGTCCTGGTTCAGCACCTTGATCCCAGTCACAAGAGTTTTCTTACCGAGATTCTTGCCAGAGCAACGTCAATTCCGGTCACGGAAGTTACTGACGGCGTGGTCCTGGAGTCTGATCACATTTATGTATCACCCGCAAACGTGTCCGTTTCCCTGGAAGGAAACAAGCTAAGGCTTGCGCCACGCAAGACGGGCAAGGGAGGCCACTCGACCGTCGACGATTTCTTGTGCTCGCTCGCCCGTGAGCGACAACACGAAGCGATCGGTGTTGTCCTGTCAGGCACAGGCAACGACGGTGCAAACGGCATTGCTGCTATAATGGCGGCTGGTGGCGTAGCCTTGGCTCAAAGCCGGGAATCGGCGAAGTTTCACGACATGCCCGCTGCCGCAGTTGCCGCCGGCGCTGACTTCGTTCTGACGCTCGAAGACATTGCCAAGGAACTTTTCGCACTTGCAGAGCGCAAGCGCATTGTTCGTGCTCCAGAGGAAAACGCCCAGCGTACAATTGGAGACGAGATCACTGGGGGCATTCAAAAGATTCTTGGTCTTATGAAAACCGTCAAGGGAATGGACTTTACACACTATAAGCTGCCGACAGTCACACGGCGGATCCAGCGGCGCATGGCTGACCACGGCATGGAGCGGGTCGATGACTACGTTGCCTATCTCCGTACAAATGAATTCGAGGCAGACAAACTTTACGAAGACCTCCTCATCAAAGTCACGCGTTTCTTCCGTGACCCGCCCAGCTTTGTTGCATTGAAGACCCACGTTCTACCCACCATTTTTGCCCGCAAAGTGGCATCAGCCCCAGTGCGTATCTGGGTACCTGGCTGTGCAACAGGCGAAGAAGCCTATTCGATCGCGATTTGCATGGCTGAGTTCATGGAAGAGCATGGAAGCCCGGCAAAGATCGAAATCTTTGCCACGGACGTAAGCGAATTAGCCCTCGCCAAGGCCCGGGCTGGACGTTACGACTCCCGTATTCGAGATGACGTGTCGCCGGAACGGCTCGACAGGTTTTTCATCGCAGAGGGCAACGGCTACAGGGTTAGACCCGCTCTTCGCGAGTGCTGCGTCTTCGCCAAACAAAACATCGCCCGTGATCCACCCTTTTCCCGGGTGGACATTATTAGTTGCCGCAATCTCCTCATTTACCTGACTCAGGGCCTGCAAATCCAAATACTCAGGAATTTCCACTTTGCGCTGAACCCCGGCGGGTTCCTTATGCTTGGTCACGCGGAGACGGTTGGTGCAGCGATCGACCTGTTTGGCGCCGAGGACAAGGAAAACAGGATTTTCCAAAAGAACGCCGTGATTCGTGAACTCGCAGCAGCTGATTTTGCGATGGCGGGTTTTGGCAGGAGGTCGAGCATTCAGCCAGCTTCCCAGCCATCCCGGATCGAGACGACCAGGAAATCTGATTTCAAGGCCGAGGCGGATCGCGCCATTTTAAACCATGCTGTAGGTCCCGGCGTGGTGGTTAATGACAGGTTGGAAGTCATCCAGTTTCGTGGCGACACCAGTGAGTTTCTCGTGAATCCGTCCGGCGATTTGACGACAAGTCTTTTCAAGATGTGTCGCGAGGGGATGCTGGTCGGCTTGCGCGCGGCTCTGCAGGAGGCGTCGGCTGCCGATCGCCCGGTCAAAAAAGAGGCATGGATCAAAGCATTTGGCAGCGAAATAAGAAACGTTACGATCTCCGCAATACCGTTCGTGCCCGCGCCTGAAGCACAGCGGTTTTTCGTTGTGCTGTTCACGGCGGGAGTTATGCAGAGCCCAGATGCAGCCCCTCCGGGTGCGGATGATGAAAGCGAAGTCAATCGGCTGCGTCGTGAGCTGGCGGAGACCAAAGAATATCTCAACGCGATCATCGAAAAGGCGCAGGCAACCAACGAAGAGCTTAGGTCGGTCAGTGAAGAAATCCTTTCATCCAATGAAGAACTTCAAAGTGCCAACGAAGAACTTGCGACGGCCAAGGAAGAGACTCAGGCCGCCAACGAGGAATTGATAACTGTTAACGAAGAACTTCAAAATCGCAATCAGCAATTGGGCCAAGTTAACAACGATTTGGCGAATCTGTTCGGGAGCGTGCAAATTCCGATACTGATGCTGTCGGAGACGCTCAACGTTCGCCTTTTCACGCCGTCGGCCGAAAAGATTCTGGGCGTTAGTGCCAAGGACGTGGGCAAGCCTCTGGCTGAGATCGCTGCAGAGCTCAAAGTCGATGGCCTTGAAAGCATGGCAAGAGAAGTTATCGCCTCTCTCAACACGAGGGAAATGGAAGTGCAGGATCGGTTGGGCTGCTGGTATTCCCTTCGGATCAAGCCATATCGAACAGAGGACAACAAAATTGAAGGCGCTGTCATTGCCCTGGTCGATATCAATGCGATCAAGAGCAGCTACGAACAGGTCCTGGTGGCTCGGGACTATGCCGATGCCATCGTCCAGACCACCCCTATGCCGCTCGTCGTACTGGATGGCGACCTGCGCGTTCTCACGGCGAATCGGGCTTTCTTCCATCATTTCCGGGTAAAGCCAGCTGAAACCGAGAACGTCCGCATTTACGACCTTGGCAGCGGCCAGTGGGATATCCCTTCGCTTCGACGTTTGCTCGAAGAAATTCTTCCGAGCAATGAACGGATTGAGGACTACTTCATTGAGGAAGAGTTTCCGATAATTGGTCGGCGATCAATGAAACTTGGTGCGCGGCGCCTTGCGCAGAAGGCTGGTATCGAAGCCCGCATCCTCCTGGCGATTGACGACGTGACCGAGGAAGTGTCAAGCGCTGCGGAGATCCAGGCCGCTAAAAATGCAGCCGAGGCGGCCAACAGCGCCAAGAGTGAATTCCTTGCCAACATGAGTCACGAGATTCGGACTCCCCTTGGGGCGATATTGGGCTACGCAGAGTTACTCCTGAATCCCGAACAGGAAAGAAATGATGCGATCCATTACGCCACAAGAATTCGACGAAACATTGAGCAGCTGAGCGAGCTGGTCGATGAAATACTGGACATTGCAAAAGTTGAGGCCGGCAAGCTCGAGGTCGAAAGGGTGCGATTCGAGCTCCTTCCCGAACTAAGCGAAACGGTGGCGTTACTGGATTCGCGCGCAAAGGGGCAAGGTCTCACGTTCCAACTGAATTTCGACGGCGAAATCCCGCAGACTATTTTAGCCTGTCCGAAGCGCATGCGGCAGGTACTGCTGAATATTGGCGGCAATGCGTTGAAGTTTACCCAAGAGGGAAGCGTGAGCATTACAGTCCGGCTCATGCCGGCCACTGCAGGTCAGACGGGCAAGCATCTCTATTTTATCGTGAAAGATACGGGCTGCGGCCTTTCTCCGGAGCAACAGGGCCGGCTTTTCCGCCCATTCAGCCAGGCCGATAGTTCAGTTACGCGCAAGTTCGGTGGTACCGGTCTTGGCCTTACATTGGCACGCCGACTCGCGGAAGCCTTAGGCGGAGATGTCACGTTGACAGAAAGTCGGCTGGGCCAGGGCAGTACTTTCACTTTCCATTTGGATCCTGGACCGCTCGACGGCGTGACGACGCTGACGGGTCTGACGACAGCCAGCCTCGAAAATATCAAACTTGCCATTTCAGACCGCTTTGTTTCGAGCCAGAGACTGACGGGAATGCGCGTGTTACTGGTCGAAGATGGACCAGACAATCAGGCTCTGATGACTTATTTTCTGCAGCAAAGCGGTGCTGTAGTCGAGTTGGCCGTCAATGGCCTGGAGGCGCTCGGAAAGGCGCAATCATCGGCTTACGATGTCGTGCTGATGGATATTCAGATGCCAGTGCTTGACGGCTACGAAGCGACCCGTCGGCTCAAGGCAGCCGGGTATCAGACGCCCATAGTGTCACTCACCGCGCATGCCATGAGTGGTGAGCGGGAGAAGTGTCTGTCAGCCGGTTGTAGCGATTATCTGAGCAAGCCTGTAAAGGCGAATGTGCTGATAGATGTCGTCGCTCGCTTGGCCAACAAAAAAGTCCTGACCCCTCCTGATACGGGACGCGGCTGTGAGCCTTCGGGAGGAAAAACTTTAACGGGCGTGCGGGTTTTGCTGGTCGACGATGCGCTGGATAACCAGCTTGTTATTCGCCGTTATCTCGAGCTGGCAGGTGCTACCGTCGACATTGCCTCAAACGGACTCGAAGGGGTCGAGAAGGCCCAGGCCAGCCCCCATGATGTGATCCTCATGGACATTCAGATGCCGGGTAGTCTCGACGGGAATGAGGCCACGGCGAAGCTAAGGGAGGCCAACTACCGTGGTCCGATCCTGGCCCTGTCCGGGCGTGTACCGACGTCCAAGCGTGAGACGACTGGCGCGGGCTTCGATGACTATCTGACGAAACCGATAGACCGCATGGGCCTGGTGGCGAAGGTGCGTTCATTTTCAGCACGGTATAACTCAGATCCCATGCGCCTCCATTGAGATGGAGCAAGGACTCTTTCACAGCATTTTACGTGTCCTGCACGTGGCATTTCCTGCTGGAATGGAAGCAGGATCAACTGAAGCTTGATAATTATCTCGATTCGATTGGCAAGGATGGTGCTCAAAGCGGCAATTCATCCGGCGGTGTCAATGGTGGTGATGGCCCAAATCCTGGTCCAGGCCCGGCTCCAGATAGTGACCCACGCCCAGGAAGACCTCCTCGCAGCCGTGGAAGTGAAGGTACAGTTACCGAAGACATAAGCGACTAAATTCCAAAATCAATGCTGCGGGGAATCTGATCTCTGCAGCATAAGGTGGGTTCTGCCGTTTTCTCTCATGCCTCCAAAGTCTGACTTTGCCTCAGGTTTTTGGCTCACTCTCCCGGAAGATATCAATGACCTGGTTGAGCCAGGGGGTGATCATCTCATAAGCCTGCCTGTCCATAATCACCAGAAACCTCCCAAGGAGCCATTCGTTGCGCATTCTTTCTGTGAGAACATCAGGCACGAGGTCACTGTGCATGCCGGGGAGGATGTCGGCACGTCTGAGTTCATCGGCGACGGTTCTGAGCTGATCAACCTCCAGGGCGTTGTTGATGCGGTGTACGTATTCCAGAAATGCAAAATTGGACATGGTCCCCGATCCTTCGCATTGATTGATGGTGAAGAGAAAGAATATGAATAGGAAGGCGGCTTCGCCGGTCTCACCAATTGAAGCCCTGTCTCACGGCTTCACCATCAAGCTCTTTCAGGCGTTCAACGATTGCTACCAGATGCTTCTGGTTGATCGGCTTTCCCAGGTGAACCTGAAAGCCCTGGCCATAGGATCGGGTGCGGCTCTCAAAATCAATGTGCCCTGAGACGGCAATGGCCGGGGTCTGGTGTTCGCTTCCACTTTCCATGTCACGAACGGCTTTGACGAGTTCAAAACCATCCCGCTCGGGCATCGCGATATCCGAAACAATAACGTCAAACTTTGTTTCTGAAAGCCTCTCAAGCGCGTCATCGACAGAGCTGCAGGCTGTGACAGCGGCTCCATGTTTTTCAAGAATCCTTGTCAGCAGCATGAGCATGTCGGGACTGTCGTCGACCGCAAGTATTTTCACATCTGCGAGTGGTTTGGATGTTTCCATGGCCATTCCCGCCCAGCCCTCCAGCAGGGAAATAATAGGCGAGAATGAAGGCTGAGAGGCGGGCTGTCAAACGGATTTGCAGCCACACCGGCGTTTGGATTTGGGCAATTTTTTTTTCGGCGCCGCGGCGGATTTTTTCGCTTTTGGCTGGAGCGAACTGCTAGCATATCAAATTGGCATATATAGCGATTAATTGGCACGCTCGATGATTTTTTTTCCATTGATTCCAATACTCTTCGTGCGATCTCTGCGCCTGGACAGCGGTCAGGATTCCATCCAAATCCTACCAGATCGCCTTAGACCTATTGATTAGTAAGTGTTCCATGGACTCGTGCTTGGTTCCGCGCGGGTTTGAAGACGAAATGGGCAGGCTGGCCAAAAACCTGTCTGGGATC
>NZ_DASQYZ010000335.1:0-3578 GCF_035638955.1 Oligoflexus sp. | reverse complement strand
CGTTCAGTTGCACACTGAGCGAAAATGCAGGGCGTTGACACTTTGATTTTGCCATGCGTTTCGTCATCGGCATCACGCGGGTTTGCTGGCTTCCAATACGATGGGTGTGGGGCGCGAAAAAAAACTTGGTTTTTATCTTTGCCATTCAACGCCTTGGCCTTGAATGGATTGGTGCCTTTTCTGCGGTCAAAAATGAGGCAGGGAAAGGGATTCAAGCCGACTTTGCCGCTCATGACAAGGGGCGTTTATTCTGCAGGGCCCCGGAAAGAATGCGTGGAATTTCAGCAGACCCCTGACTATCAAGGCTTTCACGAAAGCCGTAATTCTGAAATTTCCCAATAATTTTAACTAGCCGCTTATTTTATAGTCATTCTTTCCGGGGCCCTGAAAAAAACCGGCAAGGTCAGGCGTGAGCTGGTATATCGCCTGACGAGTCTTAAGGATGCCGATGCAGGGGCACTGCTCCAAAAATCTAAAATCAAAGAGACAACGATTCATACAAGTGAGCGCCATCCCTCACGGTACTCCTGCGACCAGAAAATGAACTTTCTGCGAAAAAGCGGAAAGAATTAAATACAGGATCTTCCCTCCAGCCTGGATTTAAACGGTATTGTGATCCAGTGAAGCAGGCTCACTCAAGGCCCGGACTAATTCCTAGGCATTCTTTCCGGGGCCCTGGCTCGGAGTACCCACTTTGATGCAATCGAGTATACAACCCGAGCTCTTCTTTTCGCAGCCGAGATTGACAGTTTCTCCAAGCCGCCTCATATTGAACGAGTTCATCAAGATTGGTGGAGGGACAGGCCCTTTGATGCCGAGGCAACCCTGGATCCATGATTCCAGAAAGGTGCCAATTCCAACGGAGTAATTCCGGGAGATGAGCGTAGATCCTCAACAGAGCTGCCTTCTCCCGCTATGCTAAATGACCCACGATCGGCTTCTTTCGCAAGCACAACCCATTGTCTTTGCCTACAGGTTGGATAGTGTGTCGAAACCATTTTGCAGTTAAGTGCGAAGGAGGCTTTGATTATGCTCGGTCAGGTGCACAAATTTGGTGGTTTGAGTCTCGCTACGGCCACTCGAATCCAGAAGGTGGTGGACATCATCTCTCGGATTCCAAAACATGGAACCCATACAATCGTGGTTTCAGCTGCCTTAGGGGTAACCGATCAGCTGAAAGACATCATCGCGGTCGATGAAGCCAGGACCCACAAGCTTGATGCGCTTAGGAGCCAGCAGCTGCGGCTGATTGATGAGTTGGTATCCGAACTTGAGTGTAAGCAGCTAGCTTTTTTATTCCTCCAGGACTTTGCGCTACTGCGACTTCAGTTGCAGATCGGTATCGAAAGTGAAGCGGAGTTAGTGACTCTGGGAGAGTATTGGTCGGCTCGACTGCTTTGCTCGGTTTTAAACGACCGTGGTATCAACGCGCGGGTGGTGGATCCAAAATACTTTTTGAAGATTGATCAGCAAGGACACTTTGTCGACGAAGCGCAATCAAAAAAGTACTTCATGAATCAAGTTCAATCTCCTTTCTATGCGATCGTGCCAGGCTGTCTTGCTGTGAGCACCGAGGGCAGCTCCTTTACATTGGGTCGAAACGGAAGCGATTTCAGTGCCGGTCTGATAGCATCTCTCCTGGATGCTGGGGAGCTACACATATGGACCGATATTGAGGGGATTAGAAGCGGAGACCCGGACTTCGTACGAAATTCCAGACTTTTACCGTATTTATCCTATGGGGAAGCTCAATCTTTCATCGATAACAGTAATGGAGTGTTGCATCAGAAAACCCTTGAACCTGTGGAAAAAAAGAAAATTTCCGTTTTTATCCGAAGCGCTCTCTGGCCGGACGGAGGCAAAACACTTATCAGTGAAAGGAGTTCAGGTGAAGGAAGGCTAGGGTTGACAGGTCGTGGGCCATACACATCTGTAAGCATTCCAAGACAAACCTCCATCGAGTATATCGAAAATTCGGAGTTGTTCAAATCCAGCGAAATTGTCTGCCTATATGGGCCTGAAAAACTCCACTTCCTTGTTCCGCGGCAATCTGGAGGCAAGCTACTTTCACAGCTGATCAATGCCTTGAGTAACCTCTCCGAAGAGGTTGACGTTTCTAGTCACCTTTGCCAGATAGCGCTTATAGGCTGCGAGCCTGCCTTAACCCGTGACAGTCACATGCAGATCGTTCACGAGTGCCCGTTTGAACTTACGACTCTTGACAATAACTCTGGGCAGCCGCTCTTATTTTTTGTTCACGAGTATCTAGCTAGAAAGGCCATGGCTTGGTTGCATGACCGATTATTCAAACCCCAAAGGAAGTTCGCTGTTGCACTCGTCGGGGCAGGGAACGTCGGGTGCACGTTGCTCCAACAGATCCATGAAGGCCTTGAAAAGACCTATCGTCAATATGGTGTTATCTTTCAGGTCAAAGCGATTGCAAACTCTCGGAAAATGTTACTATCAAACGGGAATCTTACCCTCGATGATTGGCGTTCGAAAGATGCAATCACTAGTGCAACGAACCTGGAGGAGCTGACTTCTCATATGAAATCTTTCGACCAGCACATTGTGATCATCGACACGACGGCCTCTCATGAAGTTGCTGACTACCATAGGTCGTGGGTGGATCACGGCTGCAATGTTGTCACTGCTAACAAAATCACGTGCAGCGGTCCACACTTCCGTAGCGTGCTTGACTCAGCTCATGAAAAAAGGGTCAAGTATATGTTCGAAACTACTGTTGGAGCGGGCCTACCCATACTTAACGTCGCAAAAGGTCTAATTGACTCGGGGGACGAGTTCCTGGAATTTCAGGCTGTTCTTTCGGGTTCGCTATCGTACCTCTTCCTTGAGATGGAAAGCGGCAAGAAATTCTCTGATACTGTGCGCGATTTGAAAATTCGGGGATTCACTGAACCTGATCCCCGCGAAGACCTCGCCGGTTATGACGTCGCAAGAAAATTGATCATTTTAGCAAAGCAATTTGAAGTCAACGTTGGTCTTACCGACGTGAAGCTTACGCCGGTCTTGCCGTATATGGATGAGCGACACAGTATCGATGAGTTTCTTGAAACATGCAAGATCTACGATGAACACTTTGCTGCCTTAGTTACTCAAGCTCGCGCGGACAATCGTGTATTACGATATGTTGCGCGGCTAACAAATTATGGCGAGGCGTTGGTTGGGATCGAGAGCCTCCCGCACGAGCACTGTTTTGCGCGTTTAAGGCCAGCTGACAACATCGTACAGTTTGTGACAAGCCGGTATAACAGTAATCCGCTGATCGTTCAAGGACCCGGGGCAGGACTTGCTGTGACGGCGGCTGGCTTATACAGCGACATGCTTAAAGTAGCAGTTACATAGCAACTACTCCGCGGAGTTTTTAGGAAGTGTCGTGTAGCCTCCTAAGGCCTCGTAGACGTATACTACAGCCGGGACAGCGATCGATTTCAAGAGCTTCGTTTATCCAGCGCCTAATTGCTGGCAAAGTAATGAGGCGTTTATCTTTTTTTTCCCTATCCCAGTCCCAGTCGGTTTGTTACGCATTTCATTCAAGAAATGAAACGCCATGAAGC
>NZ_DASQYZ010000334.1:0-2052 GCF_035638955.1 Oligoflexus sp. | reverse complement strand
CGCTACCATTCACTCTCCCACCGGGCACGCCTGTAAGGACATTGGCACCATACCCTACAATTGTTAGTTTCTGACCCACCGAGGGCGATTTGGAGGCGGGGGTGCTGAAACCTGAGGCTGAATCAGCCGGGAACGTCACGATGGTGACATCGTAACGACTAACGCCCAGAGAAATGTCATATTTGGGGTGGCGCTTAAAGCTCACCGCCTTGACCTTGGCGAAGTATTTCTCTTCGCCATTTTCCACTCTCTTGCCGAGCACATACAGTTTGGGATCTGATGAATCCAAACTTTCCACGCAGTGACCGGCTGTAATCATTTTCGTTTTACTCACGAATGTGCCTGTACAGGTGCCGGGCTTCCCTTCAACTGCCGCATAAATCTGCACAACCGATGGATAGCTGCTATCGCCAATCACCTTTCCATTGGTGACTTTCGTCTCACTGTTTTCGTTGGCTGCTCCGCACGCCACCAACATGAAAGCCAGGATTCCAGTTGCCACGATTTTACCAGCCACGAACGTTCTTCTTTTCATTTAAAACCCCCTTTGCTGTGTCTGAAGCCAAGCTAGCTAATATTTGGCCGATTGGCCATGTTCAAATTTCGCGTGCTGGAAAATGGTTTTCAATCCGTTCAGAAGATTGCTCAGCATGGAAAAGCCATCCGTAACCGCCCGGTTTGGCATGGGATTTTCTCGGACACCAAGTCAAATCCTTACACTGGCAAACGTTCCGCACCATGATCAGCGTGTAAAAAAACAGGTGACATCATGATGGTGGCTTTGAGTCGCTGAGGATCATTCGAAAACGGCAGGTCAGAGCAGAGGGTGATACCTCTGCTAAATCTTCGATTCGATGGCTGCATGATGGCTCGCGAATCCAGATGGTTCCTCGCTCGGCGTCTGCAAACGCAACAAAACCAACATTCTTACCATGACGTTGCTCGTCTGCGCTCAGCCTGTAAACGTCAGTTGTATCCACAAATACCTACTATCGTTTATGAGCCCTGGGAGCATATCCTGACCGCGGTTCATCTCCATAACGCTTGTCGCTTTCCACATTTCCCGATATAGAATTTAAGACCAGAGCGCGAGCGCCTTTATGATTCGACGCAGGATAAGCGCGCACCGGGATCAACCGTTTAAAAACCATAAAAGGAGCAGGTGATGATCAGTACCGTTGGAAAGTATCTTTGGATCGGTGCTCTCGCCACGGGCTGCGTGAGTTCAAGAAGAGATGCAGCCACATCTGATCAGCTCCAGCGAGCAACGAATTCGCGCTGGTTCAAGCTTAATACGGAGACTTACAAAGGGAAGCAGGACGACATTTTCTTTGTCGACTCTTCACTGGGATTTTATGTCAACGGCCAAGGAAAAATTTATCGCACCCGGGACGGCGGCCGGCAATGGCATCTGGTCCTTAATCAACCGGGCACCTATTTTCGAACGATAGCAATGATTGACAAGAGGCACGGATTCGCTGGCAATATCGGGACTGAATACTTTCCCAATGTAACCGATGAAACGCCGCTTTATGAGACCATCGACGGTGGCGAAACGTGGCACGCGGTCCAAAACCTGCCGGCGAAGTCGACCAAAGGACTTTGTGCGATCGATATCCAGCCCACAAAATTCATTAATGCCGGGAAGCTGGACCAGCGAACAATCATCCATGCCGGTGGCCGCGTCGGAGGTCCGGCTCAGCTTCTGCGCTCGCTCGATAGCGGGCGGTCGTGGAGCATCATAGATATGAGTCCATGGACAGCCATGATAGTCGATGTCAGATTCTTCGATGAGATGAATGGCATCGTCTTCGGCGGCTCAAGTTCGAATATCGAACAGTCGCACGCTTTGATCGTTGCCACACACGATGGGGGCAAGACCTGGACCAAGGTCTATGAGTCCAAGCGGCCTTTTGAAATCACCTGGAAAGGCAGCTTTCCGAGTCGCGAGCGAGGCTATGCAACGATCCAAAATTACAATCCCGATCCCAAGGTCGATCAACGACTTGTGGTAAGAACCCTTGATGGAGGGAAGAGCTGGGAAGAAATCCC
>NZ_DASQYZ010000333.1:0-2690 GCF_035638955.1 Oligoflexus sp. | reverse complement strand
CAGGAGCGGATGGTTTTTGCGATCTGAAACCGGCCTTTTTTCCTGAAGACCCATGATCACGTTACGGAGGGTGATCATAAGATGAGGAAGGGAGCCTGACCTGATGGAGCTGCGATCCTCATTAAACGTCACGTCTCTTACATGGAAGATTTTATTTTCAATGGTCCAGTGGCCTCGATTCAACTGAAGCAGCATAGTGGCATCGGCATCCTAAAGATCCGTCAGGCCATATACAAGCTCACGCCTGACCTTGCCGCTCTTTTTAATAACGCTTTCGGCAAACCGTATGTCACATTGCTTTGAAAAAACCTCCTCAGGAGGAGGATTGCATCTCCCAGGAGGCGGCTTTTAGTCAATCATATTGATGATTTGATTAATCCCTAAGCGTTCTTTCCGGGGCCCTGGGTTTTACCCCAGATCGTGGCGGCCCATCCCAACGCTCATAGAGGATAAATTTCTGCATTATTTGCAGTCTGATTCAGCCCAATTTTTACGGAAAAGGTATAAAGCAGAGGAGGCGTCTATTGGTTTCGTCTGGTGACTATGGAGATAATTCCGTGTCTTACATGAAGTATCTTGCCTTCGCAGCGGTTTTGACAACCCTGGCCTGTCATCCCAAGGATGCCGAACATTCCACGACCCTTCACGCTCCGGGGCGCTTTTTGAACAGTGATAATCCATTGCAGTGGACGGAGATTGACGATCAGCGCTGGGTAAAACTTGAATCTGAAGGCCGGCCGACTTACTCAGCCCAGCATCCCATGACGCTGCGCCTGCAGGCATGGGCGGATGAGATTCGCCGCAACATGCTCAAATCGACTCCAACGCTCTCGGTCGCGCCGCGTCCGATCATCAGGATCGTCCAATCGGACGAGATTAACGCCTATGTTTCCAGCGCACCTGTTTGCATCGATGTGGCGATCACCACGGACCCTTCAGCCGAGTCCGTGAGCGCCTCCCCTTCTTATCTGACGATTACCGAAGAGGGACGACTCGACAAGAGCACGCGCCCCGATCAATGCAGTGAGATTCAGGGTGATATCACGGCAAGGCTGCAAGCGGCCCAATTCGCGCTCAGAAATTTGGAGGGCTGTAAGCTGAGCATCGACGGCGCGCGTGTCGCTCTCAGCCCTGAATGCCTCGTTGGGCTGACCGACCGTGGCAATTCCTTTACGGGCCTTTTCTTCAATGCGCCCCATAACTATATCACGCTCTATAGTGGTCTACTTAAAAGTGCAAGTGAACCGCAAATTGTGGGCGTGCTTGCCCACGAGTTGGGGCACTATTATATGGCCCACGGCATGGGCAGATATGAAGATTATGACTACTTCTACGAGCTCAAAGACAGGAACAGCCGAGCAAAGCCGGAGCCTTTGAGCCCCGATCATCCTTTGAGTGCATTGGGTGACCGGATTCGTCAGCTGCCGGCGGTCTATTTTACCAAGATCGAGGGCCAGGAATTTCACTCGGCTCTTTACAGTGTTATACGCAGCATGAGTCACAATATCCGCGACAAAGAAAGTGCTTCTCTCTGTCAAAGGGATAAGCCCGATTGCATGTCGACCTGTAGCAGGTTCAAAGAACTCATGGGTGACGACTACGGCGGCCTGCTCGAAAATATGCCCTACCAGCTTTCGGGATCAGATGAAGCGAAAAATGCCTATAAGCAGTATGAGGCCGATGTCAGGTCCTGCCTCCCGCTTCTTAACGCGGCACCCTTCGAATTCAATATCAAGTCCACTCTCGGCTATTTGGTCAATAATCAGCCGATCGCGCTCCCGGCACTCCGAGCCGATGAAAACGCTCTGGAACTGATTCTGGACATTGACATGATTATCAAGGAAAAGGTGGGCAGGATCGAGATCGCAAAAGCTTTGGTGGTTCAGGAAGCGCAGGAAAAAGGTCTGGGCTGGTACACCACGGAACAGGAAGCGGATGACATGGGCACTGAAATGGTTTATCGCCTGGGCCTGGATCCCATGTCCTTTGTTGAATTCACGATGACATTAGCCGAGGCTAAAGGCCATACTGAATGCCGTCAGCAGTACGAGGCGGGCTTCCCAAAATCTGTTTCGCTTAAAAACTTCGACGATCTCCATCATGACTACTGTTTCAGGGCTTACAACAGCTATAAGGAAATTGAAGTCCATAAGGACGACTTCGCCAACCACAAGGACAGCCAAACTCCGGTGATCCAGCCCGAACTGACTTGGCGCGCGGCACTCGACATACTTATGCAGGTCGAATAAAAGAAGACTCACGTCTGCTCTGCAGGCTTGTTGCAGCCCTCTTTGCGGGCCAAATAGCAAAGGGAGAGCTGCGAATGGATATCACTACTTGGTGCTTGGAAACGTTAAATTTACGTGAACTCATTTATCCAGGGCCCCGGAAAGAATGCCTAGGAATTAATCGAGGCCTTGCACGGGTCTGCTTCACTGGATTGCGATACCCTTGAAATTCATGCTGGAAGGAAGACCTGAGCTGAACCTTCGTCACTTTTTGGCAAAAACTTCATTTTGTGGCCGCAGGAATACCGTGAAAGACGACGTTCCCTTGTATGAATCTTTTATTTCCTTGGCTTAAATTTTTGAGAAGAGGTAATCCAGATCGATGTCTTTGCCATAAAGGCAGGATCGGATGGTTTTTGCGATCTGAAATTGGCCTTTTTTCCTGAAGAGGCCCATGATCAC
>NZ_DASQYZ010000332.1:0-8126 GCF_035638955.1 Oligoflexus sp. | reverse complement strand
CAGGTAATGATTCAGAATTACCAATGCTTTCAAGCTTCTTTGCCTTCGCCGATTCGGACATGATGAAACCTCATTTCCGCCACTTTTACTTCACTAAATTATCGGTAAAAGCTGTCTCGAACTTGCCTGGCACATAGGGCCCCCAGCATCAATCTCATTTCGTCGCGCGACATAGATCTTGCCCCTTGAGGGTGGCCTATACTCCTTTTTGTCTTTGTCCCAGACAAGGATTTTTCTGACATTTGGAGCACCAGTTACAGGAGGATAAACCCGGTCTTTATCTTGAAAAGTCTTTGGATTGAATTTTTTCATAGAGTGAATCTCCGTTGAAGCCAACCTTCAACTTCATGCACTTGAAATCTCACAGAGCGCCCGCGTCGTTTAAATGGAAGTCCCTCTTTCATATACTTATTCACAAAACTAATGGACATACCAAGATGCAACGCGAGAGCTTTTTTCGTTATCCAATTGTCAAAGATCCGATCTCCGTTTACTGAGACATTGTCTGACAATACTTTCCCCTTTTTGGCAATGGAAGAGGTAGACGTAGAATTATTTTTTATAACCATGGAAGTAAATCCTTGAGTGCCGGTATTTGACACGGAACAGAAAAGGCGGGTTTACCCGCCTTAATAATCCTTTTCTAAGTCACCTAATCGTCCAAAAATCGCCGGACAGGTTTGAGTTCAGGATAAAATCATAAGGCAGATACCCGTATCCGCTTTCACCCCAGTCCTCACCCCAGGAGTTGCGGATGATCAACGCACCAGCTTCATCGTCATATCCACACGCAAGTACAGCATGACCGCCATGGTATTTTTCGCCTTTCTTGGGAACAGGAATTCGGCCAGTCTTCTTGACAGATGTGCCGTACATTGAATCATAGACGGAGAATCCAAGCACAATGGGATAACCTCGACTCAGGATTTCCTTGAAGTGACTTAGATCACGATCTACCCGCTCGTAGTAGCTGACACGTTCTCGGAAGGCGGAGGAAATTGCTTCATCTGAAGGTCTTTCTCTGAAATCCTTAATAACGTATGGCCAGGAGTCTTCCACAGGGTATCCGAACTTGGCCACCGCTTTGATTGAATTTCTAATCGTTGCACCTACATCCTGGCCAATCGATCCTTCCAGCGCGCGAGTCATATAGTAGATGAAAAGGCGTGAAGGGACGACGATCGACATATCTCTATCATAGATATCAATATAAAGTGCTGCGGCCCCAACCGCATGAGCGGTACAGGAACCTAGACTCTTTTGATCCCAAACGCGTGGATATCTGGATCGGAAATCAGCAAGCACGGGCAGGTCCTGAGAAGCTTTCGCAGAGTATTTTCTGTCACGTTCGTCTTTGGTGTCCCGAATCCATCCGAGTTTTTGCATGGTATATTTCTTTCTCATTTCGAAAAATTAAAGCGGAGGAAAAATTCCTCCGCCTGTGTGCATTCACTTGCAGCAAGTGGCAACGCCATTGCCAACTGCTCCTGGGCTCATTGAATCCTTGCGAACCCATTCGCAAAAATAGAAGCCATCCTCAGCAAGCGGAGCAGACGACATCAATTGAACCTGCTCAGTCGTGCCAGTTATAAAGCATCCTCCCCCCACAAGCATTTCGTCTGCCTCGCATGAGACGCTAACGCTCGGGTTCACTGCCAGTTGAGTTTCACCACTCGCAGTTCTGCAGCTTGAAAAAGTCCCTTTCGGACCTTGAGGGCCAACCGGACCTCTTTCGCCTATGGCTCCTGTTAAGCCTTGCGGACCAGCTGGACCGGCAATGCCTTTGTCGCCCTGGTCGCCTTTCGGTCCCGGGCTACCAGTGTCACCCTTTATCCCGGCATCACCCTTGTCACCTTTATCGCCCTGGAAACCCCGAGGACCTTTTAAATCGTCAACTGCCTTCTTAAAACCGCCACAATCGATGAAACCATTTTCGATCTTGCAGGATTCTCCTTTGTCGCCTTTGGCTCCTTGCAGACCCTGCGGACCAGCTGGACCAACATCACCTTGTGGACCTTGTATGCCCTCGGGACCACGAATCCCCTGCGGTCCCTGAATTCCCTGCGGTCCACGATCACCTTTCGGCCCGCGAAGTGTTTCAAGTGTGACAACGGATTCTCCACAAATTATTGAATCACTTGTGATGGTGCAGCCATCGCCCTGATCGCCTTTCGGGCCTTGCACACCTTGAGGACCTTGAAGGTTTTCGGTGCTTCCCTGCCATTCACCCTGCTGGTTGATAATGGGTTGACCGCCGATATAGAGCGCATCGGCATTAAGTTTGCCTTTGACGTTCATATTGCCTTTTTCAGTATCGATTATGACAGCGGGCGGGCATTTATCAGGGTTATTGCAGGGACTGTTGGCGGCTGGCAGGCGCCGGATAACGATATCCCGCCCTCGGGTCGCGTTAACAAACTCGTTGGAAGTCCATATGTTCTCGTCAACCGGCAGGCGTTTGTCCGGAAATTCATCCGCAGCCATGAGAATTGATGGAAAAATTAGACAAAAAAGTGCAATGGCTTTCATAAAGAAGCGTTTCCTTCTGCAGTTATTTTTGAAATGAAACCGCTATTGTCGAGAGAATGCTCAACAGAACTGATCATCCACTCACGGTTCAGGAGAGGGTGAAGTTTTTCAATCAGGCATAGTCCACCCGAAAATAGAAGCGGATTTCCCGGAATGGTGAACGATAGAGTCGTCGATAGTCGCGTAAGTTTTCTTAGTTTTGCTTCAGCTGCTGCGCGGGCCGACGGTTCGTCTTTCAACAAAAATTTTATTGCATAGACCTTGCCTTTCTTTCCAGCCAAAACCGATCGCTCCCTGGTGGCCCCGGCCCCACACCAGAAAGCCTTGACACCGGAGTAAATTTGCTCTCTCGAATATTTGAATTCGTAGTCGATAATGCCCTTGATTTTTTCGGGTCTGATAGAGCTGCCAGAGGGTGTGACTTTGGAATTCCGGTCATAGAAGATGAGATGATTGCGCTGGATCTTAAAGATGCATTCATAGTGGTCGGCGATTCTGGCTAAAAAAGCCGAATCGCTTTCAGTCTGGTCCTCGTGTGGGACTTGAATAAGCTCGCAGCTCTTATCGACCGACGCAATAAGGCCGTTCTCGTTCGCCAGCCTGGAGATGACGCTGGAGAGGGTGTCAGGCCGCCAGGATCGCTTTTTTGGTTCCAGGAGCGTCGGGAAGCAGTCGAGGACACTTGCCTCCACCGTGACTATTGCAGGCGGTCCTTTAAGGGAAATTGGACGGCTGGCATAGCGTCCAACATCAAACAGCTGCCCATTGTAACCCAGGGCTATCTCAATTCGGGTTCCCTCCCTCGGAGGTTCGAGCGGCGGGTCGTCAAATAGATGAAGCTGAATGCAGTCGCCTTCAAGGCCAGACCCGTCTTTAATAGTGAGGTTGACCAGCCTCTGCCGAATCCTATCAGTCAGGTCCTTGCCATCAGCGGTTATACGAAACATGGGGGTGGTCAGTTGAATAGCCTTCTGGGTGTATCGATTCGAATTGGCTCGGGCACGTCTGGAAGAAGGATCGATTCAACCTTGTCGAGTGTCTGCACCCGTCCAAAGTCATCAAATAGGTTCAATTTATCAGGGTTGGCTTTGAGCACTGCTTCCACCGATCCTCTGGAAAAGCCGTAGTGTTCAAAACAAATGAGGTCGAGTTCGTCGCCATCCCTGAGTTCATAAATCCTGGACATAACTTTCCAATTCGATTGTAAAATCCACCTTCAGTGGTCTGCCATCACTCGTGAAGATCGTCCGTCCATCCTTCACTGATTTAAAGATCCATCGTCCAAGATTCTGAGCTCTGTCACTGTCGGCGGCGATCAGCCGGTAAGGAATTCCTGCTGCTCCCATTGCTCTGAGATCAGACATATGACTCAGCTTGCCGCGGTAGTGTGGATAGAAGATGCCCGAAATTGAAATTCGCTCCCCGTTGACGCCAAGAAACTGCCTAAGCGGATGCGAACCAATCATTTTGATTTCAGCCCAGTTGTAAGAGGACTCGCGATCAAATCTTTGAAATGCAATCCCTTTGGGCTCGAAGACGAAGTCCCCAAGCTTCGCAAGGAAGCCGGTTTGTATCAGGTTGATATCCAGGGTTAGAAACTCAAGGGATCTGCATAGCTGAACACCGAACTTTTGAATCCGGTTTTCATTTCATCTTTTATTCTGGCTACCGTCTGCTGGGGCGCATCTTCACCCTGCACAGAGATGTCAAATTTTTGCTGCAGGTTAAAAGTCTGGTTTCGATTTCTGTCGTCCTGAAGCGTTCTTTGAGAAATCTCAGGGATGCGGCTTTGGAATGCCTGCCCGCTTTCCTCAAGCTCTATTTTTCTGGAAAACTTCAGGCCACGGGTTTCTCCAAAAGAAAGAAACTCACCAATGGACTTCATGATTGGTTTGAGATCTTCCTCCCAGAAAAGAGCAATCCATTTCTTTGCATCTTTTAGCCACTGCATGATTGAATCCCAGTTTTTGATAGCCGCCCACATTGCAGTAATGAGGAGAACCATTCCTGTAATCGTCGCAACCACCGGGTTCATATTCATAACAACATTTAGAGCTGTTTGCGCGAACGTCACAATTTCAAGCGCACCGCTGAGCGCCCATAATACAGCCTTATAGCTGATCATGGCAGCTTTGCTCATAGCGAGAGCAGCACCAAAGTATCCGATCGCTGCTACAAGATTTTCATGCTCCGTCGCCATGCCGGAAACCTTAAGAGCGCCGTCCGCCAGCACCTTCATCATTTCAGCAAGTTTTGGTAGAAAGATTGTTCCTGCAGAAATTGCAACGGCTTCCACTGAGGACTTGAGGTTCTTCCAGGAGCCAATCGCAGTGTTGTTCAGCCTCTCTGATATCTCTTGCGCAGAATTTGTTTTCTCAAGTGCATCCGTAAGCTGCCTGAATTTTGGTTCGCCCTGCGCCGCCTCCTGCATCAAGGCTCGCATTTCATTTTTGGATTTTGAGAACAGCACAGACATGGCTTCCAGCCGCTTTGGTTCGTGAAGGGCAGCCAGAGCCACTTCGATTTCCTTCGTCAACTGATCGAAAGATTTGTCCTTCTTATCTCCACCGAGGCGATCAATTTTTAGTTCCTTGAGCTTCGCCTGAGCTGCCTTGGTATCGAGATCCAATTCCATCTTGTCAAGGGCCGGGGTAAATCGAAAAATTTCTGCAAACCGCTTCTCAAAATCGTTTCCTTTCAGCCCGGAGAAGGCTTTTGACAATTCTGTGAACCTGGCTGATTTGGACATGCCTTCCTTGAATGCAATGCCAAACCGATTTTCCAAAACCTTCAAATCACCCGGGGTCATGCTGTCCTGCAGATACTTCATTGATGCGCGAAAGGCCGGTGCCATCTCAAGCTTTTTGATCTCAAACTTGAGACTTCCAGACCCTGCAGCGCCGAGCAGTTCAGTGGCGCCTGCCGCAGCCTCCTCGCCGAAAATGTCTTTGATGTACTTGGCCCTTTCTGCCGTACCTTTTCCCGCAAGCTTCTTGTCGAGCTGCTCGAGAATATTCGGCAGAGGCAGGAGGTTTTTATGCGCATCCCGCAGAGTGACATTCAATTGCTCCAGTGCCTCGCGGCCTGCGGCGGGTGGTGATGACAGGCGCTGATACATGGCTCTTAGAGCTGTGCCAGCCATGGAGCCCTGCAGACCTACATTGCCTAAAAGACCTGAAGCCGCAGACACTTCCTCAATCGAGGCTCCAAGAGCGCTGGCAATCGGTGCCACATATTTCATGGTTTCTGCCAACCCAGTTAGATTGGTGTTTGTCGAAATGAACGTCGAGGTCATGACGTTGGCCACCCGCAGCATATCAGTGGCATCCAACTTGAATCCAGCAAGCATATTGCTCGCCATCTCTGCAGCCTCACCCAGGCCAACTTCCCCGGCAGCTGCCAGGTCAAGCACGCCTTTGAGAGAATGAACGATGTCCTGGACACCAAATCCCGCCGTGGCAAGGTACGACTCCGCTAGAGCAGCCTCGGAAGACGAGAAAACCGTCGTGTCACCCAATCGCCTGGCTTCCTGGGTAAGGACCTTCATTTCCTCTGCCGTTGCCATTGTCTGCGCCCCAACTTTGGCCATCGCATGATCAAATTCGGCAGCAATTTTGATGGGCGTTCCGAGAGTGAATGCCAGGCCTGATAATTCAAATGCACCGCCAACGATGTCGCCCCGGAGGTCACGGCCCCGGTCAGCGGTTTTCTTTCGACGACTTGCGAGATCATGTGACCTCTGAGTCCTGGCGGTTTCCTGGGCCAGATGACTTTCAAGTCTGGCCAGGTCCTTGACCTCATGACCCGCCGACTCCAAAGCACGTTCATAGCTTTTAAGAGCCACCGATTGCTTCTCGAACGCTGCCGCGCTTTCTTTGAGTTCGGCTTCAGCATTGTCCAATCTCGCTTTGAGCTGGTCGACATTTTGCCCGTTCTGAGTCAAAGCCTTATTGTCGACTTCCAGGGCTGTTTTATGTTCAATTAGCGCTGTTTTGGAAGAGGCATAGGACTGGCTTAGAAATTTGATTTCGCCCCTGGCATTGGAAGCAAGAACCTTTTGCTCGACGAGAGCAGTGTTGGATTTTTCAACGGCAGCTTTAAATTCAGAAAGCTTCTCCTTGGCAGCCAAGTATGCCTGCTGGATCCTGTTTAATTCCGTTCTAAGATTGCTGGACCTGGCAGATTCAATGGCCATCTGCTCTGCATTGAGCCTGGACGCGAGTGTAGCCTCCTTTGTGGCTTCCACATGAGTCCAGTAAGCAGCCTTCGATTGCTCAAAAGCGTCACCCAGAGCCTTGATTTCAGCTTTGGCTTCCTTGAATCGAGTCTTTTGCTTCGCTTTGGCTGCCGAAAGACGATTGACTTCATCCTTCAGCGCAGCTTCTTTCGCTTTGGCATCTTTCAAGACATCAAGATGTTTTTCGACTTCAGTCCTGAGTTCCGCAGTTTTTCGCTTCTGCAGTTCCTGGGCCTGAGCGGCAGCTGCCAGGGCATCCTTGAGTCCCGGAATTACTTTTTGAGCTTCCTCAACCTTGGACTTGAACTGCTCTGTCGCAGTCTGGAGTTCTTTCAGGCTGGAAACACTTTTGGACGCAAGGTCAAGCTCGGAAAGCTTTTTCTTCAGGTTCCCAATTCGCTCACCGGCTGACGCGAAGACAGAATCAAACGAACCTTGAAAGCCCGCCGCGATCTCAATCATTACCTGTTTTTTAGTGTTCACTCGTCGTTCACCCAGACGTCGTCTTCAAAAGAAGCGGATGCAGATCCGGATTGATCGAGAGATGACAGCCAATATAGGCAGTCGTCCTCGCTCATCGACAGAATCTCTCTCGCAGAAAATCCATATTCTTTATGGAGAAGCCTCACGACCCGCGCGAGGTTTCTTTCTTCGGCTGAGATTTCTGTTTTTTTTGACCAGCGGAATTAAATAGATCCCTGACGGCGCCTGTCAACTTCTCGAAGTCATCAAGGGAAAGGCGATCAAAAGCTGCCTCAGGAATCTCGCACAGGGCAGCGCAGAGCGTAATGCCTGCATCCTCTTTCTCAAGATCCTTGCTTTTAGCGTATATACGCCGATGGCCAACCTGAATGTAGTCAGGCACCTTAATTGACTCGTAGCGAGTGCCTTCGTGCTCAAACGGCCATTTTAATTTTATTTCCATTACACTCTCAGTGCTTTGCGAACAGAGTCACCATAGTCAACGCCCGATATGAATTGGATACCGTTTTCCAAATCGATATTGATAAGCGGAACATCTTCAAGCTTGAAGGAATATCGATAAACAGACATCTCAATCGTGAGGTTCGCGGCTTTGATATCCCCGGCCTTCCAGGTTCCGAAGTCGAGCCCTTTGATCCACCCCTGCATGATAGCGGTCATGGGCTCAGCATCCGACCCTTGCCGCTGGCGTGCGCCTGTGACGAGAGTTGTGACGTTTCCACCAACCGAAAAGCCCGTGGCAAGCAGGATTTCTGACGGAATTTCCAGGAGCTTGATGGTGGACTCAAGCTTCTCCAGCGAGACGCCTACCTCCACCGGCCCATGCATGGTCGAAGCCTGAAACTCTTCTGTTTTGATTTTAATCTTCGGGAGAGTG
>NZ_DASQYZ010000331.1:0-7032 GCF_035638955.1 Oligoflexus sp. | reverse complement strand
ACATTATCGAGCAGGACCATAGGCCCATCAAACAGCTATGCAGAGCCACCTTGGGCTTTGGGAGTTTTCGAACGGCAAGGGTTACAATTGGTGGCTTTGAGTCGATGAGGATCATTCGAAAACGGCAGATAGAAGCAGAGGTTGATACCTCCGCTGAAATCTTTTATTCCATTGCAGCGTGATGACTTGTCGAGTCGCACCCTCTCTCATTCATTATCTGGAGACGCAACAGAACCTTATTTTGAACTGCCCTGTTGATCCTTTTATTTACAAAGCTGTGAGCTGTGTCAGCGAGAGTCTGCCTTTTATCCCAGCCCGGGCCCCGGAAAGAATGACTATAAAATAAGCTGACTGTTAAAATTATTGGGAAATTCCGAAACTACCGTGAACCTGAAGGCCTTGGCAATCAAGGCCTGCTGAAATTGCGAGCATTCTTTCCGGGGCCCTGAGCTAAAGCAGCCTTGATATGAAGCTTCGCTGCCGTTTTTAGGCATTCTTTCCGGGGCCCTGAAGTTCAGCCGGCCTGCCTGAGGCCATGAGCAATCAACATTTTGTCATACATAGCGTTCGAGTACGCATTCAGTTGCGGAATGCTCTATGCAGGACTGGAATTGCATGGCCTGACTTTGGATCCCTTCTGAATAGGACATTCCTTATGACATCCGATCAAGTAGTCTTAATTGGCGGCTCTGCAGGCGCGATTCCATCGATACTCGAGATTTGCCGCAATTTGCCTAAGTCGTTCACCGTTCCCATTTGTATCGTGATACACATGCATCCGGATTCCAAGAGCGCGCTTCCCATGTTGCTGGAATCTGCAAGCGGCATATCATCCAAGCACGCCGAAGATCAGGACATTCTGGAACCACGAACAATTTATGTAGCACCTCCTGATCGTCATATGCTTCTGGAAGGCGGCCGAATTTTTATCCATCGAGGGGCTCATGAAAATCGCAGTCGACCAGCCATTGATCCCCTCTTCCGTTCGGCTGCTTTGACCTATGGAACCAACGTGGTCGCGGTGCTTCTATCGGGCTATCTGGACGACGGGGCGGCAGGTCTTTTGGCCGTCAAGCGGGAAGGCGGTCGAATCATCGTCCAGGATCCCAATGACACCATATATGGAGATATGCCGGCCAACGCATTGGAAGTCGTTCGCGCCGACTTCGTTCTACCGCTCCAGGATATCCCTAGAGCCATTGTGCAGATGGCCGAACGTATCCAGGGCATTAAGTCGCCAAGGCCTTCCGCACTTGAGGTGGAAAACGCTGAAGAGAACGTGAGAACCAATGTCGCAAACGGTGATGGTGTCGAGTACATGCAGGGAAAACCCTCCACGTTCTCCTGCCCGCAGTGCAGTGGCTCCCTGTGGGAGATTCAGGACGGTCAAATGATTCGATATCGATGCCACGAGGGTCATGCCTATGCGCCCAAGAGCCTTATAGCAGGGCAAAACGATGCTTTGGAAAATGCTCTTTGGACTGCACTCCGCGCCCTGGATGATAAAATCGCTCTCCAGCAGCGCCTGCTGCGGCGGGCGGAGCAGCTCGACCAGCATCTGGCTGCCAGGAAATATATGGACACTATCGAGCATACAGACGTACATGCGCATTATATTCGGCAGATTCTAAAGACCGGATCGGGAAATTTGTTTGAGTCGCAGCCTGCGAAAAAAACAGTCGACCCGAATGAGGCTGTGACTACAATGTGAGCCTCATTTCTATTTTTTGTAAAATGTCGCAGCCTAAATGAGGAACAGATGGATTCGAATGGTACCCAGGATGAGCCTTCATCAGACTCAATCATAAGTGCACCGCCGAAAAGCACGCAATATTATGTCTGTATCGGTTGTTCTGCGGGCGGCCTGGCCGTTCTTGAAACGATTATTCCCAAGCTGCCCTTCGGCCAAGGGGTTTGCTATATCGTCATTATGCATCTCAATCCAGACACGGAGTCTTATGCTGGTGAGCTTTTGAATAGGCATTCGTCATTGCCAGTGATCAAGGCCGAGCACGGAATGCCGGCTCAGGCCGAGAAGATCTATATTATTCCGCCCAACACCGAACTGACGATTCACGCCAATACGCTTGTCCTCGCCAAGCGGGCCCGTATGCCCATCGACGGTTTTCTCATCTCCCTGGCTGAGGATCAGCAGGAACGCGCCATTGCTGTAATTCTCACGGGTGCAGGCTCAGATGGTACCGTCGGGATCCGACACATCAACGAAAACAACGGTCTGGTCATCGTTCAGGACCCGGGTACGGCCGAGTTCCAGGGCATGCCCCAAAGCGCCCAAAACACCAACTTGGCGGACATTATTGCAGCGCCCGAGGACATACCTCAGCACATTCAGGATTGGATAAACAAACAGGGAAAATTGATTCCAGTAATCGAGACTGCGGTCCTGAGTCCTACCAGCAACATGGAACTGCAGCGCATCGTCGGTGTCCTAAGGTCCCATAGCGGCCACGACTTCACGCTTTATAAAAAGAACACACTGCGACGCCGCATCGAGCGACGAATGATCGCCCAGAAAATGGACTCACTTGGCACTTATATCCGCCTTCTCGAGGCTGAACCCGCAGAGTGCGAACGACTGCTCAAGGAAATCCTGATCGGGGTCACCAGCTTTTTCCGTGATCCCGAAGCTTTCGAAGTTTTAAAAGCACTCGTGATACCACAAATCCTGCAGCATGTTGTAAGCGACAAGTCGCTCCGGATCTGGATCCCAGGCTGCTCGACCGGAGAGGAGGCTTACTCCATTGCCATGTGCGTGTTCGAGGCCTGCCAGGCGAATCCGTGGGAGATCGAACTTCGCATCTTCGCCTCGGACATCGATAAGGATTCGATAGAGATCGCCCGCGAGGGCCGCTACCCCAAGACCATTGCCTCGGAGCTTTCGCCCGAGCGCCTTAAGAATTTTTTCGTTGAAGGCGTGAATGATTATCGCATTAAGAAGGAACTTAAAGAACGCATCATTTTCGCAGTTCATAATGCGGTGCGTGACCCGCCGTTCTCCAAGGTCGACTTCATCAGCTGCCGCAATCTCATGATTTACCTCGAGCCGCCTCTGCAGCAGAAACTCCTGCGAATATTCCATTATGCCCTGAATCCGGGCGGTATGCTTTTTCTCGGCAGTTCAGAGACCACGGGTGATGCCAGCAATTTATTCCTGTCATTCGAGAAAAAATGGAAATTTTTCGAGCGCAAAAGCACGGCCTCGTTTCCGAACAGGGCCATGGATTTCGAGCCGAACAACTATTTTACGGATCCGGTCCCGGTCGAACGCGCACGCGCAGCTCTGCCCACCCCACGCAAGCCTTCGATACGCGAATTGAGCCATGAGTATCTTCTGTCAGCTTATGTGCCACCGAGCCTTATCTGTGATAATGCAGGTGACATCCTTTTCATACATGGCCGTATGGCTGACTATATTGAAACGGCTCCAGGTGAAGCGCAGATGAACATTTTCACCATGGCACGCGACGAGATCAAGCTTGAGATCAGCCGAGGATTCCAAAAAGTTCTGAATACCAATCAGGCGGTTCGCTTCGCTGATATCAAATTAAGACGGTTCAACGAGCTGATCAGCATCGATATCTTCATCCGTCCCTCTCCTGAGTTTTCCTACCAGCAGAAAATTCTCGTCATCAGCTTTGAGACCCGGCAGGCCGAGCCTTTGACGCCGGAAAATCTCGTCCATCTTGATCAGAAGAGCATCGACGAGCACACGCAGAACATTGAGCGTGAACTCCTCTTCACGCGCGAGCACATGCAGTCCCTTGTGGAGCAGTTGGAAACGTCCAATGAGGAACTCAAGTCCATGAATGAAGAGCTTCAAAGCTCAAACGAGGAGCTCCAGAGTTCGAACGAGGAACTGGAAACGGCAAAGGAGGAGCTGCAGGCTGTCAACGAGGAGCTGGTGACCCTCAACACAGAGCTCCAGATCAAAATCGAAGAGCTGTCGACAGCGAACAACGATCTGGACAACTTCCTTTCCAGCTCCAGCATTGCCACCATATTCCTGAATCGACATCTCCTGATCACGCGCTACTCGCGCTCGGCGACCAGAATCTTCAACCTGATTCCATCGGACATCGGCCGATCGCTGGGTGACTTCGCCACTCAGATGAAATACGACAAGGTCCTGGTGGATGCTGAGGAAGTTTTAAGCATCCTCGTGCCTATCGAGCGGGCGGTGGAACTCAAGGATGGCCGCAAGTTGTTCATGCGTATTACACCCTATAAAACAGCCGAAAATGTCATCGATGGCGTGGTCATAGGTTTTTCAGATATCACCGAGCAGAACCGCATCGAACAAATCGCCGCGATGTATCAGCAAATCTGCGAAAAAATCCCCAGCATGCTGCTGGTATTTGATCGCGACCAAAAGATCATCTTCGTCAATCCCGAGTGCAGAAAGATATTGGGGCAGGGGATAAAAGACGAGTCCAGCGCGACCTTGCGCGACTTCGGGATTAATGATCTGAAAATTCGCGATGCGATATTAAATAATGAAACAGTCTTGTCGCGACAAGACTGGAGGGATAAAATCCGCTTGCAAGTAGATCAAGGGAGTGAGATCACAGCGGAAGCGACAATCATGGAAATCAGACTTTCAGATCGAGCCCATTATCTATTAATTCTCCACAGTGCAGAGTTGAAGCCATGATCCGAAAAGACGTCCAAGGCACAAGCATGAGCGGCATCGTCGATATGAAGCGCCTCGTCCATGAGCTCCAAACCCATAAGATTGAGCTCGAAATGCAGAACGACGAGTTGCGACGGGCGGAACTGCGCTTGCGGCAATCCACAAGACGTTATGCGGATCTCTATGATTTCGCTCCGGTAGGATACATCACCCTTAGCAAGCATGGCGTCGTTCGTGAGCTGAACCTGAAGGGGGCCGCAGTCCTGCAAAAGGATCGAGTGCTCCTGATAGGGGCTTTGATTCATGACTATATCGACCCGGGATATGGGCAAGCTTTCAAGCAGCACCTTGCCGATTTGCTCACGAGTGGGCAAAGGCAATCGTGCAAGGTGAAAATAAAAACTTCCGACGGTGAGCCCTTTCACGTGCACGTGGAAAGCATCGTCTGGTTTGACGAGGATTCGGGTGAATACAGTATCCGTAGCATCCTGAACGATGTAACGACTCAGGTACGGATTGAAGCCGAGCTGGTCAAAGCCAAGGAACGGGCCGAGCAAGCCAGCCAGGCGAAGAGTCAGTTTCTCGCGAATATGAGCCATGAGATCCGTACCCCGCTCGCCGTTATGCTGGGCTACAGCGATCTTGTCCTTTTGGATCTTGACAGCGATTCGCCCTTTATCAAGCCAATCGACGGCATCAAGAAGAACGGCGAGCACCTGCTGCAGGTCATCGATGACATCCTCGATATTTCGCGGGTGGAGGCCGGAGAGGTCGTCGTTTCCATGGGTCCATGCGATCCCGTTCAGGAAATCCTCGATATTGTCGAGAGCATGCGGCACAAGGCTGAGGCGCGGGGCTTGTCTCTGCACATACAAGTGCAGGATGGTATTCCAGCTACCATCCGGAGTGATGCCACCCGGATCCGTCAGATCGTAATAAATCTCATCAATAATGCCATCAAGTTTACTGAATCCGGAAGCATCAGCCTTGTGATCAGCCATCAATCCACGCCTGCAGCAGACGGCATCCCGCAGCTGTTGATAGACGTCAAGGACACTGGCATCGGCATTCCAGATGAAGCCCAGATCAGCCTTTTCAAAGCCTTTTCGCAGCTGGACCCTTCGCACTCGCGAAAATTCGGTGGCATTGGCCTTGGGCTTTATCTATCGCAACGACTGGCACAGGCGCTTGGCGGCGCCATTAGTCTTGTGGAAAGCAGGGTCGGATCCGGAAGCACATTCCGCTTGAGTATGAAAATGCAGGTGGTCCAGGATAAGGTTGAAGCACGCTCACCTAAAAGTCCGTACAAGGTGGAAAAATCTGAACTCAAGGGTACAACCATACTGCTGGTGGATGACAGCATCGACAATCAATTTGTCATTCGAAGGATGATCGAAATGGCCGGCGGCACCGTATACTGCGCCGAGGACGGACAGAGCGCTATCTCCATGGCCTTCGAAAAGCCTATTGACCTTATCCTTATGGATCTCCAGCTGCCACTGCTTGATGGTTATCAGGCAACTGCGGAATTGCGCCGTCATCAATTTAAAAAGCCAGTCCTGGCTTTGACCGCGCATGCTTTGCAATCGGAGCGTGATCGCGTGCTGAATTCTCCAGATTTTGACGACTTTTTAAGTAAACCCATCGGCCTGCGACCTCTGGTGGACACGGTGAAAAAGTGGACTCGCAGGAACTGCGGCTCAGGGTCATCCCCAACCGTCCCGCTGCATTGATCGTTTCTTTTGCAGCGGGCCAGGCACTCATGGTTCGGTCCTGAACCCGTCGGAACGCGGGCTTGAAGTTGACCATACCACTATTTACCGCTGGGTCATGAAGTTCACGCGAGGGCTGGAAAAGGCTGTGCGTCGTCTGAAACGGCCTTTGGGCAAAAGCTGGTCACCAGGATGGAATTTCGTCCATCACCTGCACTTACCTCGTCAGGCCTTTGCCTTTGGTCTGCCCCTCACGCTCAAAGTCTTTGCTGCTCGTTTTGACAATCATTGGACCAATTTTCTGAACAAATTCAGCCGGCCCTTTGATTACAAAGTCTTCTCCAAACTTGGCCCTTGCCACAAGAAACGCAGCCTTGAGGGCTGCTTCGGAGCGATCCTTGAGAACAACGGCATCGCCACGATCCACAAATGAGCCTTCCGAAACTTTGAATAGAGTACCCCCAAGAGCATCCTCGTCTCCCCCCATGGCCCGATTAAGGACAAACTCACGCCATGATTTGCTTTTCATCCGTAAGCTTTCGGCGGAATAGCTCAACTTTCACCCAAAAAATCCTGACAGATATGAAGGGTGGTGCATCTGATTGTTGATTAGCTGTGGATGGCGGCCAGCGTTGTTCGATAAGTCCAGGGCAGCCATTTCTCTGGCTT
>NZ_DASQYZ010000330.1:0-4805 GCF_035638955.1 Oligoflexus sp. | reverse complement strand
CCTCTTCGTAGAGCAGGTTCCTGGCTTTTTTTTGGAGAATAAGCAGCGCCGAGGCTTCAGCGAGTGCCCTGTTCTTGCGTTCCAGATCGCGCTCCAATTCCCGAATGCGCTTTTCCAGACGAAGGCGCTCCTGGTCTCTCAACCCCAAAGCTGAATACAACATCTGCCGCCATTTTTCGATGTGGGCCGAGGAAAGGCCGTAAGCACTCCATCCTCGGCTGCGGGCGAACGTCGCGGCATCCTCTAAGCTGAGTCTATCAGCAACATGAGGAGTATGAACAATGACCGAAGAGTTGATTCGCGAACTGGAAACTTTGTTTCGTGACTATGATGTCTCTCCACGCGGGAAGGGCCGAAGATTTCCTGCTCCCGTAAAAGGCCGCATGATTACCTTGCTGCAGAGTGGGACAAGCCCTTGGGAATTAAGTCGCGCTACGGGGATATCCTTGACGACTCTCTGTTCTTGGAAGGATAGGAATACGAACGCAAGTTTTGAGAAAATCGAGGTCAGACCCTCGAAGGCCGCGACAGCACGCATATATATCGGCGAGAATGCATGGATTGAGATGGATATGGAAGCAATCAGCTCAGCGCTTTTGCAGAAAATTCGAGCCAGCTTATGATTGCCGTTGGTTCCATTTGCAACATTTGGCTGGCAAAATACAGGGTCGATTTCAGGAAGGGGCACTGGAGTTTGCTGGCCGAGGCTTACAAGCTTGGCCTCAATCCGCTGGATGGTGACGCCCTTCTTTTCATTGGCGGCGACAAGAGAAAGCTGAAGCTCATCTATTCGGACCCGACCGGGTTATGGGTTTCGTACAAAGTATTCCACAGGTCAGCCATGAAGACCTTGATCGACTTCACCGCCGAGGTAAGCAAGTCGTCAATGACAGCAGCGGAGCTGGGTATGCTGCTGGAAGGTGCCGCCTTCGTTGTTCACAAACGGGTCAAGCCCTTTCAGAACGAATCAAATTGACCCTATTTTTTCTGTGAGTATTCTCATGCCAGATCATCAGGAAGAGGTCTGGATATGAGTACTCCGTCGTTGACATTGGAAGAGATCTGCCATCTCGAAGTTTGGGCCAAAACCAATGCAGAGTCTGGACCCGAATATTTACAAGCTCTCAAGGCTTTTTCGAGTCTTCGAGATCTTATGACTCTGAATATGCCGCAAAAAAATATCCTCAAATACCTGCATCAACAGATGGGCATCACTCCGAAGTCGGAACGCGGGAACAATTCCCTGGCAAAACAGTCAGGGGAATCAGCCATTCCAAGGGCCATCCTCCGCCAGCCCTGATTCCCAATCACCGCGAGGATCTCAGAGCGCCGAGCAGAACAAGCTGGGCCGCTATCAGAGCCTTCTTTTGCAGCTTAAAAAGCTTGGCAAAGGCTGTGACAGTCTTTCTGAGATTGAGCTTATCATAGCGGACAGACTTTCCATTTCCCAAGTGCATGTCGAGAAAGCCCTGGAGAAAACCACTTCCGATGAGCAGCAGGACACGACTTCAAGTTCGCGCGGCCAGGCAAACGAGGAATTAACCGGCGAGCCACTTGCCCGGCGCGAAGTTGTCGAAGAAACATGGCGGGCGGATCGTAGCGGCTTTGCGCCGGGCGCGAGTTTGCATTCGAGCTACGATCTTATAACCCGCTATGAAACCGAGATTGTTGTTAAAGAGCGGCGGATCCGTGTCGAGACCGTCACGGACCTCTACTCGGGAAAATCGGTCCGGGCGGACCTTTCCAGCCTTGGGCCGGAACGAAGCAAAATCACCTGGGCCTCGATTGCCCTTCTGATATGCCTTGCCATCGAAGCGGCAATGCCCTTCGATCGCCTGAGGAAAGTGCTCTTTTCAGCTTTCGGCATCTTCAGCACCAGCTCCATCTGTCGCTATTTTCAGGCGGCGGCGCAAAAGCTTGTCCATGTTTACCTCTGGCTGATCACTGAGCTGGCCCATAACGCTCTGATCCTAGCGGGTGACGACTCCTCCACGCGCTGCATTGAAATGGAAATCAAAGCGACGCGTGGATTGCAGGATGGATATGATGGACTGGATCCCCTTGTCAAGCTTGTTGCGGAAAAGCTCGGCCGCAGCTTTTCCTACAAGAATGATCCGAAAAAGCCAAAGGGAGGCATCTTCGTCAGTCACGTCCACGGACGCACTGTTCCGGCTGACCCACGTTCCACCATATACATTTATCGCACCCACTACGGGCATTACGGAAACCTTCTTTCCCGGATGCTCGCCATAAGGCCGGCATCCGCACCAAAAGTCATAATTCAGGGTGATTTATCGCCATCGAATTTTCCCGAGCCACTCTTAATGGTGAGGTGGATCTCGCGCTTTATAGGGTGTGCCTCGCACGCGCGACGGCCTTTTAAGAGGTATGAAGAGGATGACCCTCAATTTACCGATAGAATGCTTGAGCTGTTTACCTTGATCAGCGCTGCCGAACGCAGTATATTCGCCTCGCCCAGGCAGGCAGCTGAAATCGTTCGACTGAGGCTGCTGCTCGAAAAGCCTGTTTGGGAGGAAATCAGAGAACTTGCTCTGAGTGTAATCGACGCGGAAAAAAGAAAGTCCGCGCAAAATCGCTTGCATCAGCTCTGGCCGAAGAAATCCCCCCTTTACAAGGGATGCAGCTATATCGTTCGACATTTTCCTGAGCTGACAGCATACCTGGAAGATCCAAGGCTTGAGAGTAGCAACAATCGCGCGGAGCGCCTGCTGAGGGCTGAGAAAATGCTGTTGGTCTCGGCGAAGTTCAGAAAGTCTGAGGTCGGCAGGGTGAGTCTCGATATTCTCCGCTCGCTGATCATGACAGCCAAGGCGGCAGAAGCAAGTCCAAAAGCCTATCTTTCCTGGGTTCTGGCGCAGCCGGAGAAGGATATAGAGAAGAATCCCCAAGATTACACCCCGCTTGCTTATAGAAGGCGGATCAACTCCGCATCTTCATCACAAGCTACAGGTTCTTAGATTTATGTCTCCACAGCCATTGTTGGAGTGGTTACGTTGCAGCGGCGTGAATGGCGTGCCAAAACGGCTATATTTGTCGATGCTCTGGCTCAAATGACTACCTGCAGATTTGGCGGTTCGATCGAATCCCAACTTTCTATAAGAAGTTGGGATTCGAGCCAGCCGCATGGGTTTCGGAGAAAAATCTTGCCAGGGCTGCCGGCCTTACCTTGGTGCTCTGGTGAGTCATAACTCGCACCGAGTCTTTATGCAATTCGGGAAGTTTATTCACTCCAACTGGCTGACCATGGCCTTTTTAAACCAGCTCTCTGGGGAGTGTATTTACATTAGGGTTAAAGTTTTTCCTTGCTGGGGCACGTTGAGCGTGCGAGCAAAGCTCAGCACGGACTGTGAAAATTCTTCGTGGTGCTCTATCAGGCCCATATGCTTTGCAGGTTTCAGCACCCGAAGAGTAGCGCGCGGTATGCGCTGGCTTATATACTGACTCGCATCGAGGCATGTACTCGTGTCTTTGTCACCGCCCACCACAAGAGTGGGCACAGGCAATTGCGGCAGGACCCGGCCAACATCAAGCTCCAACATGGCCAGTGCACCTCGCGCAAGCACCGCCGGCGAACCGTGTGCGCCCAGTTTGGAAACGGTATCAAGTTGCTCGCGCGTTTGCCCACCTGCAAAGGAACTACGCGCATTTGATAGATGCGAGAGACCGTTTTGGTAAGACAATTTTTGCATTACCCGCACAAACGGACTTACAACGATGGTGAATTTGAGGAGAGGTTCGATGACTGCTTTCTGCAGGGCGGCAGCGAGTTTGCGCCGCTGACACGTATGCACAGGATTGATGTAGGTCGTGTGCGCCAGGACAATTCCCGCAATTTTTCGAGTGAAAGATTCGGGATACGCAGCAAAAAACGTCTGCGTGATCATCCCACCGATACTGTGCCCTACAAGCAAAAACCGCTCGCTCCCAACCGCATCCAACACAGTATTCAGATGTGAAGCCAAATTGGCAAGACGATAGTCATGATTGGCGGGTTCGCTCGAATGTCCCAAGCCTGCCAGATCCAAAGTCACGACTCTGTATTCTTTTTCAAGCTTGCTGCGAACATACTTCCAGATCGAACTGTTCATACCCCAACCGTGAACGAGCACAATGGTCAGCGCGCTGTGCATTCCCGAACTTTCAACATTGATTTGTGCACCGTCCGGAGTCTGTACGCGCATGCGGGTAAGTTGTGCGCCCGTGGCGCTCTGAGCCGGATCATCTGCACGCCTGGCAAGGCGTCCCAACAGGAAGGGCATAATGAATCTGCCCGCAACACTCATGAGCAGCAGAAGACTCCCAAGAATTAACGCAAAGGTAGGAAAATTCAACCCCACATCCCACTCAAATTTCAAAACCCTTTCGGTGCCGACCCATTTCAGGACACGACTGGCATCATACCATTTCCATAATAAGTAAACAGCGAGGATGGGGACAGCCAGAGACATAAGGCCGAGGAACCAAATAGAAAGAATGGTAAACGGAAGCATGAAGTTCTTCTTTTATACTGAATGTTGATCTCGAAGCCATTTGGCTCCCACTCAGCGTTATGCAAAACGCTTTCCAATTCCTCCGTGATACCTGGTAACGCCGGCCTGCAAGGTTCGGCCTCAAAGCGTTCCTGAACGATGAAGTGGACCCTGTGCTTTAGACCAGCGGAGAGATTTTGATAGTTAAAGCATTATGCCACTGCTTTCAAGTATTTCTTACCAACAATTGTATCCTTAGCCTTGTATTCGCCAACGTGAACCTGTTGTGGAGTTCTGTAGTCAAGGCTTTCATGG
>NZ_DASQYZ010000329.1:0-4356 GCF_035638955.1 Oligoflexus sp. | reverse complement strand
GCTTTCAAGCTTCTTTGCCTTCGCCGATTCGGACATGATGAAACCTCATTTCCGCCACTTTTACTTCACTAAATTATCGGTAAAAGCTGTCTCGAACTTGCCTGGCACATAGGGGTTACGACTACATGGTTCAATGCGACTCTGATGGTCAACACCCTATTGAATATATCCCATTTCTTTTAAACAAAGCTCGGAACCAGCACTTGGATTTGACGATTGGATCCCGCTTCGTTCGCGGTGATGCATCAGAAACGAGAACAGGCAGAAGCAGCACGACAACCCTACGCGTTCTTGGCGGTCAGCTGGTGCGTCTTTGGTTACGCTTGTTCTTTCGAGGGCTGAACGTATCTGATCCAACAAGTGGATTCCGAGTCTATTCGAGTAGCGCTCTAGATTTACTAGCAACTGTTATGCCGGATGAATACCCTGAACCTGAATCTATAGCTCTCATACACATCCATGGACTATCTATTGGCGAAAGTAAGGTCATCATGAGTCCAAGGTATGGAGGAAAATCGTCTCTGACCGGAATGGCAAGCCAAGCACGCTTTATGCTAAAAGTTTTTCTGGCATTACTGGTACTGTTTTTAGGAGGGACTCCAAGAGGCAGACTTTTAGAGACTGCAGAGATGGCGAAAAAAAACAGGTACCAATTGCAGGCCAAACCCATGATTAAATATTATTGACCGCTGCATAACTAAAGACGCCAGACATGGCTCAACGGACTATGCCGGACGAATTGCTTTGCCAGTGGTCTGTCTCTTCGGATCTCGCATAAGTTCACTTTCGCATCGAGGAACAAACCTCGAACGTTGAGATGGCCTCGATTGCCATCGATTGTTCCTTAAGGTAGCTCCACAAATACTCTGTAGGGTTCAGTTCTCACTGTTACCCACAATTTTCATGCTTCGCGATGTTCCACATCGCTATACTTTCTTTGAGAGTTTCGAATCCTCTCCAAAGAATCATGGGTCCAGGCAGGTGATCAGATTTGCGATTCATAAAACCCCCAAGCTTCCCAAGCCAAACTACGGCGTTTCTTATAGTTGGCGGATCATTTGGGATTTCTTTTGTATGATGCTCGCGTCGGTATAGCGCTTGCCACTCTTCCTTCGACAGTATCTTTGAACAATCTTCATCTGGATGAATCAATGCAACTTTTGAAAGATACAAAATCTTAAATGCAACTACGCTCATTGTTGTGATGTATTTTATCAACCTATCCGCGCTTGAAAGCCTACAATTCTCAACAGCGCAGCCGGATTTAAGAATTCGAAAGTACTCTTCTATCCGCCACCTGAATCCATACCACTCTATTCGCTCGACAGCTTCATTCGCACATCCAACCGATACGTTTGTAAGTAGAATCCAGTCAATTGGATCTTCTCCTGATGGCGGATCTGTCTCCTTGGCACTCACAATATAGACGTGAACGTTTTGATTGATAGTGCGATCCTTACGTTGAGGGCCATACACTGCGTTGATGCGAATTGGAATGTTTCCGGAGGTGAATTTAACTTCAAGCTGAGCGTACCTGGACGATCGCCCTGTGTTTTTGGGAACATCAACTTCTATCTGACGTGCGACTGGTGTCGTCGCCAATTGCTTCGCAATATTTAACTCAACGCCATCCGCATTGGTTAGTCGGCGATTTTGCCGATTACGAACCAAAAATGATGTTTGATAGGATTCTGCCGCTAGCATAAATTCAAAGATGTCAGATTCACGATCACCGATAGTAATAATCTCGGTATCCGGTGGAGTCATTCGAATCGTTTCTTGCAGTGCTTCAATCCATTTGAAACTTTCTTTATCTTCAATTCTTGTTCTATACTGCCTTTGGCTCTTCTCTTCTTTTGTTTCATTTCGAGCATCCCTGGACCAGCACTTTTGGTATGAAAGTCCAAGAGGGGTACCATCGCTTGACAGAATTAGTGAGCTATGGAGCATCAAACCTTTTTTGTGCTTTTTGTATGCCTTCGAAATACTCCCGAGACCCTTAGTTTTCGTGTGAGAATCGAAATCGAGATATGATGTATCTTGAACGGCGAAAAGAATATTGTGGCTAGACATACGCTTGGCAGTTTCAATCTGATGTGACGCCAATATTTCGTCCGTAACCACTTTTTTGTTTGCGAAAAGTCGATAGGCTCCCTTTACGTCTTTCCACTCACCACAACTTTGTTTTATGGTGCCTGAACTTTTTCCTGCTAAGGAATGTACCGTCTGATAAAACCTCGAGTTGAGTCGTTCGTCTCCGAATTCGACATGCTGAAATTCTCGTTCAATCCAACTATTGCCCAGGTCTGGCAGCTCCCGTGTCCTTGCGAGCATAGGCCATCTCCATATTTTTTATAAAATACGGAGAAAGTCTATATTTTTAGGTCGCTTGTAACAAGATAAATATGGGTAACAGTGAGGGTTCAGTTCAGGGGCATATGCCGGAAGATAAATCACCGAAACCCTGTACTGCTTACTCAGGTATTTCATCATCTTTTTGGAGCGATGTGCCAGCAATCGATCCCATAAAATCCTTATTTGACCTTTTATGTTTTGCTTGAGCTGTTCGACGAAAGAGATACAGGCGTCGGTGTTGAAATTTTTTCCTTCAAGTAGTCGGAAAAAAATCCTTGCTCGCTTGAACCAAGGAGTCACGGCAATAGCGCCAATGGCGGAGACTTTTCGATAAGATCGAGTGACCTGCCGCACGATTGGGGTATGACCTTTGGGGGCCCAAGTCCGTTTCAAATTTGGTCCCATTTGTATTCCCTGTTTCGTCCGCAAATACTATGGTGGCCTTGGTTTTCTGGGCTTCTTTACTATCTTTTTCCATTCGAATTTTATGAAACGTTCGATCCCATCTTCATCCCGTCCGATGGCTCTTCGCTCCGGCTTTTGGGGTGTCCAACCCATTTCCTGCAAAATTCTTCCCATATGACTTGTGTGGAATGTCACACCAAAGTTTTTCTCGACCACTTGCACAACCCGCCTGTATGTCCAAAGATCGTTTGGAAATCCTGCGGCGAGGGGACCCTTCAACAAGATCCTCTCAAGCTTTACCAGCTGTTTTGAACCAAGGGCAGGTGGACGACCGCTGGCTGGAACTGCTGCAATACCTGCATCGCCCGCATCCCGGTAGTTTGCCAACCAACGTTGAATCGTTCGGATTGTGGCTCCAACGGCTTCAGCGGCTTCCGCAGTTGAATAATCATGCTCCATCACCAAAACAACTGCCCGGGCCCTACGACGTTCTAATTCTTCGGGTGTTCCGGAAGATCTCATGATTCACCTCGATCCCTGAGGTTGAATCGTATATATAAACTATAAAGCCAGGGGACAGGTCAATGGCGTTCGGTTAAGGGCTAAACAAAAAGGGCTGAGGATTTTCTCCTCAGCCCATTTTTGCACTTAATTATTGGGATTTTAAAAAAATCGCAGCCGTCTTAAATAGTTAGCAGACAAACAACATCTAACTCGGAGGCTGCGATGTTAGATATGGCCTATTTTATAGAGGAATTTAAAAAAAGAACTAAATGAGCAATGTTCCCAGTATGACAAACAATGGATTTGCCGCAAACGAGTCTTCAACTCTATGCTCTTGTTTTCTTCGATTGTTGCTCTGGTCCTTGAGGGAGCTGGCGTGAGCTATCGACTCTTGAAGGGCCTTATCCGTGTCCAAAATCTGATCTGCGGCTTCAACGCATTGTCGACCTTTGCACCTTCTTCCCTTTCTGACGCAAGAAAAAAACTTCCGCCCTATCTTTTTGTCGATCTTCCTCAGTGGATTTATCGCTTTCTTGCGACAAAGTTCAAACATGAGAAGTGGTTCGGACGTGATATTTTTGCAATGGACGCAACCAAGATCATACTGCCCAAACAGTTGGAAAAGGAAGGGTTTGATGACATGGGATCAGGTTGCTATTATCCGTTGGCGATGATCACAGGCTTATACGATGTAAGACTTGGCTTGGTATATGACTCAGTCGTGTCACAACATGCCGACGAACAGCTTGCAGCGGAAGCGCTTATCCCATCAATGAGAGATGGTTCGCTGGTCATTTTTGATCGTGGCTATTTCAGCTATAGGCTCATTCAAGTTCTTTCTGAGGCGAAAGTGGACTTCATCATAAGGCTCTCTAAAGCTTCAGCACCCGTTGAATTAAGGGAATTTTTCGAGAAGCAAAATCAGAACGATGAAATCGTTTCCATCTCGCCGAGTGAACCTTCAGAGCGGAAGATATTGCGGCAAGGAAGGCTCGTTAGGTACCTAAGCAAAAGTCTTTGATCACTTTGCAACTTGATAGTAGGGTCAACGGCGATCGGAGGGATTGCCAGTGGCCACAATTGAATTATCGC
>NZ_DASQYZ010000328.1:0-3952 GCF_035638955.1 Oligoflexus sp. | reverse complement strand
CTTTAAAAGCCGGGTCTCTCTGTTTGTCGTCAGCCGCTCTCACAGTATGAAATGGAGTGCAGTTTCCTTGCGAAAAGGCCTCTGCTTTGATACTTTTCTTCTGTCGATGAATCGGGTGTCTATCATGTACACCATGGTTTTGAGTGACAGCACGTAAATGCCTGATTATGTTCTCATCGCCCCGCGGTCCGCCCAGGACATAGGATGCGGTGAAGTGCACGATGATTATTTCTCTCATCAATCAGAGAGAATAGGATTCGGCCAGAGGATTGGCCTGTGATGCAGGGCGTGTGCCGGCGATCCTGCCAGAGGATGATCCGATGGAGAGCGTGAAGGCCAGGCACCACGGCATGAAACCCGGGAGGACGATGAATAATGCTTGACCGCATAGTCCGCGAGCATAGCTACGCGATGAGTGAGAAGGTGGAACCAACGTCATCAGTGCCTGAGCCGGAGCTGGTTCTTGACTATGACTTTGTGCGAGTGCAGATGCCCAACCGTGTCGAGCAAATCCGCCGTCGTGAGGAGGAGGCTGCACGTCGGAATAAGGAAAGATCACTGGCGGCAGCTGAGAAGGAAGCCCTTGTCGTGCTCGATCGCCGCGCGGCTGACGATGTAGAGACTGCCCGAAAAAAGGTGTCGGACGCGTGGCGTCTGATTGGATTGCGTCGACGACAGGCTGTGTTTGATTTCGTGCGAAGTCGTGATTTGCCTCAGGTTGATGCTATGAATATATCGCTCAGCAAGTCGGTGCTTGACAGCGAAATAGAGCGGGAGGAGAGGGTGGCCGGTGAGCTTTTGGATGATTATCGCTCGCTGCTGCCTGGCCATGATGTTTTCCCGGTATTCATCGGCATGCGTCTTCGCATTGAGGGCACTTGGGGGCGGGTGATCGGCATGAATCTCGAGCGCTGTGCCATGACCAAGTCTGGCACGAAGGGCCAAACCAACTTTGATTGGGAGCGCGTGCTAGGGTGTTTTGCTGCCGGGTCCGGGACCGAAGATGCCGGCAGGGGTGATGACAATATCCTGAAGAAGTTGCGCTTTGAGCACCAGGACTTATGGCCGGAGGACTGGGATTTCCCCTTTGTAACCGGTGCGCGCGTATGCGTGAAAGGACGGTGGGGTGTGATTCTGAAGATAACGGTAAAGCGCACCCTTATTCTGCTCGATGGCCAGCGGAAGGCTGGGGATTATTTCTGGGAACCAATCCTTAAGGAGCAGAAAAAGCTTCGTGAGACAGGCTTTCATGATCCGATTTGAATTGAACAATGATCACTGGCATTTTATTAAATGTTGGTGCTTCTCAGTTTAACAAGGATTGAGGAGCAATGCACTTTTTCGGCTCCAGTCAGGCTCTTTACCAGGAGCTGGTTTCACGGCGCCTGATTGTGATCGATTTTTCCTGCCGCCTTTTTATGGCCATTAACGTCAGTCGTCATGATATAATGGTCACTGCATTTCCGCATTGAAGGCAACGAAAATTGGAAGCGATCGTTTCTCTGCCGGCGTTTCAATGCCGGCAATTTTTTTGTGGCCGGGCTTACGGAGTGATGGCATTATTCGACTGAACAGATGCTTTTTTATGGATCAGCCGCCCATATCTTTTGGTATGGGCGGTTTTTTACGGTTGATCGCTTTATGGTGATAAGTGATGCTCGGCCCGTTACTTCACTGAATTGTGGATTTGGGTACGGCCGCTGGCGATATTGCTGGCGGCTTTTTTTATGGCAAAAGTGCTTCTGATTTGGAATGATATTGTACGCTACAGTTTTCTGCTCTACAGCCAAGGAACTGGCCGCCCCTGCAATTTACAGAGACGGCCTTTTTCGTGGAAAGCTTCTCTGAAGGCACGTGAGACCATTCTCTAAAAATATTTCATACGACAGTCATTTATAAATAAATCCGGAAAATGCGGTTTGTTCTGGAAATTTCGGGCAATTTCGTTGAAATTGAAAGCTGGCGTAAGTCTGTTATCAAGCCCAAAATGTTTGACAGTATTGCTGCCCCTAGGCTCATAGGGGCGGCGGTTTGAACTGATTTGCAAGGTTGATTACGTGGCGAGGGAAATAGGAGCGAAGAAAAAGTGTATCCTGATTTCACGGAAGAGTCGAAGGCCCTTGGGTATTATCCGTTCATCCGCTTTTCGCCGCTTGAATATCTCACGCTGCGTGAGATCCATGGCGATTGGATATTCAAAACTCTTTTTCATGGTTTGGCTGATCCCGGGCGCGTTCATCCTGAATGGGCGATGGTTTTTGCGGGAACTGCTGCACTTTTGCACCGTGATGAGATTATGACAGCAGCCGACGTACATACCGCCATCACCGGCTCGGAGGAAATCAAAAATCGGCGGCAGTATATCAGAAAGTTCGACGACGTATTCTTTAACATCGTATGGCCCGGAATGAAAGCTGGTGCGTTCCATATTCCCGAGCCAGCCCGGTCGATATATCTGACTGATTTTGAAAACTGGCGAAAAAAGCTCAAAGCCAGGACGAACAGATTTAATAATATGTACAAGACTGCCAAGGAAAATACTCCCACTATCACGCGGCGCCCGGCACTTCAGCCCCGGAAATGTTTGCGAAGGAGCCTTTTTCCGTCGTTGCAGTGCACGGACACTGTTTCTCCCAAAACGCTCTTCAGATCTGTCGACCCTTGCTCCACAGTCGCTATCCGCTACATTGCTCATTCAGCCGACTCCGTCATCCCTAACGTCGTCTCCAGTGCCTTACTTGTACCGCTTGCACACCGGGTTCTCCCCGTTGTGTTGCAAAAAACCTCTGGTATTTTGACCTGGGACTCGTCATATTCGCCAGCTCACCGTATCCAGGGAGTGGTTGTGGCGCTGAGCTTCAAAGGACGGCATTTCCAAAAGTCGATTATTCTGACCTCCATCCGCTGGTATCTCAGCTATAGGCTCTCCACGAGGGACCTCGAGGAAATGATGGCTGAACGCGGCGTTCACGTCGATCACTCGACCATCCATAGGTGGGTTCTTCACTATACCCCTCAGCTCGAAGCAGAATTTAGAAAGCGAAAGAGGTCCGTGGGAGCCAGCTGGCGCTGGGATGAAATGGCCATCAAGGTCAAAGGAAAGCTCAAATGGCTTTACCGCGCAGTGGATGAGGATGGTGAGACCATTGATTTTCTTCTCGCGGCAAAGAGGGATCAGAAAGCTGCTCTCAGGTTTTTGAAAAAGGCCGTTCGTCAGCACGGTGTCCCCGGAAAGATCAATACGGATAAGTCAGGGGCAAACGCCGCCGGCCTTAAGGCTTTCAATCATGAGCATTCCACCGACATTGATCTCCGGCAGGTGAAATATCTTAACAATATTGTCGAGAAGGATCACAGGCGGGTCCGGCAAAGGACAAGGTCCATGCTCGGCTTCAAGACCTTCATGTCGGCTGCGAAAACGATTGCCGGCATTGAGATGATGGCCATGATCAAAAAAGGTCAGATTGATATCCCGGGCTCCACTCCATTCGAGCAATTTTACGCCCTCGCAGGATAACTGCGTCCAGGGAATGATCCCTTCAGAAACTCACTTCTACCTTGGAAATGTTTGCGACAGAGCCAACGGAATCGTTCACATATGATGAAATCGATCGACTGAAAACCTTTACCAGTCCTGATCTCAAAACCGTCACAATGTCACCAAGCGAAGTACATGAATGTAATCAAGCAAATTCATTTTCTGATTATTTCGCTGATTATCTTAAAGGTCGCTTGAAATTGCTTCGTAGTTAGGCCCGTAAGGACTCCCTAAAGCTATCCTGAACGGGGAGACTTTTCCTGATAAATAATCCTTTAAAAGCCGGGTCTCTCTGTTTGTCGTCAGCCGCTCTCACAGTATGAAATGGAGTGCAGTTTCCTTGCGAAAAGGCCTCTGCTTTGATACTTTTCTTCTGTCGATGAATCGGGTGTCTATCATGTACACCATGGTTTT
>NZ_DASQYZ010000327.1:0-4767 GCF_035638955.1 Oligoflexus sp. | reverse complement strand
TGCGACGAATCGCCTTAAACTTACTCAAGCAAGAGAAAACATCCAAGAGAGGCATCAAGGGAAAACGGCATAAAGCAGGATGGGACAATGACTATCTTTTCACAGTCCTAATGTCTTAATTTTAATCATGCGTTTGCCCTGAGGTTCGGAGTCGTTCTCGGCGAGCTGCCTGAACTGGAGGATCTCGGTAGTGTCGGTAATGCCAGCCGTTTCCGTCTCGCCCTGGACGCCATTGTCAGCGCCATAGTCCAGTATGAATACCCGCTGGTGATATTCATTGATGACCTTCAGTGGGCTGATGGCGGCTCTCTCGGCCTTATTAAAAATATATTTGAGCGCCGTAAGGGTGCTCAGCTGTTTCTCATTGGGGCCTATCGCGACAATGAAGTTGATCAACTGCATCCGTTGACCCGTTGCCTTCAGAACCTGACGGATATGGGGCTCGATATTGCCAGGGCGGGATTGAGCCCGCTCAGCGAGCTTGATCTGGCCGGTCTGATTGCCGACAGTCTTTGCTCGTCAACCACTGAAACAAAGGACATCTGCGAGGAAGTCATGCATAAAACCCATGGCAACCCCTTCTTCGTGCATGAAGTCCTCACCCAGCTCTATCATGCCAAAGCGTTTAATTTTTCCGCTCAACTGGGCCGATGGCAATGGGATATCTATAATATTCGTGCGCTGGGCCTTAGCTCCAATGTCATCGATTTTCTCATCGTCAAAATTAAAAATCTGGGAGCCGAGGTCATTCCTCTTCTGGCCCATGCAGCGTGCATAGGCCATGAATTTGACCTGAAAACCCTATGTGCATTGTCTGGCGCGGGACTCCAGGAAGCCACAAAGATATTGGCAGGTCCGTGTCAGGAGCACATCCTCATCTACGAAGGGCCATCCTTTTTATTCCAGCACACTTCGAGCGAGGAAAGACCTGCAGCCACCTTTGATGGGATCAGATACCGGTTTGTCCATGACCGCGTACAGCAGGCCTGCCATGCTCTTTTTCCCGATGCCGAGATCAAAAAAATCAAGTTGCAATATGGAAGGCATCTTCTACGATACTCGAGCGACGAGGATGTGAAGAAAAATCTAATCGTGCAGATTGCTGAACTATTTAACAGTGGACTTGATTATATAGAAGACTCTTCTGAACAAAGTCTTGTTGTCGATCTGAACCTCAAGGCTGCGAAAAAATCCGCGGCATCACTTTCCTATGGAAGCGCGGTAAAATTTGCTAGGCTTGGCCTTGAAATCCTGCAAAGGGTCGACAAAGATAACCTGGGTGATCGCTGGCGTGCCCTGATGTTCACGCTGGCTGAAGCAGAATACCACAATCACAATGTTGAGATCTCTGAGCAACTCTTTGAAAGCCTCCTTTCAAAGGGAGGAAACCCTTTTTCCATGGCCCTGGTATATGAGAAAAAAACGGCCCTCTATGGCCTAACTGGGGAGTATGAAAAAGCCTGCCTCAGTGGAATTGAGGCACTCAAGCTACTTGGAATTGATTTGCCAGCAAAACCACACATAGCCTATGCCGCTTTTGAATGTTTAAGGAGTCTATATTTAGCCGGGAAACTTAGAAAAAGTGGCCAATTGTTCGAAAGATTGATGTCGCCGCCCGTTGATGATGAAAAGCATAAACTTACGGTGGCGCTATTCATTGCAATTCAATTCAATTCATTTCAGCACAGTATTAACCTTTTTACTCTTGCCAATGCTTATCCAATTCGAATCCTTCTTAAGAATGGAAATACGGAGGGCGCAAGTGGACTCTACCAAAACCTTGCTTTGCTCACTCTTTTAATTAATCGGGACTATCATCATGCTGCAGCCGTGGCAGATTTAGGGATTGAATTTGCGAAAAAGTATGAGTCCAAAAGCAGCCTTGGGAAGACATTGTTTTCAAATGCATACTGCCTTCTTCCATGGGCAAAAGATGTAAGAGAAACCACAGGCGTAATCGCAGAAGCAGAAGATTTTCTTGCTCAGGCAGGAGAAACTGCCTGGCTCGATAGCGCTCGCGCCACCAGACTATTTTTTACTATGCATTACGCGCCTTACATCCAGGGTATAGCAAAAATGGCACGAGACATGGAGGGTGTGACCATGTTGAAAATATCGCAAGCCGCAACCCCTGGCTATTGCATAACGCAGCAATACCTGCGGGTGATGGATGGAGTCGTACCCGACATCCTTACATTTCGTGATGAGGATATCTGGGATAGAGACGCTATTGACAAAGTCATGAATAAGGTTCCAACCACAACGTCCAGAACCGTTTATTTGGTACTCCAATCGCAATCATTTCTTATTTTCAATCAATATGAAGACGCTCTTCAACTGCTCCTGGCATGTGAGCTTAATAAAGTCGTGGGCTGTGTATCCGTTGCCTATCACAACTTTTTTATCGGCTTATGCGCTTCGGCACTCCATCAACGGCAGCTCATGGGTTCCTGGGAGTGCGGAAAGAGGCTTCGATCAACATTGAAAAAAGCCCGAACGTGGGCTTCTGTTGTGCCTGTTAATTTTAAGCACTTTGCACTTATACTTGAGGCGGAATTTCAGTTGTTCAAGGGTCAATATCTAAAGGCGACAGTCCTCTATGATGAAGCTATCAGCACTGCCGAGCAATACAGCTATTTCTGGGTCGCTGGCCTTGCCGCTGACCGCTGTGCAGAGATGTATCTCGATCTGAAACAGCAGCGGCTGGCTGAACCTTATTTAAGGCTTGCCTATGGCTTCTATCAGACTTATGGAGCGCCGGGAAAGCTAAAACAACTTGCAGCAAATCACCCCAATGTCTTCAGTAAAGCGAGTCCCGGCAGCACGAATGCTGGACTCAACAAAACCCTGCATGGCAAGACCATTGCTCAGTCCGATGGCCAGACTTATCAGCATGGTGATGTCCTGGATGTAACGGCCATAACTCGCGCGGCACAGGCAATCTCCGGTTCCATCCGGATTGATGACCTGCTTTCCAAGCTTCTTGCCATCCTTCGCCAGACTGCGGGAGGCAACCGCTGCGTGCTGCTTCTGCCAATGAAGGAAGGATCCGAATCCACGTGGCGAGTGATGGCGCAAAGCATCGATTCGAACGATCCGAAGCTTATGCTTCATGTCCCATACCAGGAGTCACCTCATCTATGCACCGCGATCTGCGAATACGTCATGAGATCGAAATTGCCCCTCGTGCTTGGTGATCCGGGCAGGGAAGGTGCTTACACCCAGAACAGCTACGTTAAGGAGCAGAGGCCACAATCCATCCTCTGCATGCCCATCATAAGCAGAAACAATCCTGTAGCTTTGATTTACCTTGAAAACAGTACATCGACCCATGCATTTACGTCGGAACGAATTGAACTTATTACAACGCTTGGTTCACAGGCCGCGATTTCAATCGAAAATGCCTTGCTTTATGCAGGAATGGAAAAGCAGGTTGAGGAAAGAACCGCTAAATTAAACGAAAAAACCCGTGAAGTAAGAAGCATTCTTCAGAATATAGAGCTTGGGATATTCACCGTAGGCTTATCCCCGGACCGATCTAAAATCGTTATCGATCCGGAGCATTCCGTCTACCTCAAGTCCATCCTTGAAATGGAAAATCCAGGTGGCAGGGAGCTTTCAGAGATTCTCAAAAAAACCAGTCTTGGCGAGGACCAGCAGGCCGGTCTTGTGAGCGCCATCAATGCCATGGTGGGTGAGGATGCACTTGCCAGGGAAATGAATGAACACTTTCTCTTGAAGGAATTTGAGCTGCTGTTCGCCGATGGTCGAAATAAAATCATTGAAATTGACTGGGGATTTATTTATTCGGACAGCCACATTCTTGAAAAGATACTCGTCAGTCTTCGCGACACGACCAGATTGAAGGCGCTTCAATTGGAGGTGGACGCGCATAAAGAGGAACTCGAGATCATTGGCCAGGTGCTTGATATAACATTGCCGAAGTTCAAGCTCTTTGCTGAAAGGGCCAATCAGTATCTTCAGGAGAACCGAAAAGTTCTGATTCGCCGGACTGCATCGAGAGAATTGCTGGACGTGCTTTATCGCAATCTGCATACTCTGAAAGGTTTATGTCGCAACTATAAAATGATGAGACTTTCCGACCTTGTTCACAAGGCAGAGGAAACCCTCAGTGTCGTCAGGGCAGAAGCGGATGCAGGCTGGGATTTTGAGAGAATGGAAGCGGACCTGGCTCCGATCGAGTCGATACTGTTCAAGTATTCCGACGTAATTAATCGAAAACTTGGTTTCGGCTCTGAGAAAATGGGCCCCTCCGATAGACTGGAAACCGTGGCTGGTCTAACGGCTGCTCTCAGGGAAACGCTGCCCTCCATTGCCCAAAGCCTCGGCAAGAAACCTCCACAAATACATATTGAGGGTAGGCACATTCTTCTGAACAGAGAGAATTCCGAACTCATGGAAGGAGTCCTGACTCATTGCCTGCGCAATTCCATTGATCATGGAATCGAGGCACCAGGAGAACGCTTGAAAGCAGGAAAGGACGAAGTCGGGAAAATCAATGTTGTGGTCGAGGAAGAACCGGAGAGCTACCTTGTCACGATCCGGGATGATGGAGCAGGGCTGGACCTTGGAAGGATAGAAGCCATGGCGCGAAAGCGAGGCATCCTGGGGAAGGACACTGCAACGGACGATGAAATTGCAGCCTTCATTTTTCATTCCGGTTTGAGCACAGCAGAGAAGGTGACAGATATCTCGGGCCGCGGGGTTGGAATGGACGCCGTTAAAGCCCTGGTCGAGGCTCATGGT
>NZ_DASQYZ010000326.1:0-7958 GCF_035638955.1 Oligoflexus sp. | reverse complement strand
AAGAACGGCCTTTTTCAAAAACCTCATGGCCGCTTTCTGATCCCGCGTCCCCTGCAATCATGGGAAAGCGGGCGGTACGGACCCCGATCCTTGCTGCCGGACTTTGCTTTGCGCCCCCAGATCCTGGTGTCCGACGCCATCATTCAATACCTGGATGCCCACAACTATCGAGCCGTCCGCGAATTTCAGCTAAAGGGCATCGAAAAGCCGATCATGCTTTATGAAATTGTCGCGGGCCAACCCGCCGAGCTCCCGGAGACGATCCCCGTCTCCAGCAAGAGCGCATGATACAAGCCGCATCAGGGGATCAGTTCAAACGTCCGTGAACATCCTGTATAAGACTTGTAAATTCCCGTAAAAAATTGTTTCCCATGCCCGTAGTGGCAAAGCCGATAGAGACCCTCAGGTGTTTCCGCTTCGCTGGCCCAGGTCAAGGTAATCAACGAATTGGATATTCCGTCGCGCTGCCAACGATAAAACGTGTCTGGATCCCAATCGTACCGTACAGTCTGCCACGTGCCACCGACCATCTTTTGCACGGTTAACAGCGTACGATCCCGGCCCTGGAGGCTATTGTTAGGATGCGCCCCCCAAAATTTAACTTCGATGCGCGATCCCGCTGCATAAGCCCGTTCCGCGTCCTGTTTCAAATCACCCCAGTCCTTCCCGATCGGGGCCGTGTCAAACACGACGCCCGGCTTCAGAATCAACTGCTGATCCGAAAGATCGGGCGGCGTAGGGCCGGCCTCCACAGCTTGTCCATCCCGCAAAGCCACACCGAGCCTGCTAAAAACTTGAGTATAAGCAGCCAATGTCCACGGCCCAAAAAGGGTCGATCCACCCTCATAATTCTGCTTGCTGTATTCTTCGCGTGTGGTCACATAATGCTGATATTCATTGGCCAAGGCGGTAAGAGCCACATACTTGACTCCAGCTGGCCGCATGATATCCAGAATCGATTTTTTTAAACGTCGACCCGCCATCGTTGTAATCTCAAAAGGTGCAGCCACCACCACAAGCTGACCGATGCGCAGCATTTGAAAGGGTGCGATGCGGGCTGTCCAAGGATGCGGCTTCACAAAACCGGTGGGCAGCAGGATGACTTTTTCCGCGTGACAGGCCTGTTCCTCAGGCATCAAGGTGATCTTCGGCCAATCGATGCCATAGACAGTGCCTTCCTTGAAAATAGGAACGGGCGCCCCATTTTCGGTGCCGGCGGCAAACGCCACACCCAACGCCCCATTGCAGGTTTTCTGTTGACCCTGACCCGTGTACTGGCCCTCCACATTCTGATAGGGCATATCCACAAACGAATGCACAGCGGACAACGGCCCGTTGATTTCTTCCTGCGCGTTTTGAAAAAGTTCAAACGCTTTTTTATATTGAGCGTCGGCCGATTCCGAATTGCGCGGATAGCCATCCACATCAGCAGGCATGGGCTGCGCAACATCATAAGGGCTGATATCACCGGAGTTGGCCTGAATAAATCCAGCCACGAACTCATCATCCTTCAGGTACGTCGCACCCATATTCTTTTCGAACGTATAGGCCGCCAGGCCCTTGTTGTCCCCGCTGACGAATTTATTGCTCAAGGGCAAAGACACGCCATGGACAGCAAACCAATTAAAAGAAGCCAAAGGTCGACCGGCAGTCGCGACAGCTTTGATTTGGATCATCTCGGGATCAGACATCTGCGCATAGTTCTGCCGATCTGGATTGGCCTGATACGCCTCCGGCGAACGGTTGAACTGAATACCTTCCAGCTCACCGCGATTGATCAGCAGCCGGGCCGGCTGCTGCAGGCGCCAGGCTTTCACGACCGACTTCACAGTGCCGGCAACGATGGCATCAAAATTCGCCCGACTGAACCCAAACGTGGTGACATTATATAAAGCATGATGCGCGTAACCGCCCGGACCCGCATGGGTATGAGTGACACTCACAACCAGATTGCGATGATTGAAAATGCCTGGAATTTCCAGATTCAAACGATTCAGAACGGCTTGTTTAATACCATGAAACATCAGTGCCTGATCGGCAATCACCATCGCGACCGTATCCTGGCCACAGCCGTTGCTGACCACCAGCGTACGGCTGCGCAAACGCATATGCAGGCCCTCGCCGACCTGACCTAAATCAGCGTAACCCAGCATACCCAATTCAGCCACGGGACCGGTGATGTCATCCTGGGCTGCGCCTACGCGATAGCCCGGTGTGGAGCAGGCCTCGGCAGCCTGCAACGGCGATATCAGCATCGCAAAACCCAGGCCCCAGACAACCCAGAGCATCTTTCGTATCATGGCGAATCCCCCTCATTTACGGTCCGGCGTGTCGGCACTCCCCAACAAGGGCGAGGCAGAAAGAGGCACCTGAAGCGGATACCTCCAGGTGCCCGCAACCATTCATTTGTGAGCTTTTGTTGCGCTGAGAATAGTGCGCGGGGCGGCGTGCGGGAAACGATTTTTTGTGACTTGCTCTGGTCCCTGGCCCCGCCCTATACTCCCCCCCTTTTCACTCTGGCTTTGTCTTTAACCAAAGCTTTGTTACAACTGGAAGGTGGGTTGACGCCACAACCCGTCTCATTGTCCAGGGGAGGAGACTCGGCTATGGATGCCAAGACGTACTGGGACCAGCACTATGCTGAGAAAGTGTTTGCGCAGGGCAAGGCCCCCAATTCGTTTCTGGTGCAGATGCTGCCTCGCCTCGAACAAGGCAAGGTTCTGGACATTGCCATGGGCGAAGGCATGAATGCCGTTTATCTCGCCCAAAAGGGTTTTCAGGTCAAAGGTTTCGATATCAGCAAAGTGGCTGTCGAGCGCGCGAAAACCCTGGCTCGCGAAACCGGTGTCACGATTGAAGCCCAGCCAGCCGACCTTGACCTTTATCTCTTCGGCATCATGGAATATGACAGCATTATCATGACCCGCTTTCGACCCTCGGTCTCGCGCTATTATACCAACATCATCAGTGCGATGAAGCAGGGCGCAACCCTTCTCATCGAATCACTGGGCGTTCCCGAAATGCCTGAAGCCATTCCAACGGCGGAGTCCTATCGCAACATCTACTACCCATCCAATGAGATTTTGCGAGAGATCAAAGGTCTGCGAATTCTTTTCTATCAGGAAGGCGAAGTCGAAGGTCGCCATGTGGTCCAATGTCTGGCTCAGAAGCCGCATGACAAGGATGCCGCGAAATTAAAGCTATTTGATATGTCGACCAAGGGGAAGGATATGGAAAGCTCCAAACATCTGGAGCTGGCCGAAAAGCTCTTCAAGAAGTGACGAAGTCTTCGCTCTGCAGGCCTTCGAGCACGAGTGAAATCAAAGCGGCTGTGAGTTCGATGGGATGATATTCAAACGTTCCGCGCAGGTATTCGAACAGTAGCCGCTCAATCGCTCCAATCACGGCCAGGGAACTGATCCTGGCATCAAAAGGCCGCAGAAGACCACGCTTCTGGGCGATTTCTGTCAGCTCCAAGGCATTCTGCGTGATCAGATCAGACAGCTCCAGGATGGGTTGCCTGGCCCCGGTGGGGGCACCTCGGGACTCTGCTATATAAATCAGGATAAGGTCGGGCTCGGCAAGGCAGGACTGGGCCATGGCAGTCGCCATGTTCTGATACGCGTCAAACAAAGCCAGCTCGCCTTGCGCCTGATTCATTTGACTTTTAGCCTTCTGAAAGGCGTCTTCGAATTGCAGGCGCAAAGGGCTAAAGAGGACATTCACCAGGTCAGCCTTGCCTTCGAAATAACTATAGAAACTTCCCTTGGATATTCCGGCCGAGTCGACGATCTCATCGATGGCCACGGCCTCCATACCATTTTTTTTGAACAACCCGGTCGCTGTTGTCAGCAAAAGCTGTTGCTTGAGTTTCCGATTCTCGTCGCGTTTGCCACCCAATGGTCCCGGGCGCTGTCGGGGCAGACGGGGATGGCTGGACGTAGAGCCCTTTTTTCTTGACACGAATGTGAACCTCAATATATTGACTAAATGGTCACTATTTTAAAAGTGAGACATTTATGCTAATTCAATGGCTCGGAATTCCACTCGGCCTGCTCTACTGTAATGCAGGTGAATGGTTCATACACAAATATGTGCTTCACAATCTGGGGAAAAGCAAGACGAGCCTGTGGGCTTTCCACTGGCACGAACATCATCGTCTTGTTATGAAGAAGGGATTCAGCGACCCAGGCTACCAACGATCCGTTTTCGGCTGGCATGCTCAAGGCAAGGAAACACTTGGTCTCGCTTTGCTAGGGCTGGTGCACCTGCCTCTCCTGCCCATCGCTCCGCTGTTTGTGGGCACCGTGTTGTACTCCATTTTTAATTACTACCGCGTCCATAAGAAAGCCCACCAGGACTACGAATGGGCTCAAAAGCATTTACCCTGGCACGTGGAACATCATATGGGACGCAATCAAAATTTAAACTGGTGTGTAACGAAGCCATGGTTTGATCTGATCCTGGGAACATCGACCTACAAGAACGCAGGCGAAATCAAGAGAGGGGGCCAGGCACATTCGTCTGATCATGCAAACGTCTGATCGATCCATCCTGAACCGCGTTCACAAAAGACCTGGGCCATGGCCCCGTTCACCAGGGTCATCTGCGGGACGACATGACCGATGTCACAGTCATACACGACAGGAATTTGCAGATCCCCGAGAATGTCTTCCAGGACTTCCGCATACTGCAGACTGTTGCTGTCGCTGGGATTCGGGCCTGCAGATCGCCCCAAAAGGACGCCCGAAAGCCCATCAAACCATCCCGCCAGCTTCATATGGGTCAAGTACCGAAAGAGGTCCGTGGGGCCTTGATCGCAGTTTTCCAAATACAAGATCACCCCTTGATCGCGATAGGTTCGAATGAAAGCCGGGACGTCCCCGAACTTTGAACCGATCAAAAAGGCGATCGTATCGATGCAGCCACCGATCAAACGTCCACTGAAGCTAACAGACCCATTGGGATTGCGTCCCAGGATTTTCCAGTCTGTGGCCTCGGTCAGCACATATCCGACGCCAGGATCCACTTTGTAATCAGCAAACGCCTTCTGCCACATAGCCGATGAATTCTGTCTGTAGACCACTCCCGGCTGCATTCGAAGGATATTCAAGGCATTGCGGGTCAACTCGTCCGTCTGCCTGGGAACGCTATCGATCAAATTCGTTCCATGGGAGGTCGCGATTCCCGTCAGCAATGTAATTGGCAAGAGATAGGTACTGGTATCCGAAAAGCCCTGTATCCAGGTCGGAGACGCCTTCATCTGTTCAAAGTCCAGTAAAGGCAGAAGATCGATGGCAAGCTCCCCACCCCAAGGAGGAAATATGAGGTCGACCGCAGAATCGCTCCAAAAGCGCATCAGTTCCTGAGCGCGCTGTTCCTTCGGTGCGCTTACATGCTTGTGATCGCTGCGAAGACAACCCCCTTCGACAATTCCGAAACCTTGATCCTTCAAATGCTCGTACACTATGTCCAAGCGCTTGTGATACGGCGGCAGCACGCCGCTGGAAGGCGCCGTAACAGCGATCGTAGAACCGGCTCGCAAAGGCGCAGGAAACCGAATCATAGTGAACTCCTTTGGGGGCGATCGCAACGAAAACACCCCGATCCATACTCACTAACTTACCTGCCTTGTTCGTAGCTTCGATAGCCTCCTGCCTCTTACCCAATGTGGCTAACACCAAAGCGTAAGCTAACAATCTACCATATTTTGGAGCATCAATTTCAAGCAGCTTTTCAAAGGCCTCGTTTCCTTCGATCGCATAGTTTTGTGCTTCTTCCAGATTACCGGCAGCACCCAGATCAATAGCATGATGCAAACAGCCAAATCCAACACTCAGGATCCCTAATGGGTTGCCGCGTCTGATTTCTTCGTATCCAAGAGACCTATTTTGCAGATGTTGACCGGCATGCAGATAGGGGTCAGGCAGATCACTCAGGAATGGAATAAAGGTTCACACGGCCTTCGGAATCGAGCACGCTGAGAACGGTAGGACTCAATGCTTCTATGCCATCGATAAAGCCGTTGTCGGCCACCGGTACGATCATGCGGCCTAGGAATACCGGATTGGCTAGATCCTTGATTGACCAGACTTCCACTGTATTCAGATTCAGCGTCGCAATGAAGACTTTATCGCCAGCAAAGGATACCAACTTTTCGCGCCGGGCCGTATCGTAGGTATAGGAGCTGATAGGAGCTTTGTCGAGACTCTGCAATTCACAGATCTGGAACTGACTATCGGTGACGACCAGCAGTTTGTCGCCAATAACTTTGACGTCTTTGGTCGGGGAACCGCATGATCTGTCTTGCTTGCTGATCAATTGCGGTTGCATCGGGTTCGAGATATCGAAGCAATAAAATCTGTAAGCAAGATCCGTGACGTAGAGTTTATTCAAGTCATCTGATGGCACGAAGAATGTCGAATCATGGATCGCCTCGCCGAGGGCCACAGTCGACAGGCCCATGGCCTTCGGCTTACTCATGTCAACAGCGAGCAAATGCCCTTGAACAGTTTCGGCCTGCTGCGCGAACGCATACACAACATCCCCGCTTCTGGGCGTTTCAATGGTCAAAAACTTTTCTATCAAACGAAGATCCGATTTCGTTCGGGTTTCTGCCGGGCCTTGACTGCCTGGGTATAAAGTCTCTGTTACCGGGGCCGATTGGGCCTTTAAATCCAGGGTATGAAAGGCACCTGGGAGGTCATCGGGAGCCAGCAGGTTTTGATTGTCGGTGCTGAGAACAGCGCTATAAGAGCCAAAATGGTCTTGTGGAAGGTTATAGCTGATGTCAGTGGTCACGCTTATTTTATCGGGATCATTCGCATCAATCACTGCGATCCGCCCTTGAGTTGTCAGGAGTATAGTGCCATTGTGACTGCTAATTTCGTTGATGGAGCGGTGGACAGAAACTTCCGAACGGAAAATAAAGGGGTTGGCTTCGGCATCGGATTTGGTGCGCGATTTTACGAATCCATACTGCAGACCACGGATACCTTCGTATTTACTTTCAGTTGCTCAGGGGATACTGCCGAGAAAGAAAAACCTGTCAAAGTTCAAACATTAACGTCTCCATGAAATCCATCTGGAGAACTTATCGCAAGGCCATCAAGGACGACACTTGCAGTGATTCTCTGCACAGTGTCGGAATAAGCCAATTTTTTCCTGCTAAGGGGGGAAATGAGTTTCATAGGAATTGAAACGTTGAGTTTATGAGCTGGTCATAGCTCTGTGAAGCTTTTGTCAATAGGCTCAAGAGCATCGAGAGATGCCTTGGCATCGTCTTAATAAGAGCTTGAATGTTTTCGAACCATCTGTGGTGTAATTCACAGATGGCACAAAAAAATAGAACCGAATATGCCGTGGTGTCGACTTCAATTCAGTTGAAGGCAACTGATTTTGTCTTTAATAAAACTGTCAATTTCAAATTGACCATTGCAGCTATATTGCTGGCTACCGGAGACAAACGAATTGAAATTTTTAAGGATTTCCGCTTGTCTCTGCTCATCCACAGAGCTGGATTGTATGTCTGAAGGCAGATTTGCTGCCTTCGGATAAAATACAATCATCGAGTCAACAAAACCATCTGTCAAGGGTTTGGTATTGTTTGCGAAGCAAACTTCGATCCCGCTTAAAGCCAACCTCCATGATTCCAGATCTTGTTGTATATTGATAGTTCCCTTACACCCTTCTGTCTCAGCATTTCCCGAATCCTTCTGTTCATATCTCAATTCACCGGACTTGAGATTGACGTCACGGTGTCTGCGAGGCTGCTCCTGCCTCATGTCGGGAGCAGCCTGTTTTTTGCTAAACGTTATGGGTTGAGCTGCGACGTAGGAATCTTCTGGCGAGGCAGTTTGCCGTTTACACTCTGCCATTCAAGTTGGATCCCGCCCGCGGCGTAGCCGTGACGCTCAAATATAATGGGATAACTCTGGCCCGCCTGAAGGGAAACTGTC
>NZ_DASQYZ010000325.1:0-10263 GCF_035638955.1 Oligoflexus sp. | reverse complement strand
CAAAGAAGGTCCGCGATTCAAACTGGGGATAAGTGCTTACGCTCTGGGCCACTCATATAGAGACCTTGACGATACCAAGGCCAGATTTTATTTAGAACTTTCGAAAAGTGAAGCATCCAAGGTCAAAGACAAAAGCACAGTTGGCGCTGCCTTGACCCAACTGGCAAGGATTGAGAACAACCAAGGTAATTATGTTGAAGGTGAAAAAAAGGCGGAAGAAGCAGCTCGCTTATTAATTGGCGAAGATAATCTCGACTGGTACGAAATAGCGCGCATGGTTCAGGCAAAGGCATTGATGCATTCAGGGCGATTGAAGGAGGCACTAACGGTCCTGGAAAAAGTTCTTCCAGCCATCCCTGAGCGGCAAGTGTGGCAAAAATCGGGATATGAAATTCAGTTTGAGATTTATGAAAAAATGGGTCTCCATAAGGGAGCCCTGGAAAGTCTGAAAGTTCTTCGGGATATTGAGAAAAAGGAGTCCAGTGAAAAAGAACAGGCGAACTTTGCCAAGGCCAAGGTGGATCTCGGCCTTCAGCTTGAGGAGCAAAAAAACCTCCTTTTGCAAAAGGAGAACGAACTGCAGGCTGCGCGGCTGAAAACCTCCCGGTACCTTCTGATCGCCGCCATTGCCCTTGGCATTCTGCTTGTGGGTGCCGTTGCCAGCACCTCTGGGCCCTTGCCAACGCCAGGAAAATTCAAAAGGCCAGGGAGAAGATTCAGATCATCCTTGATGTGATCGAGGAAGGCATCCTCACCATCAATCGGGATCTTCGTCCCGAGCCGGAATATTCGCGCTATCTGACCCGCCTTTATCCATCCCTCTTTCGAGGAGAGGAGGACGCGATCGACTGGCTTTTCCCCGTGGAAATGCTGGGCCAGGAGAGGCAAAGCATCATCAGGGAAACCCTCAGAACGTGCCTCGGTGAGGAGAGCCTCGCGTGGGATCTGAATGCCGGGCAGCTGCCTTCGGAAATCGTCCTGCCGGGAGAGATTCGAAGGAGCATTCATATCCTCTGGCAGCCCCTTTTCAGCAGTGAGGAGAGGATCAAGGGCTTTCTTCTGAGCCTTCGGGACATATCCGATCAGAAAAGGCTTCAGGATGAAGTCCTCCTGCAAAAGGAGAAATCAAAGGCTCTCGAGCAAAGGGTCCAGGAGCTCCTTCTCACACGCTTTCAGGATGCCAGAAGACTCATTGAGACACTGGAGGAGAGGCTGAAGGGAGCGGATGAGCTCTGGCTTGAGGCCGCCTCAAAACGCGACCTTCACACGAGGAAGGGCGAAGCCCGGACCCTTGGGCTCAAGGGACTCAGCGAAGCCATTCACAGCCTGGAAAGCGCCCTTGCCGAGGGAAATGCGGAGGTCATCAGTGAGGCCCTTAAGGTGCTTCGCGATGAGACCGGAGCCTACCAGTCCCTCATGCGGGATATGTTCATGAGCCGCTCCACGGGTCAGGAGAGCGCCACATCCCTTATGGATGTCGTCGCTCCCCTCCTCCCAGCCCTCAGAAAGCAGCTCAAGGAAGGGGGAATTCCGGTCCGGTCGATTGATGTCTTCGATGGTGTTGATGAGTGGCCGGCGGATGTGCTGGATGCCGTGCGGCAGAGTCTTCTCCATGCCCTCAGCAACAGTGCCGACCATGGCTACATTCTGCCCTCAAAACGCGGCCAGCGGCTTTCCCCTGCCGTTCTCAGAGTTGAGGCGGACACTGATTCATCAGGAAAAATCCAGGTCCGGGTTCGCGACTTCGGAGCCGGACTGAACATGGAAAAACTCAAAGCCATGGCAGAGGAGAAGGGTTTCAGGCCAGGTCCTGAGGAAACGGTGGCTGATGTTGTGTTCCTTGATGGCGCGACAACCGCTGAGACGGCCTCGGCCACCAGCGGACGGGGGGTTGGCCTTTCGGCGGTAAGGGCGCTTTGCCGGGACTTCAAAGGCGGCGCTCATCTTCTCGCCAATGATCAGGGCCAGGGCAGTCTGCTGGTCATGAGCTTTACGGCAACCAATGAACACCTGAAAAACATCGCGTGAGCCTGAAATCAAAATCAACGCTGCAGACCATTGCCATGATGCGGTCGACGGAAATACTCTTCCTTCCGGAGCAGCCTTTCGATATCCTTGATCCAACAATCAAGGCAGGTAAAACCTACCGATCAGGCGTCCATGGCCACCCATGAACCGGCGGGAAAAATTATGCGATTTTTGCTTTTGATCATGCTCTGGCTTCTGACTATGCCTCATGCTGCCATGGCAAACGACGAATCACTTGAGGGCATTCTGAAAAAGCCGCTCCTGACCAGGGCTGACCGTGACGAGCTTTTTCGGCAAGGCTTGGATGACCCGAAGCGCTTAATTCAGGGTATTCGTCTTATATGGGATCGGCCAGCCCAGGAACAGAGTGATTTTATAAAGGCGCGCACCGGATGGTTGATAGGTTTGTTTATGAACAATGTTTTAAAAGCGGATCAGAGATTGGATGCCGAGACCATTTTAAGAGAGACAGAGGATCTGACCGCTCGCAACAAGTTTGGGGTATCACTAAAGGAGATTCAGTTTTTGCGGCTCTACGTAGAGTTGATAAGAACCGAAATGAATTTTTTGATTTTAAGGATCGGCTTTTGACTCTGGCACATCAGATTGAAGATCCCTATATGAGGGCCAATCTCTTGTCCAATATGGCCTATCAACTCTCTTCGCGGGAGGCACAACATCAGGAGATTCCTGTGCTGATAACTGAAGTGCAGAAAATTCTGGGTAATCCTGACAGCATTGCTTCTCCAATTGAGGCGAAGACGTTTTCAAATATTGCTGCAGTATTGGGAAACCTGGGCCAGTTGTCGGAGCAGGAGGTTATAAATAAAAAGCTCGATGCGATTTGTGTTTCCATACGAATGCGCGATCTTTGCGCTGATGTGTACTACAATTCGGGGTATGATTTAATCGAGAAGGGTGATCCTGTTGCTGCTAATGCAGCCATTCCTTACTTTTTAAAAACACTGGATTTCGCTGAGCAGCTTCAGGATCCTGATCTTTTTGCTGCCTCGTATTATGGTCTCAATGAGGCTTACAATGGAGCAAAGCATTTCAAAGCGGCAATCCCCTATGGGAAGAAAGCAGCAATTATATTTGAAGAGCTAAAAATGCCAAAGTGGGCCGCTTCAGCTTTAAAGGGTCTGGCTCAATCCTATCGCCTGGATCATCAGCCGGAACTGGCGCTTAAAGCGGCAGAAAAAGCTCTGAAAATTTTGCCACCAGAGTTCAAACAAGATCTCCTGATGATTTATAAGGAGCTATCTGAAGTCCATAAGGTTCTGGGCCAATATGAGGAGGCTTTCAAATACCTCACGATGTTTGTCGATCTGCAAAAGGAACTCCTCACCGAGGATGCCAGTAAAAAATACATGCAACTGCGCAATCAAACACTTTCAGAGCAAAACCAGATGCAGGCTGAGCAAATCCAGCTTTTGGGCAAGTTCCGGATCGTTTCCATCGTGGCCGGCGGACTTGCGTTTTTGGTCTGTGGAGCACTCTTCATGGTTGGCCGTCAGGCTTCCGTGATTAAAGGAAGCCGGCAGAAAATGAAGGAGGTTCTCGATCATATTGAGGAAGGCATCCTGATGCTCGGTGAGGACCTTCGACTCAAAAGTGGATACTCACCACATCTGGATAAAATTTTCGCCAGAAAGCCCGACACACTTGCGGATACGCCATTTCTTGATCTCCTTTTCCCGGCCGACCTGGGCCATGCCGGGCAGGGCGCCCTTGCCAGGGAGACCCTTCAGGCATGTCTCGGTAGCGACGAACTGAGCTGGGAATTCAATAGCGCCCACCTGCCCATCGAGGTGCAGCATGGAGAGTCCATCCTCGCCCTTAACTGGCAGCCTCTCTTCAATGCCAAAGGGCTGATTACCCGCGTTCTGGTCTCTGTCCGCGACATCACCTCGCTGCGGGCTATCGAAAAAAAGGCGAAGGAGGAATCGGCAAGGGTCAGGCTAATGCAGAAAAAGCTGGAGGAGGTCCTTGGTGGAAAAATCCCCCGCATCCGCACCCTGCTTGCTGAATTGAGAGGGGAATGGTCCGGCCTTGGTGAAAGCGTCCTTCAGCCTGCACATCAGCCCACCGCGTTAAGAAGGCTTCATACCTGGAAGGGGGCGGCGCGAACGCTTGGTCTTAAGATTCTGGCTGGCGGCATCCATGAAATGGAATCGGCCCTGATCCCTTCTGCAGGGCTTCCGCCCTCACGGATCGAGGAAAGTTGGAAGGCTCTCAGCCTCTCCTTTGAGGACTATGAGCAGCTCGTGAATGCCTTTCAGATTAGCCATGGGGGCGTCGAGGCAACAGCGTCCGACCTCTATGCTTATGCCAATCTTTATGCTTCTGACATGAAGGAGCGTCTTGGCAGTGCCGGCTGTCCCCAGCAAGGCCTTATGGTTCTCGATCATGTTCTAAGCTGGAAGCCGGAGGTTCTGCCCGTCATCCATGAAATGCTTCTGCATGCCGTCGCCAATTCCATGGACCATGGCTTTATTCGCCCCGCTGGACGGAATGAGAGAGTCAGGCCGGCTCTGATTCAGATCGAGGCTCTGCCGCGTGGTTCTGAGGTTGAACTCAAAGTCACCGACAACGGAGCCGGCATCAACTGGTCTGTGCTCAGGAAAAAGGCCGCGGAGAATGGCTTTGTTCCAGGGCCCGAACAGACCCTCACCGATGTCCTTTTTCTCGATGGCGTGAGCACGGCCGAGTCCACGAGCGAAACCAGCGGCCGGGGCGTCGGCCTCAGCGCCATCAAAAGCATCTGCTCCGAGCTGGGAGGAACGATAGCCATGGAGGATGCCGAAGGCGGCGGAACGGTTCTTCGCTTGGAGTTTTCAGCCGAGGAGCTCACGACCGGATCCATGCGCAAGGCAGGATGATATAACCCGGAGCATGCCACTTGGCTGAATTCAGGCCGAAACCCAGATCAGCTTTTTATGCGAAAAAGCTCTTTCGAGGGCTTGATTCACAGGCTTCTGGCCGTCAAGGACGGCTCCACCACTCAGGACACCTCCGTCAATCTCAGCGGCAAGAGACTTGAAATGTGCATCCAGGTGCAAACTGGAACCGCTTGCCGGTAAATAGATTCAGCCATTCAGTAGAGTGAGTGCCTTTAGTGTTAAGCTTTTGAAGAAGCGAGTTGTTTTGACTGCCGGCCAAGTGTTTACTAAACCCCGTTGAACCAGCAGCTCAGAAGGCCTAGCAATCCAGGGCAAAGTTTCAATAGAATGGGAGTTAACTAAACTAAGTAAACACCTTTTGCGGTGAAAATTTTTGCTTTTCTTATGGTGGCCAATAGCATTCTTTATCGGTGTCCTTTTTAAAAATCATAGACCATATAAAGTGCCAAGGGTCTTGCGCCTGGATGCATGAACGCTCATTTCCCTAAATATGTTTACCATCCCCCAAGTTTACCACACAAAACCAAGCCATCTACAAAGCCTGACAGAAAGCAATATAACTCGCATCAGCATAACTCTTGCGTAATAAGAGCTGCTTAAACTAATTGCTTTAACAATTAAAACTGGAGTTGACGCGGAAAACCTAGAAGTGGTTTTCGCCAAGTGTATCGTTCAGAAGGAAGTGAAGTTCCTGCTGGTTTTCGGCAACGAAGGTTATGTTTTCCGGGCTGCATTTTTTCTCATAATAGCATTGGTCATAAATTACGAAAGACAGTGAGAGTTGATTGGCAAGATCGCCGTTCAATTTCAGGACTTTTTCAACATCAATCTGTCTCTCGACGCAGGGGTTTGGTCCCTTCTCTTTCGCAAAATCAATGTGGCGACATTTGGTGTTCTTGAGAATCTTTCCGTTTGGCGATTCGGTTTCCTCGGTATCGTTCTGCGTCACCGTAAGGTTTCCGAACCACCGCTCAATCGTCGCGAGAATTCCACTCTCACTCTGCGGCTGCTTAGTGTTCTTGACAGCTTGCTTATTGGCAGGCGTTCTTTGCACCTGCTGTTTGGCCTTTTAGTTCCGCTGATTCTTTGAAGCATGGCTCGTGTAGCCGCCACCGCTCGGGTCTTCAGGGCCCTGACCGCAGTTGGGTTCCGCGCATCCATGTATGTCGCCGATCGGCGATGAACCTGATATTGCGATAATGCCAGCGCTTTCATAAGGAATGCGACTGCCCGTGACCGCCACAGTCTCACTGCTGGTCTCCTGACCGTAGGCGTAGTGGGCAGAGAGCGCGAGGGCGATTGAAAAACTCAGATTCTTCATAGAGAAAACTCCTGTATTGAATCAGCGCAGGACCAACCTGCGATGTCGTATCAATTGATGGATGAAAATGAACAGCGCAGTGAACATGAGGACGATATACCCCATCATAAGATATTCATGCTGAATGATGAAAGGACGCCAGAGTTCATGACTGTTGCTGAGCATATGCACTATGATTGCAGCCCTCAGCCCCAGTATAAGATATGTTGCAGCTGCAATTAGACCGAAAATGAAGGTGATTGCAACGGTTGGAGGGGGATAGATATCAGCATGATTGAGCGCAAAAATCCCGGCAGAGAACACAATCGCCCAGGGCTTTCTTATGATCAGCATGAGTCCCCCGAGGATCCCCACGCGAAAAATGATCTCCTCCAGCACGGGCGCAGCGACGATTGGCCAGAGATTACCGATCATGCTTTTCTGCGGAGACCAATCATGCAGCTGACCGGCATGCTCCAGCTCGGGCATCATTGCCGGATTGATTAGCGTGATGAGATTTGTAATTACGGTGGTGCTGATGCCGTAGAATGCCATGGCGCCCACGAGAAAGAGAAAGATCCCGCCATATTCAAGCGGGGAATGCTCAGGCTGATGCGGCTTGATGCGCCCTATCGCGACGATGGCCCAGATTGCAATCGCATCAATTGCCAGCCATGCAGTGTAGCGCCAGAATATCGGCGAAGGGCGCCAGCCGGACAGTTGAATCAAGTTACTGCAAATTAGGCTTGCAGCTATGATTGTGAGCATAATCACATGATTTTTCTTCATTTCGTGGCCCTTCGTACTGGATACGAGCTGAAATGTATTGCCCACAAGATGCCTCGTCAACAAGTAGCTTTCGCTCAAATGCAATATCCGTATTCCATGTTGATATAACTAAAATCGGCCATCAGGAAATCATTGGATTTCTTTTCGCCTTACTTTGGTAAGGGCTGCGGCCCCGTAGGGCCGCAAACGGAATTGCAATTCGTTTGGTAGGAAACGCGGGAGTCCAGGAATTAGCCACCTTTCCACGATCGAATTGCTCCAACGATAAAACCTTCTCAATGCAGGGCTTTCAGCCCTCATGCTCACGATTTTCAACCAACTTGCACCGAACACCTCCGTTTTCGCTCTAACGGCTCAAGCAATCAAACGTAACCAGTAAACCCAATTGAACTTATTGGCGGCCGCTGATAATTTCACGACGACCGCTAACATTGATGGGAATTGGAGTAAGTCGCATGGACTTAATAGATGAGGTCGCCGAACTGGTGCGCGATTACCGAGGGACGCACGAAGGTCGCTCCATGTCCTGGCTTGCAAGGCGTTCCGGCGTTCCATACTCCACTGTGAGGGGTATTCTTCAGCGTGAAGTCAGGGACACAAAAACTGAGAACGTAGTCGCTTTGCTATCGGTTTTTATGAGTCACAGTGATATCATAGATTTACTGAGGAGACATGGCAGAGACGCCAAACTCAGGAATATGTACCAAGCTCAACGTGACTACCAATTCCTTGAAGGTCCGAGCTTTGAATGGAAAAACCCAGATCATGCAATTGTCGCTTTAGCGTCTACCAGATCCGGAATAACACACGAGCGAATCGAAGTTCTCTTTGGAAAGGAAACTGGAGCAAATCGCCTCGCAGCGCTCCTTGATAGCGGGGTACTCCGTGAGATTAACGGAAGGATAAAATCCTTCTCCGAAAATTTCACAGACCCCAATCTGAATTCGGTAGCGAGGCAAATAGAAGTTCATGCGCAGGGCTGGCATTCATCACAAATTGAGAAAGGCGGATTCAATGCCATCAAGAGCCATGACTTGTCGAACGATTCTTTCGAGAAGATCAAGGATGTAATGCGAACTGCGCTTGACAGCATCTATGAAATCGTTGAGCAGGATAAAAACAACAAGAAAGATGTTGTTATGCTCTTAAACTTCCTTTGCTCAGTCTACGAGGCAGAAAAATGAGATACACAGCAGCTCTGTTCATGCTCGCGGTTACGAGTATCAATGCATTTGCTGGGCAAGGATCCGGTGGCGGACTCGGAAAAACTCTGGTTGAAATGGAACTTTCAGTAATGCCAGTAGACCATCGCGAAATGCTTCTCCCTGCCGATGACATGAGAAGACTTAAAGCAAGGCTATCAGTATCTGAAGAAGCCGATGTCTTGACGGATGAAGGCCTTCTAGTCGCGAAGAGACACAATGAAAGAATCATTGATTCTTCTGAAACGATTGAATTTATCTCAAATTGAATCGACGGAAATCCTTACCGCTGTCCAGCTTGTCGGATCATGGATGCGCTGATGTATCTTGGAGGCATCGTTGACTGGGTTACTGATATGCTTTGAACCATCATGCACCATGGTGTGGACAGCCCAGCGCCAGCCAGGAGTCGGTCCCCGTTCCCCATATGCTTGCCGCACATGCTCCCGTATCTCATCCAATGCTAATGCTGCACGTTCCATGCGAGCCCTGGTTTCAGGTGGCTGCGGAGTGTCGAGCCCCGGTTCATCCAGGGTCAAACTTGCCATTTTGGCATCCATCATCACGATGGCGTCCTGGATTTTTGTGAGGCCTTCCGCACAGATTCGATCGACAGCAATGGTCATACGTTGAGATCTCCAGGAATAAAAACATGAACTGCCCAGGCGGCCTCCAAAGATCAGGATAGTACTTTATTTCGATTATTGCAGTCCTTCAGTCAGCAAATAGCCGCCCCTTGCCTGCTACTCTATTGCCAGCGTGCGTGGTTGAATGCATTCGGGGTTGTGATGGAGTCACCCGTGAAGCAGATGCCGCCGCTTCAACCAATCGCCGCCGTAAACTTTCATTTTCTGCTACTGATGTAAGTACACAGATGGATCAAAACCATTATTAACCGCATTTCCATCAAGATCAGCCAGGACTCTGACAAGTCGGAGAAAAAGCTGGATATTGACCGGTTTGTCAATGTGGGCCTGAAAGCCTTCAGATAAAGACTTTTGCTTAACTACAGGATTGGTGCAAGCCGATACGGCTATGGCCGGGGTTTTTCGATCTTCATAGACCTCAATATTTCTCCGCAAGGTACGGATAAGATCGTGTCCATCCCTGTGCGGCATTGAAATATCACTTACGATAACGTCCGGCTTGAACTCCAGAATGGCAACCAAAGCCCGGTCCACCGATTCCTCGACTCTGACAATCGCTCCAGCTCCGTTTAAAATCCAAAACAGCATGATTCTATTGTCCTCAAGATCATCCACTACCAGAACTTTTGTGGCTTCCAATATCCGCTGCTTTTCCTTCTGAATGGGTGACGCGAAAAATTCCGACGACGTCCCTGAACCGGACGGTTCCGACTCCTGCATCTTACATGCTCCAGCTACGCATGAAAAAATTATATTGCTTTGCTTATACAGGATTATGCATTGACTGGCATAAAGGTAAAATTAACCAAAGGCACAAACCGAATAGGGAGACCAGACCAATTAATGATGACTTTTTTCGTCGATCGGTCACAAGTAATCTTACATTTTTCGCTGCCCCTGCTTTTTTATTGCGAGACGCGCATGGTGAATGCACTCAACATTAACCTTTAAACCATGACTGACTGTAATCGTGGAAAATCCATCCGAGTAATGAGCGTGAGTGTCGTTGCGAAGAAGTTTAAAACCATGGTTTCTTAGAAATTTCACAAATTGATTTTTGTTCATGAAATACCTTTCTTTCCAGGGACACATCCATGGCAAGCATAACAACTGGCGATGATAATTTCATGTGAGTCAGGATTGAAGAAAATCTTATATCGCTCTTAGAGCTGGTTTAAAAAGTTGCCAGTCATTGTTTTCAAGTCAACCGTCGCAGCATAAGACGGATCATCCCTATATATACAAAGGCTTCGCTTGACGAAGGAAGCCTCTCATAATCCTTGCTCAACCGCCGATTCCTTCCAAGCCATCCAAACGTTCTCTCCACGATCCATCTCATTGGCAGAACCTTGAATCCTTTCTCGTCGTCCGAACGTTTGACAATTTCAAGAATA
>NZ_DASQYZ010000324.1:0-1737 GCF_035638955.1 Oligoflexus sp. | reverse complement strand
AGCTTTATACTGCTGGACCATGAAGCCTGCTTCCTCGGGAGCCTCGAACTCATTGGCCTTGAATCCCCGTCGCGCATGGCTGTTGCAGAAGGCCATGGCAATGGGGGGCTTGCCGGTGGTAACTCTGAATTCGTTTGTTTCCCTGTCATGTGAATTATCAAGCAAAAAATAAGGACGTTTCAAACGCGTTTGCAAAAACGCTGTTGAACTGTTCGTATTTGTCTTATCTGCAACGTCAACGGCCAAGGCTTCTCGGCTGAACAACCTGTCATTCGAGGTCAGGATCGTAACCCTGCGCTCAAGTTGCTTATTCGTTCGTACCGCAGGAAAAGGGCTGCGCTTCACACTTACCAACGTGCTGGTGGCGATGAGCCCCCGACACAGGGAAACCAAACGAAGTCACAGCCGAACCTTTGTTCATACCTGAAACGAGAGGCCTTGGCCATTGACGTCAAACTTGTCACCAAGCCTATGCAGGTGTCCCCACCGTATACATCGTTCCTGTTCGAAAACAAGCGCGGATCCTTCCGATAAGTCGACGTGCGATTGCTACGATCGCGCGCTTTTTGCCTCGCGTGGCTGCAATCCTATTGAAAATTTCGCCGAGTGCAATATCCTTGCTGATTGCCCGCCAGGCAGCCTCGACGAGAAGTCCTCGCAAGCGGCCAGCACCTTGCCGACTGATATGTCCTCGCCGCACAGAGTCGCCTGATGAGCTTTCGGTCGGTGTAAGCCCAGTGTAACGAAAGAGACCTTTCTCATTAGCAAACCGTGACATGTCGCCGAGTTCGGTCGCCAGCACGGCAGCACCGACCAGTCCAATACCAGGCACACTTTTATAAACGGACTCCAAGTGGACCCTCTTTTTTGCCTCCTCCCGTAGAAGCCGACGGACCTGAAGAAGCTGGCTGGTTAAAAAACGCCACTGAGCGAAGAGAAGCCCAAGGACCATTTTAAGTTCGACGGCAATTGTCATTGCCTCCAGCTCCCGCAAATAGCGGCTACTGATACGCCGCGTCGAGCCTAGGGGCATCAGTCCAAATTGATGGAGTTTGGCTTTGATTTGCCTTTCAATAGTTCCTCGATGCTCAACGAGCTGGGCCCGTGTTCGGGGCAGCAACCTGGAAAGTTCTTCGTCCTCAGTCGGAATGTGGATGCCAACGAGGTCTCCCTTGGAGAGTGCCCAGGCGATCTTTTTCGCATCACGCCTGTCAGTCTTTACCCGGTCGTTAGCCGCAATCTTTATCGAGGCAGCGTTGACGACGATGTTATCAATGCCAACCTTCACAAGGGCGCGGTGCAGCACGAAACCAAAGTAGCTTGCCTCATAAGCAGAGTGAATTTCTGCGCCTTCAAACCAGTTTCGTAAGCTGCAAGCTAAGCTCGTTGGGTCCGCATGGGTGGAGGCCCTTTTGACAATCTCATTGTCAACGATGCAGGCTACCGCGTAGGTTTCTTTATGCACATCGAGCCCAATATAGACAACTTTCCCTGCATAAGAGATGGTCTTGCTGTTCATTTTTTTGTCCTTTCAGAGCTTTATCACCAGAAATTGATCTTGAAAGGATATTCCCATTTTTTCCGGATTCTGGTCCCTCCGAAACTGATTCAACATAGCGACTTACCGCCTTTTTATAGCCGGAATAGACGTCAGAGACCAGCACCTCGCAGTTGGACTCCTTAAGTACGGCCGACGCAACATCGCCGGATCTTGTGTCGTGGCACTCAAAAAAGCAT
>NZ_DASQYZ010000323.1:0-9005 GCF_035638955.1 Oligoflexus sp. | reverse complement strand
GCCTCTCAGCTACTGGGATGTGACCCGCACGTTCCGCAGAAATAAGTGTTTGTGGTGCTCCATCGTTCATCAGGAACAAATGCTGGAGTTCAGTTGATGTGAAGAACTTCTTATCGGTATCAGCCATGTTAAATATCTCTTGGTTCTTTTAGCTTTTAACATAAAAAAACAGCAATAAACCTATGATGACATGGCAAGACATATCGCACAATGTAAAGTTGCTCAGATCACTGAAAAATTTGCAGCGTTGATCTTTCATATAGACAGGGTAGTGCTAAATAATGCGCAAAAAATAAGCAAGAATTGCTTAAAATTTAAACAGGAATACCAGCCTGCTTAGATTTCTTCATCTAGTCTTCTCAAAATGTCAGAATAGATTTGTATGGGACTGTTGCTCTCATTCATGAGCGCGCACAGATTAACAGCACCCGGCTTTCCCACCCCGCACCAGCCCATTGGTAATCCAGATGCCCCCTGAAAAGCGCCAGTCGAAATTTGCAATGCGCTACGATGAAATCCAAGGGGTCAACTGATCTCAATGCGGCGAGCGTCTTAGGCCCCACAACTCCATCGACCAAAATGTTGCATCCAAGACTTTTCAAGGCCTTCTGCACGAGTCTATTGTTACCAAGTATCCCGTGATTTATAGAGCCATCAAGCACAGAGAGCCTAACTTTGCTCGGATATTTGCTGACATACCCGGGAATGAAATATTCCCTGCGATAAATCTTCTTTGCTTCGTCACGAGTGAGGCTCTGGATCCTTCCAGCCAGCTCCGGATGAGACTTTAGACTGATACCCCACTTGGTTTCCCCGCCATTGTCGCGCTTATCATTCGAGTATCCTCCTTCAATTTTATCAATGATAAAATCAATCATCTCATCAAACGTCATTTGCAGGCCCCTTCATGAATTCGGTGAGATATTTTTCAGCAAGCAACATTTGACCGGCGACATTAGGCCAATGCCTGTCGATCTTCCCAATGGCTTCGGGATCATCCATTTCAATTTCCTCTCTAAACGTTGCACCAACGCAACAATAGCGCCCGCCTTTAAGAATCTTGTCGGCCTGGAAATTGACTGTTGAATACTGCTCGGTAGCCATGTCGATCACTGGCCTTATCAACCCAATAGCGCCGCGTTTTTTCCAGCCAAGAGCATGTGTCGGATAAAAACCTGTTGCGATGTGAAGGCAGTAAATATCCTTCATGTCAGCATCAAACCCATTATAGTCACAGGCTGCGGCGACAGCCGACACGCTCGGGTGATTACAAGGCAAACCACCATCCATAAACTCCCGCTTTCCAAACGGCGGCTTGAACTCAATCGTATGACTGTAAAAGTAAGATGGAGCAGCTGCTGAAGCCAGCAGGACATCGACAACCTTAATATCAAGATCCGTTGAATTTCCTTTGAAATTATCAAAATATTTTGCCTGATATGGCCTTCCAGTTCCTCCAAGGTCTTGAGCTGGAATGAGTATCGGCCTTTTTAAATCTCCAAGGCACATGCCACCAAACATGGCTTTCAGCACTTTCTCGAGGCAATCAGGATTGTATCGCGCGGAGTAATAGCCGAACACGCTTTTGATGTTCTGCAAAAGCGTGGTCTTGAAGATCCTCGGTCCTTCCAGTCGGTATAAATCCACGATCTGTTCGGATCCTTTGCGCAGCCCGGATGCCAGGAAAGCTGCAATGATCGCCCCAGTACTGGTTCCAGCGAACATGTCCACACGATCCAGGAATGGCACACGCTGCTGAAGATCTTCCACAACTTTCGCTGAAAGATACCCTCTAATCCCGCCCCCAGAAAAAGAAAGTATGAGAATTTTTTTCATCTTTACCTCGAATCAGACCGATAGTTCCAACACGGCTCCGGCATCTTCCAACCTTTTATTTCTGATACCTCGAATAAGCTCCGAGGTCCTGGTACGACGCCGGTACTGTCCCGCCTTTGCCTTTAGATCGAATCTTTTAAAGGCCTTCAGGTCATCGCGGGCAAAGAAAGTCACATCGTCACCTGTCAGCGGATCGTAAAAGCCAAGGTATCCACCCTCAGCAAGACTGCAGCTCGATATATTGTCGAGGTGATTATTCCGGCCAATGCTCTCGGAATACGGCGTGAAGTAGTTGGGATAAACGAAGTCTGACACCAGGACGGACTTACGATTGACCTTGATTGGATAGGATTGGCATTGCACGGGGTCAGCAGCTTCGCGCCAGAGGAAAACATGACGCTTCTCATGCCTCTCGGGGTGCTTTGACAGATGATATGCGTCACAATACGGATTTAGCGCCAATTCCAGGATCTCATGACTTAGCGTGACGCTCCATGGCTCATCATTAAGAAGGTTCACAAAACAAAATCCATAGGGGACACCAGTTTTTTTGACAACGTCGTGATAACCTTGGCAGTCGGCCCGTCCGTGATTCGTGAGAAAGATCACGGCTCCGGCATCCACCTCCCTAAGTTCAAGTTTTACCGGCGCAACTTTGCAAACGACCCGGATTTGCCATGCGGGGAAAAAGTGCTTCAATAGCTGCTGATTTATGGCATTGACGGCCAGCGCGACTTCGTCCCGGCTGATATTGCTGCGATTGACTACCTGAATTGTAAACACACAACCTCCATAGTGCTTGAATCAGCATGGAGGTGTGCGTCACGCAAATCAACTCGGAACACCGGGCTGTCTAAGGGATTGGAACGATGTCATTGGGGACCGGGGAATCAGTCCTGGCAGCTTGCGAGTCCAAACAGCAGGACGCTTGGCAGCATTAGGGGCGATCGCTTGCGAAGGGTATTCGTCGAGCGATTCACATGGCGGCCTACATGTGGAGCGCCTTCGGACAAGGCTGCGGCGCTATAAGGTAGAGCCCTCAGGCGCCGCCAACCAGAGGACCCATCACTCGGCCCTCAAGTTCCTTTTTAGTTTTCTCGAGCTCAAGGTCTTCTCGACCGAATCCGATCACCGCCGTCCGGGCCCCAAAGACTCCCTATGCCCCGGGCCGGGGTGTGACCCCCGCGCTTAGAAGGAAGGAGGTGAGAGATACACGATTGAAAAGGGGCGGTGGAGCTGCGCGGCTCTACCCGTCCATCTCACCATTCCAGAGCCGCATCGATGTCGGCCGCAAACAGGCCTGGCCAGTTCTGGGCGATTGGCTGGGGATAACCGGGGTCGACCTGGTCCGTGGCGATGTCGTAACGCGAGTATTCCGAGCCTCTGAAGAAATAGACCTTGCCGCTGCCTGTGTTGAAGGCAGCGTCTACAGAATTAAAGAGTCCAGGCCAGTTGCCGGCTATGGGCCGAGGATAACCGGCGTCAGCACGATCGCTGGCTATGTCGTAGCGAATGTATTGTGAACCACTGAACAAATAGACTTTACCGTTGCCCCAGTTGATCGCCGCATCGATTCGATCAAAGGTCACGCCGGGCCAGTTGCCTGCTATCGTTGTGGGGTATCCTGGATCTGTGCGATCTTCCATAACATCATAACGAAGGTATTGCGATCCGCTAAAGAAGTAGACCTTGCCATTGCCCCAGTTGACCGCGGCATCCACAGAGCTGAAGGTGATGCCTCTCCAATTGGGCAGGATGGTAGTGGGATAGCCTGGCATGTTCCGGTCGGCCTGCATATCGTATTTGCTGTATTGGCCTCCCTTGAAGAAGTAAACCTTGGGTCCGACGTATTTCGGATAAATTTTGGCAATACCGTTACGATCACGCTCGGTGAGGATTAGATTATCGATATCACCAGTTCCTCCCTTGCAATGCGGATAGTGCATGACGCTGGCAGCGTCATAGGTTGTAACCCTTTGCCACTGGCCGTCCTCGTTGCAGCCAGTGACCTCTAAATGCTCATGACGAAATCCCAGCGTATGACCCACTTCATGGCGGAAAAAGCCGACCTGGGCTTGATCGGGGTGAGAAAAGGTTGAAGAATCAACCAGAATGTTACTCTGGGCTCTCGGAGTATGAGGGAAGAAGGCGCGCATCAGGTAATCTTGACCACTGACGGGCCTAACATCAAAGGTGACGGCAGTCGAAGCGCTGCAGTTACCGTCAAATTCGGATTTGTGCGTGTAATGGAAGCCGCCATAGGTTTCCCAGTCATCAAGAGCAACTCGGAGGGAATTGACGACCTTCGTATAGTTAGCGCCGAAGTCCTTCGATACGCAGTAAGTCACCGCGTTCCGCATGTTCTCTGGCCAAGTGTCCCAGACATCATTATAAACATTGACCACAAGCTGCGTCCCAGAAACATCGTTCACATGCGATGACTCAACGGTCTCGCCGCAGCTTGTCATTGTAGATCCTACTAAACCAGCAGCAGTGGCTATAAGGATGGCTTTCCAAAAAATGTTTTTATTGACGGTATTCACAGGAATATTCCTTTCAGAATGACGGATGAACGTGACAAGTGGTTGGACAACGTCGGGGGGAAAATATTGCGCGAGGGCACCCCATCAAAAATCATACCTATGATGCGGTTCAAAGAGCGCAAAACAAGTCATAATGACATGACACACGCTTCCCTACGTTGCAGTTTTCAGCGAATCCCGGGATTTATTGATCAACAGGAATATATTCAATAATTTCATATATTTATTTAAGAGTACACACGAAGGGATTTTACGTCCAAAAAACTAACCTTAAAAAATCAGCAACCATGTCAAATAACTGCCTTTTTTATGGCCAATTTGAGACGCTAGAGGCTTTGCTATTAGTAGTTGTCAGCCAAGATCACCATGGTTAGTTCTCTTCCACTTGCAGATCAGAATAAGCGAAGCCAGAAGCAGTCTGTACTAGCCATTCATATATTTTATGACATATAAGTCATATAGACATGTTTCATCTATTACTGCTAAGCCCTGTCCGCCAAATGACGGACGGGGTAAATTCCTCACTCAATAAATGCACCCTAAAAAATCAGCAACCATTTCAAATAACTCAGTTTTTTATGGCCAATTTAAGACGCTAGAGGCTTTACTATTAGCCCAAAAGACAACTATACCGATAATCAGTTGTCAGCCAAGATCACCATGGTTAGTTCCTCTTTCACTTGCAGATCAGAATGTTCCAAGCCACAAGCAGTCTGCACTGGCCCTTTATCAACTATATGACGTATACGTCATATAGACCTTATGATTCGATTCCTTTCGTTAAGCCCTGTCCGCCGAATGACGGACGGGGTAAATTCCCGCACTCAATAAATGTTCCCTTTTATGATCGCTGGCTGCAACAGGGGCGAGGAAATGGCATTTTCTGGAAAGGATTTGTTGCCTGTACTGGGATAGACACTTTGGACACGATCCGGCTCTTACTTCGTGGAGTGTTATCCTTTACAGTTTTTGACATATGCGAGAAAATCGAAATGATACTCAAAACTATAAATAGAACTTTTGAATACACTGCGGCCACATTTTTTCAAAAAGGTGCCGTATATGGATCAAATGCAAAGGCGTAAATTGTGGCAGAAACTTTTGATCTAGACAGCATTCTCGATAGGGAAAATGAAGTCGTCGAATGCAAAGAGAATGTGGCAGACTGGATGGATCTTGTTAGATGTCTGGTTGCTTTTGCGAATGATTACAGTAATAGGGGAGGAGGCTACGCTATTGCAGGAATCAAAGAGATAAAAAACGAGCACAATTTCCCCGCATTTCAAAAAGTAGGATTAAACGCTACCAGACTGCAAGAAGTAAAAGGAAAAGTTTTATCAGCATGCAAGAACCACGTTTCGCCGCAACTTATTCCGATTGTACATGAAGTACCAACCGAAGATCCTTCAAAGAGAATTCTCGTATTCGTAGTCCCATCTAGCTCGGCGGCCCACTGCTATCGTTCCGAGGCTTCTGAATCCGGAACATATTACATTCGACTAGATTCAAGCACAATTGAAGCTCGAAACGAAGTCTTGCGCAGACTTCTTTCCAAGAAAGGGCTGATAGAACCTTGGGACCGAAGGATTTGTGAGGAATCTTCTATCGAAGATTTGGATATTTATTCTATTCGGGATTTTCTTCAGCGCATAGGAATTTGGAATGAGAGAAGTTCGATAGAAAAATATTTAAGCTGCGATGTTCAAATTTCTGAATTGTGTCCAGCTCTTTGCGGGAGGAGTAAGATCGATGGAAAAACCAAACCTCGCAATTTTTCCATTTTGTTGTTTGGGAAGCATCCTACTAAATATATTCCAGGATGTTATGTCTATTTCTCACAATATCCTGGGTCAGATCGGACAGAACCAAATGCAGAAAGAAGGGAAATTACAGGAAATTTGGTAAACCAAGCAGCCACTCTTTTATCTCTTTTAAATGTCGAAGCATCGATCGCCTACGATAAAAATGATTCTAATCCCAATCTAGTCAAATATCCAATTAGAGCGCTTCAGGAAGCAACAATAAATGCTTTGGTTCATCGCGACTACGAGAAAGATCAACCAAATAGACTGACTGTTTTTACCGATCGCATAGAAATCCTATCAGAAGGAGGTTTGCCGGAAAGTCTTGATCCTAGCAGGTTCAAGAGTGGTCAGGAATCTGCATTTTGGAGAAACCAAGCTTTAGCTTATTTTTTCACTAGACTCCAAATGGCTCAGTCTGAAGGGCAAGGCATTACGACTATAATAAAAACTATGAAAGATGAAGGCTGTCCTGACCCTGTTTTTGATATTGATCTAAATCGGGTAAAATGCTCCCTTCCGGCTCACCCAAGGCATACATTGATTAGAAAACTCCGTCTAATCGGTGAAAAAATCGAAATCGGAAAATTAGCCGAAGCCTCGGAAGGAGTCATGGACATCCTCAGTCGCGACCCATATAACTCAAAAGCAATTGACCTATTCTGCGAAATATCTGAACTATCGAGAGATGCAAGTTCACTATACAAATTTCTAATCGATAATAAGATTGATTTTGACAGGCTACATGTAACAGTACAGGTAAATCTTGCTGGTTTGTTTCTTGCGGATGAATCCTCGAATGTAGATGTTGTTGATTTTGGCAAAAAATTGTTGAAAAGCATTGCTAGTATGCGACTGCAAGAAGGTGAGTTCAGGAAAACTTTAAGAATCCTAAGAAATTCTAGAGAAGATGATCTTGCTTTGGAGTTAATAGATAACATCTTTCGAGACTTCCCGAATCTAGCTTCAAACTCATCAATTTTAAGCGATAGGGCAAAAGCTCGAATGGGTATTGCTAAAAAGCTTATTGATACAGCCCGCGACGGATCAATGCGCCATGAGAGACGCGCATCCGCTTGGGAGAGATGCCGCGAATATCTTTATTTGGCACGGAAAGATCTTGACCTAGCGTTGACCAATGCAACGGAAAGAGAACGTCCATACATTGAAAAGGATCTTGAATTTTGTAACTATCTTTCAGAAATTTCTAAAAAAACAACGAGAAAAACGCATCATAACCATGATAAGAACAAAAACCGCCCGTTGAAGGATGATCGAAATTCCAGCAATAAAAGCAATGCGCAGAACGGTCAAAAAACGGCCAACGGACCTCAAAAATCTTTTATCACAAACCGCGGATCTGATAAGAAGTAAGCCTCAGCGCAGAGATTGTACTACGAGACCCCAGTGCGAGTATCTATCCTGTTCAAGAATCGGGGGTGCAAGAGTACAATATGGAGTACAAAAACCAGAACAGGACCAACCAAAGAATTTATCGCCATTTCCGTCACAAATTCAGGATAGGGTGCGGCAAGAATGATTGGAGCATTGATATTCCAAGCCTCTGAGGGCTTTGATATAAAAATCAATGTTGTGTATGTGAATTTAAGACCAACCAAAACTGCATGCAGAATGTACTCTGACGATCCCAAGCCACCAAATATCCTTCGACTCTCACCTTCTTCTACCATATCTATCACTTGAATAGTCAAAGCTGTAAGAGAAAATCCCGCACCGATCCATAAGAGAATTCCGCCAAAGTTTGCGCCTAGCAGCAGGAACCCAGAAATCATAATTGGCAGGATCGCCGATGTATGAAGGATATGTTCGCGACGCGTTTCCGGGTGAGCAAAAAGTCTGAGCTTCCACAGGTGAATATACAACGCATCAATGCTACCAAGTATAGAATAACAAAGCATAAGCCATGAAGCAAAGGTGACGAACTTATCCATATAGACCTCCAGTCATAGGTAAAGGGTCTTGTTAAAAGTTTTCTTTAGCTTAATTGAAAGCATCGCTGCCAAACTGATGAGGCCTGATACAACAAGGCTTCGTATCCTTGTGACAGTTCTATTGTCCAAGACCGTGCAGCTGCCGCGAAACTGACAAGCTCTGCACCGACGATAGCCATTGGAAATTTTTCACTTTGCATCCGGAACCTCCATAGTTGTTACTAACAACTATAATGTCAAAAAAAATCAGCAGCTGCCGCAGCCACCTGATTCATCTGTTGAACAGACACTGCCGAGCCCCATCCTCTTGCCGGCAGCACCAGCAAGCCGTCGCAATAAAGCTGTCGCCGCCACTCGAATTTCTGGCTTAAAGTCAGCAATCATAGCTTTTTGTTCGTTCACAAGTTCAGTGTGAATTTTTTGGAAAAGTTTTTTGCCCGCTGCAGTTGCCTGGATAACGACCGCCCGACTGTCTTCAGGGGCCTGGACTTTCGTTACATAATTTTTGCGGACAAGGGTTTCAATAACCCGGCTTGCTGTACTTTTGTCCAGGAGCAGCAGCTCTGCGAGGGCCTGCAATCTCAAAGAACCTTTTTGAATAATGGCTTCCAGGGCATAGCATTGTGTGACTGATACGTCATAGCAGCATATCAAGTCACGATCCCTGGACTGATAGATCCTCAGAAGCTGATTCAATGCCTCATAAAGTTCGTGAGCATGAACGTCGAGAAGAGGATCTTTTAGGTTTTTTAAATCGACTGCCATGAGATGTTCCAATGGTTGCTACTGACAACTATACTATCGGCGAGTTTCTGTCAAACTTGAATGGCAATAAAAAAAACTCTTAGCCGTCGTAACGGCTTAATAACTTG
>NZ_DASQYZ010000322.1:0-6360 GCF_035638955.1 Oligoflexus sp. | reverse complement strand
ATGTAACCATACCGGGGTCCAAAAATTTTAAGCTCGCCTGTTTGATAGACCTTATCGATATCCCAAACATGAGTGGATGGATTGTAAGCGACCGTCTGCACCTGACCTGAGGTGATAAGACTTAAATCGATTCCACTGACGAATCCGTATCAATCTGGATTAATGCAAGCTGCGGAGACTTGATCAGCTTCGAAGTTTTACAACGCAGGACAACAGTGAGACGGTGCCACTGAAAAGAAGCTGCAAAATCACAGAAAAATGTAAGCGCTCGGCTGTGCATCCAGTTACCCACAAAATTTGACTTTAATAGGAAGTTTCAAAACTCATTCAACGTAAGCGTAGAACCGAATCAATGTGCGATCCGTTATGGCCAGACACTGACCAACGGCCTGCTGCCAGATCCGTTGATTGTGGCCAAAATGCGCAGGTGTCAGCCACTTATTGTCATCAATCATGGCGGTAGGCACAAATTTTTGGGCTTTAAAGAGCAGATGGAGGACGTCTTCACAAGACACTTCTTGCCGATAGACCAAAGCCATCATAGAGCCAGGAGGCCTCTCTATGAGACTTGGTCCCATCCAAGTGCTTAAGCTGCTGCTCCGTATGCTCACCAAATACGATCAGATATTTCTCTGCCATCCGTTTTGAAGCCATTATGCCGTGCGGCCTATCTGCCCTGGGCGGGCTGAGATCAACGCAGCACGCTGCTCTGCTGCAAGGCAAGTCCATATACACCGTATTCGATCATATAGGCCAGCTGATAGTCCGGAAACGCTTTTTCAAACTTCTCACGGATACGTTTGTAGTGCTCCCCTGCATTTGTACTGGCAAGTTCTGTGCGCCGCGCTCCAAGTTCGCGGACATAGGTGCTCACAAGCTTGTCAGCGGTTTGCAGGTATTTGATCTGGGCGTCAATCGCTGTAGGCAGGGTGACGGCTTCACCGCGGCCTCCATGGACTGTGGGGCTTGTGGAGCCGAAGGTCACTTTCAAAGTCTTAAGAGACTCAATCCAGTTGGACAGATTCGGAGTCACCTGACCTTTGGACAGTCCCCCTTCAAGCCAAGCGTGTGCCTTGTGATGAATGAGGTCGCCAACGACCAGCGCATTGACAGCCGGGATGTAAGCCACGGTTTGATTCGAACTGACACCGGTACGGCCAAGTTCCGAAAGCTCAACAAGATCGCCGCCGGCCAGTTTCAATTGAACCTTGTCATCGAAGATACGGTCGAATGTTCCCGCTCTGGGATAGGTTTCTTCGGTGAACATTCCAGCGTTGACAAAATAAGCCTTCTTATAAGCATGAACTGCTGGCATCGAGTCACGGGTCTGCCGTGAAGCAATGACTTCAGCGCCGGCCTTTTGATAAACCGACAGGGCATTAAATTTATCCGGGTTCGGATGAGTGATAACAAGGTACCGGAGCCTGCTTTGCGTCTGAGTGCGCATATGGCTGATGGCCTTGAGAGCGGCGTCTTCTGTGAACTGCGAGTCGAAGGCCACCACCTCCTGGCCGTTGTCGTAGAAGATGGTTTTGGTGTTGAAACCACCAGCGTCAGATTCAAAGCTGAATATTTTGCCCTTGGCGGAGGCAACAGAGCAGCTGCAGGCAAGAAGGGCGCTGACGGTGGTTTTTAAGAGGTTTTGAGTTTTCATGAGTCGGTCCTTTCATTAACCGTTGATAGACACCTTATCGCCCTTTCCTGCCTTTTTCGTAACACTCAATCATGCATATAGATCCTGCAATTTTGCAGGAATTAGGATAGTATGTTGATTTTGGTCAGGTATTTGGAATAAACTTGCGAAATCCGGGCTGCATGGCATGCCTTGGGAGGGTAACCTTGAAAGGCAATCTGGACTGGAACGATTTAAAATATTTTTTGACCATTTATGACAAAGGTTCGCTTGTTGCCGCCGCCAGGCAGTTGAAAGTGGATGAGACCACCGTCGGCCGGAGGCTGCAATGCCTTGAAACAGCTGTTGGTGCGAGACTTCTGCAAAAAGTGAAGGCGGGCTACATTCTTACGGAAGCGGGGGAGCAGGTTATGTCCATGGGCACTCTCGTCCGTGACCAGATCCAGGACCTGCAAAACCGTCTTGGTACGCTCGATAGCGCACCCAGGGGCAAGGTTCGGTTGACCATGCCCGATACCATGGTCAGTCATCTCATGCTGCCGAAACTTGAACACTTTTTTGAGCAGTACCCGACCATTCGTCTGGAAATCCTGTCAGGATCAGACCTACTCAACATTCAAAAAAGTGAAGCGGATCTCGCCCTTCGCATGGTGCGCCCAACTCAGGAAAGCGTTTATGCGAAACCCTTCGGTCGGTTGCGTTTTGTGCCATGCTTTTCAGCGAAACACTGGTCGGGAAAACCGCCGACATCCATCCCGCTTATCGATTTTCCTGATAGCCAGGCAACTGAGCCGGAACGAAAGCAGCTCCAGGCTCTTCGGCAAGGAGGAGCCCCTCGCCTGCACGTTGTCCGACGTGAGCTTCTCCACACAGCCGTGCGGTCTGGACTTGGATTGGCTTTTCTTCCTGCCTATATGCTGCAAGATGAGCCCGAACTTGTGGTGCATCAGGGTCTTAACGCATTTGTCGTCGACGTTTGGCTTGTTATCAATGCCGGTATGCGCAAGGCAGCTCGGGTCCGCGCGGTTGCCGACTTTCTTGAAGCTGAACTGCGGCCTCTTCTGAATGGTTGAAGCAGCATGGACCAACGTCATGGACTCTGCGGATTGGGAGATTTTTCATGGATGGGAGTTTTTGAAAACCTGTAGGGTGCTCCGTGAACACAATTTTGCACAATGGTCTGCCGAACACTCTCCATGAATAACAAATTTGCCGCCGGTCAAGTGCTCTTCAGAGGAAGATGAGAGATTCGGTAGTGCATGTAATTCCTTTTCAGCGCCTCACATCCTTTGGATGCTGGGGTTTTCTTAAAGTGTGCCTATCATTTGGGTCAGGTCGCATGCATATATCAATACAATCTGCTACCACTGAGGTGGTGGAGCCGCCAGGGTTTTAAATGCAAACTGCTTTCTTTGGGCAGAGTGAGTAAGCTGAAATACCACAATGCAAAAAGCGATCAGAATATCGACAAACGTTCAACGAACGCCGGGACTCGACAACGTAAACCGCTGATCGATGGTAGTTTTCAGGGGGATTGATATTTGCACTTGTCAAAACTAGCGCAGTAGGTTTCCAATAACTGGGGTTGCCAATGATGTGTCAGAAATTGTTGTTCCTCATTTGTGGTCTTCTCGTGATTATAGCAATTAGCAGTGTAACTAAAAAAGAAACGCAGCGGATAAGGTGGAGAAGGTTGAGCAGGGAGAAGTTGAAGTAGAAAGCTTCTCCTATAAGCTCTCCCTCAGGGAACTTGAGGAAATGATGGCCGGGCGTGGCATTCATGTCGTGATCTTGCCATCAAGGTCAAGGAAAAGCTCAATGGCTTTATCGCGCAGTTGAGATGATGACCATGATCAAAAAAGGTCAGATTGATATCCAGGGCTCCACTCTATTCGAGCCGTTTTACGCCCTTGCAGGTTAACTGCGTCCGGGAAATGATTCCTTTACAGCTTCACTTCAGCCTCGGAGATGTTGGCGACAGAGCCGACGCGGTCGGCATCGCACTTTTCTCGCACCTTCTCCTACCCTGACGGCCATTAAAAAAGAATCAACCCGATATCAGAAATCGGACTGATGATCAGCCGCAAATTTGCGACTATGCTCCAAATGCGGACTCACCTTAAATCCCTTGCCCGACTTTCCCTAAGGAGAACGAATGAGCGAACAATCGGCAAACATAAATTTCAAATGGTGGCAGAAAACTTCGATATATCAGATCTGGCCGCGATCGTTTTTCGATTCCAATGGCGATGGTATTGGTGATTTAAAGGGCATAAATGCTAAATTGGATTATGTTAAGGGTATGGGTTTCGAGGCGATTTGGCTTTCGCCCTTCTTCACCACTCCCTTTCGGGACTCGGGCTATGATGTCAGCGATTACTGCGATGTGTCGCCTCAATACGGTTCGTTAGCTGATGCTCAGCTGCTGATTGATGCCGCTCATCAAAAAGGCCTGCGCATAATTTTTGACTTGGTTATGGGTCACACGTCGATTGAACACCCCTGGTTTAAAGAATCACGCTCCAGCAAAACCAACCCCAAACGGGATTGGTATATCTGGAAGCCGGGCAAAGGCAAAAAACCGCCCAACAATTGGAAATCGATGGTCGGCAATCGCGGCTGGCAATACGATGCCACAACCGATGAATGGTTTTATACCAGTTTTCTGAAATTTCAGCCCGACCTCAATTATCACAATCCCGCTGTGAAAAAAGCCATGTTCGACAACGCTCGCTTCTGGCTCAACAAGGGCGCCGACGGGTATCGCCTGGATATATTCAACTGCATTTATAAGGATGAATCCTTCCAAGACAATCCCTTTTCCTGGAAGTATTTTCCGGCCGCGCATACCATGAATGAGGCCTTCTTCCAAAAGAAGATCTATTCCATGAACCACGCCAAATCCTTTGAATTGGCCCGCGAGCTTCGCGCCGTCATCGACGAGTTTCCCGGTGATCGCTTTGTCATTGGCGAAGTGAGCGGCGATGATCTATCGATTAAAAAATATCTGGGTGATGCCAACCAAGGGCTCAACCTCATCTTCATGTTTGAGAATCTTGAATTCACCTTCACGTCCACTTTCTTTCGCAAAATTCTTCAAAAGCACGCCCGGAACTTTCCATACCCATATATGCCGACCTGCGTTTTTGGTAATCACGATGTGACCCGCATCATGAGCAAGTTGAAAGGGGATGAGCGCAAGGCGAAATTGCTAGCACTTTATCAGTTCACGGTGCGGGCGGTGCCAGTGTCGTATTACGGAGACGAGATCGGCATCGTCAACGGCGACACGTCCTTCCGAATGTCGGGCGATGGTATCGCTCAGCAATATAAGTGGCTCGCCAAACCCGTGGCCAACGCTCTTGGATTGTTTTTAAACCGTGAGGATGCGAAAGCCCCCATGCAGTGGGATAGCAGCGCCAACGCCGGTTTCACTGGTGCTCAGGGTAAACCATGGCTGCCTGTCAATCCTGATTTCAAAACCAAAAACGTGCGTCAGCAGCTGTGCGATGAAAATTCGTTGCTGTTGGTATATAGAAAGTTGCTGCATCTGCGCAAAAGCAACCCCCTGTTTTCCGAAGGCGACATCGAGCTCCTGCCGGCCAGCGAGGCCGCTCAGGATCTGCTGGTGTATCGGCGTAGTCTTGGTTCGGCCCAGGCTTTGGTACTGATCAACTTCGGCTGTAAACGGCTGAGCTGGAATAACAACAGTAGCTGCAAACATATTTTATTTTCCATTCATGAGCAGGCCCAAGTGTCGCTCAATCGCATCAGTTTAGACGCTTTTGGTGGTTTGATCGTCAGCAACGCCTAACAAGGTCGTCCCACCTAAAAGCTGAATTTTTCGTGCGTTGCAAGGATATCCAAAGGCCCGTCAGGAAGAAGACCTCTTTCCCTGGGATAGCATCCAGAGCCTTATGTACGGTTTGGGTCCTTTGTGCGCCATACTCCGCATGGTTGACGATCAACAGCCCTCGCTTTCCAAATTTTGAGAATTTTTTGCCTCAAGACTCAAATCCAATGGTTGTGACTAACCCTGCCGAGGCGAGTGCTGACACAAGTCCTGTCGGGGGATGACATCCTCGACATAAGCATTGCGCTGCGACAAAAGATCGGAATCAGACTTGGTCGCACATGCTCTTCTGCAGAAAGCGTTCCTTAATACGAAAGGCCCAAGAGACTTTCGCTGGCAAAGCGATTACATGATGATTCCTTTCTTCAACAGAATGTCAATAAACGTATAAGCAAATTTCGAAATGATTTGCAATGCCAGGTCGTCTTCGTTACATAGCAAATGTTGGCCAATGGCCCATTCCCCATGAAAAACAAGCCCGTGAGCCCTGAGCTCTCAAATATAAGCGTGGAGGGACAAATGCGTGATTGCCTGAAACTGTTTTCAGAGGGTGATACTGTCGAAATTAATGGAAGGCGCGGAATTCTTCGTCATATCACAAACTCCCGCTACTGGGTGATTCATGATGGAGACCATTTGGCGACGGGTTATACACGCGGGCAAATGCGTCGCGGCTTATCCAAATCCTCCCAGGTTCCATTCCTGAAATTAAGTGGTTCCTGCGTATGGTTGCCTCTTTATCAGAAAGAGAACATTTAAAAACGGCTATCGAATTAGGGGGCATGGTTTTGGCCCCCGAATGCCGAAATTTCTTCACTCTTGGTCAGCCTCAATACAGATACCGAGGAGGTCCTGCGTTCGAATTCTGGCGATG
>NZ_DASQYZ010000321.1:0-10562 GCF_035638955.1 Oligoflexus sp. | reverse complement strand
ATGCGTAGTTTGCCGAAGTGGCCCCAATCGACCTGGGCCTGCTCACCGGCAATGACATGTTTTTTAACGTAAAATCGCTCCTGATACGAGGGCCGCATCGTACCGAGCCGCCGCTGAAGTTGTCGCAACGATCCCGTGTAGGACCTTGCTGACCCACTCGATGAAGCCGCCCACAGTGCTCGCCACGAGGCACAGGATGATATGCATGGCGTGCTCAAGCGGCGACCAGATGAAAAAGAGGATGAGAAGGAGCGGGCCATAGAAGAGGGTGCGGCAGAAAGCGACGAATCGCCCTGATGGGCGGAAGACGAGGCAGTTCGCGTTCGCCTCGACCAGCTCATGGGAAAGATAATTGGCGGACGAACCCGGGATGAATGTCCAATCAAGATCTCTTTCCTGCTTCAACGTGATCTCCCTTTCCGCCTTGGGACCAGCATTAAACGCCGCAGGGCAAGGCTGCGAGGTGATCGCAGCCCATCCGCGTCCCACGGCGTCCAGACTTCACGAATCAGGGGCTTGCCATAGGCGCCCGGATCCATGCATTGTAATAACCGACGCTAGCGTAGATATCGCTGCCGAACGTGTCAATGCCCGCTCCTTGGGAGAGAACGCCGATCACCCTCAGTGCCATAACCACTCCCTGGATACGGTGAACTCGGGACTGTGGTGAGTCCCAGGTCAAAACACCAGAGATTTTTTGCAACAGAGCCGTAATACCTCTGCTGAGATCTTCAATTCCGTCGCTGCATGATTGCTCGCAAATCCAGATATTTTCCCGCTCAGAGTTCGCAAACGCAACAAAGCCCTTTAAGCTTTATCTCATGCTATAATCAGGATGAAGCTATGGATGAAACAGAATGCGGCCCGTAGTTCGGAGGCGAACCGTGGGCTGTTTTTCTGTGTTCTGCCTTTACATTCTCCCCCGGTTGTTCGGACATCCTTATCCTGGTATTAGCGACGTCGATTTTTTGACGTCGACTGGCAGCACAATAATGAGTTTAAATAGTATCCATCCATATCCTTGGGGGTCTGATGATTAACCAAAGTAAGCTTGTAGTATTTTGTCTCGTTGCAATAGCTGGATTCGGCCAGGGGCAGCGCTCGTATGGGTCGACTCTCACTGTAAAAATCCAAGGCATTCGGTCGACTCAGGGTCAAATTATCACACACTTATACCAATCCCCCGATGGTTTCCCCGGAAAGCATGACAAGGCTTTCAAAAAACAGAGTGTTAAAGCAGTGAGTGGAGAGATTGAGATTTCATTTGCTGAGTTGCAGGCAGGCACGTACGCACTCTCTGCTTATCACGACGAAGACGGAGATGGGAGCTTAAAGACAAACTTAATTGGATTTCCGAAGGAGGGAGTTGGTCTATCCCGTCCCCCTGCCGAGCGTAAATGGGGGCCCCCCAGGTTTGACGACGCAAAATTCGATATTGGTCAATCGGGCTCTACCGAGACCATTAAAATCGAATATCCTTAGCAGGGGCCGGCCCTGCCCCGTCCGGAGCTCATCCGAGGGCGTGTCAGCCGGCAATACGTATGGCTGGATTCATCATGTGTCTATAAAAATGTGGGGGCAGCTCTATCACAATCTGAAAAGGCACCCATGGTTTATCAAGCCGATGGCCGGGTGCAAGGTTCAAATGGACTTTAGCCCCCTCGCGCTCTATGAAACTCTTTACTGCGTCCATGCCTACTCCACGGCCCGAAATGGCCCCAACCGTTTCACTCGTCGAGAAGCCGGATGCAAAAATCAGATTTGCCAGATCTTTTGGCTCATAATCAATGTGCTCCTGGATGAGTCCCTTGTGTAGCCCTGCCTCCCGGATCCGGGCAATTCCTAAACCCCTGCCATCGTCTTCTATTTTTACTTCCAGCCAACCGCTGGCACTTATATTTAAGCTGATCCTGATTGATCCTTCGGGACTCTTTCCAGCCTGAATTCTCTCGCCCGGCAATTCAATGCCATGGTCCAGGGTGTTACGAAGAATATGAGTAAAAACGTTCTGCAAAAGAGAAACGCCTTCACGCGAAATACTGATGGCCTGGTGATCAATGACGATTCTGGGCGGCTCTTTGTTCAAGTCTTTAGCAAGCCGGACAGAAGGTTCCGTCAATTCCTTGAATACCTCTTCGGCAGACCGATAGAGATGTCCAGAGAACAGGTGTTTTAAACGATTCAGATAGTCACGGATTCCGTCCTTTTCCATTCGTTGTTCCAGGGCTTCGATTGCTTCGATTTCCCTTTGCAGGTCTGATAGCTGCCACTCCACAGTTTTCCCGGTCTTCTCCAATCGGTTGAGAGTTTGATCGTTAATGTGGTCGTATTTATCCAGTTCATTTTCAATGCAGACAAGATCCTTTAGCACCGGGTCTTGCTGCCATAACAGAGGATCTTCTCGCATACGAGACAAGGTGTTTTCCGCTGCATGGGCGGCCTCTGCCATGTCCTTGAGTCCCAAGGATCTGGCTGTTCCTTTGATGGTATGAAGGTTAATGAATAGGATTTTCAGCACTTCCTGGTCCAAACTTTCGGTCTTTTGAGCAAGCTCCCTGCTCGCCGTGATGAACTGATGACTTGAGCGGGAGAACCGATGGTATTGCTCCTGCGGAATATTGATCAGCTCGCCAATCCCATCGAGCATTTTCTTTTTGCTTTCCACGTCCGCTTTATACCGCCGTATTTCGGTAACATCTTTACAAGTTACGAGAATTCGATCTGTGACGGACTCGGTGTTCAGGATGGGTATCCAGTCTATCTCGTATACCTTTGGCGACTCACCACCATCGGAGTAGGTTATCTCACGAACCAGGGAGCCGGCATTCACTTCAAAGGCAATTTGGTCCTCCCCAATGGATGCGGACAATGCGGCCTCAATGGTTTTGCAGGTATCAGGGGTCAGATCGCTATTTTTGAACAGCAGCTGAAGGGCGCTTTTGTCAGCGAAATTCCCTTCGCTAAACAATGTTTCCAGGTGCGCTGAATAGTCTTTATGAAGGCGCAGGTCGCTCGTGGCAATTGTGAAAATCCCAAGTTTGATATTCTCCAGAATCGATCTAATATCCCGCGTTTTCTCTTCGACTTTCCGCTCCAGGCCTTCATTCAACTCACGAATGTTCCGCTCTTTCTCTTTGACTTCCTGGACATACTGAGCGTTGCGAACAGATATTGCGCCCTGGGTGGCTATGATTTCAAGTAGTCTTACCCGTTGGCTCGTAAAAGCGCGCGCTGAAAGATTATTTTCGAGGTAAAGAAGCCCAATAAGATTTCCCTGATTAAGAATAGGCAGGCAAATAACAGACAAAATTTTATTCTTTTTGATATATTCGTCCGAGGCAAGATCTGGATCCTGCCAGGCCTCATCGACTATGATACTTTCCTGCTTTCTGAAACAGTGCATGACCACCGCGTGCGCAATATGAGGATATGTCTCCAGCGGCTTTTCAATTGCCTTCACTATTGTGGTTTCCCGAATTAGCCCATGAACTTTGATGGTCAACTCATTTTTCCGGCCCATAATCAAATAGCCGTGCTCGGCCCCAGCGACCTGCAGGGTAAGCTGCATAAGATCCTGCAAAAGCTTCTCGTAGTCCATTTGGCCGGACAGAATCTGGGATGCACGAACAGCAGATTCAATATCCAGATCGTTTGCTACGATATTGCTCGTCGACGCTCGTTTAACGATCGTTGTGTTTATTGTTCCCCGGAAGCTGTCCTTATCAACGGTACCTTGAAGGTCACCATGGCGTTCCTTTAATTGGGCACATTTTGAGGACGAACCCCAGAGTTCGTACAGAGCATAGGCTTTTTCCAATTCACTTGTAGCAAATCCCCGTTCATTCCTCTCCAAAAGGAAAGTCCCGTATCGTTCATGGCAAAGAGCCAGCTCGTTCACATAGCGACTCTTCCGCGCTGACTCTATGGCCTCCCGATAGCCCGCTCGCGCCTGCTCCATTTTGCCTTCGGCCCTGGCCCGTTCAGCTTCGATCATTATACATTTGTGTGCGAAGTTCATCGGTGCATGGAGGGACAACCTCTTAAGGCGCTTGAGGCTGCGGTTTACACGCCTCATCAGGACCAATCTCGCCGAATATCCGGCTTTGCTCCAAACAGCGAGAGCGATCAAGGCATCGATAAAGCACATGAAGGGAAAGTAATAGCTGCTTATGCCATTCATGCGCAATTTATAGGCTGATTTGATGTAGGAATCCGCTTTTGGATAGTCGCCAAAAAGGTAACTCAAATAGGCCGTCATAAGGAGGAACAGGAAGTGGTTGGCGGCGTCCCCCCGCTCCTTATATCCGATAGCCGGGTTTTCACGAGTCAACCACTTTCCCTTCAATTCAGTAGGATTATGGGATTCACCCAGGAGATTTGAAACGGCCTGGGTAAGAATCAGGTGGCCATCAAGGGAAGCGAATTGCTGCATTCTCTCATATGCCTGCTGAAAACCAATATTGTCCCGGTTGAGCTCGCTGAGGTTACTCCCCGTAAAAAACCGAAATGTGCAGTGGCCTAAAGCACACATGGCCGAAAATTCGAACTCCCCTGTCGTCAGACCGTGATTATACCCCGCAAGCAAGGGTTTTATCGATTCATTTAAATGTTCTTTCCAAGGCCTCACCATGAATGAAAGAAAAAATGTGGTTCCGGTCAACCCCACGCAATTCGAAGTGCGTTCACTAAATGCCCTGGCAATCGAACCATAACGGTGACCCCGATCGATATCCCTGAAAAAAGTGCAGAGGAGAAACGCAAAGCTTGCGAGAGTCTCCCCCGTCTTCTCATGAAGCCCATGCTGAAGGGAGAGACGGACGATTGTCAGGATTGCAGTCACCGCAACAAGCGGATGCAACCGATAAAGCACGCCAACAACTCTCGTTAGAATATTCAAAATCGCCTGAATCCGCTGATCGTTGAGGCGCGGCAAGCTATTAAGCTGTTCCACAGTCTTGCCATCGAGGAGCTTCTTGCAAATCCGTAGATTCCAGAGCATTTGCCAGGGATTTGGTTTGCTGGTCAGAGTCAAACCCAATGTTTTGAGTATGGGCGAAGCATAATCCAGCGCCTCTCGAATCTGATTGGTGACGACATAGTACAAACAGCGAATCTCGTGAACGTGAATGCTATCGTATATACTTCGTGCATGCCTGCAAACCTCATCTGCCATATGATGCATGCGAGGATAACGCGCGGACAGATACAAGGTATCGACAGCTTCGTTATGAAGGGTTAGGGCAAATTCATAGTCAATATTCCAGCCGTCCGGGCCAAGCAAGCCAATGGCGAATTCCAGGTAGTCTGATGCCAAAGTATAAACAGCAGTAGCTTTTGCCTTTTGGGCTGCGATGAGACAAAACCTGGCTATTTTCAGAGCATCTTCCCGGGAACACTTAATAAAATCTTTTCCGGCCAGGTAATGGCTCAATGCTTCATAGAGCGTTTGGTGTTCGGGACGACTTTTGTACCTGGCAATGGTTAGCTCGGCCAGTGCCAGATGGTACGTAGCGGCTTTTTCCCTGGCCAGCCGCTGATATATTTCCAAATGCAAACGTTCATGCGTGAAAGAAACCACCGGGTTGACTTGTATCTCCGTGCCGCTTTCAAAGCGGGACCTGGCCTGCTGTATGATTCCTTCATGGAAGGCGAGGCGGATCTGCGAAGGAATCTCGGTTGCGGGTCGATTCAGAAGTATAGCTAAAGTATCATAATCGAAGTCAGGTCCAATGCATGACGCGGCCTCGAGTATCGACAAAGCATCCACGGGAAGGACGCGTACCTTCTTGACCAGACTATCGACAACATTGGTGGCAATCTCACTTCGCTGTATTTCGTCTTCATTCCAGGAGAATCCTGACAGGGAAGGGTCAAAGCGTATAAGGCCGTGATCATGGAGCGACATCACCCATTGCATCAGGGACAATGGATGACCAGCGACCTTCTCCAGACAGATTTCCGCCAGAGGCCGGCACGTCTGCAGATCGGTCCTTAGCGATTTGGATAGCAGCTCATTGACTGCGTTCAGTGACAAAGGCGCAAGTTCCATGATCTCTACTACATCAGGCAGTTCTTTGCACAATTTCAGCAGGTTTTCGGCAGGCCCTTGATCTGACGGCTCATCGTCTTTGATGGAGCCTACAAGAAACAAATTTTTCTGTTCATGATTTTTTAGGACGGCGATCAGGATTTTAACCGAGGCCTCGTCAGCGAAGTTCAGATGCTCCAGATGCAATACGAGGGGGTTCGATGGCGTCGCCAGGCAGGCAAAAAATTTTGTGAATACCATTCTAAATCTATTCTGCTCCTCGTCCGGAGACAGCTGCGGCACCTCTGTCTGCGCTCCAAGAAGGTCCAGCAGCTCTGGCATGAGTCCAGTTAGCAGCTTCCCATTTGGTCCGAGGGCGTCTACTATTCTTGCTCGCCAAAAATTAATTTGTTTTTCCGATCCGCACAATACTCTTTCCATGAAAGTACGCAAGGGTTGAACAAGGCCGCTGTAGGGTATATTTGATTGCCGTTGGCTAAACTCGCCCTTAATAAGATGACAATGGTGCGATTCCATATGAGGGATCAGCTCCTGGACCAACCTGGACTTGCCTATACCGGCCGGTCCTTTAATGAGCACCGCCCGGCGACTTCCTTTGCTAGCTTCGTTAAACAAATCCAGCAATCCATGAAACTCCCTGCTTCGCCCGAAAAGTTGCGACGGAAAGGTAAGCCTTTCGGAAACATCTGCAGTTCCGAGCTCGAGTTCACCGGGTTCCTGTCCATCCTCGATCTCCTGCGCGCATCGCTCAAGATCGTACCGGATTCCAGCGCTGCTCTGGTATCGTTCTTCGGGATTTTTCGCCATCATTTTCAGAATCACGCGCCCAAGGTTCCTGGGCACTTTCGGGTTGATCGTGTGAGGATTCAAGGGCATTCGCGCAATATGCGCATGGATCAACTCCATACGGTCGCTGGCCTGGAAAGGAGTCTCGCCGCATGCCAATTCAAAAAGTGTGGCGCCTAGCGAATAGTAGTCACTCCTATAGTCAGCGGCACGATTGATCCGTCCGGTTTGTTCTGGCGCAATATAATGCAACGTGCCTTCAAGACCGTCTTCGGACCCACCTGCAGACACCATGTGTGAAAGCTTTTTAGCAATTCCAAAGTCAATTATGGAAGCAACATCTTGCTCCTGGTTCCAAACCAGGTTTGAGGGGTTTATATCCCTGTGGATAATATTAAGACGGTGAATCTCACCTAAAATCTGACTGTAGCGGATAAAGAGCCGAATAACGAGCGGCATGGGAAGCGTCCGCAGAGCACTGACACCCGAGAGGGCAAGTCCACCCATATCTTCGGTAATTAAACATACGTCTGAACCCTGCTGAAAAAATTCAAAAACTTTCGGCACGCCCTCTATATTCAGCGAATTTAACAACTCAAACTCGTGATAGCTGCGCGCAAGGTCATCTGCTGATGGTATTTCCTTTTTTGGCCTTTTTAGAATAACCGATCGACCATCCTCTCGACGTATTCCCCGATAAATGAGAGAGTTCGCACTATCATAAATCTTTTGGTGAATATCATAACCAGGAATCTGAAGCATCGATCGTTCCTTCCTACAGATAGTCCGCGGACAAACTCGAGAAAATCAAGGCCATCAAAAGCTACATGTTCGCTACCTACTGGAGCCTGGGAAATCCTGATAAGAGGACTTGCGTTTGTTGCCGACTGCATTGGCCCGCTGCCAGGTAAACAGAAATTATCAGGAACCAGGGTTGACAAGAGAACCTGGCCTAAAAAGAATATGTAAGTCCTGTCTGGAGGCTGATCATTGTGTTCTTATAGCGATCTTTTTTGCCCATAGTGAAGGATGTCCTGGCCTCCCCTTCTGCATCTGAGTAGACCAGGGCCCCATTCACAACTGACGTTTGAAAGGAACGGCCGGCGCCGATCGCAAATATGTGATTGATACCAGGTGGCGGGCCGAATGGATTATGAAAGTCCGGGTTTGACGCGTTATACATAAGGCCATAACCTGTACGGATTGAATAGCTCTCGTTAAAACTGAGTTGAAGCCCCAACCGATAGAAAGGCGTATCTTTCATTTTCAAGATGTTATCAGTCGTGCTTTCGTTACCGGGAAGGAGGTCGTCGTCTATATCGAAATCACGCTTTTTGATCGCTGAATATTTGCGAGTGCCGGCATCTGCTCCGAACAGAAGATTTTCCTGCAATCTGAAACTCAATCCCAGGCCAATTTCCTGAGGCAAAGTAAAATCCCGCCATGAGAGGTCTGTGCCCGCCGGCGCAATCGGAGTGCCCATTTGGCTGGCTATTTGCCCTTCCCCATTTAGATCAAATTTTACTTCGCTCTTGTAGGAAAACCCCAATCGAATCGAGTCGGACACTCGATAGGACAGACCGATTTTAAGTCCCGAATATGATATCCCCGACAAATTCATCTTATGGTTTGTGACGCCATCAACCTTTAGTTCCTCTTGATAACCTGCATATATATTGCGTTGCTGTATTGAAGCTGCAAGCTCCCTATTAAATCGGTAGATAATAGCGGGAGATAGTTCGAATATGGCCAGCGCCGATTTAATATCGGCTTTAACCGCTGGAGAGCCGGTAGGTAAAGGCAGAGTGATTCCACGAATATCTGTTCCTGCGCCTCCCGCCCCGGTTGCTACAACGGCAAGAATAAAATTATCGTCGTATTGGTAAACACCTGCCAACCCCATAATGGGAAAAGTCCCGGCCCCGGTTTTCGTCTCGCCAAAGAAGTTTCCCTGACTTTTGGTGTGGACGCCACCGATGAGTGCTTCAAAAGAAGAGCTGCTGACTGAGCTCAGATTCGCTGCATTCACTGCGGCGGCCAGAGGGCTGTCGTCGAATCCAATGGTGACCCCGGCCATTCCGGAAGAAGCCACACCGGCGGCAGTTGGCGGATCATATGAACTGAAAGAGGGAGTGCTGATAAAAATCAACGCAAATAAAATCGTCTTGTTTTCAAACACTCGAACCTCGCGAGGATAAGATAATGATCAGGAACAGCCCGCAAAAAAAAGCGATTTCAATCGCATGGATGCGAATGGGAGTTTATATCCGATTCTATCCTGGTTCATATATGGAGTAAACAATCGAAAATTAAGGCTTTGGGGATTCACTTCGGAAGGTCTTTTCGGTCATCCTGGGTGTATTCATTCGGTGGATCGTGAATGTGAAACAGGGGATATAGATTGCGTTTATTCTGGAAACTCGCAAGAAGCTAAAAAAGCCTGGCTTCTCCTTGAATCAGGAGCATTGGACGCTTACCGTCCGGGTTAGTTATAAGTTTCGCTTCCATCAACTCATCAGACTTCCGACCAGCGATATCACTATGATCTCAAAGCATTTTCTGCTTCCGCCACGCGGCTACCGCATAATCATGCTCAAGAACCAGAACCATTGCTCGCCAATGGGAATACCCAGATAACTCAGCTATGGCAGGCTCCGTCGTTAGTCCTCAATCATGGAGGTTGAACCGGTCAACTGCCTGCCGCGCCGAAAAACCCGTGATTCTTTATTTAAGAGACAGTCGGTTTAGCTGCCCTGACGGGTCAAGTACCCTAGCTCCAGCACAACGGTATTGCGTTTTTCTGCTGTTGAACCATCAGTATTGGCACTGGTAGCCGGTTTCACGGATCGGTACTGCTTATCCCCTTCCACCTTGATAACTTGAAAAGGCTGCTCTTTAAGATTGGCACTACAAGTTGCCTGCAAAACATCAGTGGCTTGATTCAAAGGCACGCTCCTGCCGCAAATGTAGCTCCAGGCACCTGCCGCGTAAGCTACTTTTGGAGTTACAGTCAAAGAAGTGGCCGTCAAGTCCAAGGTTCTGACGGCAGGCGCAATATCTGCGCTGCCGATGACTTGTGTTCCCTTTTCCAAGGACTCGTATTCCAGGGTAGTGCATGAGGATTCGGCGTAGAAACTGAGCCTGGTACTATACGTTGTACCTGAATCTGCGATTGTCACAGTCAGCTTCATACCGCCTGCCTTCGTGGTGCCAGGTGTCTGGGACGACAAATCAGGCAATGTCTGCGGAATACAATATTCGGTGTCTCCGACATCCATGATTTTCCACTCGCCATCTGAATTACCAAACAGTGCCACGGACGAAGTTGAGGAATCGTCATCCGCGCCGCAGCTCGCCAGAAGAAAGGCCAATCCGAGGCAGGTGCAAATTTTGCTGGGGCGGGCAGTGATCTTCATGTAACTTTTCCTTTTTTTCTGGTGACCATACGCAAATCTTTGCTCATACTCGGTACGGACGGTAAAACATTAATACATTTTTCCAGTCGTGGGATTAAGCCAACGAACTCGTTGCAATTTTTCCCGGATTTTTTCGATGAATGATGAAGACTTGCTATTGGGCGTGCAGTTAAATCTGTAACCTATGCACGGATTCAGCACATCGCGGGGTTTTCATGGTGCAATCGCTTACTAACATGATCAAAATCCGGCGAAGGAGCCTGATTGATTTAACCCGATGGGCCGGATGCAAGGGCAGAAGCTGCATCTTC
>NZ_DASQYZ010000320.1:0-2598 GCF_035638955.1 Oligoflexus sp. | reverse complement strand
GAACGCCTGGCTTTGGAGATGCCGCAAATGCCGTTTAGCAATTGAAATCGAGCCTGACTCCGTTCGGGAGATAAAGCTTAATGGGTTCGCCAGCAGTAACCAATCGCTGGAGCGGAACCTCTTGCCCGCCCATGATTTTTGCTGCTATGAAATGTTCCTGCTGAGGAGCCGCTTTGTGCGCGCCTTCAACGAGATCGGTCGAAATCCATTTGGAAAGAGCCGTTGACAATACCCCAAGAGAGCTTCTCACAGCGGTTATTGTATAGCCACTCAAGCGAATTGAAGCTGTTACCGCTTTTCGGAGTTCCTTGGAATAGCGGCGCGATCGTGGGTTGGAGTGCTTTGGAATTTTACTTTGATTTCGTCAAGGGTCATGGAAATGCTCCGTTAAAAATTTTGCGGAACATAGCTTGAAAGATTTGCTGCCGCAAGAACGGGGCTTGCGACTCACTTACAAACACGTGACTTCCTACCACGTCGCTATCTTCCGGACTCGGCTGCACTTACGTCAGAGCTCGAATATTTTCGGCCTATCACGTTACTTTCATAATTGTCTGTCACGCTTGCCTACGGATAAATCCTCAAGTACTTTAATCTTTATTAAGCCGGTTGCCGGCGAGAAGGGAATAGATCCCAGCGGATTCTTTCCATCATCGATGCGACGGGCGGATGTATTCAACAGCTTCTGTATGAATCGATTGAACCATTTTCTGCTCCTCTCATTCCGCTGCATCGTTCTCAAAGAGAATGAGCGCGATCGAATAGGGCTCTAATGACGGTGGACGAGTGAAAGTTGAGCCCTGAATTTTATAGATTTTGTACCCTTTGTTGGATATCTGGTGAAACGTGTGACCGGTCCCCTGCGGCGTCCAGCCTTGCAAACCAAGAGTGACAGTTTGGGCTTCAGGATATCAATTGACGAGGAGAACTCCGTGGTGGAATTCCGAACTTACGGCAAATGCCGTGACCAACTCGCCTAGCGAAGACGTTGCATGAGCCATCTCTCCTTGCAAGAAGCGAATGAAAACATGATAGACGTAACCAGCCGGTCGCATCTCAAATGAGTTGCTCATTTTGCCATAAACGTTGTCCATTTCGTTCCAGGCAGAGGTACCCGCGACAGACCTCTTCGTGGCCGTCTCTATGAGGACAAGGGCGTCGAATACCGCGCCTCGAATTGTCGCCATGGGTTTGGCTGGGTCGACGACATCCCACGTCCAGTAAATGTTGTATTCGTCCAGAAAAAGGGGCCTTCCCTGACAGCCATTGGCGTCCAGAGTTGACCCCAGGCTCTTTGTAGTCCGACCCATCTCTTTGGTATGGTCAACCCTCGGAGGAGTTACCCCTTCGTCTAGTTTCGAATCATGTACATTCAGCCACTCTGCCACCTCTAGGCGGCTATGGAGTATGGGAGTTATTTCTATCTTCCGTAATATGGCGAACGGTCTGATTACAGTTTAGGAATTAAATTTTCCAATTTTTTTAACCAAGCTGCAAAGTGAGGGCACTCGAAGGATATTTTTTCTAAACCAATTCCTAGTATCGCGAGATTGCCGAAAAGCGGCTTTTCATATTCGGGCATCAACGCCAAAATGCGATGAGATGGCGAGGTTTCTCTTGTATCGTTTATCTCTTCTGGGGTTTCGAATTCATCGCGCATAACTTGTAGCATCGGGGAGAGACTAGGAATCCCGAGCGCAGAAGCAGTTGCCTGACAGTCGCTGAATAACCAAGCCTCAAACTCGTGGAGTGCAACAAAAGGAATAAAAAAAGAAGGATCCCAATTTGCGCCCATTAGATGAATAATTTCTTGTTTAAGGGCTTTTTCAACATATTCGGCCCTAAATTTCTTTTCAACCTTTTCAGCAGAATCACGCCCAGGCCAAGTTTTTACATGACCTGGAGTGGAAGGCATGCCATAGTAATCGACGATTGTAGTGACATAACAATTGTCGGATTGTTTCAATATTCGGGTAAAATCGACCTTGGTACTATCCCAGCCTTTTACTCCACCGCGCTTGCTTCTAGCTCTTGCAGATCCGAATATTCGGGCAGAGATAGAATGAAAACCTTTCCTATAGAGATGAGGGGCCAGTATTTCATTGACAAACATTTCTTCTGTTGGGCCTTCCACAAGCACAAATAGCCTAGGCATTGTTAGGCTTGCCTCCGATGAGGTTTTTCTCCCAAAGTTCACCTAAGCTATAGTCATCGAGCCACTCCTTCAGAGATTGCGGGTCTAGTCGCGATAGCTTCGTGGACCCATCTGTTTGCTCGGCGACAAGTACTTCTGATGGGTCGAAATAGTCTAGGAGAATGGGGGATTGAGTTGAAATGATCACTTGTACGTTTGTGGAGGCGGAGCGGATCATTGAATATAGCAGATGAATTGCAGAAGGGTGCAATCCGAGTTCGGGTTCATCAACGAGTATTACCGAAGGCAAATGCTCTTTTGGTTGCAAAAAAAGTACTGCCAAGCAAATAAATCTGAGTGTGCCATCTGATAGTGAAGACGCATCGAAATAGTTTTCGCTTTTTGTGTGAAGCCACTCGAGTTTAATCTTTTCTGGATTGAGCCGTAGTGGTTCAAGATGAAAA
>NZ_DASQYZ010000319.1:0-61447 GCF_035638955.1 Oligoflexus sp. | reverse complement strand
GCGAATTGGAAGAAAGAGGAAATCGGGGTCACGGGAAAGATGGAAAGGATGAGGATTTTTTCTCAGCTGGAATCAGACAAACTGGATCAAAAATGGGACCGTCTCAAGTCCGGCTAGATGTAGCAGGTTTCGACGGCCCAGATCAAAAGTGAGCTGGGCATAGCGCATTTGCGCCAGGAGCTCGGGTACCGCACGTAGGATCGCTTGGTGTGTATCCGTGCTAAGGGGCCTCCCTCTTTCGAGTTTTGTCATATCACCCTCCTGGCTTTTCTATATACGGAACTTTGTAGTTCCGTAAACATTATTTTGATAACATACTGATTATTTTATATTTTTAGTGCAGAGGTTCGACGAACTGGGAACTTTCGTTCCTCCGAAATCCCTTTCATACGCCCCAAAAAGATGCCCGCGGCCCTTGGCAGGTGGATGAAATTTATGGAATTTTAAGGAGCTCAAAAAAGTTTGGCGTTTGGCGGCTCGATCTTCCGAAATATATTTTAAGAGCAAGCTCGCGCAAGGGCACCCCTGGAGGCACATTAATCCCGACGCTCGAGGAGATTACTCCATGCTAGTTAAGAACGTTCATTTGAAGCTTGCGCTTGTGTTGTCGCTGTCTGCTCTGAGCCAGACTGCTTGTAACAATACCAAAGCTGAGCAGCTGGAAGAGGAAGAGTCGAGCGGCGAGACCGCGTCTGATGCCGCCCCCACTCGTGACAATCGTTCCGTTCAATCAGGCGACGCCGCCTTCATTAAAATCTATCCCGATGGTGATATCGTTCCAACCCGTGCTGAAACAACAGCACCGGCCACCACCGTGAATGCATCGACACCTGCGGCCAGCACACCGGCAGCATCAGGCTCGGCTCCTACGGCGAGCGCTCCAGCTGCGGAAGCTGAAACAAACGAAACCACAACAACTCCTGCAGCACCAACGCCAGCACCTGTTGAGGAAACCACGGCAGCGGCTCCTGCACCTTCAACTTCGACACCCGCTCCGGCAGAGGAAACGCCAGCTCCGGCCACAGAAACCCAACCGGCAACACCGGCTCCAGTGATTGTGGAAACTCCGGCTCCGGCGCCAGAACCAATCGTGATCAACGAACCAGCGCCAGCACCAGCGCCGATCGTGGTGAGTGAACCAACGCCAGCACCCGTTGTTGTTATCAACGAACCAGCTCCTGCTGAAGAAACAGCGTCGCCCTTCAAGGAAATGGAAGATCCAGCACGACTCACTCTGGCTATTAACGAAGCCACAGCCTCACAGCTGATGACCATTCAGCCCAAGGAATTCAAAGCCACAGTCGCCATTGGCAAGCACAGCGGCTTTACCGATGGACCTTATATGATTTTCGCCAAGTGGACCGATGATTCCAAAAAAGTAAATGTGAAGGTATCCAATAGCAACAGCGGCAGTGATGAGGACTGTAAGATCGATGAATCGGCAACCCAAGTTGAGTGGAAAACGCTCGGCGTCTTTTACCTGACCAAAAATGCCAAGGTTGTGATTTCGAACAAGAAAAACAGTACTTTCTCGGTGAAAAATGAACTGCTTTTGAAACCCGTCATCGCCGAAAATCTGACCAAACCTTCCAAGTTCAAATGCCTGGATGGTCAGATCGATGGTCAAGGCCTTGTGGGTTACCAATAATCAGAGCTTGATGTCCATGTTTATATAATCCAGGGGCTTGCCGATATCACGGCAGGCCCTTGTTTTTTGAGGTGGTCTCCATGCATTCGCTTTCACTCATCCTGCTCCTGATGTTCAGCACGCTGCCGCTGAACGCCGCGGATAAGCAGGCGTCCTTCGTTTTCATGCCAGCTTACTGGTATGAATATCATTGGGAGGAAACACCGGATGCCGTAGGCCGGTCTTCGCAGCGTCAAACAGTTCTCACAGCTGCCTACCGCCTGCCTTTTGGTTTGGCGCTCGGGGCGACCTGGCTGAAGAATGCGACCTATGCCCAGGATAGCCAGATGGTTCTGACAGGCCAGGGGCTGAGCCTCGGGTATGTGGGGGTTGAGTACATCTCAGCATTTTATACTTATTTGTATAATCCGCGGCTGGACTATGACTTTCCCTCGGTCGATGCCAGCACGAGTTATTATGGAGGCCGCGGATCCATCGTGGACCTCGGGCTTCATTTTGGAACGAGCTGGCTCCGCTTCGGGCCGCGCGTGCTGTGGATCGATGCGAACTATAAGCAGTCGAGTGTCACGTCCGGCACGGAAACCGAAACCAGCACCCTGGAGGGCAACCCCTGGAAGGACCGCTGGTTGGAACCCTATATCGGGGTCTGGCTGCTGTTCTAAGGGTCGAGGTCAAGAGGCCTTCTTGGCTTCCGCCTCGCCCAGAAGACGCTTCACGTGACCGACCAGCTCGCCCATACGGAAGGGTTTATCCACGAACAGGTCTGGTTTCAGATTGGAATGCTTCAGATCCCGTTCCAGACCCGCATAAAATCCGCTAAAAAGAATCACAGGCGTATTTGGACTCGACTCGCGAACTTTGGCCAGCAACTCAAAACCATCGACACGATTCATGCGAATGTCAGAGATGATCAGCTGCGGCTTATGCCGTTGAAAGATGCTGTAAGCCCTTGCCCCGTTATCGGCCGTATAAACATGAAAACCCGCCGCTGTCAGGCCGGCTTCAGCGAACTCACGAATTTCCTCGTCATCATCCACTACCAAAATGGATTGACTGGTCGGCGCGGCTTGATCACGATGGACGCCAAGGACTGATGTCGCGTTCGGAAAGAAGACGCGGAAACAAACCTCCTGGGGATTATCACTGCCGACCTCAATAAAGCCTTCGTGCAGCTCGACAACCTTATGCACGATCGAGAGGCCCAGCCCTACCCCATCCTTGAGCGGATCCGCATTGCTGCCTTGCACAAAGGGTTCAAACAATTTCTTGCCTTCCGTCGCTGAGATACTTTTCCCAGGATTGGTCAGCTTGAACACGGCATATGTAATACCATCGCGATCCTCGAGCAGAGTCTGAACCGCGATCTGGCTTTTCACAGCCGAATATTTGATAGCATTCATGATCAGGTTTTCCAGCACCTGGCGGATGCGCCCTGTATCGAGATAAATTTTGATCTCATCGATATGGCGAGCCACGATAGTCTGATGCTTCTGGTTGGCCACGATACTCAAGGATTTGACCGCATCATCGACCAGGCTTGAAAAGATAACCTGATCAAAGGACAGCTGCAGCCCACCCTGTGAACGCATCGATTCCAAAAGACCACGCACTAAAAATTGAGCGTTGTCCGAGTTCCTTTTGATCCGCTCGATAAAGGATTGCACCTGGCTCGACATGGTTTGGAAATGTTCAGGCAATTGGATGTAATCCACAGCCAACTGGATCACCGACAGGGGCGCACGCAGATCATGAGCCACGATGCCCAGATACTCATCACGGCGTGCCAGCTCCTGCTCGAGGCTACTGACTTGTTCCGCGACGCTGCGTTCCTGGGGCAGAAGCCACTTCAGGAGCTGAACCGAAGTCAGGTGACCCACGATACTGCCGGCTTCACCATGCACGATCACCGGCCGATAAATATCGTCATTGAAATATTGGATCAGAGTCTCGGCCGTGACGCTCGTATCGGTTTGGATAGGCTTTTGGAGCTTGATTTGCGCTAGAGTCCTGGCGCGACCGCCTTCTTCCAAAAGGGTTTTGGAGATGATGTAACTATCAAGACAGCCCAAAATCTCGCCTTGATCGTTCTGCACAATCCCAAGCCGCCCTGGTTTCCGTAATATCGGTCCCAGGGCCTGTTCAAACAGCACTTCATCGGGAAGAAGGACGAAATCCGTGTCGAGAATCTGCAACACATCCAATTGGGATTTTGGCTCCATACTCTCTTCCTCGGTAGCAACGGGCAATTAAGTCCTTATGATAGCAACCCCTATCCCATTTGCATACCAAGAAGGGCCTCATGGCGTGACGGTAGGCTCGCGGCTCCAGGACCAGGCGTAGCTCATCGACGGCGTCGTCGGAAAGAGCGTAAAGTCTTCCAGAGCGTGGTTCAGAATCTGGGTCGATGCGCCCAGCGCGACCTGACGATCCCCCATGCTGCCAAAGTCAATGCGCGGCATCCTTTGACCCAAGCCACGCAATGCCCCCAGCACCTCATGACGGACATCGCTTAAACGTTGCTCACTGCGATCCAAAAGACTCTGATCCAACACCACCGTATCAAGATCAAGGACAGCCAAAAGATTGGACAGGAGTTGGACCAACGCACGATCGTCAGCCACCGGACCGTTTTTGGTCAAGAGTGGGCCCAGGTCGCCAGCAAGGCCATGACTGCCGCGATGCATCCGACCTTCAAAGACCAGGCCAGCATGTTTCTGGGCATTTATGTAAGCAAGGTTACCGGGTCCTTGGGGATTCTTCCACCAATGCTCGGAGAGAGCACCAAGGTTGGCATCTTTTTCCAAGGCCAGGGGCAATTGAATCTTATCGCGCAGAATATTTTGCAGCAGTCGGCCTTGCCACTTGGGAAAAAGATCCTCGCTCATGGCATTGACGGTTTTGTCGGGATGCACGGGTCCCGGCAGCCCCAGGCCGATTCCAATCAGAGGCTTGCCGTCATCGGCACATTGGGTTTTGGCTTTTTGAATCAAAGCAAACAGCATATCGAGACAGGCATCGGGATCATCCCGTACCGGACAGGGCTGCTGCCACCAGTGCCGAATGCCAGCACGCAGGTTGGTGATCGCCACACGAACTTCATCCACCTGCAGGTCGATTCCCAGAATGGAATAAGCATCCTCATTAAAAGACAGGATCACGGGTCGCCGGCCACCATTGGAATGCCCTGTGCCTGTTTCGGTCACCAATCCGCGACGAATCAAGTCGGCAACAATGGTGGAAACCGTTGATCGACTCATGCCTGTTCTTTGCGAGATATCGGCCCGCGATATTTCCCGATCGCGCCAGATCATTTTTAAAAGTGTGCTGCTATTGAGAACGCGCATGTGGGCCGAATCCAAAGTCTCCATATCAGGCTTATCTCCACTCACAATATCCACGACATTCCCCCATCGTTTGCCCTGAAACGAAATGTAAGGGCTCGGAGATTGATACCTTTTTGCGTGCACTCGGGCAAAGGGATTTCCACCACCTGACATCGGCGAACACAAACGCATTCGTCATGATGAGCGATCTGAGTCGCGCGATGAGCTTTTGATTTCATACCGATGTGAAGTGGGGAGAGACGTCCATCCGGCCCTTAAAAATTGCGCTATACTTCTTACGCAATCTCCAGGAAGCGACTGCTATATAAAGGATTGGTCAGCGTATATTTTTAAATAAACGCAGCTCGGCGGGATACTTTTTGGGAACGACCACTATCAAAACTGACGATTCGTACGGTCGTCGCCCAAAGTATTTTCCAACTTTTCTCTTGCTCTACTTACCATTTAAAGTTCAAGAATCTCGGCCTTGTTAGTTCAGGGGCCGCTTCATGAAGGCTCGGGGTATATAAGTGAATTCCGTATCGTTGGGACCTTTCCACATCAGCTCCAGAGCGATATCAAAACGCGGGCCCTGAAAGTAACTGACGTGAAAGTTCGCATCGCCAGCTTTCAACTCAACGGCACCGGTTTTTTCCGTGGCCGGATGAAGGCCATCATTGTTGACGATGATCTGATCCGCGATGTAAAGATTGGCTCCATCATCAGCAACCAGTTTGAACGTCCAAAGGCCCTCTTGCGGCACGTTGACGATAAACTTCATATCGAGACTGAACCATTCGAAAAGGTTGGCGACGCCGGGAAATCCGTCGGAAAATTTTCGAACTTTAATATCAAGCTGCGAGAGGCAGATCTTTTTTATGGATTTCAGCTGAGCATAATCAGGCAGCTTCTGCGTCTCGGGTGCTAGTTGGTAAAGGTCAGCGACGATCATGCGATCAGGTTCATTGGCGCAATCGGCGAACAGAGGTTTCTTCGGAACTTCAGTCGTGGAGGTGTCCACTTCTTTCGCTTCAACCTCGACCGGCACCGGTGAACTCACGTCCTCAGATGTGGTTGGAATATCTTCCTCGACCGTCAGGTCTTCACTGGCCGGTGGCAGAAGTCCGGATATTTCCGTACCTTCCTCGAACTTACTTTTGGAACAGCTGAGGCTGAGCAGCGTAACCATTACCGTTGCAGACACTTGAAGCTTGAGCATGGTCCCTCCATGGCTTGCATCACCGTCTCTATAATATCGGCGATGCCGGACCGGCCCTGCAGGAAGGCTTTTTTACATTGTGGAAATACAGGTCTTTTCAGGATGATTTTCAACGCTTGAAATACGCGGGCAGAGGGTCGAGGCCGCGAAAGGACTGCACTTTTACCGCAAGGCAGAAACCAAAAAGGGCCTCTTTTTAGGGGAGGCCCTCGCCAGTCAATAGAGGTTGCAAACCATCCGGACTTACGCCCCGATAGCCGCGACGAGATCCATAATAGCATCTACGATACCAGCCACATCAGCGTCCGCTGCAGCTGCAATCAGATCCATGATCGCAGCGACGATGGCTGCAGGATCCACCAGACCGAATCCAATAATACCTTTGCCAAGCAAAGCCTGCTTCGCCAGTTTATTGGACAAATCCTTAACAGCGGCTTGATCACCAGCATTGGCGGCGGCAATCAAAGCCATCGAAGTGTCAGACATGGCACTGTTCTGCTCAGGGGTCAATTTGCTTTGAGCGAAAGCGGATTGAACCTGCTGCCCCATGGCAGCCATATCCATGGCTGCTGGTGCTGCAGAACCGGAATTCATCGCAGCCTCAATATCGGCCGCTGGAATCTGATCAGCGGCGGATTCAGCAGCAGCGTCTTCAGCTGTTGCGGTCGACGTTGTGGACACTGCAGGTGCCGAGGCAACTGGTTTTCTCTGAACGGGTTGTGGTGCCTGGGCACAGGCCACACAAGTCATGATGAGACTCAGGGTAAGAATACGCATGCGCTCATTCCTTTCACTAAAAAAAGTTCGTCAAGCCCTTGAGCCTAAGACTATTCAAGTTCAGGGCCAGATAACTTGCCCGGCAATGTCCTGGGGTTGACGCACGGTATTCCGTTTGAATATGCGCAGGCCTAATCGCATTTCCAGACGATCTCCATTTATCTTATGAATTTTGCTTGGGATTTGCCGGCTGTTGAAAGCCCGAGAGCAATTCGAGTGAGCTCAAACCGATTCAAATCTGCAGAAGGGCTGGAATATCCGAATCTTAATGGTCCAAGCGTGTTTTGGAAAGAGGTTGGCAGCGGATGCTGCCAGGACTTCAGCGAGTGGGTTTTCGCATACCGAGCAAAGGCAAAACTTCAGAATAGTGACGCAAACCGAAACCGATCCAGATGAGAAACGCCACCGCAACCTGCATGAAGTAGGGATCGCCCACGCGCACATGCGTGAAGATCGCCCCACCCATCCAACCCGTAAGCAGGATCGCACCGATGAAGGAAGTGCGTGGAATGAGATAAAGAAGAGTTATCATAATTTCCAACACACCAAGGCCTTTGATGTGAGCGGGATCGATACCGAAGTGCGTAAGACCCGCGAGCACTTCCTCAGTTGCCATGATTTTATTGAATCCACTGAAGAGCAGAAGCAAACTCGGCAAAACGGACAATACCCAACCTATCTTTGATCTCATCGTCGAATCCTCGCATAAAAGCTGCTATAACTCGATGATAACGCCGTGGATCGATGAGTGCAATGATCAACCTTTCTCAACGCCTCGGCTGGCCAACGTGCGTTTGACCATCAAATGAAACACATCTTCCAGCGCCTTTTGGATCGCCGGGCCTTCCAGCACACCCAGAGCGCGGGCAATCGCTTCGATGGTGGCGAGGCCTTCCGTTTTCGTTTCCTTGCGCACATGATATTCGGTCGGCGCTCCTGCTGGCAATCGCACGCAAGGCAGCGTGGCCATGACGGGATCACGGCGTCGCATCTTGCTGGTCTGCCGCCAATTCCCATCGGGAACCACCAAATGAAACGGCCCTTCCGCAGCGACCCACTCCGGTGTCAGCAGCGTAGCGTCATCGGCGGGATAAAGCAGAATACTGGGCCGATCCCTGGGCAGATGGTCCGCAAGATCATAGGGCGCGTCTTCCACACCCCGACTGAGAATCACGCTATGAGGTAACGCCAACGCTGCCAGCCGACCGGTATTGGTGGGAACTTTGATTTCTCTTTTATTCATGACGATGATCAATTTCGTCGCCAGATTCAACTGGGGGATCTGGGCGCAGAGACACAGTTCCTGCCGCATCAAACAACGCGTGCAACGGGCCTCGTATTTTTTTCGTGAACTCATGGCACCCCCTTAGGCAAAGGGAGGCAGGTTAGCACAAAGCTTGTCACGCCGCCAGGATCAGGCGATCACGTCCTTGCTGTTTGGCATCATACAGAGCCTTATCCGCGCGTTGCAACCACTGCTCCATCGGTTCCCCTGGCTGGTAAAGAGCGACGCCAGCGGAAGCGGTCACGGCAATATCCTGATCATTATGACTGATTTTCAGCGCCCGGACCCGCACCAAAACCTTGGCTACCAGTTCCCGACTTTCTGACAAATCCGTGCCTTGCAGGATGATCGCAAACTCTTCGCCACCATAACGGGCCACAAAATCGGTTTTACGGGGAAAGGATTGCGCCAGGGTCCGAGCCAGGGTTTGAATCACCGCATCTCCGGCCGGGTGACCATAGCTATCGTTCACCTTTTTAAAATGATCGATATCAAGCATGATCAAACAGGACTTCTGACCCGTTAAAAAAGAAAACTGAGCCGTTTTCCGCAGCTGCTGATCGAAGGTGGCCCGATTGTAAACCTGCGTGAGGCCATCGAGCTGCAGTTGACTTTGCACCGTTTGCAGTTCGGACTGCAAGGTTTCCATTTGTTTTTTAAAACTATTCTGCAAGGAATTAAAAACCTGCTGACGACTTTTTTCGAGTTCAGCCAGTGAAGTCAGCACCTCTTTGACCGTCTGCCGGGCCGAGGATAGATCCTGGGCCACCAAAGCTTTCTGCAGATTCGAGCGCACGTTCAAAAGCACGCCATCATCCTTTTTGTGGACGTCCAGCAGCGAAAAAACCTGATCCACGCTTTGCCACATCAGACCGCGCAGTTCGCTGAGGTAACGTTTGCCGTGTGCATTCTCCTGCAAGCGTGATTCATGGAAGCTTTCCCGCAGGCGATCCAAGGCCTTCTGCGCATCACCGCCGAAGCGGGCTTTGATGACATTTTCAAAGACGTTTTTATAGTCCCACTTGTCGAGCTTGAAGATCTGACTGCGGGTCTGGCTATAGTAATCCAGCACATCGCGAAAGACGGCTTCAAACGGCGAAAGCAAGGGGGCTTCATTAGGGTCTTTGCTGCGGCTCATGCGTCTTCTTTCCAGGAGTTATAACAGGATCTTCGGCACTTTTTTACCGGTGATTGAGCGGGACCCATGGCCATCCAGGCAGGAGACTCTTGATACGACTGGGATATAAGTCTCTTTTAGGTGAAAACAACAGCGCTTTACAAGCCCCTGACCTTTTGCGAGAATACGGCGTTCATGGAACCCACCGGAGGATTCGTGCGTTATGGTCTGCGTTATCACCGACCCGCTTTTTGAAAAACACCGCACAGGGTATCACCCCGAGTGTCCCGAGCGCGTCCAGAATACAGCACGTTATCTGGAAACTGTCCCCTGGTTTACGAAGCTGCCGCGCGCCCGCATCGCTGCCGCCAATGATGAGTGGATCCGCCGCACGCACAGTGAAGCGATGCTGGAGCGAGCTCGTGACATGTGTGCCGCGGGTGGTGGGCATCTGGACCCGGATACCTTTGTATCCCCGGATTCGTTTCAAGTGGCCATGCATGCGGCGGGCTCCGTTGTGGCTGCTGTGGATCGCGTGCTCAAGGGCCCGGATCGCACGGCCTTTTGTTTGATCCGTCCGCCCGGGCATCATGCGACGTCCACCGAGAGCATGGGTTTTTGTATTTTTAATAGCATTGCCATCGCCGCGCATTATGCCCGCGATGTGCTGCATCTGGATCGCGTGTTGATTGTGGATTTTGATGTGCATCATGGCAACGGCACACAGGATATTTTTTACAGCGATCCTGCGGTGCATTTTTTCAGTATCCATCGCTATCCCTTTTATCCAGGAACCGGTCATGAATCCGAAACCGGAACCGGCGCAGGACTCGGTACGACCCACAATATTCCGGTTGAATTCGGAACCTCGCGCGAGAGCTATCGGGATCAGTTCAGAAAGGGTCTTGAAGCCAGCGTGGAACAGGCTCGGCCGCAATTGATCTTAATCAGTGCCGGCTTCGATGCGCACAAGGATGATCCGATTGGGTCTCTCGGCCTTGAAATCGAGGATTATGAAATCATGACCCGCTGGATCCAGGAAGCCGCGGATGTCCATTGCGAAGGGCGGATTGTGAGCTGTCTGGAAGGTGGTTACAATCTGGATCAGCTGCCACTTTTGGTGGCGACGCACCTGCAAAATCTAAGCTGATGTCTTCCCTTGTCAGGTCTCCCATTCCTGCCTAAGCTATCGTTTTTATGCAAAGGCTCAAGGGAGAGAATCATGCAGCTGCGCCTGGATCACCAAACCGAATTGGCCGATCTTTATCGTCTTGGTGAGACAGAAACCCGCTGGACCCTGGATGCGGATGCCCCGCAGCGCATTCAAAAGGCTTACGAGCGCCTGATGCAGCATCTGGAAACCGACGGGGCCGCCGTTTATGGCCTGCATACCCACTTTGGGCACAATCTTTCCACCCGTGTTCCCATCCAGGATTGGCAGACTCATCAGGAAGCCTTGCTACGCTATCTGTGCGTTGGTGTCGGTCCGACACTTCCCATACGTATTGTACGCCGGGCCTTGCGCCTGCAGTGTCATAAAATGGGTCTGGGATTTTCCGGTCTGCATCCTGCTACGTTTCAAAAACTCCAGCGCCTGGCGGATGATGTTACCCTGCCCTCCGTGCCCAACCTCGGCAGCCTCGGCGCCAGTGGGGACCTGATTCCCATGGCCCACGCTGTCCAGCCGATTTTTGCTGAAGTCCGGCCCCAGGGACCGCGTGATGTCCTGGCTCTGGTGAATACCAATGCGATGATGGCTTCGCTTGCCATTGATGTTTGGCATGATCTGACCACTTTGCAAAACCAGGTCAGCTACGGGTGGCTTTTGCATGCCGAAGGTCTCGGTTGGCAGAAGCAGGGTTTTGGACATGCGGGCTGGCAGGCCGGCAATCAATTTTCGGTGGCACAGACCCGCTGGCTCGATCAGGTGCGCACCTGGCAAACCGAATTGCAATCGAGGCGCACACCTGAAACGCGTGCCCCATCCATTCTTCAGGAGAGATATTCGATTCGCTGCGCGCCGCAGATTTTTCTGGATATTGAAGATAACTTGCAATTCGCAGCGGGCAAGATTCAAAGGGAAGCTCTGAAATTGGCCGACAATCCTGTCGTCCTGGACGAAGGCATCTGGCATGGTGGGTTGTTTTATACAGCATCGCTGGCCAGTGCCGCCGAGCTGATGCAAAACGCGATCGTGCGCCTCGCGGACCTCATGGATCGACAGATTCTGCTGACGGTCACCCCGGAAACCAATCATGGCCTGCCGGAAAATTTAAGCACGGATGAGCCCGGCAACCATGTAAAGGGTTTGCATCAGCTGGCTTCAGCTGTTTTACAAAAAATCAAAGGCATGAGCCTGCCCGCCTGCCTGCTAAGTTTCTCGTGTGAAAGCAATAACCAGGATGTGGTGCCGGCTTCCATGTCGTCGCTGCTGCTCGTCCAGGAATCGCTGGTCCTTTTGAAAGACGTGGCGCGCATCCACCGCTTTGTGGGTGAACGCGCGATCCGCCAGCGTCACGGCCACGCTTTGCCACCGGAACTGAATCTGTCTCAGTTTCCGGTTTTTCAAGTGCCGTGATCAGGCGCCGCAGGCGAGTACGGTCGGCTGATCCGGATTCGAAATATCGTCCAGCTTCACATCGACCTTACCAATCAGAGGCACGTCCAGGATGGTGATCTTATCCGCGCTCAGCTCCACGCGCTTTAGCTTGAGGGGGATGCCGAGGGCTTTTTTCGCGCTCGCTTCCACACCGTAAAATTCAAGACCCAGGGTCGACGGACTCGGTTGATAGATCCGCTTCACACCGAATTCAGGCGAGAACTTCACCTTGATCTCGCCGTTGTTCATATCACACTTTGCCGTCATGCCTTTGACCAGCGACACCGCACCCAGATTATTCTTCGCATCACTGGACGTACGCAGCGTCTCGAACCGGCTGAGCAGATTGCCGAGGGCCTGCCCCATATTATCCTCGGGCAAAAGAACGCCGAGCTGTCCTGAAGCCGTCGCAAAGAACGAGCGCTGCAACGTGATCTGCCGCGAACTTTGATTCAGCCAACCCACAAGAGGCGCACCGGCCGCGATGAGATCAGGCAGCGCAATCTCCTGATCGCTGACCTTGGTCACATCCAAACCAAAAGCCAACAGGAGATTATCCAGGGCAAAATCCAGCGGGACCTGCTGGACCGAACGATCATTCAATCCAAGACTGAACGTTTCATCACTGGCCACAGTCATGGATTGCAGCACGGTAGCTTCCTTGGCTGCATCGGCGCTCAGACCCAATCCGGAGAGCTGAATCGCACCGGGCATGAACGTCACGTTCTGCACAGGTTCAAGATTCCAAACCAGACCCTCGGCCGTGCGAAGGCTCGTCGCAGCCGCATGCCGGGACACCAGCGCTCCATTTTCCAGCCCAGCCGACTGCCATTGGCTGGCATCGAGACGAGTCTGTATATCCTGGTAGACAGCCTCCAGATGCAAAGCCGTCAGCGCTTGCTTCAGACTGTCAGCACCCAACTCCTGGCGGGTGACACTGAACACCGAAGTACTTGTCAGGGCGCTACTCAGAATCGTACTGAGCGCCTGAAACTGAGCGGCGCTCAGGCTTGTTGTTTTTCCCGGATCAGGAACACGACAGTTCAATTGCCAGTCTGCACACCATTCCTGATAAGATTGCGGCGTAGCCCCTTCCTGTTTAAGAGACGTCTGCTCCAACGAAGCCTGCGTCCCACATGCATTCAGACCCATTCCCAGGGCCAACAGCAAACTCACAGAATAACCCGCACCAACACCAAAGCTTCGACTACGAAGACTCGTGACGCTCATTGCGCTCTCCTTTGTGATACTGAACTGTCAAAGACGAATTTTTTTCTACACTGCAGAAGGCTGTTCCGACAGAAAAGGCATTTTTTCTAAATTGTGGTAAGGGTTTGATCGTTCGCACACCCTGCACATGATTTCGCAGTCTGCATGGCTCGATACGCTGACAGCAAATCCTTCTGCACCAAGATTTACAAAGTTCATACTCTCTATAGGTTAAGCATCACGAGCGATCCAAGCAGTCGGCATGATTTACGACTCATCAATTTTCATTTTTTGTTTACTCCAAGCAGCCCTTTGTGTATCCACACAATTACATTTAATCGCATTCTCATATACCGCTGGAAACGACGGTCCGGCGGGCTTTTTCGCGATTTACTAGGGAGTCCGCATGTCATACCATACTGCCAGGAAGCAACACCTATTGTTTGCTTGTGCCATCGGGGGTTTACTGCCTCTTAATAGTTCTGTGTTCGCCCAAGACACGGGAGTCATCGAGAAAAAACCTGAAACAACCCAGGAAAAAAAGGCGCCCAAAAAATCCGACGAAAAAACCGGCGAGAAGGTGCAAGTGACCGGCTCACGTCTGAAAAAAATTGATATTGAAGGCAGCGTGCCGATCAAGGTCATTGATCAGGCAGAAATTCAGAAAGCTGGTATTACCAGCATTTCGGACCTCTTCCGCAACCAGACTGAAAACTCCTTCGGCAGTTTCAACGGTGGTAGCGGCAATATCTCCGAAGGTCAGGCCACGATCAATTTGCGAGGTATGGGCGCCGACCGCACCTTGATCCTGATCAATGGTCGTCGGCTACCTTCCGAAGCTTCGCTGGGTGGCGTGAACGTCAACAATATTCCCATCGAGATGGTGGAAAAAGTTGAAATCGTCAAGATGAGTAATTCTGCCGTTTACGGCGCAGATGCTGTAGCCGGCGTAATGAACGTGATCCTGAAAAAGGATTTCCGCGGAGTCGCCACAGCCTTGACCAGCACAACCACGCAACAGGGCGGTGCTGACAACCAGACCATCAGCGTTGCGGGTGGAACGGATTTTGGCAACACCAACGTCACCGTCTCGGTCGGAGCAGGGAGAACCACTCCCCTCTACTCGCGCGATCGCGATCAGCTTTGGGCTTATAAAGGCAACTATGGTTACAGTGCTTATTCCAACCCCGAAGGGACCTATAGCTGGGCGATCGTCGATCCCAAAAACGTGAACAACACCCGTGGTGATTACGTTTACCGCCCCAGCCCGAACTGTCCTGTTGAAAACCAAATTGCCTTTGAGAATGCACCTCAGACCGTCATGTGCCGCGGTCTGCGTCGTGATGCGAGTACAGCCCAGATCAGTTCAGAAAAAGAAACATGGAACGCGATGACCAATACCAACACCGAATTGAACGGTGGCGTGCGGCTCAACACCACTCTGTTGTATGCGAATACCGAAACAACCAGTGGCAAGGTCAATCGCTTGGATACCTCAGATCCGTTGACTGGCATGGATTACATGATGCGACTGGGCGATGCCCCAGCCGATCTCCAGGCCGAAGTGGGTCGCCTGGGACTCGTTGCCAATCCCGACACCATGATCAAAGTCGCCACACGCGCGTTGCCTTATGTGAAAGGCAATACGGAGACCCGTGATACCGTCGTGGGCGCGATGGTCGGCGTCGGTGGCGCGGTCAATAACGAGTGGGACTGGCAGGTGGATCTGTCGAACTTTAGCACCACGCGTGAGCGCTTTTACAATAACGTCGACGACAAACAGGTTTTCTCGCAAAACATGTTCCCGAACAATGGCACGACACCCAACCTGAACCTTTTCCAGCCGGATCCAACGGTTCTTGATGAGTTCTTCGTTGATCTTTACGGCAAGGAGCGTAACGGTGTTAACGCCGCCACGGCTTTTGCCAGCGGGAGTGTGGGCACACTGCCGGCCGGTGATATCGGTCTGGCGTTTGGCATGAACTACCAGCACGAGATGTACGAGCTCATCGCGGATGAAAAAGACAAGCTGACCTTCAACGAGGGTCCTCGCTACTGGGGGAGCATGAACTCCGATGGCAAAGGCGAACGTGATGTGACTTCGGCCTTCGTCGAAGTCAACCTGCCTGTTGCCCCGCGCACGGAAGTTGGTCTTGCAGGACGTCTCGATAATTATAACGATTTCGGCAGCACCTTCAACTACGCGAGCAGCATTGGTTATTCGCCATTCACCTTCCTCAAGCTGCGCACGAACTACGGCACCAGCTTTAAAGCCCCGTCGCTATCGATGCTTTATGATAAATCGAGCGGCGGCTACTTGAGGGTAACAGACACGCAATACTGCAATATCAACCTTGGTGCTGATAACCCTTGCGGTGAAGATGCCCAGAGCTATTCGGTCTATGTTAACAATCCTGGCAACATCGATCTGGAGGAAGAAACTGCCGTAGCCTATAACTTTGGCTTTATTCTGCAACCGGCCGAGTTTTTCGATTTTACAGCGGACTACTGGGCTGCCAAAATCGAAGGTATGCATGATCAGGAAAGTCTGAATACCATCGTCGAACGATCGATCGCAGGCCAGCCCATTGGCAGTTCACAGGTTATCCGCGTGGAGGATCCTAACCGCGCGGATGCTGGCAAGATCTCTCGTATAGAAAGGAGTTATGCTAACATAGGCACAATGACGACCAGTGGCTTTGATCTCGAATCGAACTTCAACTGGAACGTCACCTCCACCCGCATGAATTTCAGGACTCGCTATTCCAACGTCATCTCACGCAAAGAGCAGGTCGCTTCGGGCGCTCCTAATGAGGAATTCGTGGGGTCCTATGGCGTTCCTCGTTACCGTAGGTCGAGTACCCTGTCGGCACGGAATGGTGGACATGTTGTGAGCCTGGATGCGCTGACCATCGGTCGCATGGAAAGCTCCGAGTTCGATGATGATCCGACCTATAGCTACATCAAGGCGTTCACTCGCTATGATACGACTTATAGCTGGGATCATCCCTGGAATGGCACCCTTTCTTTGGGCGTCTTCAACCTGGAAAATAAAATTGGTGGTCTGCATACCACGGATCGCGAACGCGGCCTGGTGTCTTATGGTAGCAATAATTACGATGCATTGGGTCGCCGCTTCTACGTGGCGCTCCGGCAGCGTATGTAAGAGCTAAGAAGCCTCGCCGTTTTCGGAGAGGGACAGGGCGGGATTTCCCATGGGAAGTCTCGCTTTTTTTATGGTACGAGTGGAAGGGGCGACAGGAATTCAACCCAGGAGAGATGGCATGGCACGTCGATGGCTGAGCGCAATATTTTTGCTGACCACACCGGTTTTGTCCGATCCACAAACCCCGGAAACCAAGGACAATGTGGATATAGGGGGACTGCTGCAGGACGGCAAGAAGCCTTGTGATGAGGATAAGAAGAAGGCTGAGGCCGCCGCGGCAGCCAAGGCCAACGAGCAGGCCATCCAGGGCTTGCTAGGCGATAAGCCACCGGAAAAGAAGCCCGAACCCGCGAAGGCGAGTTTGGGCGCCGTCCCGGCACCTATGGCGAATTGTAAGTGACGGGGCGGGCTTAAGCACCCGCCGGCTTAGGCAAGAGGCACCCCGGGGTCGTCAGATCCACCTTGCCCGCACTGTTGCGGCAGGTGTAGATCCAATAGGTCTGCTGCGCGTAGCCCGTGCCTTTTTGATAAGTAATGTTGCCGTTCTTATCCACCTCGCAAGGATTGTTCACCTCACACTTGCGTCCTGATTCATTGATCGTATTGTTCACCGCCACGACGATCCGGGTTCCCTTGCCAACCACAGGCGAGCCCGAGGTTCCACCGATCACTTCACAACCAGGACGACTGTAACGAACCGCTTTCGAGAATGTCCAGTTCCCCTCTTTCAGCGTATCTGCGATCGCTTCCACCTGACAGCTGTAGCCCCGTTTCCAGTAACCCGAGATGACTTCAATATCACTGCCGACCACCGGCTCACCGCTCGCCAGTGTCAGCGCCTTCGTATCGTATTTATTCAGGATGTCCTGATAGGTTTCCTTCAGCAGATAGAGGCTCATATCCGTCTTGGTCATCGTCGCATACAAAAGTTTCGTAGCCGTCACCTTACCCAATCGGGAGGCGCTGCTGCTCAGGATATCAAAGGTGCGACTGGTATTCTGATTGCTCAGCACCACTCCTGGCTGAATCATGCTCACGCAGTGACCGTTACTCAAAACCATGGCCTGATCGGAATCGAGACTATCTTCGAAACGAACCAGACTGCCCGAGCAGCCCGATAACGCGACAATCCCTTCAAAATCGTAGCTCGCAACGGCTTCCATAGCGAAGTCAGGCGCATGGGGCAGCGGCTTGCCAAATTCAGGAAATGTGATCGCCTGTGCAGAACCTAAGGAACACAAGGCAAAAGGAACCGACATTAAGAAACGCTTCATGGGCATCCTCTCAAAACGAACATTAAAAAAGTGGCTCTTCTTCTTTATGGCTATCGATTTCGACAGAGGAAATCAATGCAGGATTATTGAATGTTTGCCGCGTTTATCATCGTTTTTTGGGAGCAAGCGCTTCTTGCAAGGCGCGAACGAAGCGCTTTGCCACCACGAAAGCTTGTGCTAAAACAGGCTGCTGCTCTCAAACTCTCGGAGGAAACTATGCAGACCGCTTTTGATCTCGTTATCTATGGCGCCACTGGCTTCACGGGCCGTCTTGCCTCCCAGTATCTTACCCGTGCCGGCAGTGCTGAAGGATTACGCGTGGCCATAGCCGGACGAAATCAAGAAAAGCTGGAAGCGATTCAACAGTCCTGCCACCGAAAGCCGCAGATCGTGATCGCTGATTCCACGCGTCCCGAATCGATTGATGCCATGGTGCAAAAAACCAAGGTCGTTCTCAGTTTTGCAGGCCCTTTTGCCATCCACGGCGAACCCGTGGTCGCAGCCTGCGCGAAATGGGGACGTGATTATCTGGATATTACCGGCGAGACTCCTTTTATTCGCTCCATGATCGAACGCTATCAGAAGGAAGCGGAAACCACCGGAGCCCGCCTCATTCCTTTCAGTGGTTTTGATTCGATACCGGCGGATCTTACTGTATACCTGGCGCTCGCTGCCGCCCGCAGTCGCGGATTCCTGTTGGACGAGCTGAGCCTTTACTATCAGATTCGTGGCGGCCTGAATGGAGGCACGCTGGCGTCGGCTTTAAATATTGCCGAACACAGCACCGGCCGCGAACTCTTCGATCCCAATATATTGATTCCCGATTCCAGCTGGCCGCGTGGTCCCAAACCGGATTTGAAGCCACGTTATGAACCCGTGCTGGAACGCTGGACCGCGCCGTTTTTCATGGGGCCCATCAACAAGGCCGTCGTGCGCCGCTCGTCATGGCTGCGCGCGCAGCAGGGCAAGCCGGATCATCCTTTCCAATATGAAGAACGCATGGTCGTCGGCCGTAATCTCGGTCCGGTTCAGGCTGGTCTCACAACGGGAGTGCTGGCGGGCTTCAGCGTGCTCACGGGCAATAAAATGGGCCGCAGTCTGCTCCGGCGCTTCGGTCCCAAACCCGGGGAAGGCCCATCCGATGAGGCGCGCAAAAACGGATTTTTCCGCGGGCAACTCGTCTGCCGCAGCCAGGGTCTGTGCAAACTCATCGTCCGTATGGAACGCGAAGGCGATCCAGGCAACGATGTGACCGTGGCCCTTTCCTGCGAAACCGCACGATTGGCCGCAGAAAATGCCTATCAGCAGCAGAATCTGAAAGGTTTTGTGACACCAACAGTCGCCTTCGGCGATCAATTAACCAAACGACTTGAACAGGCGGGTTTCCGTTTTCGTACGGAATTTGTCTGAGCCCTTACACAACACTCGTTAAAGGGGGAAACATGCTTCAGGATTTTCGCGTAGAGGTTCGTCAGTGGCTTGACGCCAATTGTCCGGTATCGATGCGAACACCGATAGTGGAAGAGGAAGAGGTTTGGGGTGGCAGTCAGGAAAAGTTTAAAAATCCCGACTCCAAAATCTGGCTTGAGCGCATGTCCGCCAAAGGCTGGACCGCACCTGAGTGGCCCAAGGCTTATGGCGGTGGAGGACTCAAGCCGCAAGAGGTTTTGATTCTGAAAGAGGAGATGGCCAAGCTGGGCTGCCGGCCGCCCCTTCTCAGTTTTGGCATCTGGATGCTGGGTCCCGTTCTTTTGCAATATGGAACGGAAGAGCAGAAAAAAGCTTACCTGCCCAAGATAACCCGAGGTGAGGTCCGTTGGTGCCAGGGTTATAGTGAGCCCGCCGCTGGCTCGGACCTGGCGAGTCTGCAAACGCGTGCCGAGCTGGTCGGCGATCAGTTTGTGATCAACGGCTCAAAAGTCTGGACGTCGTATGCGGATTCTTCGGACTGGATTTTCTGCCTCGTCCGTACGGATCCCAGCGCTGGCAAACAGCAGGGCATCAGCTTCATGCTGATTGATATGCATCAGCCCGGTGTGAAAGCCGAGCCGATCCGTTTGATCAGTGGCGCCTCACCCTTCTGTGAAGTCTTCTTCAGTGATGCCAAAACCTCACAGGATAACCTCATTGGTCCTTTGAATGGCGGCTGGCAGATTGCCAAAGCCCTGCTTACGCATGAGCGTCAGGCCATCAGCGAAATCAATAAAAAAGCCAGTGAACTGCCCCTTGAAATAGTTGCCAAACAAAAAATGCCGTCCTTGAACGGCCGTCTCGCCGATGAACATTTCCGTCAGCGTCTGGCCGCCTGGCACATGGACAACACCGCCTTTGAATGGACTCTGGAACGCGAGCTGTCCTTGCAAAAAGCTGGACATTCCCCGGGTGCAGCGTCGTCGATGTTCAAGCTCTATGGCACGGAACTGAATAAGCGCAAATACGAACTGATGATGGAAGCGGCCGGATTTCAAAGTCTCGTTTGGGAGGGAACCGGTGATGAGAAGGATCGGCAAGCCACCCGTGATTGGCTGCGATCCAAGGGCAATTCGATCGAAGGCGGCACCAGCGAAATTCAGCTGAATGTCATTGCCAAACGTGTGTTGGGATTACCCTGAAGGAGAGGTGGCATTATGATGACTTGGGAATTGACGGACGAACAAAAACTACTGCAGGTTTCAGCGGCCAATTATTTTCGCGAAAAAATGCCGATCAATCACTTGCGGCGCATTCGCGACACCAATGATCCCATGGGCTTTCCGCGCGAAGCCTGGCAGGAAATGGCCGAACTGGGGTGGACCGGTATTCTTATTGACGAGGATCATGGCGGATTGAATTTTGGGTTCCGCGGTCTGGGTCTGATCCTGGAAGCAGCCGGCCGACAATTGGCTGCCACACCCCTTCTGTCCACCGTTGCCGGGGCCAGCCGTCTCATACAAAAACTCGCATCTCCAAATCAAAAGAAGACACTTCTGCCGGCGATTGCAGCTGGTGAAACCATCATCGCTCTGGCCCATGATGAAGGTCAGCACCACGACCAGGATCATGCGACCACCGCCCGGGCGCAAGGTTCCCAGTATGTGCTGAATGGCCGTAAATCGCTGGTTTTGGATGCAAGGTTAGCCGATCAAATCCTGGTCCTGGCCCGCACCGATCAGGGACTCTCCTGGTTTTTAGTGCCGCAGGAAAACCAAGGTTTACGCTGGGAACACTTCCGTCTCATCGATGGCCGTCCAGCCGCTCACCTTGAATTGCAGCGTGTGGAAGTTCCCGCCTCGGCTTTGCTGGGTCCTTTGGGTGGCGCGGCCGCTTCGTATGAAGATCTGCGCAACGCCGGAGCCGCGAGCCTCGCCGCCGAGATGCTGGGATCCGCCACGGCTGCCTTTGAAATGACCCTGGCCTATTTGAAGGAACGCAAGCAATTCGGTGTGGCGATCGGGTCGTTCCAGGCTCTGCAGCACCGCATGGCGAACCTTTACTGTGAACTGGAAGTCTCGCGTTCGGTGGTCCAGAGAAGCCTCGCGGCCCTGGATGAAGATCATCCGAACAGCACCATGTTCGCCAGTCTGGCCAAGAGCAAACTCAGTGATGTCTTCCATGCGGTCGCCACAGAATCGATTCAATTGCATGGCGGCATCGGCATGACCGATGAACATAATATTGGATTTTTCCTGAAGCGCAGTCGCATCAATACGGAGCTGTTCGGCAACGCCAGTTTCCATCGGGATCGTTATGCGCGCGCTTTGGAGTTCTGACACGAGAAAGGACAGCAAATGATGAGCGAAGCAAAAATATTGGTCGAGCGTCATGGTTCCATTCTATCGATCGGCATCAATAGACCAGCCAAGCGCAATGCCATTGACGTTGAAATGTTCTTTGAAATGGCCACAGCGTATGGCGTGTTGGATCAGGACCCGGAACTTCGCGTGGGTGTGGTCTATGCCGTGGGAGATCACTTCTGTGCGGGTCTTGATCTTCCCAAGTGGCAGGATATTATATCCGGCGGTCACATGCCCGAATATCCGGAAGGATCCTGTGATCCCTTCGGCATCGCGGCCGGGCGTATCTGCCGTAAGCCCATTGTTTTTGCAGTCCAGGGGATCTGTTATACCTTCGGCACCGAAACCATGTTGGCCGCGGATGTTCGGATTGCCGCGCGGGATACCCGCTTTGCTCAGTTGGAAGTCAAACGCGGCATTTTTCCGTTTGGAGGTGCCACGGTTCGCCTCGTGCATGAACTGGGTTGGGGCAATGCCATGCGCTATCTTCTGACCGGCGAGGAACTGCCGGCGGCGGAAGCGTATCGTCTGGGTCTGGTTCAGGAACTGGTCGAACCTGGTCAACAGCTGACGCGAGCCATGGAAGTCGCCTCCTCGATAGCAGCTCAGGCACCGCTCGCCGTGCAGGCGACCTTGGCTTCGGCCCGGGAGAGTCTGCGCGATGGCGAGGACCTGGCCTTTGCGGGCCTCTTTCCGCGTCTGATGCAATTGGCAGGCACCGAGGATGTGAAGGAAGGCTTGCGGGCCTTTATGGAACGCCGGCCTGGGGATTTCGCAGGACACTAAGTTTGGTCGGAAGTCATCATCAACCCGCACTGAACTCATTGCGGCCAGAGTTCGCTTGCTGTAGAAGGGACTCTGGTATCCGGGCATTCACGGCCCATCATTGAGGTCATCATGCGGGTTTTGCTCGTTCTGCTTTGGGTTGCCTTATCCTGTCCGCTTCGTGCAGCTTCTGCAACACAAGCCCCTTCCCCGCCTCTTTCACGCTTTCTGCCCGTTGTGTTTTTCACTCCTGACACCGGATTGGGTGGCGGCGGTTTTCTCATCCGCAACCTCAACGATCTCGAACAGGGTGATCCCTCGCAGCTAGTGGCCTTTGCTACCGTCACTCAAAAAAAGCAGGTCATTGCCGTCGCTGAACCTAAGATCTATTGGGACCAGGGACGCTGGGAATGGACCGGTAAACTTTCGGGCCAGGATTTTCCCAGCGAATACTATGGCAGCGGCAGCGTCACTCTGCATCCGGATGATGCCGAAAGCTATCGAGACAAACGTTTCAGCGTGGAAACACGGATCAAGAATATTTTTTATGATGGTTTGTTTTGGGACGTGGAATACGGAGCGGGTTGGCAGAGATTCACTGAAAATCATGACGATCCGACTCCGCGTGTTGACGCGGAATTTTCCCGTTGGGGACACAAGGGTGAGCAGCATTCCATGGGACTGGGGCTCGGGCATGACAGCCGCAGCAGCCGGGTCCGTGCGACATCGGGTCATCTGATTCGGAGTTTTTATCAAGCCCAACGCTTCAAAACCGATCGCGATCAGGGACATTTTGGGCTCGCCGGCCTGGATTGGAAACACTACCTGCCCCTGGACGAGCGCCAGACTCTGGCTCTGCAAATGCACGCCGCTCAGATGAATCGTGTGGACGTGCCTTTTTATCTTTTACAGGGACTGGGCGGCAACCAGGTCTTGCGCGGTTTTTATGGCAATCAGTTTCGCGACTATGCCATCAGTTACGGACAGGCGGAATGGCGAACTCTGTGGCGTCAGGACTGGGGCTTTCGGATTTTTGCTGGAGTCGGTGCGCACGCCGGACGCCTGCGCGATCTCAAGGCTGAGGACACCAGGACCGCCGGAGGTCTTGGCCTCGATTATTTCCTAGATCGCAAAAGCATGAATAATCTACGTTTGGATGTCGGATTCAGTCAGGATATCGTCGGCGTTTATGTGCTGTACGGCAATGCGTTTTAATGGAGCAAAAAATCAAGCGGGGCGAGCAGCAGTTCACCCTGCAAATGGAAGGCCTGCAGTCCGGCCAGGCGAGCCCCTTCCACATTGGATTGATTATCATCGATAAAGAGGGTACGGGCTGGATCCAGGCCATGGCGGTCGGTGACATAACGATAGATGGCCGGATCAGGCTTGCGAAGGCCAATCAAATGCGAATAGTAAGCGGCTTCAAAAAAATCATCAAAAGGCTGGCCCGGCAGGTCCGCCGCAATGATCTGATCAAACGCCGCCTTATGAATGGCGTTGGTATTGCTCAAGAGAAACACGCGACGCCGTGCGGCAACCTTTTGCACAAAGGCCATCCGGGCCTGGGGCATACGACCCAGCATGGCGTTCCAGGCCTCAGTGATCGCTGTGGAACTGAGAGTGATCCCAGCCAGTTCGCAAAGACCCTGATGAAAGTGATGAGGTTCGATGCGGCCCGTTTCCAAATCATCGAAAAGGGGGCTCTGTTGAGTTTGCAGGTAATAATGGTCACTGCGCGGACCCAAGAGACCACGCAAAGCCTTTTCCGTCGCTTGGTAGTTTATATCCAGCAGCACGCCACCCAAATCAAAAATGACAGCATTACACTCTTGCATGCTTGTCTCCCCGCCCGTCCAACCTTAAAATTCATTGCAGATCCAGAACATGGAAAGGAATCATCATGACAGAAAAATGGGCGATCGTCACCGGCGCTTCGGCAGGAATCGGCTTGGACATTGCGAAGCTACTGGCGGAGCGCGATTATCATCTGGTCCTGGTCGCTCGGTCCAAGGATAAACTGGAAGAGGCCCAAAGGCAGCTCGCGTCAGGATCCAGGCAGGTTCGCATTGTGGCCATCGATCTGGCCAAGGCTGGCGCCAGCGAAAGTCTGGTCCATCAAACTGATAAATGGGGCATCGTGCCGGAAGTCCTGGTCAATAATGCAGGCAGTGGGGTCTATGGACCTTTCCTGGACAGCAACATCGACGACGTCCAGGGCATGCTCAATTTGAATATCGATGCCCTGGTCCACCTTACCTGGCTCTATGGTCGCAAAATGCGGGAACGCAAAAACGGCTATATCATGCAGGTCGCTTCCACGGGAGCCTTTCAACCCCTGCCGAATTATGCCGCCTATGCGGCCAGCAAAAGTTTTGTGCTCAACTTCTCACGGGCTTTCAATTACGAGTCACGGGCGGACGGCGTGACCTCGACCGCACTCTGTCCAGGCCCAACCTTGACAGGCTTCTTTGACAAGGCGCAGCACAAACTCAGCCGCTCCTTTCAAACGATCATGATGTCCTCGCAGGACGTGGCACGGCATGGTGTGAACGCGATGTTCGCGCGCGAGGAATGCCAGGTGGCAGGCCTTCTGAATAAAGTCTCGGCCAACCTTCCTCGTCTGCTCCCAAGTCGTCTGGTTGTCCGCGGCATCGCCATGTTCATGAAGTAAGTCAATGCTGGCCTGCCGCTTTCAGGCAGGCTTGCCGCCCCATTCGTCCTCTGCAATTGGAGTTCTACCGTGCAAGATCAGCCATTGAAGACAAAAGAAAAGGCTGGGCCTTGGCATGCGTAGAGTCCGGAGCATGACTGAAGCGGGGCGCGGAAGCACTTTCCATTTTACGCTACCCGTCGGTCGCAAGTCCACACAAGCTCCCAGCCAGGAAACCGTTGCATACTGATGGTATCCACTCCTGCTCGAAGTACGCCTTGGATAAAAGTCACTGACTCGGGTCCTCAATTGTGCAGGCTCTTTGTTAGGCGCAGTCTAGAGTTTGAATAATTGCACCCAGCCAATCAAGGTCAAAAGGCTTGCCCCTCATCACAACTGAATCATGATCCTCCAACCTTAGCTCAAGCACTTTAACGGATTTGGCCCCTGCTGAAAATAAAATCACAGGAAATTGCAGTGACCTTGATCGGCACCAGTCAACGAGAGTGGCTCCGTCCATATTTGGCATCATGAAATCAGTAATGAGAAGATCAACAGTATTGGATTTCAGAATTTGGGTTGCAATGATTCCGTCCTCCGCCGCGATTACATTGAGCCCTAAATTCAGTACGAATCGCTTCAGTATGGATCGTTGGTCATCTGCATCTTCAACAACAAGAACTGTTTTTAAACTGCTTTACATTGCCGTCACCTCTTCACGGCACACTATCACGCAAAATATAATTTCAATCTATCAATTGTCCTACAGTAGGCGTGCTTCCGGGCGCTTCAGCTTGAAACCTGCAGGCAGCCCTGGCTATCGAATCAAATTCGAATCATGTGCACAACTCCAGGTCTGATGCTGCGAAGGTTAGGATCTGCGGTTGAGTTGGCAGAAAATGGCAAGGTCTGAACGCGGCCACGAGAAGGACCACGGCCCAAAAGATGAACCAGCTTAGACTTCCTGCATGAGATGTTCCGACATTTCACTCGCTAAAACTGCTGCTTGATGCGGCATGTATTGAAAAAGGAGACCATAACGGAATGGTCTTTCCGTTGTCTCCAGCACTCGTTTTGCCTGGAATGGGCGATGATTCAAAACGAAAGATCTATTTAAGAATGCAGAACTGTCTGCCGAAAATTGGTGCCTGACTTCTTGTTGCGAGTCAGGAAATTTATATCAGACATGACGCCTATGAAGCCGCCAATTGCAGCAGCAATAGCACCCAATACCAGGGCAACAAACCCCCAAAGGGAAGCTTTCGATAGACCTTTGGCTGCGGCATCTCCCGTTTCGCGTGCTTGCTGTTCCGCGGCAACCTTGGCCTTTTCAAAATTGGCCTGGGCACTCAGGAAAGTCTGATGCCAACGATCCACCGTGGTCGAGGCTTCCTCTTTCGTCATGTCGGTTCTGGCAACAATGACATTGGTTAAGGCTTCTTTGTCAGCTGCATCCAATGTTTGCTTTCCTTGAGTAAAGACGCGGTTGACAAGCGCGGAGAGCTCCTCTGATGAATTGTCAGGATTTCTCAGTGTGTTTTCAGTACCGGTCTGGGCCTGGTTGGCCACTTCTCTTGAATCCCTGGCCATTTGTTCAGGTTGCAATTCCGCCTTGCCTGTCTGGCGAAGGATCTCTTTGGCTTCACGCTGAATATCACTCATGTCGATTCCCCTGGCAGCCAGTTGACCTTCCACGACATCGGCAATTTGTGATCCTGAGGATGAAACGCCCTGGCCGACGAGATTGGCTGCACGACTGACCATGCTAGCCGCTCCACTCACCAGCCCGCCTACAGCGGAGGTCATAAAATAAAATGTGAGAAGGGTGGCAAGTCCCCATGTGAGTATTCCATGGAGCGATCCATCAACTTTTCTTTCCATTCCTGACAGTCTTCCGGCAACCCAGCCGCCCGCAAAAAGAGCAATCAACGTGGAAATCGCAAGCCATATTCCGCTTCCAACCCCCATCCCAGCTACCGGATTTTTTTCTGTCAAAGGATCAACGGTACTTGCCCCTATGCCGATACCCAGAAGACTTAAAGCGAGCTGAACGACGAGAACCACAACAACGCCTGCCAGGACTGATGCCCACGAAACTCTTTTGTATAAAGATGAAGGGGATTGGGAGGCAAGGATGTCTTCTTGATTACTTTCACTTAAGGTCATGGGAGTTTCCTCTGCTGAAGTAAATTAATTAAATAGGTGAGGAGAGCTACTGGCAGAGGATTAATAGCAAGATGCAGTCCAGCGGATTAAGCGCGTCTGAATTGAGTACGAAACGAACAGTAGCTCATTGAAGAGGCGATGGAATCCTTTTTACCATAACGATAGAATGGAGAAATATTCTGTGAAGTGCGTTCCACTGAACATCGATTATTCATAGTCTATGCATCATGCAAGTCTATTTTACATGGGTTTTTTATATGTTTGTTCACGAAGACAATGTACAATCATTGTGCCGCAAATGACTTCTGCCAAATAGTGCATGAAAGATTTTTCACATTTGCTGGAGACAACAGACCCCCGATTCTCGAACCTGGATGAAGACTCAAGGAACTCGTGCTTTTCCACCTCAACCACGAGAGGTTTCTTGTCAGCAGGTTGGCAGCCGATCTCAGCACTAAAATGGCATGCAGATTCTGAAAGCGAGGTCGTCATGCACTGAAGCCGACTTCCGCAACCGACACCCCATACCTAGGGTTGATTCCAATGGAACTTCAGCTCGGCTGCGACTGGATTATGATCGGATAAGGGCTGGCCTGCATCATCCCGAAAAATATCAAAAGGCACGCTGTAATCCACGACAGAGATCTGCAGATTCGGACCGTTGCGGAAATAAATTTTATCGATCAGCTCACAGGTCGCGCTGCTCGGCTCTGTGGCACAGGATTCATTCAGCGCCCCGCCCTTGGCCGGGACTGTCGTCAGACCATGCGTCACCATCCAGGAGTCTTGAAAACCAGCCTCGATGATCTGTTCGGCAATATCGCCATTGCGTGTGTATCGGGAATTGAAATCGCCTACGATAATAACCGGTTTGCCCTGGGACCCGGTATGGATCAGTCCGAGCAGTTGTGTGATATTCCGGCGTCGCGCGTCCAGTGATTTTTCATCCGAGCCAGCATCCGCATGCAGATTATAAATATCGACGACGACCCCTGGCGCAATTTCATATTGAGCCAGCATAATGCCTTTGGGCGTGAGGCAATCACTGCCATCGGTAATAACCCCATGACAGTTCTTCCATTTGACCCGTTCCACATGAGTGAAGGGCACGTTCGAGAATATGTTCAAGCCATCGCCAAACACAGCCCATCCTGAGGTTTTGGACTGATACGGATGCTGCGCGGTTCCTGTCAGTAAATGATGATAATTAAAATCCTCCTGCACCAGCACAACATCATAAGAATTGATGAGCTCACCAATCTTTGCCGTGTTCCTGGCGGGCGAACTCGATGAGATGGGTTCAGGAAGTCCCGCGACGTTATAGGTCATAAACTTAAGCGTGCGTTCGTGCGAGGACTGACCAAAAAGGGATGGGGAAATCAGGACGAGCGGGAATAAACAGGCGCAAAGCCGCATAGCTTTTTCCTTTAAACAAAGTCATGGATGGTAGGGGCGGACAATTGGGGTGAATCTAACAGGGGTGAAGGAACGTGACACTTCAATAATGATGAAATCCCGGTGATCCCAAGTTCACGTTCCATAGGAGGAGACTTGACTCACGCCTATTCAGCAGTCGCGGTTTCGGGATTGGCCACGATACCCTGGAACAGGAGCGCGCCGGTCACCCGATCACGCAGAGCCAGAAAGAAAGGCCGATCGGCAACAAAGCTGACGGTTGCCACCGGAGCCGACGTTGTCCCAACCACCACGGCCGTTACCGCAGCCGCTTTGAATCCATGCTCATCCATCTCCACAGCTGTTTTTTGCAACACGTCACTGATATAAGCCTCACCGCCCTGCGTGGGTGTACCGAGCGGCCCCATTTGCGCCTGGCCTGGACGGAAAGCTCGCTGCATGCCCAGGGCCTGCAGGGCCTCAATCAATGATTTTTCAAATGAGAATGTGAATTTGGGAACAGCCACTCGAGCAACTTCCGGCCGAAGGCTGCCGATCAGAGTTTGATAATCACTTTGTTTCATATCAAAGATACTGCCTTCGGTTGTTTCCGGCAGCACCAGATCCAGCTGAAAGCGCCCTGGCTCACCTTCGCCGCTGGGTCCTTCACCTTTGCGGAAAGCCAGACTTATCATTTTATACTGGCCATTGCTGGCAAAAGGCACCCCAAATTCGTTGGCCTGCATCATGCTCACGGATCTGGTCGAGCCGTCCGCCAGCTGGAAAGCACCATCGGCTGTTAGATTCGTGGCGAAGGGAGTCAGCCATTGCGCTTGAAAATAAAGAGCATTGAACAGCAGCGAGGCCATGTCGGGTTCCAGCTGCTCCACAATGCTGGGAATCATGCCGCCCGTGCTTTTATAAACCCAGTCGTTGATATGCTGAACCGTCGAGATCTCCTGGAACGATTCACTGGTGACGACCTCCTGCTCGGGCAGGATTGCATAAAAAGTTTCTGCATCATTTTGAAATTTTTCGGCCAACTGGAAGCTGTCGCTATTAACCCAGATCGCATTCGCAATCCGCAGCACTTCTGTGCCGTTGGTATCCGCCAGCAAATCACGCATGAAGTCACGCACCAAAGGATTGGCCTCGACCAGGGAATACGGATTCGTGCGAAGGACAGTTTGGATTTCCTGCAGGGTTTCCTGCTCGGTTCCGTTGCTGGCTAAAGACAGGGCCAGCCAGGCGCTTAAAGGCGAAAAGAGCATATTTTCGGTTCGAACCTGGGGCTTCTGCAGTTGTTCGAAAATGCTCCAGCCAAATTCATTATTGGCCCGCGCGGCATCGCTGGTGACCGGAGCGCCCGCCATGACAGGCGCCGATAGAACGCAGACGCTCAGGATGCCGGATACAAGAGATGGGAATTTCATGATCGGACTCCTTATGGAAAAAAAGGGGGTTGATGACAACCCCCCATGTTTTAAAATTGTGTGGTCTTAGCTGGCTTCAGCTTCACCCTGCTGACCGGGAGCCTGGTCTCCAGGTGCCTGTTGTCCAGGTGCCTGCTGACCAGGTTGCTGCTGTCCAGGCTTCTGCTGGGTTCCAGGTTGTTGTGCCTGGCCCACTTCCTCAATCTGTGATTGACAGCCATTGGTGAACTGGCTGCCGGTTTCCTGCTCACCGACCTGCTGCCAATCGACCAGCGATTCGGCTCCGTCTTTGCTCACAAAGCCTTCTGCACAGAGGGTTTTCAGGCTGCTGACTTGCTGAATGAATTCGTCGCAGCTGAGTTCCACATAGCCTTTATAAAGAATGGTTTTTTCCTGATAGTTCACGCACTCATATTCCTGAGGCGCAAGGTTTTCTTTGACTTTTTCAGCAGCGATAATGCCTTTGCCGAGGCCTGCGGCATTATACTCGACCCACATAGGGAGGGGTCTCTTCTGGGAGATCGCGTCCCAGCGGTTTTCTGTCTTCGAGCATTCAATACGGATGGAGAATGGCTTCAACTGTGCCGAGCCTTGGAACAGTCGGCAGCGGTCTTTCATGCCATCGATGGTATAAGTTTGATCACTGCCCAGTTCCACCTGTTGGGCGCCGGCGGCGAAGATAGGCAAAGACATTAAAAGCAATCCAGAGGTCAATACGGCGATTTTCATAGTTAATCCTTTTTCTCGATATTCGGTTTATCCGACAACCCGGGCCCCTGGGATGTTCCAGGGCCAGAGAATCTATTCAGGGTTATGAAGAAAACTTGCAGGATGGCGCAACAAAGCCAGGATAGGATCCAGATTACTCTGCAGCCAGGTATTGTGGGATGCGGGCCAACCGTTATCCTGCGGCAGCACAACATAATCAGGATGATTCTTGCGCGATGTCCCGAGCCACTCCCCGGCGATCACCAGCAAACGGCCTTCCTGAGCTTTGATCGCGGGATCGACGAAGAGCCGATACTGATACTGTTCAAAGGCATAATCATTGCGGTTGGTCAGGTCCTCGCTGACCTGGGAGCGCATTTTGATTTTCCAGAGGCGCATCGACACTTGGTAGGCATCCTGGATCGATTCGTCCTGATGGATGACCCATTCCACCTTAAAAACAGGCTGCTGCCACACTTCAACGCCGGCGGTATCGTCGATGATAAAAGGCCTTTGCAGATCGCCCAGCACGCTGAGCATGATGCGATGCAAGGCCTCCGGACGGATATCCTGATAGGTTCCATCGCTGATATAATCACCGTCATACCGCACACCGAAAACGGTCACAGGAAACGCTTCGTAGAGTTTGGTGAAGATTGCTTTTTGATCTGAAATCGACAGGGACTCACCCAGCACGTCGATCGAGTTTTTGGGTTCAGGTTCCATCATCGCGGCATTGGACCAGGCGTTACAAAGGCCTTCCCAGCTTTCCGGATGACTGGAGGACATCGAGTTTTCCAACGCTTGAGCCTGGGATTCACGGCCGATCCGGGTCATCATACGGTCGACCTTGGCGAACACAGACATATCACCGGTATAAAGGATGGGATCATAACGCGGGTACCAATAGCCCGCCCAGGGCGGTGTGACTTCCCGCTTTTGCCAACGCGGAGTATCCTTGCGGCTGATTTGGTCAGGACTGATTTCCAGCCTACCAAAACGATCGGTAACCTCCTGAACGGCCTTCATCTCCAGATGGTGATAGGCAACATCCGGGGCCTCGGCCCACAGGTCACGGGGCGTATTCTGCAGGATTTCCGCCAAAGCCCGATATTTTCGATCGATAGCATCGCGTTGCTGGGGATCATCGCCACGCTTGAGTCCATCCAACGTTTCCATCGCACGGTTGATCTGAAGTCGGATCAAAGCGCGTTCGCGAGGCGAGAGCTTGGGAAGAAGACGACTCCACAGCGTTTGGATTTCTTGTTTTAATTCTTCACAATGTTGAACATCGGAAGCTGAACAGTTCCCAACACTCAGAAGCGATGTGGGATCAGCGTTTGCAGTCACCAGGGCCAAGGCCGTCTGGTGAAAAATAGGCAATAGAATGCAAACGAATCCGACGAAGCACGTCCGAAGTTTATCCATGGCTCACTCATTTTTTACAAATTCATTTCAGAAGAGACAGTTCGATAAGTCTGATTGATGTTTAAGTTTGAGAAACTTTTGCGTCAAGATATAAAAAAATCTATTTTTACTGATAGCCATGTTAGTTAGGAGTTTTTCTATAGCTCGTTCCGACTCTGATGCCATCCCTTCGATCCGTTAAATTCTGTAGGAAACTTACATATACGGAATTCTGGCAGCTGCACCCGACGAATCCCACCAATTCGCAGTTTTTAAACTTTCTTCATCCGAAATTTTTCGACAAAAACCTTCCCGTTTCCTCTTAAATCTTGTAATTTTACTACATCGACAGGAGGATAAGACATGACTGGCACACACTGGTTACGGACAATGGTTATGCTACTTGGTTGCAGTCAAGGCCCTTCGGCTGTCGCGGGACTCGACGTTTCCTTTCTGGAAATGTCGAGCATCAACACCCAGGCTTACGGTCAAACGTCGCAGAGTGTTCATGTCAAGGTTTTGGTTCCTAATACGAGTTTTGAAAAAAACGTCAGCATCATCTTTCAAAAAGAAAATGGTTCTCCTCACCGAGTGGTGGCCCGTTATCTGGGGCCAGCCGAGGCCGGGTTGGAAATCTGGGAAGCCTTTGCCAACCTGGGCCCTGGCAGCTTTTTGGTTCAGATTGATTTTGCAGAGGCGCCCCAACCCGCAGCCGAGCGCACCACGATCCTTCTTCGTCAGGGATCAGGACCGGTGCTCTACGGTGAACGATCCTTGATGGCGATTTACAATCCTCAGGTCATGAGCAAGGGCGCGGCCCAGTTCCATGCTGCTATCAAAAACTTTGCCTACAGCAAACGCGTGCGGCTGCACTTCAGCCATGATGGTTGGCAAAACAGTGAGTCACTGGATCTGGGTTACGAGAGGGTGTTCAACTATGGACGGGGCAGCGTGGTGCTGCCGAACGACGACGGATTTGAAATCTGGTCAGGCAAGCCGGATCTGAACGAGACGATCGATGAACTCAGTTACTACTTCACCTACGAGGTGGCAGGACAGACTTTCATCGACAACAACTTTGGTCACAATTATACAGTCCATTTACGCTAATTCAGCGGAAGTAATTCCTCTGTTTCACATGAGAGGCCCGGCAAGTCCCCCCGCCGGGCCCTTTCTTTTTTTCTGATCAGGATCTTGAAGCTTTAGGGCTAATCACCTTGCCTTTGCCCTTGCCTTGAGTCTTGCTAGCTTGGGCCTTGAGCTTGGCTTTCTTATTGGAACGCAGGTTCAGCATCTCAACGGCCACACTGAAGGCCATGGCGAAGTAAATGTAACCTTTCGGGATATGCAGACCGGCAGCATCCGCGACCAGCACCAGACCAATCATAATCAGAAAGGATAGGGCCAGCATCTTAATCGTGGGATGACGCTCGACAAAATCGCCGATGGATTTACTGGTAAAGACCATAACACCGAGGGCGATGACGTTGGCTGCGACCATGATGGAAATATGCTGACTCATCCCAACCGCTGTAATCACCGAATCGAGTGAGAATACGATATCAAGCAAAGCGATCTGCACCAGAACACTGCCCAGGGTCACAGCGCCTTTCACATTGTGACCATCCTCGTCACCTTCCATCTTGCCGTGGATTTCCTTGGTCGCTTTCCAGATCAGGAAGAGACCGCCCACAAAAAGGATAATGGACTTGCCTGAAACCGGATAACCGGCAACCTCAAACAGCGGATGCACCAGCCCTGCGATCCACGTAAGGGTAAATAGCAGCAAAATCCTTGAGACGAAGGCACCCATGAGGCCCAGTCGACGGCCCTTATCCCGATCGGCGGGTGGCAGCCGGGATGAGAGGATCGAAATGAAAATGATGTTATCGACGCCAAGGACGATTTCCATTGCCGTCAGGGTGATAAGACTGAGCCAGGCTTCCGGTGAGCTAAGTAATGCCATAAAGTCCATAAAAATCCATCCTGAAGTGATGAAAAAAAGACGAGTTATTATGCCGGAAAAATCGAACCTCGCCTAGGTTTCATAAAAATTCTTTATCTCAGACTGGCAAATTCAGGGGCCACACGGCAGACTCGGGGGTATTCGCGACCAATCTGTCATAAGGAATTCGTTATGTCCTGGAAATGCCTTGCCCTTGCCCTTGGTGTGTCCTTGTCCAGCCCTGGTATTCTCGCTCAAACGCTGCAGCCTTTGGGGGCCAAGGATTTGGCGATTGCACTCCCTATGACATTTCGGGAATTGCCGCGGGACACGCTGTTCCCTCGAACATGGTTTCAGACCATCTCGAACGGTTTCAGCCAAACCAGCGTAGGCTCGGCCTTGGAAACGGAGAGTCCTTATACCGATTGGCAAGTGGTCTCCCTGCGACTCGCGCCCTGTGCGCCGCTTGGACAGACACCTGGGGGTGCGGACCAAAATTGCTGGCCGGAAATTCGTCTGGTCTGGCAGCCTGTTCAGAGAAAGATCCGTTTGCATGAACGTTATATGGAAAACGCTGGTGATGATCGCGCGGTCCATGCGCTTTATCCAGTTGAACCGGCACGCTTCCTGAATGCTTCGGACGCGCTTCGCGTGCAGACGCACATCCGCACCTTAACTGAAGGCAAAGCGCTGGACGCTGCTTCCCGCAAAGAATTTCAGTCAGCCCGGGACCTGGTCCTGCGCGAGCTTTTGCCGGCCATCGCCAACCTACGTGAGCGTACACTGCCTGCCGCAGTCTTCCTCGGTTTCGGCATTCGCCCCGAAGCGGACGATTCCAGCTTGCAAAAAAGTTTTGGTCAAAGGCTTACCAATTTTCTCAATCGCTGGGCGAGCCCCACGGATCTTCGCACCCTCACCGCTTTTTCCCTGCCCGAGGGTCGTGAACCGGCTCATCTGGATGAATGGGTGTTCCTCGCGTTTCGCGGCGAAAAAAGCCGCCTGATACCGGACCCGATTCTGATTCGTTCGGCTCGCGATGGCCGTGTGCTTGCCAATCTGGGTCCTTCCATGCGTGGATCGCAGAATCGTGATGATGATAAACTCTATGATCTTTTAAATGGCTCATTTGATGCCGAGGAATTGGCATCCTCGGTGATGCTGCGGGTGAATGATATTGAACGTCTGACGCCCGTGGTGCGTGACCGCGAACGTCTGCTCGTGGCCAATACCTCCTGCGTGTCCTGTCACAAGATGAATGATCTGCGCTTTGATTTTCATAATTTCAGTTATCTGGAAGACCGCGACATCACCATTTCGCCACGCGTGAAAAGAGACGTTGAGTTGGATTTGATTTGGCTGCAGAAGTCAGGGTTCATCACGCAACCTTAAAGTGCCGTGGGTTGTCGCACCAGACCTTCTCAAAGCGCCGCAAGGCGCCCGCCATCCACGTGCAGACTCGCACCTTGAATAAATTTGCTGTCGTCTGAAGCCAGATAAGCAATAGCTGCCGCGACATCCTCGGGCTGACCCACATCACCCGTCTGAATCGTTTCAAGACCCGCTTTGATATTCGGATTTTCCCATAGCATAGGCGTGTCAATGGCACCCGGCAGGATCGCATTCACGCGGATGCCTAGGGCCTTGCCTTCCAATGCCGCGGACCTGGTCAGGGATATAAGAGCCGCCTTCGCCGCGGCATAGGAGGCCACCAAAGGCGTCGTTTCCTCGGCATGAATGCTGGAGACATTGACGATGGCACTGCCTGGCTTCATATGCAGAAAACCCTGCTGGATAAACAGAAAGGCACCCACCAGATCCACATTCAGAATATCGTGCCAATCTTCAACCGTATGCTCGACCAGCGGCTTAAAAATCATGAGACCGGCATTGTTGACGATAACATTCACCTGACCAAAATTTTCCATGGTGCTCGCAAAGGCAGCCTGGATTTCCTCAGGATTTTTGATATCGCAAACCTGAGCCAAGGTATGCCTGGCCCCTACGCTCTTCACGTCCTCCTCGGCCTTTCTAATTTTGTCGGCATCGCGATCCACCAGCACAACCGATGCCCCTTCACTTCCAAATCTTTTCGCCGTCGCCAGGCCTATGCCGCTGGCGGCTCCTGTAATGATGACCACGCGGTGGGCAAATCGATGGATCATGATGTCCTCCTTAGGCGTTGGTATTGGCCGGTGCATCCGTGTTCGAATAGAGGTCCTCAATCGCTTTCAAGCGGTTGTGCTCCCACCAGGGAGTTTTATAAAATTTAGGTGGAACGACAGGCACCTTCAAACACACACTTTGCGTCGGCAGGACCTTGCACCAGTCATCGATCAATTTTTTATAAGCCAGGCCCACGGGTCGAATCTTTCGATCCATATCGAAAAGCCCCAGAGCGTTCACGTTGCCGTTCTCTTCCCGAAGCGCGGTATCCCAATCCATCTGATCGATGAGGGAGTACCAGGTGAAGCCTACAATCGGCACACCTTTATTACGAATCCTAAGGACGTTGGCCCATTCCTTCCAAAGCCAGTCCACCGCTTCGTTGCCAAGAGGCCCCTGAAGAAAATTGGTCTCGGTATGCATGACCGGCAAAAGATAACGCTCGTAGTACTGCATGGTAATCTCATCATAGCCAAAGACTTCACCAGCCGCACGGGTCATCCCATCCGCGGACACGCGATGCTCATTGGTGATGTAATAATCATTGCCCATGATGCAGTGATGTTTACGATGGTTGTCCATGAAGAAATGATATTCCTTGCGGGTCATGCCATTGTCCATCAGGAATTCATACATCTCGGAATCCACGCGTCGACCATAATTCAGATCCAGGCTTAAAAATCGCCGTACATTCATCGTCTCAGCGTGCTGAATAGCGGACGGGCTTTCCGCATGGAAATATTCAGAGGATTCGCTTTGTATAAAGATGGCATCCGGCCTGACCTCAAGGATCGCGTGCATAGCCAGGACATTGGCTTTCACGATGTGCTTCAAGGCCGTGACAAAGGTCAGGTCGGTCGTGCCTTGCTCGTTCCACCAGCCGTAAGCGGCGGAAAATGTCGCGCAAATAAACATTTCGTTAATAGGCGTATAGAGCTGAACCCAGGGAAAGCGCATGGCAAAATCTTTTGCGTAGCGCGCGAACAGCTCGGGAAAGTCGGGATTCTGAAAATTTTGAATCCAATCCGGAACCCCAAAATGACAAAGGTCCGAGATCACGATGATGTCACGTTCTTTAAGTTCGGCATACGTTGCGTCGGCAAAGGACCAGTCGTAGCGCCCTGGGCCCAGCCAGGTATGATGAATCGGTGGTCCGTACCGAAGACATGACACCCCAATGTCTTCCAGAAGCTCAAAGTCCTTGCGCCAGAATTCATAATGCTTGCACTTTTCCATTTGGTCGATGCGGACCCGATTTTTGCCTATGGTCGGGTAACTATTCTCGATACCCGTTGCGAACATAAAGGAATGTAAACTGCGCACGAAGACCTCCCTGATCGTATTCGGGAGTTATGCAAAAAGTGATCCGGTTAAAACTTGCAACATTCCTTCCGTCGCAACGTCTTGCTGAGGCACCATCATGCGAGGTTCCTATGGAGCGTTCCCTATTGTCTCTGGTTGTTCTGCTGGTATCCTGTGGCGGTGGCCATTCCAGTGGCTCGCAGCCACCAGCCGATCCGAATCCCCCGGCCGGTGACAATCCGAGCGAGGCTAAAAACGGTGACAAGGATCCTCCACCCAGTCCCGGTGCGGGTCAAACCGTTGGAGGCGCTGTGCAGGAACTCCCCGAGGCCTACGCCAAGGAATTCAGGAGCTGGTTGCAAAAGCCCAAAAAAGCCTGTGCCATCCACGGTATCTTCAGTGCTGTGAAAGGCGATAACACGCCACCGACCGAGCATCATGATTTAACCATGCTGCTGACGGCCCTGAATCATAGACTCTGGATCACCAATGCCTTAGGTGAAACGCTGCTTCTGACCAAACCCATGGGACCCAGGCAGACTGGCTTTGGAGAGGCTTCGCAGACGCACAATGGCCAGACCATGAAGTTTGAAAGTGAGCTCACGTCGCAGGGCACCTGCACAATCAAATTCAATGGCCAGCAGCTCGTCTCCCTGCCTTTGACCGATGGTTTTGGGGTGACAGCTCTTTTGAAGTCGCAGACTATAAATTCCCGGACGGCCATGAATGTCAACGCGGTCGAGCTCCCATCCGATTCCAGTGTTGTCGACTTTGCTGATCTCGGCGACATGAGCGACCACTTGAAGTTTGATGCGACCCAGGATCTCGGCCGATTTAATATTCCCAACTATGACATCAAAAGCCTCGTGATGAAGACTTATCATCCCAGTCCGGATTCCGTTGTGTTCAAGAAGGGCGACGATAACTTTCGTGGATGGTTCGCGGCTTTGGGCGGCCTGGATAATTTCCTGCCCAAGTTAAAACCCAGTTGGACCCAGGACGCTGTTACGGTCTTTGGTTTCGTCCCGACCGCCATTGACAAGAGCGCCTTGGACCGATTCCGCCTTGCTACACCGGGCACGGCTGTGGCCCCCATGGCTTTGGAATGGAAGCTGGGATTTTCAGCATGGGAGAGCGATAAAACAACAGGCGCCTGGCAAGCGAGCCAGGCTGAGGTCAGTGTCAACGCCTCGCTGGAAAGTTATCGTCCGGGCCCCGTGCAGAACAAGGCAGAACTCCGCGTTATAGGAATCAGCGGCCCCACGTTCACTCGAGTTCCCGCCCAAGCGATCAGCGATTGCGTGAGAGATCAAGCGTATTTCTGGAAAGAAGCCAGCTCGGGCGCAAACATGACGACCTATCCACCGGAGTCTATCCTGTTTCCTTGCGAGCGATTGCCGGGAATGGACAAGGCAGCGAGTATCGCCAGTCTCTATCAAAGCGATGCGAGGGTTCGTGAATCCATCGATGATGTTCTTGCCGATATGCATATCTCCTTAAGCGCAGCCTGGGAGAAGTTCGATCTGGATCTCGCCTCAAAAATCAAAACGGATGATTTTCCGTTTTCGCCAAAAGGTGCGCTGCTGACCAATTGGAAATACCATTTTGACTATTTTTCCGCGAAATCCTTTCCTCACGATCAGGCGCTCGCTTTAGGATCGAAAGTAGCCCATGGAAATTCCTGCAGCACGAAATACACAGCCGAGAATTTGGATAAGTTTGCCAAGGAATTCATGGCAGCGCATTCGGTGCAAGCTCAGCAGCAAATCCTCAAAGTGCTGCGGGCCAGCTGTGTAAACTCTTGAACTTTATGAAAGCGCGCCTATTGGCGAAATCCCATCGAATTTTAAATGGGCGATGGAAGACCGCCGGCGGGAGACTTTCTCCCATCGGCGGCAAGTCGACCAGCGAACTACCGTTTCTCCTCCAGTATGATATCCATCAATGCATCCCAGTGCTTTCGTATGTTTTCGTCTTTGATCATGGACATGGATGAGTTGCCATCAAGGACGGCAAGTCCATGAGCATTCGTCGGAAGATTCCTTATCGAAAAGGCTTCAGAAGGAGCATGTCTAAGATATTCGGTAACAGCATCCAGATGAGGCCTGGCTTTGAGGTTGGACCGAAGTTCTTCCAGAAACGTCAGCATGGCTTCAATCTTCGCGTCTTCGGCATGCCTTCTGCTGTCTTCTCCTGACGACCTGGCCCCACCAACCCATTCCTTGTGTGCCTCATGAGGCAAGGGCTGTGCCCTTGACTCATGAGGCAAGGGCACAGCAGAGCCGACCTCAGGAGACTCCTCGTTGCTGGTCTGAATCGCTCCCTGTTGACGTCTCTCGGTCGTATGCCGCGCATGCGTAACCCAGATGAGCAGAGCCGAAACTGTCACGATCAGGCCGCCTGCCACTTTCATAAAGGTCGCTCAGATTGGATCGTTGTCTGTCCATTCCCGACGACCACCTTATAGCTGCCAACATCGTCAAAGCCGGCCGCCTGCGCAATGCTGTCATAAAATGCGATCCAGCCCGGGTTATTGCCATCGGCCTGGGCCGCTTCAAACATTTGATTCGATTTCCAGGCGTTCATGAAAGCCGGATAGTCATGCGGACTGTTGGTATTCACTTTCTCAGCGCCGTTAACAACCCAAAAGCCAGCGTTCAGGAAATCAGGAGCATGGGACTTTCCATAGCAAGCCGTGGAGTAAAGGGCCCTTAGCTTCGACGCCTGGGACAACGTGGACTTGAGTTGATGGCCGAGCTCTTCAGTCCTTGCATCGCGGTCTTCAAACCACAGCCGATCAGGTGATCCATGCAGATGAATGAAGACATCAAGCGCGGTCAGATCCGGGTCCTGAGTCAGGCTTTGCAGGGATGTCGCAAATTTTTCCGTGGACGAGTTTTCGCCCGCAAGCACATAGAGATTTCGGTAGGAATCCTTAAGGGTCTTTTCCGCCAGGGATACAGACATGGTTTCAAGGAAACGATAGAGCCAAGCATAATCCTTGCGGCCGTGAGTTTCCAGATTCGAAACCACGAGAATATCGCGATTGGCGGTTGATACATTTTGAGCAGCAGCCAGACCAGGGAAATGGAACGTGAGGGCAAGGCCAGAGAAGAAGGAGATCAATTGGAACTTTTTCATGGTCTTTCTCCATACGAAGGGTTCAATTTTTTTGAAAGTTGGCCGCGAGCTGACCGAGCAATCCATAGCGGTCCGCAGAACGGATCTGCATCCGAACCTGCGGTCCGCTCAATGTCCAGTCAATCACCAGCATTCCGTAGTTTTTATGCCCGACGACAGTCAACACCTGACCGGGATGAGGCAGCTTTACACCATTGGCATGGGTCAGCCCACTGGACATGACCTCATGGATAGGTTTCCCACTGCCGAGCTGAATACGGGTGATTTCTGCGAAATGCCGGTCGCCACTGAGCAGGACAATCGGGGCATCGACGGAGGCCAAAAGTTCATAAAATTTTTGCCGTTCGGCTGGGAATCCAGCCCAACCTTCCAGTCCCAAGCCAGCCAAAGGTGAAGTCACATTCAGGCTGGAGCCAATGATAATAAGATCGGCATCCGAACTGGATAGCTCGTCCTGAAGCCATTGCCATTGGTCGTCGCCCAGGATTTTTTTGTCGACCCACGAGGTGTCCATGTTGAAGCGAAGGTCGAGCAAAATAAGATGCGTCTTGCGGCCAGGCGGTCCCATCCTAAAGCTTTGATAGACTCCGGAATGATTCCACACTTTCGCATCGTGGCCCACGTCCAGAAAGTTCAGCAGGGCTTCCTTGCTGGCAGCCTTCTCAGGAAAACGGCCATTCATATTGTTGGAGGCAAAGTCATGATCGTCCCAGGTCCCCAGGATGGGTACGGTCTGCCGAAAATCCTTGTAGTAGCTGTTGTCCTTAAGAGCAGTGAAGCGGCGAGCGCGTTCCTCGATCGTGGTGTTGTCCGCGTAGATGTTGTCACCGAGCCAGACCCACAGATCAGGCTGATCCTGGCCAATGAGCTGCCAAAACTTTTGATTCAGATGCGACTGGTTGCACGATCCGAAGGCAATCCGCTCCAGAGGCTTGTCTTCCAATACGGACAGCGCAGTATCATTGCTCCTTACCCAAAAGTCCTGGGCCAGGGCTAAATCAGGCAGCATGAGGCTGGCAACTCCACAGGAACCAAAGCGCAAAAACGTTCGTCGATCCATAGTGACCTCTCAGTATTGAAGAAAAAAGCAATACGCTACCGCATGCTGAGTCCTTCGATGGGGGCTTCAGAATTGTGAGATTTTTTAGAAAAGTTGGACCTTGAGGAGTCCAACTTTGAACGGTAGGTGGGACTCCAAATGAGCCCATACTTTTGCATGAACCATGAGCCAACATCGGCCAGAAAGCAGTCCGCTGCAACTTTCCAAAATCATGACTACGTGGTCAACTTATTGGAATGTTGTTTCAAGTGTCAAGACAAAAGAATTTATTGGGCCCGATCACTCATCTGGCGGAAATTGCCCAGGAGCGCCGGCATTTTTGGAATTTTGACTTAAACAGCTCGTCGTGCGCGGGATATTAGGCTTTATCGGTCGAGACATATTATAATATGGAAGACTCACAGAGCCTTGTAACTGGAAAGACAGGTAAAAAGCGTGATGAAGTATTCCCTGTGGCTACTCCTGGTTGTGCTCGGAAGCCTTCCCTGCTTTGCCTTCGCGGCTCCTATCATCCAGACAGAACTCTCGGAACAACGCGAGATCTGGAAAGAGGCCACGTTTCTTAAAGACGACTCCAGGTCGGTGACGATCGACCAGATCCTGACGAACGGGACCGCGAAACCGTTCCATACTCTGGATAAATATCCGAATTTTGGTTTTTATTCCGGCGCCATATGGAGTCATATTGAACTCGCGAACCCTTCGCAGAGTGCCATCACCACTTACCTTGAAATCCAAAGTGGAATGCTTTCGCAAATTGATGTCTACGAAGTGGAGGGGCAAAAAGTTCTCAAACACCGCGTGAGCGGTCTTAAGTATCCAGGTCGACCGAATTACGATATCAACCATCGGCTGCCGACCTTCAAATTCGAGCTACCTGCGCATTCCCATAAAAAGGTCTATATTCGAGCTGAAAGCAACTACAGCATAGAATTCCCTATGACCCTGTCGACGATGCCCCAGCTCTATCAAGCCCATAGCGAAAGCCGTTTTTACTTCGGCCTGTTCATCGGACTCATCGTTGTCATGGCCGTGTATAACCTCTTTATCTTTGTCAGCCTTGGAGATGTGACCTATCTCTTTTACAGCCTGGCTATCGTCGCCACACACTTCGGGGCGGTGCTGGGCTCCTATGGGATCCTGCACAGCACCATAGCCTGGCTTCTGCCGCGCTATTCGGATATTCTGATCGTGATCGCGGAAGGCCTTTCGTGCATCTTCGCCATCCTCTTCTTTCAGCATTTCGTCAATGTTCGGCAGCGGATTCCAAAAATCTACCGCATGCTCGATTGCCTGGCCCTCGCCGGCATTGTTGTCTGCGTATTGCCGTTCTTCCACTTTAATTTGTACATTGCAGTGGCCGCCAACGTCGTCGTCCAGGTGGTCATCGTGGTTCTGCTCATAGCCTCCATTTATATGTCGATTCAAGGCCACCAGAAATCCATCCGATTCTTCATCGCATGGTCGCTCTTTCTAAGTTCCGCTTTTGTTTATATGCTGAGAAACCAGAATCTGATGGCGACCAACTTCTGGAGTCTCTATTCACCCCTGTTCGGCGGCTGTGTCGAAGTCGTGCTCCTATCTTTGGCTCTGGTGGACAGGGTGAATGAAAGTCGACGGGAGAAGTTCGAGGCCCAGAAGGACCTCCTTCATGCCCAGGAAGAGATCAATCAGGAGCTCGAACGTCAGGTCCAGGAAAAATCCGGGATCCTTCAAGAACACAATCAGAACATACAGAATATTCTCAATGAAGTGCCCGTTGGGATTGTATCTCTCAGGCCCGATTTCACCCTGCACCCCAGGCGTTCCGCCTTTGCCCGGACTTTTTTTCCGGAAGTGGATAGCCGCGATATCAATTTTTTGGAAGATTTCATAGGTTACCTGCGACTCGGCGGGGATCGAAAGCATAGGATCATCGAAGTTTTGAATGCGTGCTTCGGCGAATCGGCATTAGGGTTCGAGCTGAACGAGGGCAATCTGCCCAGGGAAGTTCAGATTCAACTTCCGAACGGTGCAACCTTGGAAGTCAAGCTGATTTGGAGCCCCATCCTCGACCAGGATGGGCTTATTTCCATGATCATGATCACAATCATCGACTTGACTGAGCTCAACGTCCTGCGGAAAACCCTGGATAAGGATCGTACGACCCGCAATATCTATGATGAGATTTTCGCCGCTGGCAGCGACAAGACCAGACGCTTTCTGGAGGCCTGCGCATGGCTGAAGGACGTCCGCATCAGCAGCATCCTCGAACCTGGCAATAACGACCTCTACAACGCCCTGTTTCGCAACCTGCACACCATGAAGGGAAACTCCCGAAGTCTCGGTTTCGATACCCTTAGCCAGGACATCAACGATGTCGAGCAGCTTCTCCAGGATTTCAAGCGCAAGGCTTTTCAGGACCCGGACATCGCCGCATTGATTGAAACTCATTTTCAAGAGATCAGCACTGTCCTCGACGCCTATGAAATGAACTATGCGCTGCTCTGCGGCTATTCAAAAGGTGCATGGAGCACCTTGGGACCGTCGCAGAAAAACCTCAGCCTGCAGGGACTCTGTCTGGATATGATTCCGGCCATCCGTCGGCTCGCGGAAAAACTCAAAGCGTCGTCGCCTGATTTGATTTTGAACGGCGAACCGATAACTTTGCCAGAGAAATGGCAGCAGCCTCTCCACGAATCTTTGATCAATCTTATGGCCCATTCCCTGGATCACGCCGTTCGAACGATCGAGATCATCGCCGAAGAGACAACGGAGCGTCTTGTGGTTCATTATCAGGCTGAAAGCGAGGCAGTCAAAAGCTTTAACCTGCAGGCTGCCAAAGATCACCTGAACCCGCACGGCATGGACTTGGAGCCACGAGGTGCGGAGGATCAGAAGGCAAGGATGGCCTTCGATCTCACGTTTCCAGGACGTTCGCATATGGCAAAGGCAGGCTCCCTATGATGCGCTTTCTCTTCGTTCTCGTGGTCTGGGCTCTCCTGGGATCACCCTGCCCGGGTCAGAGCCTCGTGGCCGTCCAGGGCAGCGACAGGATCGAAATTTGGAAGGAGGCGGTTTATTTCCGGGATGATGCCAAAACGCTGACCATTCAAAGTCTCCTGGCCAACCCCGAGGCCTTACAGTTTCAACCGTCCAAGGGATTCCCCGTCATCGGCTTTTACAATGGCGCGGTATGGGCCAAACTTAGACTCCGCAACGGATCCCAGGAAGATACCCAGCGCATGCTGCAGCTTGGCTGTGGCATCTTTTCGAAAATCGAGGTCTTCGAAATCATCGATCAGAAGGTCGTGGCCTATCACAAGGGCGGCCTTCAGTATCCCGCTTATCCAAACTATGACGTTCATAATCGACTGCCGACATTCAGCCTGAACCTGCCGGCCGGCACGAACAAGGACGTCATCATCAGGATGGAAAGCCGCTACTCGACCGAAGCCTCGATGAACCTCTATACCCTGGAAAGGTTGAATGAAGAGGAGGACGTTTCGGGGACTCTCTTTGGAGTCTACTCGGGCATCATCCTGGTCATGGTCGTCTATAACTTCATCATTTTCCTCAACCTCAAGGACCTAACGTATCTTTACTACTGCTGCGCCATACTCGTGACTCACCTCGGCGCTTTGGTAGGATCCTTTGGCTTTTTGCATTCGCATCTTGGAATCCATGCTGGGGCTTACTCGGAACAGCTCTTGACCATAGCTCAAGCTCTCGCTGTCGGCTCTACATTCAAATTCTTTCAGAGTTTTGTTAATGCTCGGGCAACTGTCCCTCGGTTGTATAGGATATGCGACGGCATCGTCCTGGGTTCGCTCGCCCTTGCCTTGCTGCCGCTTTTCGTTTTCAATATTCAGATCTCGGCGCTCGCAACTCTCGCTATACAAGCCGGACAGCCCTTTATTGTGGGAACCACTCTCTACTTGATGTGGCGTGGCAACCGCGAAGCGAAGAGTTACTTTATTGCCTGGTCGGTGTTCCTCTCGACCGCTTTTATATATGTGCTCCAGGTTGAAGGATTCATACCTGTGAACGCCTTTACCAAATACTCGGCCCTGGTTGGGGGCTGTTTCGAAGTCGTGCTGCTCTCGCTGGCTCTGGGTGACCGAATTAATTCCATGCGAAAGGACAAGTATCTAGCCCAACGCGAACTTCTTGAGATACAGAAGGATCGCAATTTGAAACTTGAATCCATGGTCACGGAAAAAACAGCCAGCCTGACAAGCACCAATCATGAGCTGCAGCTCATCCTTGATAATGTTCCCCTCGGGATTGTTTCGGTACTGCGGGACGGCAGGCTCCATCCCAGTGCATCGGTGGCAGCACGGCAGTTTTTTCCGGATAAGCCTTTTGATCAAATCGATCTTCAATCCGATTTTCTAGCCCGGGTTCAACTTAATAGTGACCTTAAAAGTCGGCTGTTGGAAACCCTGGCTATCAGCCTCAATGCCGACCTGCCGAACTATGAGGTGAACAGCCACATGCTCCCTGCTGAGGTCATGTTCGCCACGAATTCAGGGCAAATGCTCCACGTTAAAACTCTGTGGCGACCGATTCTGGGTTCCGACGCCAGCATTGACCGGATCATGCTGTGCTTAATCGATGTTACCGAACTCCGCAAACTGCAAAGCCTGGCAAGAAGCGATCGAGCCAGCAGCGCTATCTTCAATGAAATTCTCAAATCCAACGGCCAGGAGTCGCAGACTGTCCTGGATGCCTGCTCCTGGCTGCACAAGATGCCTCAGATTCCCGGGGATCTGGATCGCATGCCCGAAAACATTATTGCGGCCAAGGATCTTGCCAACAGGCTTGAATTTCATAGTCTAAGCCAGGCTCTCGATCAATTTCAGAAGGCCATCGGCATGGGGCCCCTCGCCGTCCAACCAGCCGTGCAGCAAGTTCTCCGGGTAATTAAAGACTATGAGCGTCAGCTTCTGCTTCTGCGGCACTTCTCACTTGACGTGACCCATGCCGCATCTGATACCAAAAACGGTTCCGAGGGTCAGCCAGCCGTTTTCAAGCTCAACAACTTTATTCTCGACCTTCTACCGGTATTATCGCGGACCGCGCAGTCCATCGGAAAACCCACACCCTTGATCAAAATATCGTGTCAGGAGGTGGAGCTGCCTTCGGCATGGTATCAAAACCTCATGGATTCCTTCATTCACATGATCACCAACAGCATGGATCACGGGGTCGAATGGCCCGATGAACGGCAGGCCTTGGGCAAATCAAGTGTGGGTCGCATTGATATTCTGGCCCGTGTCAGCAGCTCTGGCTTTCATCTGACCTACCAGGACGATGGGCGCGGCGTCGATCCGGATCTCTTTCGTAAAAAAAGACCCGGCACCACAAAGAGCGATGAGGATCTCGTCCGCGACCTGTTGTTCGAAGATGGCTTCTCCACGAAGGACCAGGCGACGAAGTTCTCGGGCCGGGGCTATGGCTTGGCCGCTGTCAAGAGTAGCTTGGAATCCAAGGGCATTAACATTGATATCACTCTGGAGCCAGCCCAACCCGGGAGCAGACGCCGCTCCCTGCAGTTCGTGCTGTTCGCTCCAGCCTTGTCCATGCAGCGGAATTCTGCCTGATCAGGGGTTATCCCGCGCAATCTTTTCCAGAGTCGATTGCGTCAGACGTTGCAAGTCTTCATAAGCCAGCTTGAAATGCTCAGAAATGTCGGCCGGACGTTGCCGGATGGAAGTCGCGAGTCTTTCCAGGACCGGTACCGCCTCCTGCGCGTTCATGCGTCCGAGCGCCCTGACGATGGCCGCCTGCATCACAGGATCATCGGTTGAAACCTCCAGCTGTTCAGTCAGAAACTCCACTGCTGATGGATGACGCAGGCTCCCTATCGCCTTGACGACCGCAAAGACGTTGCCTTCGGCATCATCCGCCTGGCTGTTCTTCTCCCGTTGAAAAATCCTTGTGAGGGGCTGCAGAATTAAATGACCCTGGGATCCCACGGGAGTCCTTTCCCCAATTCCAGCAAGGGCCGAGATAACGCCACGCAGAAGCAGAGTGTCTTCAGTGTCCGAGAGTCGCACGATAGCCGGCACGGTTTCTGCGTCACCAATCTTATGTAATGTAGCCAAAACTTCGATCTGAATCATCCTGTCCTGAGTTTCCAAAAGTGGCAAAAGAGTGCGGCTATCGCTTTTTCGTCCGGATTCTCTCAACTGCCTGAGCCTCTGAAAAACTTCGTCATCCGCCACTGGGGAATTCGGCGCAACGTGATCCATTGGCTTTTCCGAGGTGACAGGCCGAACGTCGGGAGCTTGGGGCACGGCAACCTCGTTTAGCCTGGCAGGCTTACGAACAATAAAGGCAATCCCGGCTATGGCCAGGACACTGGCAACAACAATCACATTCGTCTTCACCACATGACTCCTGCCAGGTTAATTATTCATTCGAGTATTGACTGTACTTCGACCACATCTGCTCGAAACTCTTGAACCCTTGACCGTACCGTCCTGGTGGAAAGGAAGCCCATTCCCATGACATGAGTTTTAAGTTTTCGACCAGCTCGGTGTAACTCAGTTGCTGCTCGTAATTGTCGACTCCTCTTCTCTGAAGGAGATAGATGGCGCCGCTATCCTGATTGGAAGGCTCGAAGGTTTGATAACCCTCAACCCGCTTGATTTCGTTCCAGGTGCGCCCCAGGAATTGATAGCGACCAGCGGCTGTCGAGCAGGTGTTGCCGAACGGTCGGCATTCGTTAGGATGCTGCGCGTAGCTGGTGAAGGTCTTATAGCCGAACATGACGTTATAGCAGTTTCCCGTGCCTTCGGCGTAACCGATGATCGACAGAAGAGCCCGCGTGGGGCTGCCCATGGCGGCAACCGCAAAGGCGTCATCATATTGAGTGGAACATGGAACACCGCCACCGGGAACCGCAGCGACCTTCTTCAACCAACGGATATCCACCCAGCCGCGCCCAATGTTTGCATAATACTGATGAGAAACTTCATCCCACTGCATGTCCTCGACCGTCACGTCTTCACCAAAATTCAACGCAGGTGAAATTTTGGATGCCTGAATCGAAGGCTCAGCTCGCACATTAAGAGACGGTTCTCCCGTACACTGGGCTTTTCCTCGATAATCTGCGGTAACCCTTTGACCTGCCGATGCCATCGACTTGATCAGAGAATCTTCTTTTTTAGGTGATTCTTGCAATCCGCAGGACATGGACATTGCAAGAAGTGAGACGACCAGCCATCCGCAATTTGTAAACGGCTTCCCAATTGATCCAAATTTTTTCTTGTGACAATTCATTCGTTCAGCCCTCCGATAGCCCTTGTATCTCAAAAACATCTTCTCGACTTGGTTTTTATTTCACGTCCGCAAGGCTTGACTGGCTTCATTTTGCGACAGACGCACGCGATCCATCACCCATAGCAATGAACTGTCTTGCATTGAAGACAACAATTATCAGTCACCCGAGGCTCTAATTTTAATGGATTGAGCTTGGCTCCCATTTCGGATATCTATCGGCTGCAAACGCGAGCCTCATCATCGTTGGCAACACGTTCTTGTTGGCCTGTTCCTAACATTTTTCATAGGATGAACAACAATGACAACCAGTCCAAGACCCCGACCTCATCGATTTTTCAACCTTCCACTGAGCCTAGGCATCGTTTCTTCAATGGCATTCATGACTCAGATTCTCGCTGCAGAGAAGCTGAAGGAACGCCCCATGGTTGCGCCAGCAACTCAGACGGCACAGGTCCTCATCGTCAATAGAGATTGGATTCAAATAGTCCTGCCAGAGCGCGAGTACAATGCAGGGGAAGTGAGCAAGGCATCCAATTACGTCATCTCAAGTGTGGACGATCCAACCTTTAAAGGTGGTGTCTCGCCTTCTGTCATCCAGCGTCGGCATTGGCCAGAAAGCGCTCCTTGGAGTGATGATGATAAGTTCGACGATGCGGCTAAAATCAATGTCACCTATCGAATCTTTCTGAAATTGCCCAGTCCCCTCCAGGAAGGCAAAGCCTATAGGCTGAGTGTGAACAGTAAGGTTAAAATTGGGGGGTCCTACGCATTCACTTGGGATAAAAACACTGCGAACGAAGCGATTCATGTGAACCAGGTTGCGTATCTGGCGAACGGCCCTAAAATCGCCTACCTTTCGTCATGGACTGGTCAGGGCACCATCGATTTCGGTGCCGCCAAAACTTTCGAGGTCATTGATGAAGCCGCACAGCGAATCGTTTATAGCGGTGACATCAAACTCGATGTCACCGCCGACAAGGAGCCATGGTCCAGGAGCAATGTCTACTCATTGGATTTCTCTTCGTTCAGTATTCCAGGCCGTTACCACATTCGCATTCCCACAGTAGGCTCCTCATATTCCTTCCAGGTAAGTCCTTCGGCCTTCAATGACATTGGCTACACTCTGATACGCGGTATGATGCATCAGCGCGATGGTGAGCATGGCCTTGATTCTCAGGATACGACCCACTGGAACCGACCGCCCGCTCATCTCGACGACGCCATCATAGAGAGCACGGGTCAGCAGGCCGACCTCAGCGGCGGTCACATGGATGCCGGCGATCGCGGAAAATATCCGCACAACTCAGCGGACATGTCGGCATCATTGCTGACAGCCATCAGGTTGTTCCCTGGAGAAGTCGAGGCCCTGGGTGAGTCGTTGCAGATGCCCGAGTCGGGTAACGGCATTCCCGACCTGATCGATGAAGTCGTTCATGAACTCGACTTCCTCCATAAGGTCGTGATGAATACCCCTAAGGACGGGACAGTGCCCTTCTATTTAAGGCCCCAAAAGCAGGATGGCAGCGGAGGTTACGAAATGGGCCAGCCGCCCGAGGGAAAATCGATGCGCAAGCTCTATGATAAGACCATGGGCCCCAATCGTTCCGAAACGCTTTATGCAGCTGGCGTGCTGGCCATGGCCTACAATACGCCGCTGATGCAGCAATACGTGCCTTCCAAGTGCAAGGATTATCTGATTGCCGCTCGACGGGCTTTCCATGGTTTTAAAAAGCATCACAAGGAGCCTTCGTACTTCAAGGATGCTGGATGGTATGACCCATGGCAAGCAGGACCGAACCCATGGTCTGATGAAATGCTGGTTGCGGCTGCCAACCTGCTCGAGGCAACCGGAGACCAGGCCTACGTGGAGCTCTTGAAGTCGGCACTACCTGCTGACCTGAAGAAGGTTAAACACTGGAGCTGGTCGTTGACCGGGCCATGGCTTGCGGCTTATGTGTCTTTGTATTCAGGCACAGACGCGCGGACGGAAAAGGCTATCCCGGGTATCCGCAAGCGGGCACGTGAAGCGATCATGGATTGGGGCGACACCACCATGGGCCATAGTGGGCAGCCCTATGCAACTCCATTCGGAGCCCCTCTGCCGCGATTCGTTTCCAAAACCGTGGGCTGGTATTTCAGTGGTGACGCCATAGCCTTTCCCGCCATGGTCGCCTATGGGGTGACTCATGATCCGAAATACCGCGACGTCATTATCAAGACCTGGAATTACCTGCTTGGTTCGAATCCGTTGAGTCGAACATTTATCACGGGACTTGGTCATCCGCAGCGCAGGCCGAGGTGGATGGTCCATGAAATCGGCCACTATAAGTGGCAGGAGTACAAACGTGGTGAAGCCGATGGGTGGCCTGAGATCGTACCAGGCATCCCGAGCGCGGACATTCAAAATGGTGAATACGATGGCTACATGAATGCTCCGTGGAACACGGCTCGTAAGAACAAAAAATTTCCAGCCCAGGCGCAATATCCGGCGCTCTATCGCTACCACGACAGCTGGACTGTGAAGAACGAGTTCACAATCGATCGAATGGCGCGCGGAGCGGTTTCAATCCTGCCGTTGATTGCCAGGCCAAAGCCTGACTCAACCAACTGAGACACTGGTGCGCAAGATTCCTTGAAGACCTGGACGACCCGGTTGAGGCTTGATAACGTTCTCGCCTCAATCTTTCCTCAAGATCCCCGCCTTTCAAGCATTCAAGACTTCACACATTTTTCACCATAAATTATCGATATCTTTACACAATAGCACCAGGCTAAGGTATAAATATTGCAGGGGTGAGAAACAGGTTCTGTTCATACCATCCACTATTGTGGAGCACGCCATGAGAGACGAGGTAGGTAATCTTATCAATGCGTCGGATTCCTTGAGAATCGAACTCTTGAAAAAGACCTTTCACACAACATCATTCAAACTCGCCAGAATTCAACTTTCAAAAGCGCTTTACGAATGCATCGTGGAACTTGATAAAGTCAAAGACAATATCTACAGAAAAGACTATTGGGAAAATGTGCATACGCTGATTGCAGAATGTAGAAAAATGCTGGAGTCTGCCTATCAATTTTCCAATACATATGAATAGATCAGCACTTACGGATCCCGTTTCATCCCTGCCAGATTAGGGAGCCAACGCCGGTCCGGCAGTGCATCCGCAAGGAAGCGCCTGGTCAAATGCAATGCATCCGGTTCAGCGTTGCGATGCAGCCATCCCTGCCTGCGAAACCAAAGCAGAATAACGCATGTGCTGGCCGCCATCAGAAAAAGCGAAAGCCAAAATCCCCAAGGGTGCTGGAGAAGGGGCATTCGGTTGAAGTTCATCCCATAGACACCGGCGATGAAATTCAGCGGCATAAAAAGTATCGAGAAAACCGTCAAAAAACGCATGATCTCATTAGTGCGCTGCGAAGCCTCATGGGTCCTTTGCGCTTCAAGGGAAATCTGCAGCTGGAGGATGCGGTTGGTATTCTCTTGAATATCCTGCACCCAGAACAGTAAGCTTTCACCGTCTTCCTGGATGTCATTGTAATAAGGACGGCTTGCGTCTGGAATGTAATCGATGCGATCGATGATGTGAACGCTCATGGACAGCATGCGTTTGATGACCGAGGTTTTGGCTATCAAGCTGTAGGCATCCTCAGCCTGAAGGAGCTGAAAGCCTGTATCCTGGAAGGTCAAACGCTCCAGACGATCCAAGCGTGATTGACAGTTCTCCAGAGGATCCATATAGCTTGTGAGCACAGTGTCCAGGATTTCGTTCAGGGGGTGTGCGACGGAATCCAGGTTTCCAACCTCCCCTTTGCTCTTCCAACGCTCGACAAGCTCGTCAATGCAGCCCTGTCCCTGGCGCCTTATCGTGATAAGGGTCTTCGCATTCAGGTAAATGGAGAGCTTGCTGGTCATCTTCTGCAGGTCGTCCTCAAGCACGTGCGCCGCGCTATCGTACAGCCGGACAATCAAAAACACACCATTCTTGAAACGCTCCAGCTTCGGCAAGTGCTGAGGATCCAGACTATCCAAAACAGCCGTTTTGTGCAGGTCGTATTGATCCATGATCGCCATAAGATCATGGGCCGTGGGTCGACAGAGATCAATCCATGTAAACTGGTTGCCGTTGACCGGCTTTATCACTGTCTCCATAAGCATGGTCCTCCGTACAGAAGTCCACTCAAAGTAAACAAAGGTATTTTCGATTGCAAGGCACGGACGCACTCTTCACAGGATCTTCATCGGACCTTTTTATTTTCAGCCCACGGGGGCTGCATACAATTCCCGAAAAGCGGAACTTCACAGCAATTTTAGCCGTGCTTCATAATACGGTCCTAAGCTCCACTGAAATTGAATCAGGAGATTTTATGAAGTTCCTAATCTTGAGTGTTGCTCTTCAGTGTGTTGCCTGGAGTCATGTCGCTGCCGCCGCGATTCCTTCGGTGAGTCGACCTTTGGTCATTGCCCATCGTGGAGCGTCGGGCTATTTGCCTGAGCACACGATCGAGGCCTATTGGGCTGCCATGCAGATGGGCGCTGATTTCATTGAGCCGGATTTGGTTATCACGAAAGATGGTGTGCTCATTGCGCGGCATGAACCCAACATCACAAGCACGACCGACGTAAGATCCCGGCCGGAATTTTCTGATCGTTTGAAGCGCAAGTGGGTTGATGGCGTTGAAGAGGAGGGCTTCTTTGCCGAGGATTTTACGCTGACCGAATTGAAAAGCCTGAGGGCGGTCCAGCGGGTTGCGTTCCGTGATCAGAAATTCAATGGTATGTTCACAGTTCCCACTCTGGTTGAGGTGATTGACGCCATCAAGAATTTTGAATACCAGACGGGCCGACACGTAGGAATCTATCCAGAAACCAAGCACCCAACGTATTTTCGCGACATGGGCCTGCCCCTTGAAGAAAAGTTGATCGCAACTCTTATGGAGCAAAAGTTCACCGATCCTCGGCGCGTCTTCATCCAGTCGTTTGAAGTCTCCAACCTCAAGGATATCCTTGTGCCCCTTCTGAAGAAGAACGGACTGAAGATTCCTCTGGTTCAGCTTTTAGATGATCGGGATGCCCAGCCGTATGATTATAAGAAAGCCGGACGTACGGAAAACTATGGTGACCTTATAAGAGCGGCGAGTTTGAAAAATTTCGTGGCCACCTATGCGGCGGGAATTGGGCCATGGAAGGGAAGTATTGTCCGCCGTAAACCAGCCACAGCCACCGACCTCAATGGCGATGGCAAGGCCGAAGCGGTGGAACAACTCTCGGGAGAAACTTTGCCAGTGATCGCTGACGCTCACGCCGCGGGTTTGCTGGTGCACCCCTATACCTTCCGCGATGAGGAAGTTTATCTCGCGGTCGACTACGGTCGTCCAGAGGCTGAATATAATGCCTTTTTCAATGCTGGAGTGGATGGTGTTTTTACGGATTTTACGGACACAGCTGTAAGGTCCAGGGCGTTGTTTCAGAGTATGACGGGCGGAGCGAGTCAAGGAAAACTTTAGGCCGCAGGCCAGCACAAAAATAAGCAAGAGCAGGCTGTCGAAACCCTCGACCTGCCTGCAATCTTTATTGAGATTTTACAAGTCCAGGCTTGCCGTCGCGACCTGCCTTCGGTACAAGGCACTTGAACTTCAATGCAAAGCAATAAACGTCAATCCCAGGAGGTATTGTATGCTTCAATCGCGACGCCGTCTGTTCCAGGTGGGCGGTGGGCTTTTTGGATCTCTGATCATGCATCCAAAAAGTTTTTCCAGCGAAATTCTCAATAACGAGGAAAGCAAAAGCCGACGAAATCTGGAGCAGATTTCAACAACGTTTGCCTATGGCGTCGCGTCGGGTGATCCCCTGGCTGATCGTGTTATCCTGTGGACGCATGTTACTGGGGATGGTTCTCCCTCAGTCAATGTCCGATGGCAAGCTGCTTTGGATGTAGCTTTCACGCAAATCGTAGCTGAAGGTGATACCTCGACCACCGCGGAGCAGGATTTCACCATTAAAGTGGACGCCCTCCTGCCGTATTCTGGAACCACATACTATTATCGCTTTTTTGCCATGAACTGCTGGTCGATGATAGGGCGCACACGGACGGCCCCCTCAACCATGTCCAACATACGTTTGGCTCTTGTCAGTTGCTCCAGCATATGGTCCGGGTATTTCAATACCTATGAAGCGCTGGCAAGACGAAGTGATATGGATGCCATACTCCACGTCGGCGACTACATTTACGATTTCGTAGACGAGGATGAACAGAGGAACATGCCGTCCGATCCGGTCAACACCCAAAACCCCGATACCTTGGCCGCCGTGCGCCAGCGCTATCGGTATTACCGTAGGGATCCTTTCCTGAGACATGCCCATCAGCAACATCCATGGATCATCGTGTGGGATAATCATGACATCGATCATGCCGCGGGCAAGGCAGACAGTATCCGTGCGTTTCACGAGTTGGTCCCGATTCGTTCCCCGGAATATGGGAATCATGATCTGATCTACCGACGTTTATCATTTGGTCCCATGCTGGATCTTATCATGCTGGATACTCGTCATATTGGTCGTGACGCTATCAGTTCTGAGACAGGCCAGATTACCATTCTTGGTGATCAGCAGTTTCAGTGGCTAAAGAACCAGTTGACGGAATCGCAAGCGCACTGGCGTATTCTTGGCAATCAAGTCCTGATGGCCCCGTGCAAGATCCTGGGCAAGCCGATATCAGAGAGCATGTGGGATGGCTATCCTGCAGATCGGCAAAGGGTTCTCCAGGTGCTCGTGGATCATGGAATAAAAAACACCTTGATTGCGACTGGTGATGCCCATCTCTCGTTTGCCGCCAATCTTGAGTGGGGTGGTCGAGCTGCGGCTGTTGAAATTTTACCCTCAAGCGTGACTCGCGGCAACCTCGACGAGCAAGTCAAGGGAGTTCTCGGCGCGATTGCCAAAGGAGGGTTCGCGGCAGCTATCAAGCTATTCAACCCCCACATTCGATATTTCGAAAGTACCCGCCATGGATATGGAATCATTGATCTGAAAGAAGAGGGCGCTCATCTGGAATTCTGGTACGTCCCGCACGAGGAACTCAGCCAGGATCAGGAAATGGCTCAGGCTATTGACGTGGCTAGCGGCCAACAACGCATCACCCAGGAGAAATCCAGCAAATCCGAAGGTGTTAAACGCGCATCGCCCGCACCCGAAGAGTCACGGCTCTACGACAGCCCCGGTGAAGTCGGTGGTCAAGGCGGATCCTACTTTAATGATGGAGAGCGCCTGCATGTTCAATCCCGATTGGTCCACCTCAGCATTCGCAGTGGTGACCGGGTGGACGCTATCACCGTACGGTATGAGGACGGAAATGCGTATAAGCACGGTGGGAATGGTGGCGGTGAGCATGCGATGGATCTCCATGTTGGCGAGTATCTCAGGCGTATGACGGTGGGTGTAGGTCACCACAAAGGGACGACTTCCATTCATTATCTTAAGCTCGTCACCAGCCAGGGACGTGTCCTGGAAGCAGGCAAAAATCCAGGAAGCACGATGGACTACTCAGCAGGACCCGGACGTCACATCGTGGGATTCAGAGGACGGCAAGGCCGGGAATTGGAAAAAATTGGACCTATTTACGCGCCGGATTTCGACTAATACCTCATCTGGACACATTTCGGTAAAAGGCTAATGGAAATTCTTGATCCTTGTTTGTTCTGCAAATGAAGGCATTTCCGAGCCTGCGTCAGCCAGATTCCGACCTTGCCTATCGGCAGCGCGCGTAGTAGAAGGGTGCAAGTTTTACCAAAATATAACTCGCATAGCTTCGAGCATTTTACAAAAAATGAAAGGTGGAGATGATGCGTGCTATTTCCCTGGCGATGTTCGGCAGTCTTTTGGCATTAACAGCTTGCGGTGAATACGCAGGATCTCAGCTTAAAGTCACCAATGGTCAGATCATTCAGGAAACGGATCGACCCGAGGTCGTCAATCTCTATCGTCGCGTCTATCAAAACGGTCAGCTCAAAGGCGGTGCGACCTGCACGGGAACCTGGATCGATAGGAATACAATCCTGACCGCAGCCCATTGCATCGGCGATGGCTCATCGGATGCGGAAGGCAAGGTCCTGGATTTGGAAATCATGGTCTTTGAAGTCACCGATCACACCACCATGCCGAAGAAAACGCAGCTCGTGACACGCGTGACGGAAGGTTATCGGAATAAACTTTGGGAAGCCAAGAAAGGCTTCAATCGTTATGACCTCGCGATTCTGAAAACGGAGGACAAGTCTTCAGACGAACGTCCTCGCGGCGAAGCCCGTCTCAGCACCACGGCGCCGATCAAAGGCGATGCCATCGAAATCCTTGGCTATGGTTACTATGATATGTCGACCTTTGGTAAAAAAGGTGATGATCAAAAGCGCGTCGGCCGCAATACAATTGCCGAAGTCAAAGATGGTTTCATCAATATCACAGGCGAAGTGAAAGAAAAGAGCGGTGGCGCCACAGGCGAAGCGGCATCAGCTGGTAATGGCGATTCCGGGGGTCCCATGTTCCGTCAGGGAGCTTTGATCGGTGTGGCTTCAGGCGGTGGCACCGGTGGACTCTTCGCACGCGGCGAAGCCTCCTACGTGGATCTCAATAGCAGCGAATCCAAAGCATTTCTGGGTCGTTTCGGGTATTGATGCCAAAGTCCCCGGCTGCACCGGGGACCTTTGTCCATGGACTTAACCCTGGCGTGAGCTCAGAAGCCGCGCCATTACTTTTTGGCAACGCTCATTGTTCTGTCGTGCCACCTTCAGACCATCATTGATGGCTTGCGGGTAAGGCTTCGCCAGCAGCTCATTGATCAGCGGCAAACTTGACGAGTCGCAGCTGACCGGCAGAAGGCTCATCACATACGAACGGGAAACGCCCGGCTCCGCCTTCGCCACGATGCGATCCACTTCCGCCCGATAGGTTGGCTCATAGCGCTTCAAAAGCTCGCGCTGCGATCTTGGAAAGAGGTTGCCCATGATCGCATAACGCTCAGCGCCCGACATCTTCCGCTCAGCCTTGACAATCGGATCCAACATTTTCATTTTCTGATCGTAGTCCGGGAACGAAGCCTGGACGGCCAGATATTTGCGCTGACCCATGCTGGTGGGATCCTTTTGCTTTTCGGCATCGGCCCAGGCCAAAGCTTCCTTATGCCCAAGCTGACTCAACGCTTCGAGAAGACCCCAACGCTCATCCTGATCGATCATCACACCAGGAAACGTGGTCTTGCCCTGCCAAAGGCTCAGAATGGTATCGGTACGGCCAGACATGGTCAGCAGCTGGCGATAGGTGCCCCACTGAATTTTTTTGCTATCCGAGGCCAGCGAAGACTGCAGCTGACCTTCATAAACCTTCAGCAGGGCATTCAGAATCTCCTGCTTCACAGCCTTTTCTGGGATCCAGTCCACATAGCCCAGAAGTTCCCGCCCAATCTTGGCATCGATGGCGCGCAGAACTTCATAATCCTTCTCCAAAGGCAGCTGCTGCACGATAAAGCGCGTGTAGTCCTTCAAGGAAATATCCGTGCTCAGGATCATATCCGATACTGCATTCCAAACCATGATCCGCTGCATGGGGTTTTCGATCGCCTGCAGATGCGAGGCGGCATTCTTATAACTGAAAGGATCCAGAACCACTTTCACATAATCATGATCGTTCTGGTTGGGGAAGACCAAATCAGGACAGGCCAAACCCTTGGCTTCACGCCACGGGGTTGAAGCGGACTGATAACCGACGGCTGCTTCCTTGATCAGCTCGAAACGATCCTTTTTCCATTTATAAAGCGCCACCTGAGTCTTATGCTCGCGCAGAGTGGGCTGTTCGGGAATCGCCGATTGCTTCAGATGGAACTGTTCGATTTTACCCTTGCGACAGGTGAAATCGGCTGTCAGTGTATTCACACCTGCGGTCTGCAGCCATTCCTTGGCAAACGTCTGCAAACTTCGACCTGTGGCTGTTTCCATGGCCGCGATGAAATCATTGACTCGGGTGTTGCCGAACGCATGCTTGTTGAAATAAATCTGCAGACCTTTTTGAAAGGCTTTTTCACCCACCAGAAAGTGCAGCTGCTTCAAAAACGAAGCGCCCTTGCCATATGTGATGCCATCGAAATTGGTCGACATCGTGTCGGGCACATCGGCTACGATCGGATGCGTGGTCACCAGCTGATCGGCAAAATAGGCCCCGCTTTTACTGCGATGAAAGCCAATCCAGGTATTGGGGAATCGGGGATCAGCCGCCATCGTCAGCGTCGCGGCATAAGTTGCAAAGCTTTCGTTCAGCCAAAGGTCATTCCACCAATTCATGGTGACGAGATTGCCCGACCACATGTGGGCCATTTCGTGTTGAATCGTACCAGCCAGCCCCTGCTCATCCGCTTCGGTGCGTTGCCCACGGACTAGAAAACGCTCGGAAAAGGTGACAGCCGCCACGTTTTCCATCGCGCCGGCATTGAAATCCGGTACCACGACCTGATCATATTTGCCAAAGGGATAGGCATAACCCATATATTTATCGAGGAAATCAAAGCCGTGGCGGGTGGCGCGGAACCACTGATCCACCGGCATGTACTGAGCCAGCGATTGACGCGACATGATCCGCAGGGGAACGCGGAAGGATTTATCTTCCCAAACCTTATAGGCCCCGGCATGCAGCGAGAAAAGGTACGTCGAGAATTTCAATGTCTCTGGAAATTCCCAAATGTTCTTGTCGCCGTCAGGGGTCACTTTGGTTTCCCGGGCCGTGGAGACCACAGTCCAGGTTTTGGGTGCCTTCACTTTCATCTGAAAGGTGGCCTTCAGGTCCGGCTGATCAAAGCTCGGAAAAAAGCTGTTGGCGGCATAAGGTTCAAAGTGAGTGAAGGTATAAACCTGCTGATCGACGGGATCACGGAACCAGTAAAGGCCATTGCCGTCCTTGCTATAAGGATGCTCGTAGCGGATTTCGAGTTCATTTTTTGCGTTCGCCTGCAGCACATCCTCGCCTAATCGAATCGCCATCTCATCAGTTTCGAACTTCACCGCGCGACCGTTAACCTTGACGGATTCCACCTTGCCCTTGGCGAAATCGACGCGCAGAGGCTGATTCTGGGGGTGAAAGGTGAAACCGATGCGCACGGTTCCCTGAAAGGGCTTGTCAGACTCCGGCAGGTCAAGATCGAGAGCATACCGCACATCATCGACCTGCTTTTTTCGCAATTCGGCTTCGGATTGCTTCAGAACCGCTGGCCCGGCCAGCACGGCCTTGCCAGCGGGGTAGAATAGGCAACCCAGTCCCAGCATCAGACGGGCGAGAGACGGCATGCAACGCATAACGGGAGTCTCCTTAAGCGCTTGCTCGTTCACGTTTGGCGAATTCACAAGTCAGGTTTAAAAAATCATGAATTCCCCCAGCTTTATCCGGAAGGCGAAAAATTGTCAACTCAGCTTGATTGCTTAGTTCTGCATCCCTGTGTTTCATGGAAACACAGGGTCCAGGAGGCTCAGCGAGACGGTTGAAGTCCAGCGTAGTGGACGAGGAAGCTCAGGGAAAGTTTCACAAACTCGGCTGACTGCGTAAAAGCGCCTGAATTGGCAATCACATCATCAGGCGTGTGGATCTTGCGATTGTAGTTGTTGGGATTTTCGGTGGGGAATACCACGGGAATCCCCTGCCGATTCCACGAACGATGATCGCTCGTACCCGCCGTCAGCCGGTTTTTGTCCACCTTCACTGTTTGATAAGCGCGCAGCAGCTGCTCCATATCCCGCGTCAACGCCGGGTCGCTATCATTGGTGATCAGCCAGACCATGTCTTCCTTCGTGGCCTTGAACATGTTCATATCGTTCTGCATCATGGCGATCACATTCCTGCCGCCATTCACGTAAGACCTGGCAATGGCCTGGCTGCCGATCAACCCCAGTTCTTCCAGGGCATAGCCATGGATTTCCACTGTCCGATCAAAGCGTAGATTCTGGTTGATGATGGTTCGAAAGACCTCGACGTGCGAGGCGGTTCCACTGGCATTATCATCGGCACCCGGGGCCACATCGGATCCGCGCGCGATGCTATCGATGTGACTGCCCAGCACAATGATTTCTTCGGGATGTTTCTGACCTTCTATGCGAACCACGACGCTGGACTGAGTGTAGCCACTGTGGGAAACTTTCTCAAGACTGATGTCCGGGCGCGAGCCTGCCATGTCCTGATAAAGTTTTTGCAAAAGATCGGTGACGCTGCCGGCCTTGGTGCTGCGACCATAGCGGGTCCCGAGATCCACCATCGACTGAACCGTTTTTTGAATGGCCGCTGGACTCACGGCAGCGTGAATGGACGAAACCGCTGCAACATTTTCATCGACAGGAATCACCGGGACCGCAGTTTTCGCCAGAAGGTTGAGCGCAACGTCATCCCCAAACAGCCGCATCAATTGCCCGCAGGACCAGCGCTCTTCATGCAGCTCAACCGCGGCCTGTTCAAGCTGGGAGGCTGGGATTTCCAGGACCGCCAGGACTTCTGGCACAAAGGCGGTGACACGGCCAAAGCGTTCCAAAGTCAGTCGATCATAACGCGAGTCTTCGAGGTTCAGATAATACAGATCCTTGAAATCCTCTTCATGCGCGTCACTGGCTCGGATGATGAAATATTCATCGGT
>NZ_DASQYZ010000318.1:0-4831 GCF_035638955.1 Oligoflexus sp. | reverse complement strand
GAGGTTCCGTCCCAGAAACCCCACATGAGAAAGCCGTCGCTGTGTTCGTAGCTGAAGGTGGCTGTCAGGATGTCGCGGAAATAATCCTTCTGAATATCATCCGGTGCGAGCGTGGCATTGTCGTACTCGGTAATCTTGATTTTTCCGCCAAGGGATGCAACGTGGTAGTCCTCAAAGTGCTGCAGCATTTCCGCGGGGGGGATCAGATACCGGAAATGCGCCTGGAGGCCCACTCCGTCCACCTTCGCGGCACTGCCACTGTCCCTAAGGCCCCTGGCGATTTCCTCCACGTAGGACTTATAAAGATCACTTTTAACGTAGAAGTTCGTCAACTGCGCTTCATTCACATAAGCTTTGACGTCAGGCGCCAGCTCCTTGACTTTCTTAAAAAGGTCCAGATAGATTTCCCGACCCGTAGGGTATCCAGGTGAACCCCTGAAGAGGTTGGCTATATCCACATTGCCGGTTGGTTCATTGAGCGCGTCCCATTCCTTGATCAGGCTGAGGTCCGGATATGTGGTATTCTTGAGCATTGTAGTCAGATGAGCATTGATACGATTTTTGATCTCCTGCTGGGATTTCCCTCTCAAATCGTCAGGTGAGTTCCCCCACCCTGGCCACAGCAGGGTGTGTCCGCGTACCTGAATTCCCCTGTCGACGAGCCACTTGACGGTCCTGACATTGTCGGCATTGGACACTGGCCACCTGTTTTCCCATTCCTTCCATTTATGGCCATTCTCGAACACAACCGCATTGAAGCCATGGCCTTTGCCATCAAGATTCAGTAACTTTTCCTGATAAACGTCGTCCTGCTTTTTATTGCCGGCGATCCGATCCTCCTGGATGGCCGTGCCGAAGGCAAACTCGTGGCGCAGCATTTCAATGCGAACCTTGGCATTGGGAACCGGCTGACCACTGGCATTGAGGACCGAAACCTGAAGGTTGGCCTTCCGGAGCCTTTCAATGCGCTCCTGGGCGGCGAGGCGCCAGGGGGCATTGGCTTCCCTGCCGACATAATCATCGTTGCTCTGAACGGGCAAGGAGGCCGCGGAGTAAACCTTGCCATAATTGATGGCGGTAACCCCAGCGAGCTGGAGGGTCTGCCTGGCCACACCCAGCTCCACCATGAACTTTGCTGCACCTGAAGCAATATCGTCGGTTACCTCAACAGGGATCAAATACTGCTTCCATTCGTTGCCAACCACACGTTGTTCAAAGGACCGGAATTTTTTGTAAGTGCCCGAGTCCTGCATGAACTGGAAATTCCCGAGGGTGATCTGATTGGTCCCAACAGGCGAACGCGCCCAAAAGACGAGAAGCAGACTGTCTCCAGCGCTGATATTGCTTGTGGTCTTGAGTTCGAAACTGGCACTTGTTGGCCTTGCTGGAACCTCGGTGATGGCCAGCTGGACGGCTTTGGCAAAAGGCTGTCCGGTGACGTTGACCACCGACCCTTCGGATCCTTCCTTGTTGATTCTGATGGCCGTGGTATTGACGTCCACGTTTGAGCCAAACACCCAGCTTCCGCCCAGGAGTCCATGCCGTTCAAGAAGCATGGCCTTGACTGAATTGTGATAGCCATCATTTTGAGCGGCTTCCGCCCGTGGCGAATCGTTTTCAAAAGGGGAAAGATTGGCACCAGTGATCGGTCTCTCGAGATTCCCCCCGGGTCGCTTCCAGCCGACGGCAACCCCACCTGCTCCCCCGCCATTTTTTTGAAGCACCTGGAAATAGTAACGCCTTCCTGCCTCCAATCGAACGGCCTGCGAAGCCTGACCTGGAAACTTTTCCCACTCGCCTGGTCCAGTCCACTGCTGGCTGGTCAGGAACGCTGCTGGCTGTCCTGAGAGGTTATTGGGCTTGTCATCCGTACTCAGGAAAAGCTTTGCCTCATTGTCGCCGCTAATATAAAAATTGTAGTCGCCCGATTCCGGGGGATGAATGAACCCTCGTATTCTCGTCCCATAGTCCTGAGTATTGGCTTTATAAGTTGCGAGATTGGACAGAAATTTTCGCGAGGAAGGGTTTAGAGGAAACCTCTTGTCCGCTTGCAGGGCTGAAATCTCGTCCCCTGGAATCCGGATCCATTCCTCCGCGATCACGCCCGATACCCGGCCATCTGCGCGACGTTCAATTGCAAGGTCTGAGCGGGGGGACGTTGACCTGCAGCCATTGTGAAAACTGAGCAGGACTGCAAGAAGTGCGAGCAATGAGTCTTTTCTCACCGTGGACTCCATAGGTTCAAAAGCAAAACGGGTGCAAGGCAGCGTCAGCCCCTGCATCTCAAATTTACTACCGCCGTTTATTATGCCCTATTCCTATTGTTCTTCAATCCCCCCCCTGCGGTCAACCCCGGGGCATGATCGTTGCCCTGGGGGGGCAGGAGAGGTCATGAGAAAACAGATTCGACGGCCTGGCTTGATTTTAACGTATTGGAAAGTCCATAACCATGGAAGGCAGTTTCACCCCCCCCATCAAGGACTTTTTTTCAGTCCTGAGTAACGATTGATGTATTCCAGCATTTTTCTTTCTGCAACAGCCTTTCGCATGGCCGGTCCAAACGATGATTTATTTAATGCGTGTGAGATATAAAAGTGAACCGGCCTTGTTGCAACAACGATTGATAGACCAAAAAGAGAGGAGATGACTGGACCGCTTGACCGCAGCACTTCACGTACCACATATCGTTCTCCGATTAAAAATGGAAGACGATTGCTGGCCACCATGCGAACACAAACATCAAGGCTGCCGGCATCATACATCCGGAATCCTGGCTGGTCATAACCGCTCAATCCTGTGCGGCAAATCTCAAGTCCTTGCCGGTTGCCGATATCCCAAACCGGTCCGGTTTTGCGACCGCGTACCACCGTTTGCTCAGCGAAAACCTTCCCGAGAGAAACGCAGCAATCGAAAGGGACTTCAGGACTTCTGGCAAAAAAAATGTCTGGCTTGCCGCGAGTCATAATGTAAGGCATTCGCCCAAGCGGTATTTCAACTTCAATTATAGGGAGCCTCACGTCCCTCGCTATATCCCGTAGATAATCAACCGCCATACCCTGATACTGATCTACATTTTTAAAGCTCCATGGCGGAATCTGAGTCAATGCGAGTGTTGCTGTCGGGACCAAGGCTTGTGCCACCACTTCCGGCGGAACTGCTTCGATGGCAAAAACCTGCGGATAAACAAACGCCCATGAAGTGAGCATGGTTAGTATTTGGAGGGTTCGATGCAAGCGGACTCCTTTGAAACGATCTGGAACTGGTCATTTTACGACCGAAAAATAACCCAGGCTTGGGGGTAAGGTAAATGTTTGACCTCAAAACGGCAAAAACCTAACGGCCTATTCAATTGACTTAAGGCTGGCCCACCATATGCTCACGAATGCTTTTCATCTGCTCTGTACCGAGGGGTGTTTGCTGCGCTCCATGATCTGCTCAAGAAGCCTTGCCGCTGCTGCAGCCTGGGCCTTTTTCGTGTGTCCCGAGCAGACCTGACCGCGCTGCAAAAAAAGACAGGCTCCTGCACCGGACCGCGCTGACCATGATTAACATACTCAAAGCCTGATAAAATCCCCGGTCGGCCTATTTTATAGGCATTCTTTCCGGGGCCCTGCATTCCCCGCGGGATCAAGGACCGTTCAGAAGTTCGCGCCCCCTTCGGAATAGCCACGTGACCGGAAGGCCGGTGCGTTTCCCCCTCCTCCTGTTTCAAAAGCCACGGGTCCACCGAGTATACGCGCGCTGTGAGATCATCCTGATTCGCCTTGTCCGAGCGGATGCCCTTTTGCGCCCACCTGCTGCGCAGGGTAAACTTAGCGGGCATGTCGGCCTTGATTTCATGCACTGCAGTTTTCGCCGTCCGGTTGAGCGCGTCCATGGCGCGTGCCTTTCCGCCTTCGACGCTTCGAAGCACCCAGTCAGTTGCACCACCATCCGAAACTTCGATAATCAGCATACGTTTTTGATCCTTGCATCAAGGTACAGGGCGAGGACTTCGGGCTTTTTCTCATGGGCAGAAAGGGCGCCAAGGATGCATTTGAGAGCAAATGACGTTGGCAGCCGCCTTCCCGATTCGATATCGGAAAGATAGCCGAGTGAATAGCCGGATTTTCTCGCAAGCTCGCGGAGCGAATAGCCGCAATCCTCGCGCATGGTTTTAAGGTGAAGACCTGGATGCATACCCGTCTCACAGAAGGGGTTTGACCTTAGCGATGAGCAGCAGAAGAAGACCGGCCGCCGCCGCGAGCGCCCCAAGGGTAAAGAAAAATTGCCCGAGGGATGGGCCTTTCGCCCGGGAAGGGCCGATCAGACCCGGCTCACGCGAAGGGCTGGAGATGACGCTTGAGAAAAGTCTGGTCTTAAGATCCTGGTTCATGAAATCCTCAAATTACGATAAAACTGCGATCTCGATTATACGCCGGTCCCAGCCAAGGCCAAAGACCTCATACGTCTCAAGCCGGCGATAAAACTGCAGGCGCTGGGATAGAAATGCCGCGAGAACCCGCCTCGGGGAATACGACTTTGCCGCTTTCACTGTCATCTCACCCGCCACACCATCCACCACGAGATCTGCGCCCAGGCGGTTCAGCGCCTCCTGAAAGATCCGGATGCCGGTCCTGAGCCCATGATTGACGGCCGCATCGAATAGCGGCAGAGCAAGCCTTGGGGAAAATCGGCCGAGCCGCAGCGGAATCGGCTCTGTCGCAAACATTTCCAAGGTCGAAGTGAGTTTCTGAAGGGATCATTCCCCGGACGCAGTTATCCTGCCAGGGCGTAAAACTGTTCGAATGGTTTGGAGCCCCGGATGTCCAGCTGGCCTTTCTTGATCATG
>NZ_DASQYZ010000317.1:0-10921 GCF_035638955.1 Oligoflexus sp. | reverse complement strand
ATGCAATCCAGGTGCCAGCTTCTGAGTCCAGGATTTTGGCCGAATTTACCGGGAATTCATCGGAAGATCATGCGCACCAGGTGCAGAACTGTGGACAAAGGTCCAGGGTTCAGGACGCAGGTCGAACTGGAACTGTTCATGCCCTGGAGAAGACCCTTGTGAATTGTAAGATCCAAGGGAAAAGGCTTGAGGAATTTCCGATCTGTGATTCCATTGCTCCTCAGCTGCGGGCGGGAACTGTTCTGCACACTAGCGACCTTTGATCAACGATTTTAGTCGCCATTTCCGCATGCCTTTTTCCCGTCCTTAATTTGCATCGGTCTAACGGGCCGAGGCGACCTCTCTCGCATTGAACAATTTTAAAGTCGAGCCCGCTCGCTATTGCCAGCGTGAAGACCGCTTGACCCCCTTCCTGGGCACTGATAGAACCATTTTGTTAAATAACTTAACAAAGTCAGGGAGGGGACCATGCGTTTCGGGGGACACGTGATTGGACTTGCCGCAGCGGTCAGCGCTGTGTGCGGCCTCGGACATGGAACGGCTCAGGCCGCAAGCCGTAGCGTCGAACATGCTTATGGCGCATGTCAGTCCAAAGGTCAGAACGCCATCATTGATGATATGGAAGATGGTGACGCGCGGATCAGCGGCGGTGAAGGCCGATTGGGTGTCTGGTACACCTTCAATCCCGGTGGTGGCTGTCAGCAAACGCCTGTGGTGACGAAGAACAATCGGTTTGTGATGACCGCTGATAGCAGCCAAAAAGGAAAGTATGTGGCCGCGACTCAGGGTCATAACTGCCAGGCCAATGGCTGGGCCGGTGGCGGCATCGGTTTTCATTTTCTGGCTGAAGATCCCGGGCTCGGTTTGGATCCAATCGACTGTGGGAATGGCTATGATGCCAGCGCCTTTAAAGGTCTGAGCTTCGCGCTGAAATCACAGGGCAGCGTGCGGGTGCAGGTCTGCACTCTGGATGTCACGGATTATAATTGCCACGGCTACGACATCACAGCCAAGGCGGATACCTGGCGCGATATCACGATTCCCTGGTCGCAGCTTCTTCAGGAAGATTGGGGTCCCACGACCAAGGTTGTCCCCTTCAACCCGGCCCGCATCCTGAGCGTGCAGTTCAAAGCCATGACACCCCAATTTTCCCTGGCCGTGAATGACGTGAAATTTCTGCAGGCGGATGCCGGCGGCTCCACCGGTCCCGGTGCCTGGCATGCCTACAAACCTCAGGATATCTATCGCGATCAGCTGAAAACGGAATATGAAAACTGGAAAGCCAAATACTTCGTCGACTGCGGCGATGGTTCCGCTGATATTCGGAAAAGCGGCTCGGAAGCGGTGTCCGAAGGAACCGGTTACGGCATGCTGATGGCTGTGAGCATGGATGATCGCCAGACCTTCGATCGTCTGACCCAAGGCTTTCAAAAGCGTCGCAATCCACGCGGTATGATGAGCTGGCAGTTTTCCGTCTGCGGTGGCGTTTGGGGCGATAATGCCGCCACCGACGGCGATTTGGATATTGCCATGGCCCTGGTGATGGCGGATCGGAAATGGGGTGGCTATCGTTTCCTCGCGGAACCCTTGATCACCGCCTTGAAACAATATGGAACATCGGAATGCGAAGGCCGCCTGGTTCTGCGCCCCGGTGATATCTGGGGCGGCTGCCGCGATAACGTCGATCAGCGTTTGAATCCTTCCTATTTTGCTCCCGGTTATTACCGCGTGTTTGCCAGCTATCTGCCCAACCAGGCCGATTTCTGGAATGATCTGACGCGAGGAACCTATGAATTGCTCGCTCTGTATCAACGCAATATGGGTGGTCTCTTTCCCGACTGGTCCTATGCAAATGGCGCCACCGCAGGGGCTTATGGTTATGAAGCCTGTCGTGTGCCGTGGCGAATCGGAACTGATTTCGCATGGCATGGAAAAGCGGAGGCTTCCGAGGTCCTGAAGAATCTTTACAATTACGCGCATGCGCGCGGCGGCCCTGCGAAATCGGTGGATCAGAAGAACAGCTGTTTCATTGGTGGTCTGGCCTTGACTGCAACAGCACGAGATCAAAACACAGCCGATCAATGGTATAGCGATTGGATCAGCAGCATCCCCCAAGCGCCGGACCCTCAGGTCGGTGACAACCCCTACTATCAGGGAACCTTGCGGGTGCTTTATCTGCTGCTGGCGGGCGGACTGCTTCAGCCCTAATTAGGAATCATGAGATCATGGACCAACTCATCGAGCTCAAGGGCATCACCAAAACCTATCCGGTCACGACCGGAGAAACAGGTGTTTTCAAGCGCCTTTTCGGTGCCCGCAAACGACTCTTTGCTTTGGAAGGGATCAACCTGAGCGTCAAGCCGGGTGAAATCCTGGCCGTTCTGGGCGAATCCGGCAGTGGCAAGAGCACGCTCGGTCGAATCATGGCGCGTTTGGAAACGCCGGATGAAGGCCACTATACTTTGCGCGGCCAAAGGCAAAGCGGTCGTGCTCAAGGCCGTAAGGATCGCTGGGAGTTTGGTTCCCAGGTTCAAATGATTTTCCAGGATCCCTTTGGTTCGTTAAACCCGGTTCATAGCATTGGATATCACGTGCAACGTGCGCTTGCCTTGCACGGTCCGAGCGAACAGCAAGCTGCCGATCTTCTGGATGCGGTTGGACTCCGGCCAGGTTCCAGCTTTGTGAGGAAGTTTCCCTTTGAACTTTCGGGCGGACAGCGGCAACGCGTGGCGATCGCGCGAGCCTTGGCTGTCCGTCCGGCTCTCCTGATTGCCGATGAACCCACATCGATGCTCGATGTTTCCATTCGCATGGATATTCTGAACCTCTTAAAAGGACTTCGCGAAACCCATAACCTCGCCATTCTTCTGATCACACACGATTTGCCGAGCGCCTTTTACCTGAGCGATCGTATGGCGGTGATGTATGCAGGACAGGTGGTCGAGTGCGGACGTTCCGAGGACATTTTGGAAAAGCCGTCGCATCCTTATACCCAGCTGCTTTTAAGAGTGGCTCATGAACGGATCGCGACCCGGCCAGGCAAGACCGATGAAGAAGGGATGCTGGCGGCGCAGCTGCGTGAAACGAGCAGCTGTCTCTTTGCATCCCGTTGTCCCAAGGTTGCCCAATCATGTTTAGAGGCAGGACCCGCGTTAACCAGGATGGGCCAGCGCGAGGTTCGCTGTCATTTTCCTTCCTAGATGCTGCATAAAGAGGAAAAGGATGATCATGCAAGAACGATCTTTACCAAAAAACTTTGTCTGGGGTGCGGCGAGCTCCTCCTTCCAAATCGAGGGAACGATTCCGGGGGACGGACGAGGGCCGAGCATATGGGACGATTTTTGCGCCCAACCGGGCAAAATCATCGACGGCAGCAACGGTACCCTGGCCTGTGATCACTATCGCCTCTTCCGCCGTGATGTGCAGCTCCTGGCGGATATGGGGGCCAAGGCTTATCGATTCTCCGTAGCCTGGCCGCGCATTCTTCCAGAAGGTCGTGGCGCGAGCAATCCTATCGGGATTGATTTCTATAAAAGACTGATCGATGAGCTTTTGCAAAAAGGCATCACACCTTGGGTGACCCTTTATCATTGGGATTTACCATCAGCTTTGGAAAAGCAAGGCGGCTGGCGCAACCGCGATACCGCCTATGCCTTCGCCGATTACGCGGCCTATGTCGTCGAACAGCTGCGCGATCGTGTCGATCACTGGATCACGCACAATGAACCCTGGTGCGTGGCAGTGTTGGGTCATCGCACGGGGGAACATGCACCTGGACTCAAGGATCCGCTCGCCGCTCTGCAGTCGGCGCATCATGTCCTGCTTTCACATGGTTTGGCCATGCAGCGTATTCGCGCCTTGGCGCCAGACGCACAGGCAGGCATCACGTTGAATCTGAATCCATCCTACCCAGCGACGCCAGGCAAACCCGAAGATGAAGAAGCTGCGGTGCTTTTCGACGGTGATTTCAACCGCTGGTATCTGGATCCTGTCTTTCGCGCCAGCTATCCGCAGGACATGATCAAACACTATGAAAAGCAGGGTATTTTGGGCCATCAGGGGTGGAATTTTATTCAGTCTGGTGATCTGTCCACGATCGCTCAGCCGAATGATTTCCTTGGTGTGAATTTTTATTCACGCGGCGTGATGGGTGATCGCGGACCTGCCGAGGAAGCTGCCAAGGCGGATCCTTTGCGCTACACCGGGATGGGCTGGGAGATTTATCCGGACGGTTTGCAGGATCTGTTGGTTCGTCTGGCCAAGGATTATCCGGCCAAGGCTTATTACATCACGGAAAACGGTGCCGCTTACGACGATCATCTGACAGCGGATCGGCAGATCCACGATCCTCATCGCCTCCGCTACTACGCCCTGCACCTGGATCAGGTGGCTCAGGTCTGCGCACGAGGTATCCCGCTCAAGGGGTATTTTGCATGGTCGATCCTCGACAATTTCGAGTGGGCCTTTGGCTATGAGAAACGTTTCGGTCTCGTTTACGTGGATTACGCGACTCAGGAGCGCATTCCCAAGGCGAGTTACAAGTGGCTGAAAGAAGTGATCGCGGCCAATAAAGTGTTTGATGTACTCTGAACACCGCAAATCCAAAGGGTGCCAAAGGGGAAATCATGAAAGTGTTTCAAGGTTTGGATGCATCGGATATCAGGCTTTCGAATAATAATTTGCTGCTGCGGCTATTGTGGCAGCATCAGGTGATTTCACGCGCGGATCTGGCCCGTCTCACCGGGATGAGCCGCCCCAGTATTTCAGCCATCGTTGCCGAACATTTGGATCTCGGGCTGATCAGTGAAATTGGTCATGGTGAATCGTCCGGTGGGCGGCGGCCTGTCCTGCTGCGCTTTGAAGATGATGCTCATCTGATTGCCGGGCTCGATTTCGGCGCGTCGCATATCAGTCTGATGCTGAGCAACCTGCGCGGACAGGAAGTGGAATGGCTGTCGGTGCCGGCGCAAACCCGGGAATTCCCGGAGCAGTCCATTCAGATCGCCATGGATCTGCTGAAGGAAGGCATCACCCTGGCTCGGCGTCGCAGCCGCAAGGTGATTGGTCTTGGCATCGGCGTCCCCAGTCCGATTTATTCCGGGGGTGACAGCCTTTCCATGCATCCAGCCATCCACCCGAAGTGGGCCGGTTTGGGGCTCAGCCGCATTCTCAAGGAGCATGTGTCGATTCCTATTTTTATGGAAAATGATGCCAACCTTGGAGCTCTGGCCGAGCTGTGGTGGACGGAAAGGCAAAGTCGCAAACATCTTTTGTATCTGAAAGTGGCGTCCGGTTTGGGCGCCGGGATCATCATCGATGGCAAGATTTTTGCGGGTGCGCATGGTCTGGCCGGAGAATTGGGCCATACCTTCCTGGGTGATCGCAAGATCGATCAGAGCCCGACCCAGGATAATCTGAACTCCATGATCGGCATTAATAATGTGCTGGCGGAGCTCAAGGTCAAAGTGGGGCAACGCCATCCCAAGATTTTGCACCGCGGCGCGCTCTTGAAGGAGGCCTTTGAAACCGGTGATGCGAATACGCAGGACATTGTGCGGAAGTTTATACATCGTCTCGCCTTGGCCATTGCGAATGCCATGGTGAGCTTTGATCCCGAACTGGTGATTGTCGGTGGTGTGGTCCCAGACCTGGGCGAGGAAATTTTAAATATGCTGCGCGCGGAGATTCCGCGGCACCTTGTATGGCCTGAACTTCGGAGCGTGCCGCTGGAGTGCAGTCGGTTCGGCGAAAAGCAAACGGCGCTCGGGGCAGCGACCCTGGTTTTGGAAAAAATGCTGGAAGATTTCGAACTCTTTTGCGAGGCCCGCGAACAGCGGGTGCGACTCAAGGAGTTCAGCCTCGGCTAGTTTCGAGGGGAAGGACTATGTATGAAGACCCCATGCGATCGCTCCCTCTGGTGCGGTGCGATCGTGCTCTGGCTGCTGCTGGGAATGATCGGCTGTCATGCTGCGAAGAAAATCAGTCCCCCGCGCGAACATCTGGTCATATCCACCGAACAAAGCGCCTCGTGGATTCGTAATTTCAATCCGCTTTCGGCGGCTGCCGGGGCCCGCTGGTCCGCGCTCGCTGCCATCCATGAACCCCTGATGATTTATAACCGCATGGAAGGGCAGCTGGTGCCCTGGCTGGCCCTTGCTGCTGATTTCGAAGACCCGATGCATCAGCAGCTGAAAGTCACCCTAAGGCCCGGTGTGCAATGGTCCGATGGCCAGGCCTTCACGGCCCGGGACGTGGCCTTCACCTTTCAGCTCCTGAAGCAGTTTCCCGCCTTGGATGCCAATGGTATCTGGAGTTTTTTGGATCGCATTGACGTCATGGATGCGAAGCACTTACGTTTTCATTTTCAAAGGAGTTTTGCTCCGGGTCTGCTCTTTATTCTGCAGCAGCCTCTGGTGGCCGAACATGCCTGGAAGGACGTGAAGGATCCGGTCAGCTACGCGAATGAAAATCCTGTGGCGACTGGTCCTTATACAGAGGTCACGCTCTTTGAGAATCAGGTTTATGAACTGGGACGCAATCCTTATTACTGGCAGAAAGACAAGGCCGCGGTGAAGGCTCTGCGCTTTCCAGCCTTTGCCAGCAATGAGCAGGTGATGCTCAATCTCCTGCAGGGCAACATTGATCTTGCGGCTAATTTTGTGCCGGCCGTGGATCGCATCTACGTGCAGAAGGACCCTGAGCATAATCGCTATTGGTTTCCGCTCGTGGGCAATATGGTTTTTCTTTATCTTAATACCACGCAGGTTCCCTACGATCGGGCTGACGTGCGCCGCGCTATCAGCATGGCGATTGATCGGCAGAAAATTGTCAAAGTTGCCATGTTTAATTATTCAGAACCGGCTCATGCCTCGGGCATGACGCAAGCTTTTGCGCGCTGGCGCCTGCCAACCGATCATGAGGGTTCGGATTGGGTCACATTTCAGCCGGAAAAAGCCGAGACTGCGCTGGATCAATTGGGATTGAAAAAAGATAAAAACGGCCTGCGTCGCTTGCCCAACGGTGATGTGTGGTCCCTCGATATCAACGTGGTGAGCGGCTGGTCCGATTGGGTGCGAGCGGCGCAGATTATCAGTAAGAATCTGCGTGCCATCGGCATTGATGCACGACTTCGAACCTATGATTTTGGCGCCTGGTTCAGTCAGCTGCAGCGTGGTGAATTCCAGGGGGCGATTTCCTGGTCGACGGATACGGTCGAGCCTTATGAATTCTATCGTTGGTTGATGTCGGATAAAACCAAACTGCCAATCGGCACGCCAGCGGCCAGTAACTGGCATCGCTTTGGTGATAGCGACGCCGAGGCCAGTCTGCAAAAGCTGGCGGGGACATTCGATGAAGCCGAAAAACGTCGACTGGTCGATGGCCTGCAGGTCCAGTTCATGCAGAAAGCTCCTGCGATTCCTTTATTTCCGAATCCGGCCTGGGGCACGGCGCATACGCGATACTTTCAAAACTTTCCGTCACCGACCCAGCCTTATGCTGTGCTTTCACCCAACTATCGACCAGAAATCCTGCAGGTGCTAACGGCTATTAGGCCTGTCACCCGTGCGGCAATGTGAGGGGGGCTTTATGCTGAACGTGAAAAAAATGCTTGGAGTTCGGCGTGCTGCGCAGCGATATGAAGAAACCATGCTGAAGGCAAAACAACCAAGGCTCTCTGATCTGCGCAGCGATGCGAGGCTACCATGCTGAAGGCAAAACAACCAAGGCTCTTTGATCTGCGATGCGATGTGGGGCAATCATGCTAAACGCATTCAAACGTTTGGTATTTTACGGAGCTGCGCTGCTTTTCTCCCTGCTTGTGAATTTCCTGTTGCCGCGGCTCATGCCGGGGGACCCGGTGAGTATCATGTTTGCACGCTTTCAGGGCCAACTCCAGCCGGAAGCCATTGAAGCTTTGCGGCGCACGCTGGGCTTTACAGATGCTTCGCTCTGGCAGCAGTTTTTGACCTATTTTAATAGCGTTTTGCACGGTGATTTTGGAATCTCCACCAGCTTCTTTCCGGCGACAGTATCAGCCGTCATTCTTCAGTCCATTGGGTGGACGCTTGCGCTCGCCGGGATTTCTCTGGCGATCAGCTTTACGGTCGGCACGTGGCTCGGGGCCTTGGCCGCGTGGTATCGCGGCGGTTGGATCGATCGATATGCTACGCCCCTTTTGATTTTTCTGGGATCTTTTCCCTATTTCTGGCTCGCCATGCTGCTGGTTTATGTCTTTGGCTTTACCCTGGCGTGGTTTCCTATTGGTCATGCATATTCCGCGGGACTGAAGCCAGGCTGGACTCTGAGTTTTGTTTGGGATGCGGCCCAGCATCTCTTTCTGCCTGCACTTTCGATAATTCTTGCCACCATGGGCGGATGGATTCTGAATATGCGCAACGCCATGATCAGCGTTTTGGGAACCGAATACATTAACCTGGCCCAAACCAAGGGTTTGAATCAGAAGGCGGTCCTTTACCGGTATGCTATGCGTAATGCGCTGCTGCCGAATATCACGGGCCTGGGTATGGCCATTGGTTATGTGCTGGCGGGTTCCATGCTCACTGAAATCGTTTTTTCCTATCCTGGCCAGGGATACCTTTTGGTTCAAGCCGTGCGTAACCAGGACTTTCCCTTGATGCAGGGCCTCTTCTTTTGCATCACCGTCGCGGTCCTGCTGGCCAACTGGCTTGTGGATATCGCCTACCTTTGGCTGGATCCCCGCACACGAGGAGCCCGCACATGAATCATGTTTGGAAGTCCTTCCAACAATCCACACTAGCCCGTGCTTTCAAGGATCATTCCGAATCCCGCATAGGTCTTGTTATTCTGGGCCTGCTGTTCTTTGGATCCTGGATTCTGTTGGCTCTGGTCGGTGATCCCACGGAATATACGGCCGAGCCTTTGCTGCCTCCATCCTGGTTGCATTTCTTTGGAACGAACGGGCAGGGGCAGGATGTTTGGCGTCAGACCATAGCCGGCACGGCATCGTCGCTGACGCTGGCTTTGGTTACTGGCATCGCGATGACCTCGCTGGGAGCTTTTATCGGATTGACCGCTGGCTATGCCGGGGGTCTTGTGGATCGCCTGCTGTCGTTTCTCATTAACATCATCCTGGTTATCCCGGGCCTGCCTCTGGCCTTCGTCCTCGCTGCGTTTCTACCGTCAGGGCCCTGGACCTTGCTTTTGGTTTTAACCATTACAGGCTGGGCCTGGACGGCGCGCGTCTTTCGCGGACTGGCCTTATCGATGCGCAACAAGGATTTTATTCTGGCAGCTGAGATGTTAGGGGAATCTCGACTGCGCATCCTCGTTTGGGAAATTCTGCCGAATCTTCTCGCCTCGTTTGCGTCCAGCGCCATCGGCTCGGTGATTTATGCGATAGGCGCGCAGGTGGGCCTGGAATTTTTAGGACTCGGTGATATGAATCGCATCAGCTGGGGAACCAATCTCTATTGGGCCAGTAATGATGCGGCGCTCCTCACAGGATCATGGTGGATTTTTGTCCCCACTGGTCTGGGCATTGCGCTGTCGTGCAGTGCCCTTACTCTCGTGTCCTATGCTGTGGATGCCGTGAATAATCCCAGTCTGCGCGCTGAAACCATTATGCGCTGTCGACTTCGAGAGCCTTTGCAGCGAGCGATCGGTATCACCCCACTGGCCAAGGAGCTGCGCCATGCCCGAAGCTAATCAGCTGGAAATCCGCAACTTAAGCGTTGCCTTTGCAGACACGGACCGTGATGTGGTGTGTCTCGATGCGATTGACCTGACGCTTCACTCTGGCGAAATCCTGGGACTCGTCGGTGAATCAGGTTGTGGCAAGTCCACTCTATGCCGGGCGATCCTGCGAAGTTTGAGGGCACCGGCCTATATTGCAAGTGGCCGCATGATGTGGAAAGGGCAGGATCTCTTCGAGCTTGACGAAGCGGCACTCAATCGTGTGCGTTGGCGTGAGATTGCTTTGGTCGTGCAGAGTTCGCTCGACGCCTTGAACCCGGTGATGCGTATTGAACGTCAGTTGGTCGATGCCATGCGGGTTCATATGCGCTGGACGCGGGCCCAGGAGCTCGCCCGTTGTCATGAGCTGCTGGAGTGGGTCGGCCTGCCTCGGCGGATTTTGCAATCATTTCCATTTGAAATGTCGGGCGGCATGCGGCAGCGGGTGGTGATCGCCATGGCCCTGGCCCTGGAGCCGCAGCTGCTGATTATGGATGAGCCCACCACCGCCCTTGATGTGGTGACTCAGGCGGAAATCCTGGGACGCATCCGGGAACTGCAAAAAGAGCAGAATTTTTCGGTGATCCTCGTGACCCATGATTTGCCGCTGGCGCTCGATTTTTGTCATAGCATAGCTGTGATGTATGCCGGACGCATTGTGGAAAAAGCGGCATCCCGGGTCCTTGTGCACAACCCACGACATCCTTATACGGAAGGTCTTTTGCAGGCTTTTCCCCGGGCTGATGAACGGCACGCCCCGCATCGCGGTGTACCTGGGGATCCGGCCTGCCTCACGTCGTTACCAGGCGGTTGCCCCTTTCATCCTCGCTGCACATCAGCGACCGGACTTTGCGCGAAAATCACGCCGGACTTGATCGTATGCGACGAGCATGCGCTGGCCTGCCATCATCCGCGCGGCGTGGTCCCGCCACACCAGGACATGCGAGCAAGCAAAGGCGCGATTCCAATCCGGGACCGCGTGCAACATCGGGCACTCCAGGGAGTCAGATTATGAAGTGGACATTAGGGTGGGCGGCTGTGCTGCTGTTTTTTAGCAGTTTGGCTTCGGCGCAGTATGATCTGGATTACAATTTTTATTTCCGCAGCGGTTTGAGCTATAGCCGTTCCAACGTGGATGGGGTTTGTTTTAATTCCCCAGGCTGGCCGGATATTATTCCTCGCTTTGGCAACGAATGTGGAAATTATG
>NZ_DASQYZ010000316.1:0-21127 GCF_035638955.1 Oligoflexus sp. | reverse complement strand
GAAACAACTGACCGACAAGTGGATCTATATGGGCGACGCTCATGACACAGGACGTGCCTATGCGCGTGCCCACATCGTGATTCCCGGAAATCCTCTCTATCTGCAGAGCTTTGACGACTACGTAGCGAAGTAAGCAAGGGTCGTGGTTTTCGGCCATGCCAGGATCGAGCCCGGAGTCTCCTGCCAAGAGCCGGGTGACCGGAAATCTTCCCAACGACAGCCCCGAATGGTTCCCACCATCCTGGGGCAACCGGGTTTAGAAGCCGCTACATCTTAGGTACATGAGGAAACATTATAAGGGTGGGTATGTGGTCATGCTGTTGGATAGGGATTCTTAATGAGGCAACCTGGAAAAATGGCAACTACGTTGTCTACCGCTTCTCGGCATGAGAGCTGACTCCTTGGATCTTTTAAGTTCCTTTGAAACTGGTCTTGAGCGGACTTTGAAAATCGTTTGGACTGGAAGCGTTCACACGCCGCCCCAAGGGGATAGTATTCCTAAGGGCAAATCTTTTCGGCGAGGGCTGGCTATCGGCACTTCTACGTGGATCTGCTTGAACTCACCAGAGCCGAAATCGCCTTGAATGCAACAATAAACGAGTGGTTCAAATCCCGCCTCGAACTGAAAGTTTTGATGACTCGTTTCAGAAGGCGGTTCACATCCCCTCGCTTTCGAGATTTCCTTCATAAACTTCAAAACCCAACCCAAACAAAAAACCCCAAACAGCTCTCGCCATTCAGGGTCTTTTTTATAAGCTTTGCAATCAGGTTCAACGAAAATTTATTTCCGTATAAACCCAATAATATCAATTTCTTATTTCGAGTAAAATTCGATAACATGCTCGATTTGTATCCTCTGCCAGAATTAATTGAATTGAAATTTCTCGCCAATTAATTTTTCGGGGTATTGTTTTAAAAATAGAAAATATAGATTTTGTTATAATTCCGGCAACATACTCAAATAATGTCATATTACAAAATAAGAATTATTTATTGACGGGATTTAAGCGGTGGATTTAATGGAGTCGAAAAAATGAAGTACGGATTCGGTCGTAAGCAAATGTCTTTAGCCATTGGCAAGAAGAGTAAGTAGCCGAGGGCCCGGCGCTTCCTATCGAAACTGTGCATGCGATTTGAATGCATTCGTGAATCTCCTCAGAATTATTCTCCATCCAACCCACTCTGATCAATCGCGGCGAATTTTTTTCCATCAAATCTGAACATGAAGGCCTGCTCAGGACCACGCAGGTAAGCTTTTAACACTTCATGTTCCGCACATATCAAGCTGCGGCAAAACCACATCTCCTACTCAAGCGATCCTAAAAACTTCGAACCGGCATTCAATTGCCTGTCGCTTTTTTCTGCTTCGTGCAAAGTCTATTATTCACTGTGTAAAAGAAAACGCGCGTCTAAAGACAGCTTTGCTCGTGAACCCCCACGATCAGCAATTCTGTTTGTGCCGTTTCATCACACTTGAATAATAATTGCCAGCAGAGCATTTGATTTCATGTGGATGGCGTCAATGACGTTGATCGCGAAGCCCTGGTCGAGTATTTCGCCGCTTTGCGACAGAAATATAAGATCACAGCCCCGAAGAACGTTCTGAATGACCGTCCCTTCCAGCCTGGAGGCCGGTTCCGCGACCTTCACAACCAAAAGTGGCTTTTTCCAGTACGCTTCCTCTTCACGACCAAAGTCGCCATCCAATTCCGCTCAAGTCTTCAAGGCGAGCATAGGGCACAGATTTAAGAACTATAGTGATATTAACGTTGGTATTATTTGAAATGACCTTCGCATAGCGGATAGTTGCTCGCCAGCCCATACTTGGAATTTCGCGCGACTCGCCGATAGGATATCAGGATTTCTGCGTGAGAAATAGCAATGCTTCTATTTCATAAACTTTGGATCATAATCCTTTTATTCTGCTCGCTTGGAAAGCAAGCGGCAGCTCAGCCTATCGGCCGCGTTGACCTATCGTTGGCGGATTTGAAACAAAACTTTTCACTCGCACTCAATGAGAACATCTGGCGAATTGAACCGAAGCCTACGGATTCAACGGAGAAAGATGCTTTTCTTGAAAAAGGAACCCACCCCACACAGTTTCTCACGGCGGCGCATATCAGCCCTGGCACAGACGTGGCGATCTTCCAGGCTACCCTTCACCTGGATCATAGAGCGGAACTTTCCATCATGATTCCGGAGTATCCTTTCTATGAACTTTACCTGGGTGAAAGACTCCTGGTGAAACATGGCGAGCCTCCGAACCACCCCCAACGGCTCTATCGCGAGGTTTACCTGGGCGAGGGCACTGTCTTTCCACTGAAGTTCAAGGTTCAACGACATGATGATTTATGGGCTCCCTACACGCTTTTTAGAGTCGGTCTATCACAGCGCATCAGCCAAAGCCAAAAAATGACGGAATTCTACGGTGCCTTCTTTCTGGGTTTGATTGTGATCACCACACTCTATCATCTGGCCCTCGCCCTGATCATTCCACAGAATAAGCAGTCCTTCTATTTTGCACTGTTCCTCTTGGGAGTTGGCCTGAGGGCAAGTCTCAGCGATTCTCATCAAATATTGATAAGGATCCATCCCCACTTCTCCTGGGAATGGAGTTGGAAGCTTGGCTTCATCGGTTACTTCGCATCCCTGGCAGCATTCCTCTCCTTCGTCGAAGCTCTTTTCCCCCAGACGGTTCCCAAATATGCGCGGCGTCTGGTCTGGAGAGCTGCCATTCTCATGATCCTTTTAACTTTGATCACCAAGGTGAATGTTTACTCCGTTGCAACGAACTATTTTCATCTTCTGACTTTCTTCACCATGGGCATCAGCCTGAGGAGTTTTGCCCGCGCATGGCGATTGTCGATGCCCGGAGTCAAACCTTTCATCGCCACAGTCGTCGTGATGACGGCCGCTGTTATCAATGATGTCTTGATCATCACTTTCATGCTGCAAAGCCAGCCTCTGCTCGACATCGCGATTATGGTTTCCATCTTTTCCCAGACCGTGATCATCTCATATAACTATGCGAATTCATTTCGCGACATCGTTCATGTGCATAAACAGCTACAAAAGATCGTGTACAAACATGTCGTCACACAGATTGCGCAGGGCAGGAACCTGGAAGAAACCATGCCCGTAGGCAACCAGGAAGCGGTGGTGCTATCCTTTGATGTGATCGGTTCCTCCCACATCAAACATCCCCAATTCAACCGTGCGTTGGAACGCCTTATGGCCGCCTGCCAGGAGATTCTGCACGAAGGCTATGATCCTTTCACGGTTTCAGCCCGTGGCTATCGTATCAAGGAAATGGGTGACGGTCTTCTGGCTTCCATTGGTTTTCCCCTCGCCAATCCTGACCGCGAAAGCCATGCGGATACTGCAGTTGAAACGGCGATTCGCTTCTGCGACGTCTTTCGTGCCGAGATGGAAAAACTGCAGTACGCCGCCCCACTTTACTGCTCAGTCGGCATAACGCAGGGACGAATCGAGGGATTTTTTCCGAAAAGTGGTATTAAACAATATGATATTCGCGGTCGCCCTTTAATCCTGGCGACGCGCTATGAAAGCATGCGCAATATCGTGTTCAAGGTTACAGGTGAAGCCTCCAGTCTGATTTTCATTCAGGATGAGGTGTACCAGGGTCTGTCACCGAGCATGCAGCACGATTTTGAACGCTGGGACTGCCTGCAAAAGGGCCATCGAATTCGCGATGACGTTAACGCTGTCCAGGCCTGGTATTGCCGCAGGCCCGGAGCGGCTGCTTCGGGAACTCAAGGTTCCACCATCACGCCCAGCGATTCCATTGGACCGGGCCCTCGCGCGGTGTCCTGAGAGAGAAAGCCATTGCCGTTCATGCCGATAAACTCTTTGAAAAAGTTGTTTTCAGCGTCAGGGTCGCTCCCATGCGCCGCCCCCAACAACCCTCATAAAATTCTTCCAAGCGTCCTGATTTGTAATTCCCGTCTGTAACAGTTAAGGTTAGTCCTGTGAGCACAAGCGCAGGGGCCGCTCAAAACTGGTTTGAAAGCATCAAGGATTCTGTGGAGCGTTTCAAGCATTTGCGTGTGACTCATCTGACCTGTGCGGACGAAGCGGGTGGTCGACCGCCTTGTTGATCGTTCCATGAAGCTGACCTGCATGATAGACGAGCAGCAGGTGATGCTCACCGATGACAGGAACACTGTTACGATTGAGGTGAAAGTTTTAAAGGATGTTCGTATCTAGATCTGCGCTACGACCATTTAACAATGCGGATTTAATAAAAGATGTTAGTTGGATTATGATAGACGAGTAATTGGCGGTGCTCTGGGTCGAAGGACATCGTAACGACAAGTCCCCCTTCATATTTTTGGTAGCAGTATTTGAGATCTCTGACTGGCGAAAAGCTGCTGATATCAGACCAGGAATTTCCTGCCTGCTCGCATTCACGGCGCGCTATCTCCTGATAGATACTTTTGTTCGCAGGGAAAAGGTACATTCTCGAATAGAGAGGAAGAGTCGGGTCCCCGTATGATGACGTTGATTTTTCTGCTGAATCACAGCGACCATCAGTAAAATTCTCGAAAATAGGTTGGAAAACAAGAGGAGGTGTCGCAATATAGGGCGAATACCGCACGCTGCAGTTGTCTGCAGCGTTCTCCTTTTTCAGCTCAACTTCATAGGTTTCATTTTGTATAAAGGCCGCGGAGCAGCTCAGGCTGACTTCCCCATGTTTGGGTCGGATATCATTCCAACAGCGTGTTTCCACCCTTCCCCATTTGGCCGCAAAGTTCATGCTGATCCGTATATCCAAAATATCCTTGATGATCACGTTTGATGGACCGAAAGGCTTTGCGGACAGGGCTGCGATCAGCAGGCATGCTGATCGCATGCGTCTCAAGATGTAACAATGCCAATTGATTGCCCAGGACAAAAACAAGGCTTTTGCTGTCTGGAGTAAGCACGAGGTCATTCTTCATGCTCACCATATTCGGTATATTGGGCGTGACATTCAGGAGATGGAAATCCTTTCCATCAAAGTCTATAAAAGCATAGGCGCCGTAAAAGGCTCGGAGCAGAACAACTATTTTCTCATGACCGCTCGAATCCAAAGTGTTGACCAAGCCAGCAATAAAAAGTTCATTGGGATTGGCAATTTTTTGCAGGATCTCCGTGGGTATGCTCCGCACGTGGGCTGGCACGATCGCAGGCGTTTCGCTGTTGGACCAATCATGGAGAGGGACCTCGGCAAGTCCGTAGCTCTCCTGGTCCAAATCATAAGTTACATACCACAGGCTCCGAGCAGTGCCCTGCGTGCTGAAACCAAGCGCAGGATAGCGTTCATTGGAAGCGGAGTATGGTCCGGGACTGCCATGATCCTCAATCAATATCGGTTTTGACCAGCCGTACTGTTCTCGCAATTTAACAGACAAGGCTGGAAAGCGGCTGTTGTCTTCCAGGTCTAATCGACCCGTGAACTTCAAAAAATTGCCAAACGCATCATTTAAAAAATAATGCCGGCCACTGTTGGACGGAATACGCGTATTATTGTCCTGACTCCACATGCCCCAGGCCTGAGGATGCATCCAAAAGCTGACTTGAGCCATGCTTTCGTGCCCTGATTGGTCCCGGCCTTTGACACGAAAGATCACCTGTGAATGAAACAGGTTTGATTCGGAGTTTCTTTTAAAGGAGAAGCGGGCTTTGGGGTCGCAGGGAGTCCAGGACTCCATGCTTTGCCCCTGGCACCGTTGGCTTTCACAGATAGCTTCCGAGCTGCCTCGAGTCGCCCCAGCCCCATCCACCACGGCGACGCTGCACTCCAGACTCTCGATCAGCTTTGACTTCATCATAAATCCTGCGGCAACGGCGTCATCAACCGCAGAAATATCGACTTCGTAAGTGGCTTCAGGTTCTTTCGACCAATTCAGACCTTTTTGCAGATGGGGATTATTCCAGGCAACCGATAAAACTGGATCCGTCTGGTCCCGATAAAACGCTTCGCTGACAAGGGTCGACCGATTGCCGGCCTGGTCTTCACTATACGAGTACAGCGTAAAAACCCCGGAAGCGGGCGCATTGATATAGTCCCCGGCCTTTATGTAAGCATTCAAATTGTCACACTCGGCGCGATCGGCTCGGCTGATGCAGTAGAAGGCCTGACCAGCCGACGGGGACGGCAGCAGGGCTAAAGGCAAGAGGCCGTCTGAAACTGCTACATGAAGGAGCGTGTGAGCCTCTAGTGCCGTTTGATCGAGTTCGACCTGACAGCTTGTTTCCGAGCTGACAACCAAACCGGCAATCGTGGTCAACTCGAGCTGGACGGTATATGCCCCATCAGGCCAGGCAATCGGAGCCAGCATGAGGCTGGGCTGATTCAAAAACTGAAGAACAGGCACTGTCAAGCGTTGGACCGAAGTCTCTCCACGGCGTTGCGAGACCAGAGTCATCGACTCGATCTGCCAAAAGTCGGCTGTCTGCCCTTGCTTCCATGTCAGACCAAGTCCAAGTTCAGCAAGGCTTCTGACATCCTGCTTGCTGCAACTGATCTGATAGTGGAGTTCGGTGAGTGACTTGAGCAGGATGGGTGTCGGTTGTTCCAGACTTCCCTGAGTTTGCTGCGGGAGGACGCCCTGGCGGCCATCGCTCGTCACGATTTTGAGCGCCCCTTCGCTATTGGGGGCGAGTATACAGCCGTGACGCGATACGGCAAGGTCCGTGGTTTTCTGATCTGTGACCCATTTTGCGGAAACCATGTCTTCGGTCACAGGTTCACCTGTCGCGCTGAACACCTGAACCAGACCCTTGGCAGATTGATAGGCATCCGGGTTCATCTCGCCACATGCGAAGACCGCTTGATTGTACCGGGCTGGTATTCGGCCGCAGCCGGCAACTATCAAGACCGCAACGAACGCTATAACAATCTGATATTGCATTACATTCTCTGCGAGAGGTGTCGCTGAAGGCCCGATTATAGCCAGCAGCGGCAGGGAAACAATATAAAAATGACTTAGCTAAAAAGTTTAGTGATTTGACTTAACCCGTGTTGCCGTTCCCGGGCCGGTCTGATGATGAAACAAACGGTCCCACTTCCTGGACTTTTTTGTCCCGTATCCAGCGGCAATGCCCCCCGTGGAGCTGCGGAAACCTTCAAATTACAGATGATTTATCTCTGGCAGGTATCTTGCTTTGGGCTTATCACATAACAAATAGGAAAGGATATAGGCTCCATGAACAGGAATCTTTTCGCTCTCGCTCTCATCTCCACCCTTGGCGTCACCGTGCTCCCAGGCTGTGGCAAGGACAACGATTCAAAAAAAACGGCCAGTCCTGCTGCCAGCAATGACCAACAAAATTTACGGCAGGACATACTTGGCGACTGGACCATGGCGAATCTGGAGGAACCCTTGGAAGGACTCTATACCGGCGTCTCTGGAAAAGAAATTCGGTTTGAGTTTGTCCCTCTGTTTCGTTTTAACCGGGGAACCTTCGCTCACATCATCCGTTGCAATTATTCTGTGGATGGCGTCACCCAAACTCTGGAAGCTGTGACCGAGCGGACAATCGCCGATGAAGGTCATGTTTTCAACGTGACAGAAGGGGGCAGCAAAACCACAGTCGCTACAATCAATGGGGAAATTTTGAGCTGCGGTACTTCCGAGCTCAAGACCGGGTCTTATACCCTTTACTTTCATCGGTGAAAATCTCCTGGTGGAAACTCCCGGGACGAGCAACTATCTGCTCAAACGCTATGGCAGCCAGCATTGAGGCAGATCCTTAAGATCGCTGTTCAGGTCACATAGCAGGACTTTTTTGTTCCGCCGGCATGATGATCAAGGCCGCTTTCATCTCACGACGAAACAGCAGGAGATGACTCAGGACAGTATTCTGCGCTATTTGCATCTCCTCGGCGATTTCACGGGTGGTTTTATTTTCAATATAATAAAGGCGGGCCACGACCCCACGTGGAACCTTTTTATAAGTTTCCAGGAGGCGTCGTAAGAGAGCAAGGTTGTTCTCGAGCTCAAGGTCCGCAATGCCAGATTCTGGATCAAACCACAGTCCCAACTCATAATGGTCCAGCTCACCGTCCTCTGTGGCATCGATTGGCTCTTGCTTCGTATATTCCTTCGATCGGAAGATATTCAAACTGTTGTTGCGAGCGATGGTCGCGATCCAGCCTTTAACGGACTGCGTATCCCTTAAATTCGGAAGCTTTTCGAATGCCTGCAGGAAAGTCTGCTGGGCAATATCATCAGCCGTGCCGTTATAGATGCGAAAGCTCGAGATGATCCTGCGGACTGTTTGAATATTGCTGTAGTAAATATCCTCAAAGTTGGATGACATGTTCACGGTGTGGCCTCCGTCCCAAGGATAGGCCACTGCACCTGACGCATCCACAGCCAATCTTCGTGCTTTCTGACCTTATGACTCTATTACCCGGCATGGAAGCTGAACCCAGCCAAGGCCAAACAATGGGTGGTGAAAACCGTTCTGCGGCATCACCATGGACTTCTGGGGAGGTGGCCGACGCATGATCTTCTGCTGGTGGAAACCGAAGAGTACGAACCGGTGAACGTGGCCGGCCTTGTGATCATCAATCGACCGCAGCAGGCTCTGATGCGGCATCTGCAGGAAGGCCTCCTGAATTGGAAAATCTGGCAGCTGACCATGGCCCTGGCCGAACAATGGTTTGGTTATCAGGTACAGGTCGGCCGCTTGCAGGATGTGTGGCTCACCCAGAGTCTGGCAGACAGCCTTAGTCTCTTGTTTCTTAAGGACTCAGAAGAATACGATAACCTTTTTACCGGTGATGATGACAACGAAGCCTGGTCCCAGCTGAATTTTTCCCAGGTTCAGGACCTGATTGCCGCGACGCTCAGCCTGATGCAATCCCATAATGCGCTGCTCGGCCATAATCAGAAATCCATGCTGGATAGAGGATATAAGACAACGCGAGTTCAAACGGTGACGGAAGGCAGTTCGGACCCGGACAGCGAAACAACAGTTAGACCGACCAGCGCTCTCGCTGCGGATCCGGCTCTGAGTATAAGCGAAGCTGAAGCATCCCTGGCGGTCGCCCAAAAAGATCTGTGGGTGAAGAAAATCGTGCAAGAGGCGACTTCCGCCGAAGTGCATCACACCCCGGAAACCATTATCGATGCAGCTGCTTGACTCGCCGACGTGATGGATATGGAAACCATGCATCCCGAACGAAGTTGTGAATTTCAAGCTTTCTATAAAGATTGCGCACTGGACGAAGAAGTCACCACGGTCACCCGAGCTCAATGACTCAAACAGTATTTCGATTCAAGTCATGCGGCGACTATTGTGGAAACCCAGCTCCTGAGTGAGCTGCCGGCTGCCGTTGTGCTTCTTTACCGCAGCCTTTGACAGCTCGCGCTTTTTCAAAGGGCCCGGCTCCCGCTACCGATCAAAGCGGACTCAAGCCACGATAGAGTTCGATTTCCAAACCGCCCAAAGTCCAACCCGCGCCTGTTCCCCAGGATCCAAAGTTAATCCCCGAAATTTCAAAAGTCTGGCTCGGCTGACCCCACTGGGCCACAGGCATATCATCATTCCACCATTCGGTCCAAACTGTGAATGAACCGGGTTTAGTATCCCGACGTCCAAGATTGGAATAGCAGGGCAGCGTAATCACTTTGCCAACTGTTTGCATGCTGCCGGCAATAAGATTCTGCCGGCGCAAAGCAAAGCAAGGCGACCAATGGCTGCTGGAATTCAGGGAAAAAGTTAGACGCGCATAGACCTTGCCGCCCTGCGAAGGAGCTGGATAAGTCCAGGTATCGGACCCGGCATTCCAATCCCAATTGTTTTCGGAAAGTACGGCTTGGGTCGCAAACTTGATAGTGGCGGTGTCGCGCCCCCCTTCCGAAGGGATAGCCAAAGGCGTGCTATACACGTACAAGGATTTCTTGAAAGCGATGGGGTGTATGCTGTCCGCAACTTCATCCACATGGGTGAGCTCGATCAATCTTTTGCGCAAAGCGATCAGCTGGCCTTGTTGAATGGCCATGATGGTGTCGGCTTTGCTGGGAACTGGTTCCGCATGAGCAACCAGATTTAAACTGAGGAGACCGCTGACTATCAAAAATCGATTGGGCATAGGAAATCGCTCCTTGGGACTACATGGAAAAATAGCTGGTGAAAACGATCTCCCACCGTTCCCAAGAAAGACGAGGGATAGGCTTAATTGCTGCTTATTGATTATCTCTTGCGCGAGAGAAGAGAGCAGCGGAGTTGGCATTATAGGCCAATGAGCAGCGGAGCCGACCGAGCAACGACGTATCTTTACTTTTGCGACAATCAATAACAGCTTGGCCAGGACCAGGCGTAGACTAGCGCCTCGCCTCATGGAATCTGAGGCTTCGTTGTTCATCTTCACTCTGCGTGCTCATTAATACTCACCAACTCCGTGCGCCTCGTTCGAGACGCCTTGCCTCAGATCCTATGGAACAAGGCATTAGGAGGGTATATTGCTCAGGATGACATCATCCTCGGTATCGAATTTACCGTCAGGTCCTTGGGATTGGAGCTGAAAACCATAGCTATCAGTCGTTTTGTATTTGATGTCCTGGCCCCAGGAATCTTTGAGGAATTTCTCGTCGGTATAAGGTCCTCGCCACATCCGAACTCCTTCCGGAGCATGAAATAAAGCATCCAGACCGACCTCCGCAGTGGGGTAGTTGTAGTTGTGAAGCTTATACTGCTGAATCCCTTCGGCCAACTGCTCCAGAATCTTCCGGGTACCTTCCACTTGCTTTTGCGCCGACGAATTCATATAGAATTTGCCAAACAACGCGGCCGCAACAATTCCTAACAATCCCAAGATAACAACGAGCCGAGTCCGCATAGCACTTTATTCCTTTGCTTGAGAAACTTTATCCCAGCGGCTTGGCAGCTGCGAAGCCGAATCCTGAAAACTTCCAAGAGATGGTTCGGCGAAGGGATTCGATGATGCCCAGAGGCCCACCGAATCCCCTTGGATACGATCAATGTTTGGTCAAATCAATCTGGGCTGATTCCGTCAAGGGGTAGCCGTAGCGATCGTACTTCACAGTCAATTGCTTGGCATCCTTGGACCATGTGTAATAGCTGTTGAGGATCACAGTCCTTTCCTTTTCTTCACCGGCTTTGAAAACCAAGAGGTCTTCATCAGTCGCCCCCAGAAGCTTGACCATCTTCCCCGTGTAATCGGCGATATGACCCAATTCGTCCTTGATTTGGAAATAGTCATTGCTCAAACCGTCATCGAACAGATCCCAATTCGGAACCGACACCGCGTGACCGGCAGTATTCTTGAACCGAACTTGAGCCTTGAGCTGGTCATTTTCCAAGCTGAGTTGCAAGGTCACCAAAATCTTCTTGGTATCCACAGTTGGTTTACCCTTCTTGGCCATCGCTGGCGGCACCAATCCAGCCAAGAACACTGTCAGACACAGCAGCAATTTCTTCATGAGCATAGCAATACATCCTTAGGGTTTGGCAGTTGTTTCATAGAGATATTCAACGTTGTCGGCATTCTTCCGGGCCTTGGCAGGATCATCCTTCGCCAGATCCTCGGCCCCTTCCGCACCATACACATGGTCGCGGGCGCCCATGGTGGATTCATAGTGAGAACCTTCATGCACCAAAGTCCCAGCCTTCGAATCTATACCTTTGTCCGGAGCATTGAAGAATTTATTAGCCAAGTACATCTTGTCATTCTTATCCCTATATACATAAGCAAAGGTATTTGGTTTGGCTGGAGCGGAATCAAATGCGAAATTCTCCCTTTTCATACCTGCGAGCTGATGCTGGATCTTCCACAAACCAAACGACAGATCCTTCAACTCGGCTGCATTATACATACCAGTTTTCGCGTCTGGTTTGATCCCCATATATTTTTCCAAGCCATTTTTCACTTCGACGGGCAAAGCCACCTCAGGGAATTGCTTGTCCAGGGATGCGACCAGATTCTTCAAGTTAGCCACGGCCACATCTCTTGCCTGACTGACGGTATTCCACTGGGCATCGGTCAACTCCTGGATGGCAAAGCCAGTTGGATCGATATACTTCATGGGATTATTGGCGGCGTAAGAGTAGAGATTGCATTCAATCGGACTCTTGACGCACTTTTCCGGCTGATCCATGAACATCGGGTCAGCGCTTACGAAGCGACCAGCCATGGGATCATAGTAGCGAGCCCCAAAATAGTACAGACCCGTGTCGTCATCGAGATAATGCGAAGTGAAACGATTGTGGGTGCGCTCTTTCGGCAAGATCGACTGATTCTGCGCGCGATGTTGCTCCCACTGTGGTCCTTGGCTCAGTTTGTTGAGCTCAGGTTCCGAGCCATAGGCGCGGTAGATCATTTGCTCAACAGGACTGCCGTTTTCATGCATTGTGAAGTCGGTCGAACCGAGATGATCCAGCAGATAGTAGTACCACTGACCCGCGGTCAGAGCGTCCGCAGCGTGATCGATGCGAGCGAGGCGACGATTGCCTATGAACACGAAACTCTGGGCGCCGGTGGATTCGATCACAGCTGTTTTGGAGGGGAACAGACTATCGGCGAGCTTCATGCTGCCCAAGTCTTTCACTCGTTTGTAGGCGCGTTGACCTTCGGTATCATAGCCATAGAAAAGTTCCTGGGTATCGGTCTTCATGTAGACGAGCTGACCCATGCCGTTGAACTTGGAGGCGACGATGCCGCGACGCTTCTGCAGATCTTGCAAAGGATCCAGGCTCGCCACGCGACCGCTGAAATTGCGGCTCTGCAGTTGGCCCATGGCATTGAATTCATATTTCAATTCATCACTGCTGGGTGGCAAGAGTTTGCTGCCCGCAGCCGCAACCAGGTGCTGGCCAAGTTCAGTATTCTGAGTGAAATTTCCCGCCAAATCGTAATTGTAGGTATGGACTTCGCCGTAACGTTCGGAACGAATCAATTCGTCGCGCTCGTTGTATTCGTATCTCGCCGAACGATCGACAGCGCCTTGGCTGGTCTGCGCAGGAACACTGTCGATGATTTCGGTAACCGAACCGTTGCCGTTGAAGGCCAAAGACGCATTCTGCAGGAATTCCGTCTGACCATTGGGGCGTTTGAAGCTGCTTTGAATCTGGCTGATTTGCAGAGTTTTCTCATCAAACGCCAGACTGGTCATGGACCCTTTCCGGTACAGGATCTGCTCGGCTTGGCCAGCGGCGTTGTAACTCACCTTGTCGATGATGGTTTCCCGCAGATTGCGTTGCCAAGGAAGAGCCATTTCCAGATGGGTGAAGCGCAAGGTCGGCGACAGCTTATAGTAGGAACGAACGCCAAAGGGATCTTCGGATTCCTGCAAGGCGCCGTCCAAAGTGAAGCTGAACTTCTCATTGAGAGTCATGGCCTGAACGCCTTTGATATCGATCTGCCTCTGCACGACGCGACCGGCTAGGTCGTAGCTCATCACTTTGACTTGGTCATAGAGTTTGTTGGCATCCAAACTCTGGGCCGAGGTCTGCAGACCGATGGCCGAAGCTTGAGCTGCACTTTGATAAGCGACCGGGTAGGTATCATAAGTGTTTTTCACAGCCAAACGGCCGTCTTCATTCAGCTCCTGCAAACGACCCAGCACGTCGTAGAAATAAGTCAATTCCGAAGTCTTATGGCCAAGATTATCGAAATTCACCCGACTGGCTAACTGGCCCAATTGATCATAGGCAAAGCTCGAACACCCGACTTCAGGAGCACACTGCTGCAGCTTCCTGTTCAATCCATCGTAGACATAGCGGCGAGGCACGGTGCTGCCAGGCATCCAGATTTCGCTGAGATTGTTGTTCAAATCGTAGTTAAAGCGTGTGACGGCCGACCTTTCGTCGATCGTAGCAAAGACCTGCTTGTCGAATTTCACGAATTTCTTGATAACCGTACGTTCGCCATTGCCGCCGCCCAGATCATAGCGCGAGGTCAGCGAATGGCCCCAGGCTTCGAATTTGGCTTCTTCAACCCGTCCCGTCGGGAAAATCCTGCGGCTGGGTCTATCCATGCCATCGTAAGTCGTTTGCGTGAACACGCCTTTACCCGCGGATACGATCAAGCCGCTTTCGAATATACTGCGCAGCGAATTGGTTTCGTCTTTGAACGGCGAGTAGACGCGATCGACGTTTTTCTTCCTGTTATACTCTTCGTAGGACACGACCCGTACGCCGTTGCCGATTTCCAGGGGTTCGAGAACGGCCGTTTTCACGCCTGCTGGAGTGAAGGCTTCCAAAGATTCAACCCATTCGGTATCGCCAGCCGCGAGAGCCGTACTGCTTGCGAAGCGACGTGACTGTTTCAAAATGCGGGAGGGTTTGCCGCCTTCTGCAAAATGATAGGAATACAACTCCTGGTAGCCATCATCTCGCAGGTACTGGGTGCGACGACCGAAATTGTCATAAGAAAAGAAATGACAGACACCGCGTGGATCTTTGTAGCCACGAATCTGGCCTTCCTGAACCTGCAGGTCGGGGCTTCGGCTGCAACCGTCCATTGCATCATGGCCATAGTACATCTGAGTCTTGTGGCCCACGGCGTTGCGCTGCAGGATCGGAGTGGTGCCTGTGCTGTCATAGCCTACTGTTTCCAGTAGGACGGCATTCAAGCTTTGGGTGATAGGATTGCCGAAGTTGTCGTAACTGCTTTCGTAAGTTTTATCGGCGGTCGGTTTGTAAGACGGAATGCTCGGCAGATTTTCGACCTTGGCGGATTCCGTCTTGCGGATGAGCTGGCCAGTAGGACCATATTCATAGCTGATCAAGCCCGTTTTGATCTCACGCACGCCGTCGCTGACAAAGGATTCCTGCGATGAGGGCAAGCTGACGATATCCAGGGCAGCCAAATCCTGGCGGGATTTTTCGAAATTGGTGACGTTGCGCGAGGTGCGGGCTGGAATCGTGACTCCACCGGGTCCTTGCACTTCGCCGCGCGATTCCACATAGGTCTTGGCTATATTGAATTCATCAAAATCGGCCCAGGATTTGCGGAATTGAGCGCTTTGGCCATCGCTGCCAAAGGTGCTCTGGGTACTGTCCAGCTGGCGAACGAGATAGGATTCATCGCCTTCGTAGCCGGCCACGTAGGGCACGAGCTGCCAGGTGTTGTGCTCGCTCATAAGGATGGCGCCAAAATCAGCCAATGGCTGGGCTTTGGCATACTCCTTCATACTGTGAACGGTGATTTCCTTCAGCGAGAGATTGTGGGTGGACTCACTTTGCTCATTGAATTTCTCCGAAGGCGAAAATTCATGAACTCGCACGTCCCTCAAGCGTCCCGCGAGCCGGTAGTCACTTTCGAAGGTTTCGTGCTTGTAGGACGAACGCTGGGTCTGGTTTTTGATATCTTTGAATTCATCGCCATAGGTCAGGGTTTCGACGTTTTGAAAACCGACCAGTTTCTTGGCCTCCGTATTATAGACAGGATCATGGTAGAGCATTTCCTTGACTTCACGACCGTCCAGAAATTCGCCAGCCCGCAGGGGATCGGCTTCCGACGTGACGATTTGCTTCACGACGTAGAGTGGGAAAGGCAAGGCCTTGCTCGTCAATCCTTGGGTGCGATCACGGGTCAGCTCATCAATCGAGGCGGCGTAGCGCAGATCATAGCGCAGACCAGTGGCGTTATTGATAGTGGTCAAGAGGTTCGATTTGATCAATTGGCTGTTGCCCAGTCGGTTGAAATCGATGACGACAACTGGTTTCAGACCGGGAACACCGGGCTGAAAGATCACCAGTTCAGCTTGGCCGTCGCCGTCGATATCCGACACGCGGGTTTGGTCGCGACCGCTCTGCACATTGATCTGGGGTCGACCCACAGCATCCAGGGTGGAGAAGTGCAGAGGATTTTGCAGAAAATCGCCGTTACCGAAGCCCAACCAAACATTCATCTGGCTGTCGTCGGTGGTAAAGCTGACGAGATCCAGGATCCCGTCGCCATTGGCATCGAGGAACCAGACCCGGCGGCTCGCTGTTTGCAGATCGTGCGACAAGCCGTCGACAGCGATAAAGCGGCCGCTTTCGCAGTTCGATTGGGACAGGACATCGGTGCCTTCTTCGGCGAACAATTTTTCCGTTTCTTCACCATAGACATTGCCCTGGTTTTCATAAACGCAGAGGCCGCCGCGATCGGGACGGATGCGAACCAAGTCCTGCAATTGATCGCCATTGATATCCGCGAACAAAATCGAATCATTGGCTAAAAGGCTGTTCAAAGGTGCTTTGAAAGGCAGTTGTTGAGTGCTTTCCAGGAAGTAGTAATCGTAGGCGCCGTCGATTTTCGCGGTCTGGTTGATCAGGATTTTCCAAACCAGTTTATCGCTTTGGATTTCGGTTCCGATCAAATCGGTCAATCCATCGTTATTCAAGTCTATCCAACGCAGATTCCTGCTCCCGAACAGACTGGGATTGATCCAGGGAATATCGAGGGAATGCGCTGGGGCAAAGCCGCCGTCGGTAAGGCGCAAATAAACATGCATTTGGCCAGCGGCGATTTCCACGAGGTCAGTGGCTGAGTCGCCGTTCACATCGACGAAATGCCAAGCCGGCGATCCCAATTTAGGCTTGATTTTGACGCTATCTCTTTCGACAGTCCAGTTCACTGTTTGGGCGAAGCTGGTGTCGAGGTTATCGGTGCCTAGACCAACGCTGACGCTTTGATCGGTTTCCTTGATCAGATCGACGACAGCGTCCAAGTTGTAGTCGAACAGTTCGAAGTTGGTCGCCGTCGCAGCCTGGCCTAAAGCCTTGGCTGGGAATACGATATTCCTCTGCAGATCGCTTTCCTGCCAGTTGGAATAATCAAAGCTGAGCTTAGGAAAGGCATTCCTGGCTTCAAAACTGGTGCCGCTGCCGAAGCGATAAACGTAGCGCAATTGATCCAGGATATTGAGCGAACGGCTACTGGTTTGGCTGACGAGCGCTGCCATATCCTTTTTGGCTTCCACGCTGCAGTGCTCACCCGATCGAACCACAAAGGCATCGGATTGACTATCGCGTCCGAGGAAGGCAAGACAGAATTGCGATTGGATTTGCGCGCGGAAGACCGCGCTCACGCCGCCGTACAGCACTTGATTGACCTGCCGAAAGGCGGATCGATGCGAGACCAGAGACGGTCTGGTCTGAATGATTTCAAAATTATATTGGCTCTGGCCACCGGCGAAGCTCGCCTGCTTGAGGTAGCTGCGCTCGCCTTGTTTGACGTATCTGTAGAAAATTGCTTCGCCTTCAGGATTGACCTCAGCGACGATTGGCCAACGCACCACATGACTGTGGTTGGCGGGATCCATTTCCGCCGAGCCTGGATCTTCTGCATAGTAGCTTTTCCTGCCGTTGGAAGCCGTCACGACAAAGCCGCCGGGAAACGCATAGTTGAGTTTCTCGCCGTTCAGCCCAAGGTAGCTGACCTGCTTGGGGTCTTTTGAATACGCAATCTTAAAGAAGGTCGAAACACCTTCGACCGAATACTCGTAGGGCTTGCCGACAGCATTGCTGCCATGGGGGATGAGGCGCTGCCCATCCAAGGCCACATGCGAAATAAAATCTTCATTGTCGACTCGACGTTGTTTGAGAGCCGTCCCCAAATCATCATTGAAAGCAATCGCCGAACTCGAGATCGACCAACCGATACCGAGGCCCGATCCACCGTCTCCAGCATTCTGATTGTAGACAAAGGATAGAGATGGCTTCATGCCCCCTCGACTCGGCAAGGCCGGCAGAGGCACCGTGTAACTTGCACTGCCGCGGCTGGAAGAAAAATCAAAACTCGATTCGTCTTTCTGCACCGTCCCACCGCTGGCTGGTAATTTCACCAGTCCTTCGCGGGTAGCTGACTTATCTTCAGCGAATGAGGGCCAGGCAGCCGCCATGCTAAGAGCAAGTACAGACTTTTTGAATGTCTGCATAGCGATTTTCACTGGATACTCCTTCAGAATACTGGCTCTTTCATGGAATCGGAGCCGCTATGGGGCGTTGGAATCAGGGCATAGTCGATCGAACGACGGGGAGGTCTGCAACTTGCTGCAAAAAACTATGCTCAAATCAGCAGGCCCAAGCCAAAATGGGCGGTCTCGCTCCATAAAAAAAAGGATCGGAGACAAACTCCGATCCCAGACAGTTTTCGTTGAGATTTAAGCTCAGAAACCCAAATACTTTTGGATAGTTAACATTTCCTCCCGCGGCAAGGTCACCATGGGTTGGCCCAGCTGGGCCGCGAGCGAAAAGTGGCCGTTTGCGAGCAGCGCCGCCCATACCCCCCCCTGCATTTTTTCAGGATCAAAAAGACTGGGTGGTTCGGCGAATATTTCGTCGAGACCGGCCCAGGCCACCTGCGCTTTGGTTCCCAAGAGCGCCCGCAGAAGCCGCTGGATCGTTGCCGGCCATTGGGCAGCCGAGGGCCAGCGACTGACTTTGACGTCAAGCACGTGGACCGTCCACGAATCGCCGCTCAACTTCGTCGCCTGTTTGAATGTGAAGTCTTGAAGTCCCAAATCCGCTAAGGCTTGACTTGGATCTTCCAACTCGGCACCAGGGCCGTAAGCATAAAGTGTGATGCCATCGACTTCATCACCTCGCCAGAAAATTCCAAGAGACTCTTCGGTATTCTTATGAATTGTCAATGCAGACCCCAATTCTGGACCTGTTGCGAGGTCGCTTGGACCGCCGTCGCCACTTTCCCTTGATCGACCCCGCTTTTGTAGACCATGACGACAATATCTTTGCCATCCACGACACCGTAGAAGGCTTTAACGGGATTATTACCCCTCAGCACATGATCAAAGGTTTTGATCGGAGCTTCAAGAATTTTCGTACCCATCTCGGTAAATTTCTGGGCGGTGGCTTTGCTCCAGTTGGGCAGGATACCATCGTCGATCAAATGTCGGGATGCATGCTGCAGACGGTCCGGGGTGAAGGCGCTCTTAGCGACGCCAGCCGCATAACCGACCGCGGTATTGCAAGGCGTATTGTTATGCACCAGGATGCCGTGATTCGCCACGAAGTAGGTATGGAAATCCTGAACTTCGAAGTTGAATGTCTTCCCAAACCTACCGGTGAAGGCAAAGCTTATGATCCGGGCATTCTTGCCGTTCGACTGCACCAACTCCTGGCCAGCCTTGAGATCTTTCGAACGCACCCAACCCGCATCTTTGATGAAGATAGGATGGTCGTCGGTCACCGTGATGGTTTCAATCTGACCTTGGTCATCTGCGAAAGTGAGTTCATAGTAAGGACGCAATTCATAGTGGAAAGTCTGGGCGATAGCTTTGGCAGCCAGTTTTCCAGTTGCAACGTCTTGAGCCATGACCAGATCGCCGGCTTGCAAGGATTCGATCGGTTTCAAGCCATCCGGAGTCATAACCAGAGTCCCCGGCGCAAAACATCCGCAAGGAGTGGCTCGGAGCGCTCGACTGGCCGCGCTGCTCAAGCCTCGACTGACCGCAGCACCGGCACCACCGGCTAAACCACCGATCGCCATACTCGTGCCCAATTGCGTGCCGGAAAAGCTCTTCTGTTGATTGGATGCGAGATTGATGCCTTGCTGCACCACGTTGCCCGCACCCGCTGAAGCCGCGCCTACACCCGCGCCGATGGCCACCGCACTGACCGTTGATTGGGCCGCTAAACTTGCACCGCCTGTTGCAGCTGCCAAGGCTCCGGTCACCGTTCCGCCGGCAGCAGCCGCTGCCACTGTTTTCCAGTTGCTATTCGGGTTAAAGATCGCATCGGCTGCTCCGCCGATGACACCACCGACGACGGCGCCGATAACGATATGGGCCCATTTTCCAGTCGGGTCACTGTATTTCACTGGGTTGTTCGCTGCATAGCCATAGGCGTTGCATTCCAGAGGCCTCTCGATGCAGCTTTCCGGATTCTCGAGGAAAGCATCATCGGGACTGATAAAGCGGCCCAATTGTGGATCATAGTAACGGGAACCGTAGTAGTAGAGACCCGAATCATCATCCAGGTACTGGCCGGTGTAGCGATGATGCGTTCTTTCTTTCGGCATCATGCTCTGATGGGTATTTTGGTGATTTTTCCACACGATGCCTTGGGTCAGGAGGTTGATGTCGGGTTCCGTGCCATAGGCTCGGTAAATCATCTGTTCGACCGGAGTGCCATCCGAATTCATGGTGAAGTCGGTGGATCCCAAATGATCGAGGAGATAGTAAAACCATTGGCCTTTGCTGAAGGTATCCTGGGCATGCTCGATGCGCGCGATGCGACGGTCACCGATCAACACGAAGCTTTGTCCGCCCGTGGGTTCAACCGTAAAGGTCTTGGTCGGGAACAGGCTGTCAGCCGCAACATGGGTGCCGGTGGCGGCGATGCGTTTGTAGCTTCTCTGTCCATCGCTGTCGTAGCCGTAGTAAATCTCCTGGGTATCGGTCTTAAGGTAGACGAGTTGCCCCAAAGAGTTGAAGCGGGTATCGAGGATTTGCCGACGTTTCTGCAGATCCTGCAGAGGATCCTGACTGGCCACGGTTCCCATGAATTTACGCGATTTCAACTGACCTTGGGCATCAAATGTGTAGCGATGATCCACACTGCTGCGCGGCAACAAGGTATTGCCGGTGACAGGGGCCAGTTGCGAACCCAATTCGGTGTTCCTGGTGAAATTGCCGGCGCCGTCGTAGTCGAAGCTTTGGGTTTCACCATAGCGCTTGAATTCCACCAGCTCATCGCGATCGTTATAGGTGAACTTTGCGGAACGATCGATGGCGCCGTAACTGGTTTGAGCCGGGATAGTGTCGGTGATCTCGGTGATCGAACCATTGCCGTCGAAGGCGAGCGAAGCATACTGGAGGAACTCGCGCTGACCATCGGCTTTCTGGTAACTGCTTTCGATCTGGGTCAACAGCAATGTTTTGCTGTCATAGGCGAGGTTGGTGTAGGAACCTTTCCTGTAGGCGATTTGTTCCACCTGGCCTTTGGGACTGTACTTGACATTGTCGACGATGGTTTCGCGCGTGCCTCTCTGCCAAGGCAATTCCAATTCGAGGTGCGTGAAGCGCATGGTCGGCGACAATCTATAGAACGAACGAACCCCCTGCGGATCGACCGACTCTTGCAAAGCGCCATCCAGAGTATACACGAATTTCTCAATGAAACTCCTGGTTTGCGCTCCGCT
>NZ_DASQYZ010000315.1:0-2412 GCF_035638955.1 Oligoflexus sp. | reverse complement strand
ACCGAACTATAAGGCAGGCCCACCCGCTGTGAGAGCCAGCGGACGCTCTCGTCCCGGGGCTCAATGTAGGCCATCATTCGCTCACGAAGAATATCGCAAATGCCATGCTTCATGTGTTCCGTCCTATCCCATCTGTCTATTGAGGAGGATTCACTTTGGTTTAAAGATATCCCTTAGTGCCTGGGTTTTGTCAAGCAGGGACTAGGGCCCATAAACCGCGTGAAACCCTTGAAATCAATGCGTTTGCTTAAACAATAAAGGCGCTGTATCTCACCGCGACGAACTGATATTACGCGAGCCCAAGTCTGTGTTAACCGCCACGAAAGATTATGTAACTTCGGGCACTTGGAAACACTTGCAGGCCTATCCCACTCATGCCACAGTGCCCGCAGATTCGGGCAATCACATTGCAATCCCGGAAGAGCTCAAGACTCTCATCACCTGAGAGCCCACTTGATCGCGTGGCCGTCTTCTCTCACTTTCCCACCCGAAGCCCACCTTCGTGCGAAAGCACGTCGTTATCACATCCCCCATCTTCACTTTTTGACCGAGAGAAACGCCACGCTAAAGCTCTCATTTTGGCCATTGCGCCGTCCAACCCTCTGATTTTACTCAAAGGCCTGTTCAACTTATCGCGTCCAATCACACAGTAGACGAAGGTTTGCAGGAGTTTATTGCAATAAAAATTGAAGAAATTCGCTGGTTAGCGTGGGAAGCTCATGCATAAAATCACGGATAACGGTCCTGCTGTCCAGTGATATTCACTGAACTCGCAGGGACCGCCCGCAATATTACTTGTCAGATTTGTGCTGAAATTTCAGATCGGCAGTAAAGGCAATCAAGGTTCGAATGGATGCCGATTGATTCACCAGTGCCAGCGGACTGATCCGATCGGTCAGCAGGTTGGTATTGCTGATCGATTCAATCACACCCACCAGGTCCAGGCTTTCGGCCATGTTCAGGCGATAGATTTGATCGACGTACACGCCGACGATCTTGGTAATTTTATCCGGCGACAAAGGACCGACTTCCACAAACAGCTGCTCCATATAATCGCGGTCCGCCTGCGACAGCATCAGCTTCAAAGCATCCTTTTCCATCCCGAGCATGCGCTTGAAACTATCCACCTTGTTTTGTTCCAGCGAGCGACGGCACTTCATCAGGAACGGAAACAGGTCGTTGCTGGGACTCAGGTGCAAGTAGGGATAATAATCCACACTCACAGCTCGGATCAAAAATGCCAGACGATGGAACAAATGCGTCGGTGGCACACCCAAATAATAGTCACGATCGATATAGATCTCGCGCTTCTCGAAATCGAACTGGAAACGATCCTCAAGCTTGGCCATATGGAACAGCTGATAGTTATTCTCGACCAGGAACTTCACATAGTAGCGAAGTCCGCAGCGCTGAATGACCTCATCCTTCCACTCCAGATGACGGCGAATCTTCTGCAGCTCATCCGAACGGATCTTGAGCCGTTCCGCAATGCCCTTGATATTCATATGACTGGCAAACTGCTGCACCACGATCGGATGCAATGTCTTCAGAAGCCGGGCCAGAGGACTTTTGATACCGGGGTGGAACATCTCGCGCCCCATCCGATCCGTCCACTTGAGTTCATAGAAATAGTCGCTGGGCTGACGCCAGACTTTATAGGGCCAAAGCTCAAGCAGTTGAATGTTCTCTTCAAAGACAGCAGCCGTCTGCAAAGCCATGTGCTGCTCGGTTTTATCCGGCAAAGGATTGGCCAGGAGCCACTGACACAGCCCATCACGAGCTTTGCCCTGGGTCGCCACAATACGCCATTCATCGGCTTCAAACGTGATCTGGAATCGCTCGTCTGAAGTATCCTTCGGCACAATCATAACTGGGGCTGCAACCTGCTGGGTCATATCCCTGTTGAGTTCGGTTGGCTCCATCACGTCATCACGGGGCCGGATCAAGGTATTGCGCGGTCCCGTCAATTCCGGACGAGGAGCCACAACAGTGGCCATGGGCGCTTCATTCTCATCATCCATATCCGGCAGCACAGGCACAGAATAGGTCGGCTGCGGTAATTCCATGGGCGCAGGAGGCGCCATAGTTGGCAAATCGATCGGAGCTTTGGAGACCTTGGTATCCATGGGACTGGGATTGGCATTATAGACGAATTTCTCGAAATTCAAGGTGCTGTCAATCGATCCGTCCTGACTGTTATTCGACATCACCACTGCGGAACGCGGTCGCGTTTCAGCCCCACCACCGGTTTGGAACTCGGGCACTTCAGGAGGCGGTGGCGTCATCAAAGGCTGGACGTCGCTCGTGGCCAGAGCTTCGGATTTGGGCCGCACCTGAGTGCCTTCCAATCCCATGCCCATTCCCATGCCCATGCCTTGTACCGATTCGCCTTCATTGCCAAACTGCAAATCC
>NZ_DASQYZ010000314.1:0-10762 GCF_035638955.1 Oligoflexus sp. | reverse complement strand
GAGGTCAATATCGAAGCGCAGGGTTTCATGCGCGGCCCCGCCGGTGCTGATGCTGTCCCCCAGGAAGGCGACCGTGTCACCGCACAAGGGTCCGGTCCACGAGACAAGGCCAGCCAGGAGCAGACCCAAATATTTACGCATGATGTCTCCGCTTATGAAGGCAGCGGAGCCTTTTTCGTATCGTCTCTTGTACACTCGGAGACCGGGAAGAACTGCGTGCTAAGGCAGTACACGGTATCCTTGCTTCCAATATCGACATCCATTCGCTCCGCAAGTCTGTTGCATGTTTCACGCAGGGTAGCCATCAGCTGCGGCAGATTTTTTTCGGCAACTGCAACCATGTAGCTATGCATGGCGTGTGGGCGCGTCTCATCGACCGCCTCAATGGCCTTCCATAGTATCTGTCTGCAGAATTTTTGAAAAGACTCGGATTCAACGGATCCGACAAAGTTTTGCTGGGCTCTGACAAGCTCCAGACGCTGGTCTTCGGTGCGCTTCAAAAGTCCCAGCCGTTCCAGTCGCTGCATGGCGTCCTTGGCCTGTTCCACCGGGATTCTCAAACTACGAGCGATGGATTCGGGATCCTGACGGACATTGTCCAATCGCAGGAGTTCCATGACAGCAATATTGTACCAGTCGGAAATAAGATGAAAGGTGTCGTCGCCGATTAAATCAGCAAGTGGCGAACGGCGGAAACGTTGCAAACGGATGCGGGCGGCTTCTCGCAGAAGGCGGCTGCGTCCATGCTGACTTTCCACCAGATCCAGAAAATATTGTGTCTCTTCTTCACTGAATCGCATGAGTCGTGCAATTTGCTGCGCTACTTGAGTTGACACACCTTGCTTGCCGTGTAAAATCTCGCTGAGTCGGCTGGGTGTTAGAGCGAGGTCACGTGCAAATGCTCCTTGCGAATAGCGAGGATTCTGCTTGATGCGACGTGCCAACTCGCCATGGAGAATCTCACGATAATCCTGATGCTTCAACACATCCATCTGACCCACTCCGGACTAAGGAGGACAAAATTCCTCGTTGGTTCGTAAGGCTTCAGGGCCAAGGGCCTTGGAGCTTCGTCTACGTCTCGACCTTGGGCGGCAACTCGGGGAAAAGAATCATGCACCTTTTGTATGCCAGTCAACAGTCAGCTGGCAAGCTCCGGCTTAAGTCACAGAACAGTTCGTGTGAAGAAATCGATCCACTGTGGTTATACGCGCGTACCAGGTCCTTAGTGCGTCATAACAAGCGAGTAAAAATACGGGAGAACTTCCCAGAATATTTTGTTTGACCAAAAAGTTGACCTCTTGGCCAGTTTTGTTTTCAATAGGGGGAAACTACCCGTACGTGAACCCAGGGGAAACCTTTCAGGAGTGAAGAGGCTGCGTCATGGAACCACAAAGCGAAAAATACAAGAAACTTCGCATGCTTGACATCGACGATCTGATCCTCCTGCAGCATCTGCTGAGGGGTGGACGACCTTCGACGGGAGCTGCGTTACTCGGCTTGACCCCGCCAGCGGTGAGTCACAGGCTGCGTAAAATTGAAGATGTCTTTGAAATCAAACTCTTTGATAGGATTGGGTCGAAACTCAGTCTCAACATGGCCGGCAAAGCCCTGTCAGAAAAGGCCGACCGCGCCCTGCTCCTTATGAGCAACTAAGGCAACTGAGACTCCAAGATGTCTGTTCGACTCATCTTCTGATTTCAAAGCCTGTGAGCTGGAGTGTGGTGACATCCTGGACCTCATAGCTTTGAATGTATCCCGTAAACCTGTCCTGAATGGCTTGCAACAGAGCAGCCAGCACTTCCCCCTCCCCCTCTGCATGCATCTCGACACGCCCATCCGGAAGGTTTTGCACGAAACCTTGAACCGGAAAGGACGCTGCTATGCTTTGTGTGTGGAAGCGGAAGCCGACGCCTTGCACGCGGCCCTTGAAGAAAAAGCGTTTGGCGACTGTCTTCATGGGATGCCTCTCCTGATAAAATTGCAGTCAACTTTCTATCTATTCGCATTTTCCCATGATGGACAAGCGCGTATAGTGAAACCGAACAGCTGTCCGGGACAATCATGAATCATCGAAAAGAACCTGATCCAGAAGATGCGCAGAAGGATTTCCAGGACTTCATCCGCCAGCGTTTCAGCGGCAGTTTTCCGCATTTCTCGAGCGCCGTCCAGGCCCCTCCTCCGCCACCGCGTTCAAATCCCCAGGAGGAAGCAACGAGCTGGGACTGGGATTTTCCTTACAAACCCAAAGACGTCAAACGCTTCCTCGACCGCTCCATCATGCGGCAGGACGAGGCCAAGCGCACCCTGGCCATTGCCATCTGTGATCACTACAACCAGGTGAAGGCTGTGTTCAACGGCACGGATCCTGGCACTGATGAATACACCAAACAAAATATTCTGCTCCTCGGGCCCAGCGGCGTGGGCAAAACCTATCTCATTCGTAAAATTGCCGAGCTTATCGGTGTTCCCTTTGTGAAGGCCGATGCGACAAAATTCAGTGAAACCGGATACGTCGGCGCCAACGTCGAAGACCTGGTACGAGAGCTCGTCAGTCAGGCACGGGGTGATATACGCAAAGCGGAATGTGGCTTGATTTATTTGGACGAGGCTGACAAGCTCGCGTCCCATCAGCGATCGCCAGGTCGCGATGTGAATGGGAGAGGAGTACAATTTGGCCTACTTCGTCTTATGGAAGAAACCGAAATCGATCTGCGTTCCGGCCATGACCTTCAATCGCAGCTGCAGACAATTGTGGATTTCCAACGCGGCAAGCTCGGTCGCGGGAAGATCAGTACGAAGCATATTCTCTTCATCGTTAGTGGAGCCTTTACCGGACTCGACGACATTATCCACCGAAGAATTGGAAGAGGTGCCCTCGGGTTCCAAGCGGATCATACCCGGATCGCAGACGTAAAAGACTCGACCCTGGATCACGCCACGAGCGAGGACTTTGTCACTTTCGGTTTTGAACCTGAATTCATCGGTCGGTTGCCTGTTCGTGTTGCGTGTCATCCCTTGAGCAAGGATGACCTTCTCAATATCATGCTGAACTCCGAAGGCTCGATCATCCGCCAGTATCAAAAATCGTTTCGGGCTTATGATATTAATCTGCGGTTTACTCCGGATGCCCTGGATCGGATTGCGTCCTTGGCCTTTAATGAAAAAACCGGGGCGCGGGGTTTGATGACGATCTGTGAAAAAATCCTTCGGCCGTATAAATTTGAGTTGCCCTCGACCATGATCCGGGAACTGGAAGTGACCGGGGAGTTGGTGGATGATCCTCAGGGATATCTGGATCATTTGCTGAATGGTACGGATCATGCCTTTCACTAAACTCATAACATTATGATAATACAATAGAAAAATCCTTCAAGCCCTGCCTCGATGCAGCCGATAAAGACCTCAATATGTTGAGGATATTCAATGGCTGCACGCAAATTCAATCCGTCCCAAAAAGCTGCGATCTTGCTCCTCTCCCTCGGTGAAGAACTGGCTGCCGAGATCTTTCGTAATATGAACGAAAGTGAAGTTAGAACCGTAGGCAGCGCACTGAAACAGCTAGGCAAGATCGAACAGGCCGATATCAACACTGTGGTAGGTGAATTCCTGACGGTTTTGAATACCAAAACCACAGGCATGAGCATGGATACCGCGGCCTTTGCCCAAAAAGCGATACAACTCGCGTTCAAAGGCGACAAAGGCCAAGAGATCACGAAGCAGCTGGGTCGGGGTCCTGCAAAGATGCGATCCCTTGAGATCGCGGATGCCACCTCTCTAGCCCGTATTCTGCAGCTGGAACACCCCCAGACCATAGCCATGGTCCTGGCCCATGCGACCGCGGACAAGGCGAGCGCCATCCTTTTGCAGATCCATGAATCCTTACGCACGGAAATAATGGTCCGCCTATCCAAGCTGGAACCGATCGACCCTGAACTCGTCATGGAAATCGATCAGCACCTGCTCAAGGAAGTGGACCGGATGGGTTCCTTGAATCAAAGGAAGCTGGGTGGTCCCCGAAAAGTGGCCGAGATTCTCAATTTTCTCGACAAGGAAGGCCAGGCGCTGTTGGAAAAGATCGAGGAACGCAATCCCGATCTGTCCGAGGATATCCGGCAGAAGATGTTTACCTTTGACGATCTGGTTATGATTGATGCGCGGGGTCTGCAGGAAGTGATCAAGGTCGTTCCACGCGGGACTCTGACGATTGCTTTACGCGGCACGAGCGATACCATCAAAAAATTGTTCTTCAAAAATATGTCCGAGCGCTCGGCAAAGATGCTGGAGGATGATATTGAATCTCAAGGTGCTCTGAAGCAAAGCGATGTGCTGAAGGCTCAACGGGAGGTTCTCAACGAGGTCCGTAAGCTGGAAGAAAGCGGGCGCCTCGTGATCGAGCGTGACCAGAAGCGCCAGGTCAGTTAACTTATTCAGCTGCTGCTGGTGCTGCTGCTTTGGCTTTAGGCTTGGGCAGCTTGATCAGGCCTTCTGCCACCAGGATTTTCACCTTCTCGGCTGCGTGAATATATTTGCCTCTTGCCATGATCGCGTAACGGCCGTTGCGCTTCTTAATCAGACGATAAGGTTTTTTATCTTTTTTAGCTGTCTTGGGGGCTTTGGCCATGTGGGGAGTCTCCTCTGCTATTTGAGAAAATGATTGTACCATGGTGCAGAGGACTGAGATCAAGGTTAGACTTTGAAAGCCAGACAACGAATATGCTGCCCACCCTGCGAAAAGCTTTGAACGGCTTGAACAGACCCAGAACCCAGCTCCTGTCTCATGACCTGCAGGGAATCTTCATCCGGGATCAGCACAAAACCCCTTAAATCCTGGTCTTTCGTGGGCCATTTCTTTAGGAAGGCGCCGAGCTTCCGGTAGAAGTCTGCCGGACGGCTTTTGCCTTCCTGGGAGAGTCGGAGGCCATAGGGTGGATTCAAGGGAGCCAGGATCTTTGTGCCGGGTGGTGGTGCGGATTCAAAAATATCGGCGCATAACGAACTTGCATTTGAGGTTATGCCTAATGGTTTTTTGAAGTTTTCGATATGCGCAGGTAAGGACTCGGCTATGTCTTTGTCTTTTTCTATGAGGAGAGCTGGGGGAAGGTTTGTGCTTTGACGTTCTCTTAGTCTTTTTCGAATTGATTCCAGGGTTGCGTTGGGTGTGGCCGGGAGATTTTCAAGATAGGCTTTGGGGTTCCATGAGAAGGATGGGATCTGGCCAAGGAGGAGCCAGGATTCAAAGAGTAAGGTCCCGCTGCCAGCAAAAGGCACCACGATCTGATCGGGCTGCCAGTCGGTTTGCAGACTCATCATCCAACGCAGAGCGGATGCGCCGAGGCATTCCTGAAGCGGAGCGCCGTGTCTGGCTTCCGGCTTATACCGTCTATGATGGAGGGGATAGGGACCTAACGCGAGGAACAGCTTCAGCCGATTGCCGCGTTGCTCAGCGAGAATATGCCAGGGGGCTTCATCTTGAACCTTATGACCGAGCTTGGCAAAAGCCTGGGTGATCAGTTCGTAGAGTTTGCCTTCGTGATAAAGGTGGCTTTGGAAGGATTGGACCTTAAGCTGCACCGGGCATTTTTCCGGAAGATAGAGCTCAAAATCGAGGCCTTCAATAGCTTGAGTCAGTTCCCCGAAACTCCCCACGTGCCGATCCAATATCGTCCATAAACAAGCCTGCGCGGTCAAAAGCCTCTGCGGTATCTCCAGGAGCTGGCGAAAGTCCAACTGTTTGAGTCCCACACCTTCCGGGTCATCCTGAACTTCCGCCTCAAACTTCCCGGGCTGGGTGAACGTCTTTAAAATAAACCGCACTTCATCTTCACAGATATCCTTCCAACCTGGGGCTGGAATAATGCGAAGTTCCTGCGGTTGGGCATGAATATGTTTCTTAATACGTTTTTCAAGAGCCGACGCGATCACCGAATCACCTTGCGCAGATAATCTTCCAAAAGACTATCCGTCTCCTCCGAGGACTCGCGTTTTTTCAATTCGCGGACATCATCCAGAACGTCCTCGCGGTAACGCCGATTCACCTGGTAGTCACGCCGAAGGTCCACATCACCACCGGCGACCTGATTACCATAGTATTGATCGCTCGTCACGCGGCGTCGGCGGCCGCGCTTCCCATTATCCCTTTGCGACTGACGCGCGGCGCTTTCCGCCTGCTGCAGGAGTCGTCCTGCCATATCGGATGCGGACTCGGCTTCTCCGAACTGGTTCTCATTTCCGGAATTCACCGTGGCTTCCATGGCCGCGACGGCGGCTTTCATTCTTTCACCGGCCGTTGGAGACATGGAACGGAGCTGAGATTCCAGTTCCCTGGTGCCTTTGATATTCGAGTTCTGATCCATACGAACCGATGCCCAGGCTTCCTGCAGATCCTTTTCTTCTCGTTCACCCGATTTGTCGAGTTTGGTGGAGACGGAACTCTGTCGCTTCTGCAATTCACGCAGTTGATTTTGAGCGTTGGCTAAGCCCTGCTGCCTTTGTTTTTCCTGTTCGGCACGGCTCAGGTCTTCCTTGCTTTCCAGGGCTTCGATCCACTGCCGATACTGTTCCACCGTTTGCGAGAGCTTTTGCAGGGCGTCGTCCGTTTGTGGCGGTTTGCTGGTATCCATTTTTTCGATCTGAGCCAGGGCCTGGGTGAAAGGTTTTTTCTGAACCTGTTCCCATTCCTGCGGTCTGTTTTCAGGGGTGATGTTCTGCATACGGCGTTCCCAGCGGCGGTGACGCTCTGCAAGGAAGTTTTTCGTACGTTCCACCATCTTGTTGACCGGTACTTTGCGTTCTTCGGCTTTCTGTTCGAGCAGGCGACTGAGAGTACGGGCAGCCACAAAGAAGTCGCGGTCACGTTCACGGTCATCCAGGGATTCGTGTTCGAAGAGGAAGCGGTTAAGGTCTTCACTCACTTGAACCGTCAGCTCCATATCCGGTTTCTTGGCAATGGCATCGAAGGTCTGTTGGAAGAGCCGGATCTGATGGCGATCGAGTCCATCAAAGTACGGCGAGTCTTCAGCCTGTTTGACGGCCTTTTGACCGAGCTCGGTCAGGTGCTTGGCATTGAAACCATCCTTACCCTGCAAGGCCATATCGATTTCTTTTTTGGCTTCTGCCAGGGTCCGGAGAGTGAGCTGGTAACGGCCGTAGGCACTCACAACCTTAATAACAAGGGGCTTGCTACGCCCCACCAAAGGTCCGGTGATGGCCCGGTCGGTTGCTTCAGCCACGATTTCCAGTTCCTGCTCATCCTTGTCCATATAGGATTCAAGCGGGAGGCTATAACTTGTTTCCAGGTCCATTTTATCCTGGGCTAATACTTCCGTAACAAGTTCCTTATGAGTCCGCTCACCGGCCTTAATGATCAACTGAACGGATTGCAAAGGATGTTCGGCTTTAACAAAGATGTCCAAGGGCAAAGGTTTGTCATCAGGCCAAGCTTCCTCTGGGTCTGCGATCGTAGTCAGGGTCACATCAGGGACTGGCAGACGTTTAACCTTGAACACAGCGGTCGGGGTGCTGGTTGAGATGGTACTGAGAAAAATCTGGGCATCTTCGGTGAGTGCAAAGGTCACCGAGAAGCGGCCAGTGGTTTCGTTCCCTTCAGGTCCTGCAGCTTTGACCAGTCGGAAGGTTTGCAGACTCTTGCCTTTGCTATCCTTCAACTGCAAACTCGGAGCCGACTCCGGTTGCGCCGTCACCAGAACCTCAATCAGGTTCTGTTCCAGCACCGTGAACTCCTGAGTCTTGCGACTCAGCTTAATCAACCCCGGATCCGCATCAGGCATCCCTTCAACAACCCGCATGCGGGCGCCATAAGTCAAACTCAGAGCCGCACGCTCCAAAGACTGCAGAGCACTTTCCCAGGCCTGACCGGCAGTTTGACTCAATATAACAAGAAACACTAAAGGCAGAAGCAGCGAGGCACCCTTCGAAATCAGAAGACGCCACCCCTCCTTTTTATGCCGTTCCAACTCAGTATAAATAAGCTGGTTCCAGGTCGAATCCAGCGCATTATCCTTCGGAAGATGAAACGCACTCTTATTCGACTGCGGATTGGCCATTTCCAACGAAAGCAACCATTCACTCATAGAACTAAGCCGCAGACCTTTCTGCCAACCCAGCACCAAAAACACAATCAAGCTAACAACAAAAATAGCCACCTGCTGGCCCCAGGCCTCCGGACTCACCCAGGCCCAAAGCAAAAACGTACACAGAGCCAGCACGCCACTGCGCAACACCCGCAGCGCACTCAACGCCACGTTAATATTCCGCCGAAATTCATTAAGTCGTGCGAGGGACAAAGCCAAAGAGGAAGTATCTTGCATGGGCACCATCACTTAAGAGGTTGCAGACAATTCACAACGACTGCGCATCCAGGGCAGGAGAACTTGAAAGAGCCGTTCCAATTCCTCTGGATCGCTGGAAAGAGCGTGGGCACTGATGCCCTTCACTTCAAAGACTTCAAGCTGATCGCGGTTCTTGTTTTGACCCACGAGTTTGTGCAACAGGGCACTGTTGTATATAAGGTCATCGATGGGGCAGATGAATAATATGTTGCTATCGAGGGACTCGAACAGGGCTTCGACCGTGCGGATGGCTTGCAGAAGTTCCTGCGCAAAACGCGCGGTAATAACCAGTGCTGCATCGAGGCCACGTTCCTTGCTCTCATCGCTCAGGGGTAAAAAGTAAGGTAATAAAAATCTGGGAACCCGGGTGCCAGGGAATAACTGCGCCATACCGCTAACTAGCAGACGGCTGAAGAACGGCAGTACCGTTTGTTCCTGCAGAATGGGCGACAGCAAGAGGCAACGCTGGACATACTGCGGATAGGTCCTCTGAAAATGCATCAGAATCAACGAGCCCACACCCTGCCCGATCAAAAACGGTTTCTTCCGATTCGACTTATGCCGGATCCAAGCCACCACCTGAAGCAGGTCATTCACCAAGTCCTGAAACCTAAGTACATCCCCGGTCAAAGCCATCGACCGACCATGTCCTCTCAGATCAAACCCAAAAACATTAAACCCATTCTTAACCAGCAATCCCGCCGCACCTGCATACAGTTCAACATTCTCACCCAGGTCATGCACAAAAATTACGGGCGGCTGATCATTATGCGGCCGCGCCCAGCCTTGGACATAAACCGAAGATCCGTCGTGATCGATAGGGCAGGAAAAGGCCAAATTTTGGGCGGGTTCGTCGCTTGTGTCTTCAGCAAAGTGCTGCATGAGCGACGATGGAGCTGAGCTTCTGGTCTCCAGCTTCTGGACACCCGAGGTCTCATCTTTTTGGGTTTGGGTGTCAATCTGGATATCCAAGACATCCTCCGCGGCGACTCAAAGCCATAATGGCAATGTTAAACCATCCTATTCTATCACAATTTCTCGATGGTTAAGTAGCCGCGTAATATCTTCTTTAATATGAGTTCAGGGCTCAATGCATAAATTGTGGAGTTCGACCCCACCGTATTTCTGAACAAACCAATCCGACCGAAGTAGATCACCGGCTCCGGCGCAGACCATTTTTTTCAGTACCTCCACATCTTTGGTGAGAGGCAGCTTCCAAACTTTCACCAGTCCGTCATCATCACCTGTGATCAACAAACCATTTTTCTCAGAATAAAGCATGACGTGAGGGGCTTTTGACGAGATCAGCAAGGGCGCGCCTACGAGTTGCCGATCTTTTGGGTTCCAAATCCGCACTTTACCATCATTATTTGAGGTTACAATATAGCCCGTGGTTCGATCTTCGATGAGGTCCCAGACAATTCCCCCTCCAGTATCAAAGACATAATTTTCCGAAAAAGTCTCAAGATCCACCGAACCAACTGTCCCATCCCAAATCCCAACTAACACTGACTTACCATCAAGTGACACACGCCCGGATATAAGCGCTTCTTTAAAATAAATCTGACTCGTAACACTCATGTTAATAGGGTCAAACAGTCCAAGATACTTATCGCGAGAAAGGATGAGGAGCTGTTGTGACTTGGGCTCAAACATTAATTTCGCCCAGCCCAAGGCCACCTTAGTTTCAATAAAGTCTTCTCCGCCCTTTGGGGCAAAAATAAACCCATCCCAGCTCCCAACATAGAGTTGAGACGTTCCTGGATCAAACTCCATTGAATACTCCATGTTTCAGGCCTATTTAACACAGGTGGTTCGATCGCTAGTGTTTCAAGTGAATAACGACGAACCCGCCCGTCTTTTGAAGACGCATAAAGGAAATCTTTTTGGGGAGATAGCTCCAGATCATAAACCGTATCGACCTGATCAACAGTCGAACCCTTGCCTGTGTTCATATCCCAGGCCATTATTTTTCCATCTGTTCCACCGGAAAAAAGTCTTTGATGTTTCTCATCAAGAGCCAGACTGCGAACCGAGCTGTTGCTAACATGACCAGTCCATGCTTGAACGAAGTCATTTTTCCCATTCGATCCCCATATACGTATGATGGACGTGTTAACCGTTGTAGCGTAAATATTTCCTGCGGAATTGATAACGACGTCGTCCATACCGAAGTAGCCAACCTTGATGGGACCATCAACCAACTGGGTAGTTTCGAGGTCCCAAACGCGGACAGCATTATCAAGGGATCCGGCAATCACATGCCGGTCACCGATCCCTATATCTCAGCCAAGTATGAGACAGTTTCTGCCGATAAATTAGTATAATGAAAGTGGCGGAAATGAGGCTTCATCCATGTCCCAGACATCCAAAGACAAAAAGCTTGTGGGTTCAGCAACTTCAGAATCATTACC
>NZ_DASQYZ010000313.1:0-15300 GCF_035638955.1 Oligoflexus sp. | reverse complement strand
GCTGGCTTTTGCATCTTTACCAAGCACTCAAACGGACGCTTCAAAATTCAACTGTATTTTGATCACCAACTGCGGGTGATGAGGCAGGATACGATCAGGTGGGGACGGAGTCTAACCGTGACTTGCTGGGGCGCTTACTATCTCGTGTTCCTATTCTTACTTGCCGACGCCGAAGGGAGAATAGTTTTCCTCCTGGCCTTGGAAGCCATAGTACTGGCGGTTGCACTTAGTTTCATGTGCTCGGGCATCATCGACATTTTCAATACATATGCCGCAAAATATTCGAGAGACCGTAGGAAAACTCTCACCGCTTGCTGTCTATCCTTGGCAATTATCCTTACGTCGGTCATCGGCTTAACGCTGGCATTCATGTATGAAAAGAAAGCGATCCAGTTTGATGGGCTGAAGCCAGACAACTGGTTTGTCTACTTCGTCGGAACTGGCGCCGCGATTTTTTGGGCGACAAGCACTCGCGCTCTTGCAACTTTTGATCAGAAGGTATCTAGGATCAGAAGCCTTAAGGATCAGATAGGCGAGAATCCCGAAAATCTTGGTTTGATGGCGTTGTTTCTGGATGAGGTTTTGATTCACAAACTGGAGCGCGAGCAAGAGTTTGAAGGTTTTTTCAAAGCAGTTCGAAAGAGGCTGACGGACCTAACCACCTCAGCCAAGATGCCTTCGCTCGAAATTTTCTCGAAATTTGTGGAGCATAGATTGACTCCAAAGTGAAAAATTATGAACTTGAAACCTTTCGCGCGGCTTCAAATGCATCGGAGAGCAATCGACCTGTTGTGTCGGACGCAGAGTACCCAAATTCATATGGACTTCGTTCTTCAAAAGGGATTCTGAGCAGCAAGAGTGTAATCTGTTCTTTGATAGATTGCATTTCATCGTCCGACAATTCGCAGCTTGTGTCTGTGTCTTCATATTCTTGAAACCTGGCATCCAGATCGGTCAATAATTTAAGAATATCGCGATGTGCCTGTGAATTTAGAAGACCGCAGCGGAGAAGTTGCAAGCCGAGTTCGTTCAGGTCGAAGTGGCCATCAACTACGAGTCTCGCAAGGCCAGAAGACACATAGAAGTCATCATAAATTTCCGGCTCACCATCGCCGCGAATATAAGTGCCAGTGTAGCTGAATTTTATGAGATTTTTGATGCACACTGAGTTTAGGTTTTCGAGACATTCAGCAAGAAGGACAAGGCGTTCCCATGTGATATTTCCATATACAAAAGATAAAAATAGATTTGCATAGACTTTTGTTTTCCCGGCATCCCGCAGGCGATCTATTGTTTCAATTACTTCAGAAATAATTTCCTCTTGTTCCTGGGAGTTTTTAAAACGCTTCAGGAATTTTTCCTTCTCATATTCTGCAATATCCTTTGACTCAACTTCCTGAATAAAGGTGCGCAGCTTTTTTTGAAATCTTTGTCCAGAAAAAGCTTTGCCTGCTCTATATATTGACACCGCTAGGCCCAATACTGGCAATTCTTTGGCAACGCCTTCTAAATTTGAAACGAAATCAAGGAGGGGTTCGGCGGAATCTTTGAACCCATCAATCAGCGCAATTGACAGTTCGGCCTCAAATTTTGATTTGGTGGGTTGAACACTCTCATTGTCATTTTCATGCATGCGCTACTCCGAGAAGTTCGTAGTGTGATTCTTGCTTGTCATGTTTGTAATTCTAATTTTTTGAAATTGGAAGTTTGATGCGTGAGCCGAGGACATTTTTCATCCTCAGCCGGCCAATCTCCTGCTTTGGTGATGCGCCGGGACTTCGCTGTGGCCGGCAATGGTTCGGTGCCGCGATCTGAAACTAGAATTGATGCCAACCCATAGAGTTCAGTAGGCGAGGCCTCCAGTGTCCATTTCCATGTCCTTACAGGGCAGATCATGTCCCTGGCTCGCTCCCGGATCCGTTCCTATGCTAATGGCAAAGGAGGATCAACAATGTCCAATTTTAAACCCTACGAACCGGAGACCCAGGTGCGAATGCTGCTCAAATCGATCGAGCTACGGACTGAATGCGAGGACTGCGGCAAGCTGTCGTTTGAGGTGCTGCTGATTGCCGGCTGCCCATACTGTGTATGCTCAGAAGACGCATTAGGAAATGTGCTTCGCTTCAGCCAACCGATTAAAAAATAGGCAGTCTGCTGGCGGATTGCGAAGTAACAAATCCTGCCGGACCTGGATCTGAACAGCGCAATGATGTAGATTGGCCCAAGGAGGTCCAGCCATGAGTGCAAAGCTTAAGCCCGACCATCATGAAGCAGCAGACCAATTCAAGGCCGAACTGATCGATGACGCATTCTGGGGCGGCTTTGGAAGTGCCTTTGATTTTTTCGGGGTGTTTAACCAAGGATCCTACCGCTCGAACTCCCTTATCCAAACAGGCGCAGATATCGATGTCTCATTTTCGATAGTAGTTGGCCTCGAAATTGACGCGGAGGCCCTTGACCGCGATATCCAGAACCTCACCGCCGATGCAAAGTCAGCGACCAGGAAGGTCCTGAACAAAGATCGTCCTTAAGCACCCGTAAAGGTCTAACGTGAACGGCAACTCGAATGACGCAAGTTCCAGCGTGCATGACAGCAGAGTCGGCGCCCTTTCTGGGGCGATTGAGTCCAACGACGATATCGAATCTACAGCTGAAAGAATCATTGAGTCAGTGCCCGTTGAGCTAAAAGCGGATGCCAGAAAACTCGTTATGCTCGCGACTGGATTCAAAGGACCAACACCACCACCAGCCGTGCTGGAGGAATACGAGCGTTTGGTGCCTGGTAGTGCCAAGAGGTTCCTCGACGACTATTTCCAGCAGAAGTCTGCTGAGGCCGATCATCGACGTGGCCTTCAGGCAAAGCAGCTGGAATACAATCGGGAAGCTCAGCAAATGGCGCACGAAGCACGCATCCGGTGGATGGAGACGGTGAACGATTCCCGAAAGCGAGGCCAGCGGTTTGCGCTGACAGTGGCGCTGGTGGTCGCCGGTGCAGGTATCATTGCCTTGCTCAAGGATCAGGCGACGGCGGCAGCGGTAATCATCGGATCCGGAATCGCGTCCAGCATCGCGGCAATGCTCCTGGGGCATTTCAAAGGCAAACAGAAGAATTCAGAGTCGACGGATGGGGTGTAAAGGTGGGGGCCAATTGTGTCCCACCCCTCTATGAGTAGGCATTTTACTCTTACTTTGGAAAAAAATGGCAGGTCAAGCAAATGGACGAAATTGTTGGGCTGCTATCCTTGGTGATTGTGGTGGTCCGCTCACGCGTGAGCATGTGATAAGCGATTGTCTCTTTGATGGCCTATCAGTGACGGTGCAGGGGTTCAATTGGTGCAAAGGCCAAGCCGTGAATGTTGGCACAGGCGGATTTGCCTCAAAGATACTGTGTGAAAAGCACAATAACGACCTCTCTAATCTCGATATTGCTGCAAAATTGGCGCGAGATTCAATTCAAGAGGCCCATCGGATTGGTGCGGAAAGGATCGCTGCAGGATTGTCGAAAAATTGGCCGCGACGGGTCATAAAGGTGAATCAGACCATCTTTGCCCAGTGGTGCCTAAAAACTCTATCAAACTTCTCTCAGGTGCAGGCAGGATCATGGTCACCCAACTCTGCCCTCGTCGAGATTATTTTTGGGAAGAGAAAATTTCCAGCAAACACTGGCTTGGCTATTTATGCAAAGGTGGACAGTAAGATTAAGATTGAAAATTCTTTCGAGATTGTACCGATTATGCATTCAACTAATGGAAATATCGATGCAGTCGTCATAAAATTCTCTGGCTTCACATTTCTCGCCTCATGGTTTGTTCAACTCGACCAATTGACTCAGAACATGATTGGATACGATAGGTCCAGTTTCATTGCGTCCGGGGCCAGACCAATGCAAATCAAATTTAACGGGAACGTTTCGCTTGAATTTCGGCGGTAACGTATACAATATCCGGCGCAAAAAATTCTGCAACCCATCGTGCCTCTGCAAGTTGGTGAAATTATAGCGCAATTCAACGATATAGGCCCCAAGCAAGTAATTCGCTAGATTGACCATCTATTAATTATCTCATCAATGTCCCGATTGGCAAAGGCATCGCCTCCTTTGGAAATTAACATGCCTGGAATAACCCCATATTGTGAGCGACGCAAAATTGGGAGTACAGATAGGAATAACTCTGGAGCGGATGGGGAATTCATAACTATCGCTTCAGCGGTTTTCTGTCCTGCCATCGCAAATGTATCTGCAACGTCCATAAATATTGTAGGTTTGACAAGATACGACTCTATGTGCACATCAAAAGGCGGAATTTTAAGAGCTTCCAAAAGAGTAGGGAAACTTTTCTTAAAGTTCGAAATCGCCTTTGCATAGCTCCCCTCAAGTTCTCTTGCAAAATTATCTGGATGACCGCAATTTGGAATGAAGAGGTCGACAGAAATTTTTCGATCCTGCACGTCGAACGTTTTAGCTATGCATAACAAAGGCAATCGGAGAGCAGCCGCAACAAAGTGACTAAGGCGAGCAAATTTTGGAATGTCTCCCATTGCGTCATGTGAACTGGAAATGAATCCTAGAGGATTCAGCTCGGCTTTAGATATGTACTCGATCATTTTCTTGGGGAATTTGTCGGCGGATTTGAGCAGTGAATCTGCGATGACATGGTCAACGTATTGAGTATTTGTTTCTATATATGATCCAGCAAGGACATCGGGGTATTTACTCAGAAGTTGCGTGAGGTTCGCGGAAATCTGGCTCTTTCGTTTTCTCAGATTCTTCATGTGAATTCCACGCGGAAAAGCTGAATTAAGATCACTGTGCAAATCGTTAGCGATTGAAGAAGGAAAGGCGCAAAACCCGAGTCCATATTGCTTTTTCTCTTTTATTGACAACACGTTTCCAGTGTCATCAATAAAAACAAGAAAATGATCATGAACCATAATTTCTCCGGCGCGAGCACAAGGTATTGAACCTAGATGGCGCCCGTTGGCATAACTTTTTTCTGACTTTGAACACAGCGGCAGGTCCTTGATAATCATGTTACATTATGTTCCCCGAAATCTAAGAAAGGCGAGCAAGCTGTCGAGGACGAACCGACATTTTATTTTCAGCAAATTTGCAGGAAAAATTCTTGCAAATTCGTCGAAAACCTGATCCAATATGAAATGGATGGCATTGAGTTGATTGCCAGACAATACCTAGAGCACCAACAGATACAGGAAGCCTACACCTACGAAGCCTTGCTACAAGCCTCATTCATTGCTTACCTCTTCTAAAGTTCTTTTCCATCAATATACGCATGACTGTGATATCGCAAAGCCCTTGCTTAGACCTCGTTTAGGGGCGGCATGACCATGAAAGCCATGTCTACCATGGGCTACACGCTTTTTGGGTCCTTCCGACATCCCGATGAGCCTGCGGTTGACGATCAACCGCCCTCTTTTTACAGATCAAAATAGCATGGCCTAAAGTAAAATAAAAATTCCTCCTGGGCCTTGGGCAGCAAGGATTTCGCGTGGGAGAATTTTAGGAAAATTTCAGGAAAGGACCTTCTGAAGAAGACCGCCAGCGCCTCTGAATTAGCCGAAATCTTCGGTGTAACACCTTCTGCAATCACCCAAGGCGTAACCTCTGGACGCCTTTCCAAATCAGTCCTCAACGCGATGAAGAACCATCGGCGCTTTGAGATTTATCGAGCCGTCCTGGAATGGGAAAACGGCCGCGACACGAGCCAGGTCCGAGACCCCGCGCTTCAAAATCCAACTGAAGGGGCCACCAGGAGCTTCCCGCCCATCGCCGAAAGCCGGCAAGCCTACGAATTTTACCAGGCACTGAACGAGCAGATCGCCGCCCTTAAGGATGCCGGAAAACTCGTCGATCTGGATCTCGCTCAGCGTGAAGCATTCCAGGCCGCACGCCACATGCGCGATCGCCTGCAGGAGATACCCGAAAAGATGCGCTTCAGCTTCCTGTCCAGAGGGCTCGGCGACGACGACGCCGATTCACTGGTTAGAGAGCTCACGGAGGAAATCTACCAGGCGCTCCTGCAGCTCTCGAATTTCGACGTGAGCCTATTGCGTGAAGCGGCTCTATCCGAACCCCTGCAACGCGTCTCCGACAGCGTGACTGGTGTCCTAGCTGCGGATTGAAAAATATGCTCTCCGCGAGGCGATTGGCACCGTCCTCCCATACATTGCTGCTGGCGTCCGCCCGATCTTGCGAGTCGGAATCAAGGAATATTGCGAAAAAAATCTGATCCTGCCGGAAGATACCCCACGCCCGGGTCCGATCCGCTTTGACGACACCTGGTACATGGTGGATATCCTGCGCGACCTCGAGGACGACAGCGGGGTGGAAGAGGTTCGCGTCCGCAAAGGGCGGCAGCTTGGTCTGACGATCCTTTCCACCGCCTGGCTGCTGTGGGGTGCCACCGTCTCGCCCGCCGCGGCGATGGTCGTATTCCCAACCCGTGATTCGAAGCAGAAGTTCAGCAAGCAGAAGCTCGCGCCGATCCTTCGCCGCTGTAAGGACCTGCAGGGTAAGATCGGGGAAGTGAAGCAAAAAGAGCGTGACACCCTGGATATCAAGACTTTCCCAGGGGGCTTCATCAACATCGCCTCGGCGAAGTCCAGCAGCGAACTTCGCAGTCAATCCGTGCGCCGGCTGATCCTGGACGAGCAAAGCGCTTACGACCCCGATTGCCAGGGGGAAGGCGATCCATCCACTATTGCGCTCGGTTGCACCAGTACTTACCAGAAAACCCGCAAGATCCTGCGCATGAGTACGCCGACAATCAAAGGAGTATGTCCCATCACGCGTGATGTCGAGGATACCCAGCAACTCAAGTACCACGTCCCTTGCCGGGGCTGCGGCACGCTCGGTACGGTCGAGTGGGAATACATGAAGGGACCACCCGAATCAGCCAGCGGCGAAACCGAGTGGCACGCGCCATGCTGCGGCCATCCTCATAGAAACATCGACAAGGTATACCTGATTCGCCACGGCCAGTGGATTGCGACTGCAGAAGACAAATCTGGCGGTCGCGTGAAGGGCTACATTCTCAGTGCACTATATGCGGCGCCGCAGTTTTTCAGCTGGGACGATGCCTGGAACCTTTGGGTCGAAGCAAAAAAGGATATCCAGAAGCTCAAAGCCTTCCACAACAATGTGTTAGGCGAAGCCTGGGAAGACCCGGCGGATTCCATCGACATCAAGGGCGTGGAAAAGCTCCTTGAAGACTCCAACGAGCTGAATCCTGGCATATTTTTGCTGACGTCGGGTATAGACGTACATCCCAAGCATCTCGATTACGTCATTCGCGGATTTGGCGCCGGGCAGGAAAGCTGGCTCGTGGACTATGGTGTCATCCACGGCGACGCAGATCAGAAGGATACCTGGGACCGGCTCATGTTGAAGCTCAATCGGCGCTGGGACCACCCATTGGGTTTCCCACTCGAAGTGGCAGCTGCTGCGTTCGACACTGGAGGCGCGAATACGCAAAGCGTCCACGACTTTGTAGGACCGCTGTTCCATCGAAATTTTATCTGTATCAAAGGGATGCCAGGGGATGCCACTCCGGTAATTGGGCGGCAGACGCTTAACAACGATTTTGGAGTGCGGGTGTATCCGGTCGGTGCAAATACGACCAAGGCCCGCGTATTCGCTTCAATCGCTCACTCTATCAATCAGGTGAAACTCTTCGAAGAAAACAAGATCGAGAGCCCCTATGGGCCGGGGTTCTGCCACTTTCCGCGAAGCTTCTGGGACGACCCGGAAAAGCGCCACTTCTTCACCCAGCTGATTGCTCCGAAGGCGCGCCACAAGGCGATCAATGGGGAATGGCGCACAGTTTACCAGACCACTCAAGGCGTGGCTGACCATGCTTTTGACTGCTTCCGATACGCACTCGCAGCATTTTACTGGCTGGGCACAGATATCGACCAGCTTGCAACCTATCTCACACAGGAGGCGGGCCGCGCGCACGCTTGAGGATCGACTTGAATCAGTTGAAAAGGCCATTGAAGCCATCGAGGCTGGTGGCCAGGATGTTGAAATCGAAGTGAACGGTGATCGGCGCCGAATATCGCGAGCAGCTCTGAAAGAGCTGTATCAGGAGCGCCGACGCCTCGCCATGGCCATCAAGCGGCAGAGTGGGGAAGGGGTGAGCCATGCCGTTCGAGGTTAAGGAGCCACCGAAGCCCTCACTCTTCCAGCGCGTCTTCGGACGCATCATGGCCTCATCCAGTTATGGATACCCTGAGGTCGAGGCACCGTACCGCTCGACTTCGCAAACAAATCCCGCCACCCAGGAGTGGAATCCGCCATCTTCCAGCGCGGACGAGGCGCTTCTGCCATCACTCGGAACCCTGCGGGATCAGTGTCGGCAGCTCGACAGAAATGAAAGCCTGGCCCGTGGTGCCATCGAAAATTACACGACCAACGTCATCGGCGATGGATTGCGCCCGCAGGCGCGCATCGATCACGAGCTGGCGGGCATCACAGAGCCAGACGCCCGTGCCTTCGAGCGGCGCGCGGAAAAGGTCTTTGAGATGCACATGGGAAAGGCCGCAGCCGATTTCCACGGCCAGTCCACGCTTCAGGAGATCGAGCAGCAGGCGTTCCGCAGCACCATGCTGGATGGCGACTGCCTCGTGATCCGGCGCTACAGGGACCGTCCAGGTGTAATTCTGCCGGTCTGCCTCCAGCTCATCGATGGCGCCCGAATCCAAAATCCGTCTTTCGGCAGCGCCAGGGAGGTGGAGATCCGCGAAGGGGTTGAATTCGACAAGGCCGGTGTGCCGGTCGCCTATCACGTTGAGACCACGCCGCGAGGCATTGGAATCGGGCCTGGGACCGTGCGGGTGCCAAGATTTGACGACGAAGGGAACCAGGTCGCTCTCCATGTCTTTCGCAAGCGCCTGCCGGGGCAAAGCCGGGGCGAACCGTTCCTCGCACCCGTCGTGCAGAAATTCAAACAGCTGACCGACTATTCTGAGGCCGAGATCCTGGCGGCGGCTATCAATGCCTGCTACACGACCTTTATCACAACGGAAACGCCGGATGTCGCCGCGCGGCAGAAGTCGGCAATTCCCGAAGCACTCCGTCCGCCCCAGAAGCGCCATACCGAAAAGTTTGGTCCAGGAATCATGATGGAACTGCTGCCCAATGAAAAGGTCGACAGGTCAGCACCAGGTCGGCCCAACCCTAATTTTGATCCCTTTGTGCAGGCGGTAATCAAACAGATTGGCATCGGCCTCGGGCTGCCATATGAGGTCTATACCCAGCATTTTCAGTCGAGCTACTCGGCTGCGCGGGGTGCGATCCTCGAAGCCTGGAAATCTTTCAAAGTCTGGCGGTCGTGGTTTATCGAAGCCTTCTGCAGGCCCGTCTGGGAATGGGTCATCACCGATGCTGTCCGAGAGGGGTTGCTCGAAGCCCCTGGATTCGATGATCCGCTTGCGCGACAGGCATACCTTGCAACGCAATGGACTGGAACCGAAATGGAATCAATCGATCCCCTGAAGGAATCGAAGTCCAACGAATGCGATATCAAAAATGGCATTCGATCGCGGCGCTCCATCATCGAAAGCCAAGGCCGGGACTTTGATAAGCATGTGCGAGAATATACGGCGGAAGCCGATATCTTCAAGATCCAGTCAAAGGCTCAACCTCTTAGCGTGGCACAAGAACAGGGCAACGGCAATACGACAAGGAAAGGAAAGGTTTGATCACACATCGCTGCCGCTTCTTGACAGCCCCCTGCATGTCAAGATTCGCAATGGATTTTCAGAAGCACGTTTATTGGGTCTTCTACGATTACCTTTTTTTCCGCAAGAACAACATTCGTGGGTTCATAAATAAGTTGAACCAAATACGAATATTTGGAATCCAGAACGAGTTCCTTTTGAAATAATCTGTCATTGGGATAAAAAGTGCTTTCGTCTTTCTGCGCTGCCTGATCACCAATTTGCCGGATTTTAACCTTCAGTCTGGACATCGGATAAGGTCGGAAGCACTTCTGATCCTGGGAGATCTCACCCTTGATCAGGTAAATCCGATCTCTCCCCGTAATCTTGTTAGCAATGGCTGTTGGAACAGCAATCTCTGGATTTGTGAGCAGTGGCTTGAGTTCGCCATTATCTTTGGTGGTGCAGGCTGCAGCGAATATAGAAACTGCGACAAGACTAGGAAGAATCAAATAGGAGGAAATCTTCATAACTTTCTCGAATTGTTACGCGCCGTAAAAATGAAGAATTTAGACAATAACACTGAATATTTTGCGAAACAATGCCAAACACATTGACACCACTCGTCCACAATCCTTTCAGATAATTCAATCACCGTGACAGTCCACGCATTTTTAAATCATTCCGAGCACTTGGTTTCATAGGAAAATGGAACGCTGCTTGCTCCATAAGGCCATTAAACCTACGTAAATTGGTGGTGGTATGAGAATGCGAAAAGTCGTCTTGTTTTTCCTAGCTATCGTAATTGCTATGGCAGCGTTTCTGATCTGGAACAAGCTTAGAACTCCAAAGGTCCCTTGGCTCGATGCAGGACTTACCAAGGTTTTAATTGAATCGAAAGAATGTTCCAGCCCCAGAGATTGTGCGCAGAAGTTATCTGATATTGATTTTTTGCGTTCCGGGAAGACGAATTATTGCTGCGTTGTTAAGTACAAGTCCGACGTCATTCTAAATGAAGAATGGTACAAGTGTCGGGGGCATCGTGAGCCGAATGGCACGCTGGGCCGAATTACAGCAGAATATCGCTGCAGGGGCGCATCGATTTCCTGGACGAGTGGAGATTCACTAAATTCTGGTTGGGGTGCAGGGACCGAATTCAGCCGAGATTTAGAAGTGAAAGACTGCAAGGATGAGGAGCGCTGCACGAACGGAGGAAAAACGCCGTGGTTCATCCCCGAATGCAACGAAGATGACTGGGAATTTGTGAAGCGGACAGATTGCAAAGTAAGCGGCTACTGGAATCGATATTTACATTGTGAAGGCGGTAGGTGGGTTCAGCGGGATGTTGATGGTGGATGCATTAACGAACCGGGAGGGTCAATCAAATAATCCGTGCTCAGCGTTTACTCCTCAGTAAACACCTCAAAGCTTGCCAGAATCGTGGCTCACGGGCTATGGTTTGGGAGTGTTAACTGCGGGGTTAAACAGTGTCTTTTGCTCTGACCTACATTACCGAATCTGCCTGGGCCATAACAGAGGCCGCATTGGGGACAATCGTCTCCATAGCACAAAGCCATGGCAACATCGAAGCACTTGAGAAAAAAATCGGCGAGCGACCTCGAAATCTCGCCAGCTCCAGCATTCGCGGAAGCGTGGGAATTATTCCGGTGCGCGGCCCGCTCTTCAAGCGCGCTGGACTCCTTGTTGACCATTGCGGGGCGAGTAGCTACGAAAGCATCCTTCGGGACCTTCACGAGATGCTCGCCTCGCCCAAGGTTCAAAGCATCGTCCTCGACATCGACTCGCCTGGCGGCGAAGCGTCCGGCTGTAGTGAGCTGGCTGACCATATCCATGCCGCCCGTAGCGAAAAACCAATTACTGCATATATCGGCGGCGTGGGTGCGAGCGCAGCCTACTGGATCGCCAGCGCCTGCGATAAAGTCTATGCATCCGATTCCGCCATTATCGGCAGCATCGGAGTTCAATCTGTCTTGCGATCCGACAAGGGCGACGGTGAGCTTAAATTCGTTTCAAGCCAATCGCCAAAGAAGAACGCAGACCCGGCCTCGGAAGAGGGTGCTGCTGAAGTTCAGCGGGTCATCGATGGGCTGGCGGAAGTATTTGTTCAGAAAGTCGCCCGCAATCGCGGTGTCAGCCGAGATGTGGTGATGGACAGGTTTGGGCAGGGAGCCGTATTTGTCGGCACAGAAGCCGCCACGCGTGGCATGATTGATGGAATTTCGACGCTGGAAGGCGTCATTGAACAAACTGGAGTACACCAAGTGATACAGGAAATCACTGCAAGTCTCATTGCAGAAAAACACCCGGCAGTGGCTGCGGAATTGATCGAGATCGGAGTTCAGCGCGGCCTTGCCTCCGCAAAGGCCAAAGCTGACCGGGAAAGCACAATTCGTCAGCTGGCGCAGGGGCAGGTATCTCAGGAATTTTGCCAGACCCTTATTGAAAACGAGAAGCTGAGCGCCCAGGACGCTGCTGTCCAGATTCTGCTGGAAGCCAGGCTTGCCGGTGCGACGAAGCCAACTCCCCAGGAGGATCCAAGGTTTGCATTTGATCGCAAACTTTCCTCCCTCGATATACCCATTGCTGATGCCTCTGAGCAGCAAAAGATTGATGCGCAGCTCAGCGCAGCCATCGATCTCGCAAAAACATCCGGCATAAATTTCAAAGGAGCCTGATTGTCCTGGTTCGACCCGTCCTTTAAAAAAGTTGATACCTATACCCCCGAATTCATTCACCAGGGCAACTGGCCCACCCGTCGAGGGATTGTGACCATCGAAAAGGGACAGGTTCTGAAAGCCGGATCCGTTCTCGGCAAGAAGACTGCAACCCAGAAATGCGTCCTCTGTGCTGCGAAGGCGCAAGATGAAAGCGCAATCGTCGATGGCAGCGAAAAGCCCTATGCCATCCTACAGGTCGATGTGGATGCGACCGCCAAGGATATAACTGCACCAATTTACAAAGCCGGAGCCTTCCTCGGCCTCGATCTCACCGTAGGCAAAGGCCACACGATCGAAGCCATTGAGGATGACTTGTGGCTGCGATCGATCTTCATCGAAAAAGGAGAAGACTGAGCCTGACATCGATCTACTCGACCTATTACCTCAACCGACTGGTTGAACGCATTATTCCGAAATCCCGTTACTTCCTCGACCGGTATTTTCCGACCGTTGTTCAGAGCGACAAGGAAGAAGTTTTCTTTGACGAAGATGATGGCAACAAGGCCGGCATCATGCCTTTCGTTCATCCGCTCGCTGAGGCGCCAATGCTCAGAAGCAAGGGATACCACACCAAAAGCTACAAGCCGGCTTATATGAAAGAAAAAGTGGACCTCAAGCCTGACCGCGGTTTTCATCGCCTGCCAGGCGAGGCCTTCGGCGGGGAACTGACGCCTATGCAAAGAGCAGAGCAGGCGCTCCTGCGTGATGTGAACCGGCTCTATGAGCGCCATCGTAACCGCCTAGAGCTGATGGCAGCTGAAGTCGTCAAGACCGGCAAGATCACGATCAGGGGCGAGGGGATCGATGCTGTTCTGGATTATGGACGCGATGCATCATTGACCAAGAAGCTCGCAGGAAAGGGATGGGGCGATTCAGCCGCGATACCATCAATAACGAGCTGGCTCGAAGGTTTGCAGCGTGAGGTCGCGAGCCTGAACCTTACCCAATCGAGACCGCGCAACTGCATCCTTGGTTACGACGCCTGGGATCTCTTCCGCAATCGCCCGGACATTCAAAAAATGCTTCCGGAATATGTTCGGGGTGCGGAACTTTCTGTGCCTCAAACGCCAGGAGAAGCCTCTTTCGAGCAACTGATTTACAAAGGCTACTACGGCAACGTGCATTTTTGGGTCCACGAAGGCAAATCGGATGATGGGCAGTATTATATCCAGCCCAAGCAGGCCCTTTTCACTTGCGATGACATCAAGGGGGTTCGGCACTTTGGAGCCATCCTGGATCTCAAAGCAGGCCTCAGGGCGCAGCCGATCTTTGCAAAGTCCTGGGAGATCGAAGATCCGAGCGTGCGCTTTGTCATGCTCCAGTCTGCGCCTCTTTTGATGACCTATGATGCGAACACCGCCTGCCTGGTCGATGTCGCGGCATGATCCGGGAGCTGGAAACGGAATTCAGCACCCCTGAGACCTTGTTCAAAGCGGTCTTCACGGAATACGACGCGGACGCCGCCGCCAATGATCCAGGCCTCATCACGCGTGTCGCCAGGATCATGGTCGAGGCCAGCACGGGCGAACGGATCCCAGCGGATGCGATCATCACTCGCAGAGCGACAGGTGAGCGATATGCAGTCAAGACCCGCCGTCTCTCAGGTGTGGGAATCCTGCAGTTCGACCTTGAGCGAATCATCGACAGAAAAACATCGGAGCGGAAATTTTAGGTGCTCATCAAAGTTCGGTCGGAGTTTGAAAAATCGTTGAAAGAAGCCATGCCGGAGTTCAGGCGATACAGCGCCCGGGTCTCCAGGCTCTCCATGGAAGACCTTCCATGCCTCAACGTCTACTTCCACCGCGACATGCTTCTTGAGCAGAAGAATTTTTACGATCTCCGTGAGGTGCTGTTTGTCGTCGAGGCCTGCGTCATGGCCGGCGAGGATCCGGAATCAGAACTGGTTGAAATCTATGAGCGCATCCGCACCGCAATTGAAAAGAGTGAGGGAATTGAAAAGACCGTGGCCGAGTGTGTTCTGCACGATATCGATTTTGGTCACGAAATGATCGGAGAAAAGCGGATAGCAGCCCTGTCAATGACCTTTCACGTTCAGTATCAAAAGCCGACCTGGCAGCCCGCGGCCCCTGGCATCCCAAAAGAGGTCTGGATCAATGGGGAGAAGCAGGATGCTTGATATCGCGGTCGCAGACATCCTGCGCCGACTCGAAAATCTTCTGCGCCCGGGAACGATCGCGGAAGTGGACCACGCAAAGGCCAAGGTCAAAGTCCGCTTAAGCAGTAAGCATACAACCGGATGGCTGTCCTATTTCGCCCGCAGGGCCGGCAATACCATCACCTGGGATCCGCCAGAGCCAGGCGAGCAGGTTCTGGTCCTCAGCCCCGGTGGCGAGCTTGCCACTGGCTTTGTGCTCACAGGCATTTACTCGGGATCCAGACCTGCGCCCTCTAAATCCGCAGGTCTGCACCTTGTCCGATATTCGGATGGCCTTGAATGCAGCTATGACACGGGGACCAATACTCTCCTGATTCAGCGGGAGAAGGACCTGAACGTCAAGATCAAGGCAGCCAGAATCGACTTTGAGACGAAGAAGGCGAGCATTCGCAATCAGAAGGGCGAGCTCATCAGCCTCGTGTCCGACGGGTTCAAATCCATTAAGGACTCGCAAACGGCGACGATGATGGGACCGCAGAAGCTGCTGCCAGCGGCGACCGAACTGGCCACCATCACTCAGAACCTGGATTCGTTTACTGATGCGCCTGATGACCCTAATCCCCAGCCCTCCCCGGCGGGAGGCTGAATGGCTCTGAAAGGGACAGAAAAGGCGCTGGCCGATGCGCTACATGCGGCTGCGACAGGAACCGCTGGTGATCCAAAAAAGGCATGGGAGGAAGTGGCCCAGGCCATCAGCAACCATATCACCGC
>NZ_DASQYZ010000312.1:0-2649 GCF_035638955.1 Oligoflexus sp. | reverse complement strand
GAATCTCTGCGCAAAACCTCGCGGAGTTTACGGCGCTCATACGGCGATAATTCAATTGTGGCCACTGGCAATCCCTCCGATCGCCGTTGACCCTACTATCAAGTTGCAAAGTGATCAAAGACTTTTGCTTAGGTACCTAGTCCCTAAGTATGGAAAATTATACGACCTTTGAACTGGCAAGTAAATTGCTTTTACGAAAAATCCGTAGCTTCACGTGCAGCAGTCGCGGCTCCGAAGCTTGAGACGAAGGTGTACAATCGCAGGAGAAACGCAATGCTGATATTGGCCAGACAGTATTTCAAAGGAATAGGCATCATCGCAATTTCAGGAATGCTTTCCTGTACAGCGGCAAACAACGATACCAGCCAGGTCAAGGCGGCTGTTACGCGTGAATATCTTTGGCCGAGACAGGGTCAGATCCCGGTGTGCTGGGAAAACCCGTCTCCCGAGCTCGAGTCCGGCTGGACCATCATGCGGCAGGCGCTGGAAGAAGAATACAACGCGCGCACGCCCATCAGGTTTGTGGACTTTGGACCCTGTCAGGCCCATAGTCCAGGAGTCCGCGTCCTGGTTTCCGATACTCCCAATGCTGCGAGACCAGGCATCAGTGAGCCGGATTTTATGGGCCCAGCCGTGAGCGGCAAGAAGGATGCGTTGCGGCAGAACTTTACTTTTCAAAACTGGCGCAAGGATCTCTGCTCCGATGCGACAAAAGTCAGACTTTGCATCCGGTCCTATGCTCTTCACGAATTCGGTCACATTCTCGGACTTCAGCATGAGCACCAGCGCGCTGATAATATCTGCCAGCCCTTTGGTGATACGTACCGCGATTTAGGCGATGGATATGCAGTGAACTGGGGCACGGCGTATGATCCCAAGTCGATTATGAACTACTGCATGAACGCGGAGAGTCTCCTTGCTGGTGAGCCGCCCTCTCTCAGTCGCGGCGACATTGAAATTCTCGAGCGCCTGTATGGTGCGGAAAAACCCCTCCCCGACCACCTAACCAATCTGGATCCTGGCAAACTTTCGCTCAAGCAGGTGGATTTCAGATTCCTCGATGAGTTGGCGCAAAGCAAGAGCCACATCGCCCTCGGAGAAGCCAGGCACCAGTCAACGTTCGGAACCTGCGGCAGTTCCGTTGTACATGAAACTTTTTTCGAGGCCGCCAAACACCTGATCCTACATCATCGATTCGAGGTCGTGAGTTTGGAACTGCCCATGACCGACATGCAAAAGGCCAACAACTATGTCCTCGGAAAAACGCCTCTCAATGATCTGAAAATCGGCTTTTCCGCCTTCGATACGCCCGAGCTCAAGGCTTTCCTCCAATGGCTCGAAGCCTATAACAGGACCCAAAGCGCTGACCATAAAGTGCAGGTCGCAGGCTTTGATGTGCAGCATCAGGCTGAGAGCGATTTTAAGGTCATCAAGGATCATCTTCTGGACAATGGACCCCAATATTCTTCCCTGGCTGCTGAGCTCGACGCCTGTCCTGCGACTCCGGCCGCAGCTCCATGGGATGCCTGCGAAGCCACACTCCAAAATATAGTTAAGATTTTGCCTTCTCTCGCTTTCGAAACCGGCAAAAGCCGCGACTTTTTCGAGCTCGCGGTTCAAAGCAGACTGGCCGAACTTTATGTTTGGAGCATGGATGGGTTGGGCGGGACTCTTTTTAAAAGAGGGTTTGAAGCTCGCGACGCTGCCATGGCACTGTCTTATCTCCATCAGGCGACGCATCTTTTTCCAGGAAAGAAGATCGTATCGTATGGCGCCCTTTTCCATATGACCAAAGACGCGACTCGCATTCAAAGTCCTCTATCACCCATTGAAAATCTGGGCCTTCATCTCGCCAGGAATTTGGGTGATCAATATGCGGTTATAGGCACCCTTGCGAATGTCTATACGGTTCAAGTCCAGGGCATTCCCCTGCGGGCGTCGCTGCAAAGTAAATATGCATATGAACCGGGCAACCTTCTCGGTTATCTGAATGGCTTTGATCGATTCATGATGTATGCCGCGGTTCATAAAGCCCCGAAGCTTGACATCCATGCCAAGGCTAGCAAAATTATTTTTCCTCACAACGTGGCTCATCCCTATCTGAACCTTGACGAGCTGGCGACGAGCGTTGAGAAAGACTACATGACATTCGTGCCGCGGGAGCAGGTCGACGGAATCTTCTACTTCCATAAGGATGGTCCAGGCATCTGCCAGTAGCCCTCTGTTCCGCCCCTCCTGGTTTTTGAGCAGCTGGTGATAGTGGTAGGTCACCAGCTCCTCGAAAGCCTTGTTATAATCCTGCCGTTCAGCCATCTTGTGCGGATTCACCAGGGTTTTACGTGGAATATCGCGCGACGCCAGACACAGCGGCTGACTCTTGAGGGCTGACGCAGCGGATGGCAAGCACAGAGATCAAGCTTTTGATCAGTTTTGGCTATTTTATGGCCAAACCAGCCCCGGAATTTTATTTGCGGTCTGGGAGTGATCTGACTTTCGCTTGGCACCTCGATGCGGAATAAATCAGCTATTTTGAGACAGTCATAAAAAGAGTTTAGTGTACTTTTCTATCCAAGCACATACATGGATTGCCGTGTGACCGGGATGTTGATCCCGACCTGCTCCTGTGGAATCAGAAGTTTAGGACCACGC
>NZ_DASQYZ010000311.1:0-7803 GCF_035638955.1 Oligoflexus sp. | reverse complement strand
GCGTGGTCCTAAACTTCTGATTCCACAGGAGCAGGTCGGGATCAACATCCCGGTCACACGGCAATCCATGTATGTGCTTGGATAGAAAAGTACACTAAACTCTTTTTATGACTGTCTCAAAATAGCTGATTTATTCCGGATAGACCCTCTGCAAACGCAGTAAGGTCTGCCACAAGATCTGGACCTTCATTAGCCTGGGCCGCGGTGCCATATACGTATGACAAGAAAGTCAGAAGAAGCGCAAAGAGTGTCGGCACAGCCTTGGACCTCACGGCAGATAGACTTTCACTGTCATAAGGCTTTTCGGCATTTTTAAAAGAACGGTAACAGATCAATTTTTACTAAAAGGTTAGAATTTGGGACTGAAATCTGTTCAGTTTGAAATGAACGACTTTATACTCGGCTTCCCCAGTTTACTATTCTTCAGCAATGGGGGATAACGGACATCCAGTTACCCACAACTCAGCTCGAATCCGTCCCTTGGATCACTGAGTCTGCTCAGCCCTCTATTTCGGACACTATGGATTCGTCTGCAAGACGATTAACGCATGTCCTGATGTGAAATAGGTTTCCAGCCTGCTCTTCCCAACGCTGCGACAAGATAGGGACCGACATAGCCAAGAGCTGAAATGGCTTCTTCATGAAGGGCAAGAGCTGTTAGTCCCTCACCCACGTCCGCTTTCAGAAGGGCCCCGTTGTCAAGGCCAAGGGCGTAAATTGCCAGCGTCGTCCATTGCCACAGCCATCAAACTTTAAAAATTCGGGAAATGCTCATCACGTGTGCCGTTTGCCGAAACATGCAGGGAGACAGGGACAATACCCAATACCAAGGGCAATATCTCGGCTTGACTCATATATGATCTTTGAAAGTGTCGTTCGATTGCCTCCAAGCGTATGGACACTTCGATTTTTACGCGCACGTATTACAAACCCACCGTCCGCATCAACGATTCTACTGAACAAGGCGTTTATATCCGCTTCGCGATTGCGACAGTTATCAATAGCGCCTTTTTTCCCTTCTACGACAGCCATTGACTGTGCAAGGCCGTTGAGCCCCTGAATCGACCTTAATATTATCGAACAACCGATATGCTTCGTTCAGCTCGGCCTTCGATCTCAAAGCTTGGTTGAGACTGGTTTCAGACCTGCCGCTACTGATCGATCCAACTGTTACGGCGATTTGTGCTCATCAGGAGAACACCCACACGTCCTATTATAGCTGACTCTCGCAAGAAGCTAGATCATTGAGGGAATTTGGTAAATCGTAAGATGTGGGTATTAGTAAGACATAAATATGGCAGTCTCCTACGGAGCGGGCATTCAACTGGTATGGAGCGTGCAGAACCCAAGTGACTTTTGTGTAACCATTCTGGAGAAAAATATTTATGAATCAGACTATGATCACCTCCCTCGCAGCAGCCGCTATTGTTATGACATCGCATGAAGCGTTCTGCCAGGACCGGGGCACAGGTCAATATGAGACCATCCAAGCCACAGGTGCCACCCGAAGCACGTCTGTTGGTGTCAATTTAACTTCCACGGACGTCGACGTCTTCGACGATAATGCCTTCGCGTTTGGTGTCTTCGGCGACCTCCATATGTCGCCGGCTTTTTCGGTAGGGATGTCTGTGGACTACTGGAATGATGAATACAGGTCATCAGCGACACGCGATGTAGAATTGGGAGACGTTGTCATCGGAGCCAATGGAAAATTTCACTTCACCGATCTTGCAGCGGGCTTTCGTCCCTACGTATTGGCTGGCCTTGCAGGACACGTGCTGCAGGTGACGACGAGCGAGCGCAACACGGCTGCTGATCCTGCGGAGGTTCTTTCAGCTCGCGACCGTGATTTGGAAGATGCGGATTTCGAACTCGGTACAGACTTCGGCGCAGGATTCAATTATCGCATACAGTCTAATATGGATCTGGTTGGTGAAGTTCGCTACCGTCGACTCTTTGAGCAGACGTTGGATCTTGATCAAAGGAATTATTCTTTAGCATTAGCCTATGCCATGTGAAAGGAAGTCATCTAAACTACTGACATCGGACGTCGAATCCACGCAAAGATGTTAGGCATGAAAGCGTCGGAAGAACAGGCAGCCGGGGGGCTTATGCCTCTCCCGCACTAAATAAGTTAAACGCATTGAGTGCATGAACAGTGCGGAGCAACAGCGAGGGTGAAGGTTTCATGGATAGTTTTTTCATGATTGGGCCGCTAGGCACATTGCATGTCTTCGGAATAAAACTCGTCGGACTCAATGCAGACAACGGAGGCAAGCTCCTCATCACTTTTATCTTTATCTGCCTCGCACTGATTCTGGCTCAGGCCCTGCGAGCCCTAACTCGTTGGACGTTGCGCAGCCACAAAAACGTTAAAGTCGAATTTTGGACCCGGCAAGGCATCAATCTGATTCTGGCTCTGCTCCTGGTCCTCGGGGTTTGTTCCATATGGTTTGATGATCCCACCCGATTGACAACAGCGGTAGGGTTGGTGACAGCGGGCTTGGCCTTTGCGCTGCAGCGCGTGGTCACAGCGCTTGCGGGCTATATCGTTATTCTGCGGGGCAAAACGTTTAGCGTTGGCGACCGCATTGTCATGGGAGGAGTCCGAGGTGATGTAGTAGCGTTGGGTTTCATACAGACTTCGATCATGGAGATGGGACAACCACCAAGCGTTCAAACGGATCAACCAGGCATGTGGGTCAGGAGCAGGCAGTTCACAGGCCGCATTGTAACCGTGCCCAACAGCAAGATTTTTGATGAGCCTGTCTACAACTACACGCGTGAATTCGATTATATCTGGGAGGAAATGAGTCTACCGGTTTCTTATACGGCAGACCGAAAAAGAGCCGAAGAGATCCTGCTCGAGGCGGCCGCACGCCATCAGGCACCCATTGATGAACTCAAACAAGAGGATATTAAGGAGCTTCAGCGTCGCTATTATGTGGTCAACCTTGAAGACTTTCAGCCTCGCGTCTTTTATCGCATGACCGACAACTGGCTGGAGCTTTCGGTCCGCTTTATCACAGACACGCATGGTGTTCGCGGGGTTAAGGACAAAATGGCCCGTGAAATGTTGGATGCCATGGAAGCCTCGGGCATTGGAGTCGCATCGGCAACGTTTGAGCTTGTGGGGATGCCCCCATTACGTCTTGAGGTCGATGGCTCGGGTGTGAAAAGTCGTTCCCAGACGATGGCCTCGGCGCGCCAGGATTATTCGTGAGGTCCCTTTGGTTTTTGAGAGCTGGCAAGGCCCTCAAGTCGAGGCCCTTTTTCCGAACCGCGTGTGCATGAGGCGTTGGAAAGGGCGGCGGCTCCTCGGGAGGGGCCGGAATCAAAGGTGGAATGTCCGGGGGAGGCTGAATGGGCTCCGGCTGCCGGGTAGGAGGCGGCGGAACCGGAAATCTCGTTGGTTCAGTATCAACAGTTGCGCTAAAGTGTTGTTTAGTAGAGAAATTCATTGATTTGCTCCATAGGATTTGGAATCACAGCTCATCCTGCAATATCGGTTCCATGGGATCAGTCACCCAGGATCCTTGGTATCGATCGCCTGATTTTCGCGGGTTTGATTCATGAAAATTTTCAGTTGGCCTTCCATCAGTTTCATCTGTTGATGTAAGGAAATAAGTTCTTCTCTCAATACCTTAATATCACCTGAGCTGGCCGTTTCGGATTCCGGGTCGGAAGCATCCCGACCGACTAGAAACGAAGCCAGCGTTGCCGTCACATAACCAAAAACAGAAAAAGCGTAAATAGCTAGAAGGAGACAAAGGATACGACCTTCCGCAGTCTTTGGCGAGTAATCCGTGCCCATAGTTGTCATGACCATCGACGTCCACCATAGGGCCGTTCCGAAATTGGCAAGCCCTTCGCCTTGAGGCACTTGGTTCTCGAAGGCATACATGCCTGCAGCACCAGCCACCGTGACGAGAGCTGTGAGAAGCCCGACATAGCCGATACCGTGCCGTCCCATGGTACGGCTCAGAGCCTTCATACCGCGGTTAAAAGAGGTAATAAGCCGGACCAGCCTTAGGCTACGCATGGTTGAGGCAAGACGCAGGACCCGCAGGGCACGAAAAATCCGGAAGACGCGCAGTGCGGGCAGAAATAGTGAAAGTCCTGATACCCAGTTCCTCTTTAAATATCGCCTTTTGCTCGGCGCATAGATCCATTTCAGAATGAATTCCGCAATAAAGACGATCCATATCACGGTGCCCAGCTGTTCCAGGAATGGGGAAAGTCTATGGGTTAATTCCAATATAAGAAGAAGCAGCCAAACAAAGCCCAACGTAATCATGCTGGTTTCAAGCCCAGCTTCCCACCTCCATTGCTTTCTGTGCCTCTCAGTTAGGCCATGTGACTGCTTGGGTCTCCTTTCTGCTTCTTTAAGTTGAGTCACAATAAAACCCCCACTAAGTCCAAATATTAATCCTTCTCCGCCCTGATCGATCACCCCGCAGACACCTCGTTCAGGGATTCTGAAATCTGCCGTCTGTAGTTGTCCATGTGGCTCAGTATCGCGGGGCTTTTAGCATTCGCCTCAAGGGATGCGAGCATGTTATTTAAACCCTTTAAAACCATGGGAGCATTGCGAGCGTAGTGATGCAGAGGCAATAGAGTGCTTGTGAGTAGATCGTTGACGCTAAGACAAGGTTGTATAACTCGAATCGAGCCTTGCAAATCCCTGAGAACTGTTTTCGGGACAGGCACCTGCATAATGGCTTTGAATGCTTCACGTAGATAGTCAATGCATTGAAGCGCTGTGAAGGGATCATTCATGGATGGCGACAAGGCACGGACCGCCATTTCAACTAGCATTTGAAAGCCAAACTCAAGGTCCTGCTCCATGGTCCGTTCGCTTCCTAAGCTGAAGCAGTCATTGATGTCGCGCACGATCATGTCCAAACGGGAGTTTTTACCTGATACATGAGCGATGCTGTCGTTATGCGCAATGTATCCACCCGGTCTGGCTTTGATTTCAATGACGATATCATGTTGTGTCGCCAGCGACACAAGCTGCTTGATATTGCACGCCTGTACATATCCTGAATGTCTCGAGGATATAGCGATGAAAGCTGAGGTCATGGTCCTAGCGTTCACCTCCGCGTGCCTGGCATCTTCCTTTGCATAGGCAGCTTCATTGTTGGTTAGAGCATGTATCGTCTGTAGCAACTCGTCGCACGTTGCGGCTGCGATATGCGAGGCCTGGATGGATCGCGCGATGTGATGTATAAAATAGATGAGCATAAAGACACAACCAATCGCCATTATGATACTGACTGTTACACCTAACCTGGGCGTAAACGCCTCCCGCCCCAATTCATTTTCACTCAACGGCGAAGGCAAAATCAGAAGACTATAGACGAATGTAGCTACGAACATGCCGAACGCCACGTGGATGGATCGATCCCTCATGAAATTTCTAAGAAGCCGCGGTCCATATTGCTGCGAGGCGAGCGAGAGGATCACAATAGAGATCGAAAATGTGACGCCAGCTACAGTTATTATGGAGCCTGCCACGGCACTCAGTACATCACGGGCAGCGTCGGGTCCACCGGAGAATAGCAGGAGCCATTTAGGCAAGATCAATGCCTCAAGATTGTGATCGAGACTTAGACTCACGAAAGCGCCTGAAGCGGCGGCGACAGCCATGATTCCCGGAATGAACCAGTAGGATGCACGAAGCTTCCCGAAGAGAAGATGCAGAGGCTTTGACATGAATCTGACCACAATTCCACCGAGAGGTATGGCGTTCCAAGTAGCAATTCATGTAAGCAAGTCCCAGGCCAATGGAGAAAGAGACGACATGACGCCCCTCTTAAGTGTCGTTCTAAATAAGGAACAGCCCGAAATTCAAACTCAGAACTTGCACGTGCTCCAGATCACTTTCACGCGCATTTTTAAACCTGGCAGGCTCATTGAAGTCTCCGGCATTGACTACACTCTGCGGCTTGGGACGTACGCTCAGATAATTCAATGCCATATAGCTCGTGTAACCTGAAGCAGATAATGTTCCGAGCAGTCCAACGGAAATATCAATGCCCTGACCTCGCGATACAATTTTGCTTTCGACCGCCTCACCTTGCCGAACAGGTCGTTCATTATAGGCAAAGCTGGTTAACGAGAGGGCAGGTCCGACCCCGACAAACACACGATGCCGCTCGAATATCTCTAGCGAAAATTTGTACTCCACAAAAGGAGAAAGGCTAACGAACTGGATTCTGCGCGCAACACTAAATGGAAACGGCCCGCTTGGCCTCTGACCTTGCAGCCCCAAAGCAGCAATGGATTTTACGCCTAGTGACACCGAAGCGAATTGATACCACACAGCACTGTTAAAAGCAGCTCCTCCAAAGTTAATCGGTCCTCGTCCGGCCCTGAGGGATTGGATGAAGACGGGAGAAAAACCGAATCTCAGGTGCAAACCATCAGTCCGTGCCGATTCAACTTTTTCTGCCTTCAGCGCAGGCGCCTGAAGACCCAGCAGGGATGAGAATAAGATAGGCCATTGGCTCATACTAAAAATCCATGACAAGTTTAACGCCAAACCGTGAACGGAAGTCCGTTACAGGCCCGAGCGATACGAAAGATTGATCGACCAGAAGCGAAAAAGGGTTTACGAGTCTTCCGAGAAAACGGACCACGTTCGAGTCACGGCTTAGGAGATTTGTGCTGATCACTTCGATACCACACCCGAGAGCCGTACCCAGGACAGGTGTCTGGTAGAGATCCTGAAGGCTAGCTGGTTCACTGTATGTTTCAATGGTAAACTCGAAGAGAGCGCTCGAGATGAAGGTCATCATAAAGCTGTTGCGACGGTCATGACCCAACGATCGATAGAACAGGTAGAGTTGACTGCCAGCAATCGGATGAGTCAACCAATTCCACCTCGGCTCATCATGATCAAACACAACTTTCCCCAGGTTTTCCTTGTACTCGTGCCACGATCCTAATTCGCCACGTAGGATTCTGGGTTGTGTAAGGGGATATACAATCCAACTGGCTCCATACGCCAGGGCAAGGTGGGAAAAATATTCGCGCCCGCTAAACTGCTTGTCTGTATATGTGAACAAATGGGATTTGCTGATCGCAGCCTGGGCCGGCCGTTCAACACCTGCCAGTACGATTAGGAACATTAAAGACGTAAACCTAAAAATCATAGGAAATCTCCAATCCATGCCCTTGTGACGATAACACGGGCTCCAGGCGAAAGCCTCCTGCAGTGTGGTGAAAATATGTGGCTCTACCCCAGAACGCGCCAAGGGCTGCTGCTGCAACGGTATCGCTCAACCAGTGACGATCATCGGCGATTCGCGCGGTCATCGTTAAAGCTGCAGCGCTGTAAACCGGGACCGCAACCTTCCATCCATAAAAATAGGACAAAGAAGTCGCCATGGCCCATGCATTCGCTGTATGGCCAGATGGAAAGGATGCTTTAATGAGAGGGTTGCCGGGCCTGGGTCGGCCTCCAAGCCTTGAGATGGCAAAACGAGCAGTCGATGTCAGGACGATAGTTTCTGCGAAAGCCATCCCTGGGTCTGGATCGAAGTATAATAATGCACCAGCAATCACAAGACTCGGACCGCCGCTTCCGTAAACAGCCCCGAAATTTGTGACACTGCGACTGACCTTTTGCTCGCCTCTCCATTCCCTCCGTACCCATTCGTCCTGATTGTTAGCCACGACAGAAGAAACGAGGCCGACGGCGAGAATGGAATAGCCAGTCTTACGAACCCATCTGCAACTATGGGAAGGACATGTTTTTTCAGGATGGGTCCAGCAGCCGGACAGTTCCCCTGTAAA
>NZ_DASQYZ010000310.1:0-1777 GCF_035638955.1 Oligoflexus sp. | reverse complement strand
GGAGAGTGTGCTGGCGTTCACAGCGCTGAAAATTGAGCTGGGATGGGGACTGCACCGCATCGATTCTAAGCTTTATACAAGGCATTTAGAGAAGGAAGAGAAAAACACGATAGAGAATGCGATTGAAGAAATCGGGCTGCTTAACTAATTTTCAACCCCGGACACCAATTTCCCGACGCTCCCACGGCTTCAGCTCATGGCGGTGCAGCAGTCTACGAATTGTTTCGTCGCTCACAGTATCAGAGATACCACGCGATATGACCTCACGTACAATCAGCGATATCGTCCATCTAGCAAAGCCTTCCGGTGGTTTTGAACAAATCATGGCAACCACCTTTGCCTCTTGCCTCGCGTCCAGTAGCCTATCCACTCCAGAACGAGGCAGATCGTGTAATGCCCGGTTGGTGTGCAACTCAATTCCCGTAGTCACACTGGCAGCTGAATTCGACACGCCTGAATTAAATAAAGTTTCATGCAGTTTTTCATCACGAGGCTCGTCCTTCAAGAGAGGTATACGTGAAATCTTGAATTGTTCGAACTCAACTCTACCGCTTGGCCGTCATCATTGAACTGTGTTCAAACATGACTAACCAATTTCACGTTCTGTTTTCTATGCAAAGGAGTTTATTTTGAAAAAGCTTTTCGTTCTTGGCTTCCTTTTCTCTAGCGCCTCTGCATTTGCTCGACCACCTGAGCCGATCGATCCCCCACCACGTTTTATCAAAAAGACTTTCGTCAATCCCAAACTTGACGGAATCGCTTTGGACTGGTGTCAACAGTGGGCAGCAAACTGCGGAAAACCAGCCGCAGATGAATTCTGTACGCTGCAGGGCTATGATTCCAGCTATAGCTCGGCGATGGCCGTTGACGTAGGCTATACAAAACTGCTGACTGGCGAAATTTGCAATGGCGCCTTCTGTGACAGCTTCGAATTTATTGGGTGTGTCGCTGAAATCTAATGCGGTTTCCGAGGGGGGGGGTCGGACAACGATGCTTCGCAACTTGGCTGAACATCTCCCCCTGTCCCTTGCCATCTGGACGAGAGTCATCAGGCGTATCACTTGCGGCTCTGTCGCAAACATTTCCAAGGTCGAAGTGAGTTTCTGAAGGGATCATTCCCCGGACGCAGTTATCCAGCGAGGGCGTAATACTGTTCGAATGGAGCGAGGCCATGGAGATCGATTTGGGGTCCCAGGCGTAAGCGTGCAAAAAATTGATGTCTGCGCAATACTACTTAATAGATAGTAGTTTGCGGTCTCAATACTCATCTGGCGGGAAAGTTTTGATACTTTGATTCTGAGATGCGATTTTGATACAGCATCGATCCATGATTATGGTGCTTTTCAACAATCTCGGATCTCCATTTTTTCTTGGTCTCAAAAACCTCCGTATTTGAGACTGAAGATTCAGTACAAAAAATATACTGGGCCAAATATTTGTCGTCCTAGACTAATCACTCCGAAACAGGCCGAAATACTTCTTAATAGGTAGTATTTTGCAAACATCAATTTTTCGCACGCTTACGCTTGGGACCCCGATTTGGCCTTTTTTGATCATGGCCATCATCTCAAAGCCGGCAATGGTCTTCGCGGCCGACATGAATGTTTTAAAGCCCAGGATCGCCCTTGTCCTTTGCCGGATCTGTTGCAAAAAAAATGTAGTATGAGGCTCCATGATAGGCCATATTTGCTAATCACCTTATCCACGGAGCGGATATGGCCATCAGTTTCAAAGGCAAACATTTCCCCAAATCTATTGTGCTGACCTGCATACGCTG
>NZ_DASQYZ010000309.1:0-160912 GCF_035638955.1 Oligoflexus sp. | reverse complement strand
GGGATCAACATCCCGGTCACACGGCAATCCATGTATGTGCTTGGATAGAAAAGTACACTAAACTCTTTTTATGACTGTCTCAAAATAGCTGATTTATTCCGAAGCGATGTCTGGATGAAAGGAGAAGGCGACAATGCAGTTGTTGTATACAAGCCTGGTTCCGCGTCATTTCGCAAATCTGTTTTGAAACCTGAACTTCCATCGGATACGATTGACTACTCCTCAGATCGATTCATCACCGATTCCGGTCGGTGGATGTTTAGCGGATCAACGGAACGGCATCCAACAGAAGGCGGTTCTCAAAACGGACATGTTAGAGCTTGGAAAAGAAATGACAAGGACGAGTTCGATCTCTTTACTCAATTCTGGATTTGTGGCCGCATGAGTGAACCCGGGGATTTTCAGTTCCGTGAAGAAAATCAGATGCTATTCCACATGTGTGGCAACGGTGAAACCTCTTTCTCCGTTTGGAACCTCTCTGTAAATCCGCCTCAGCTTGTCGAAACCATCGATACTGGGGTAAGAGTCACAAGTATTTTGCTGCTGAATGATCAGCTGCTTGTAGGGACCAATCAAGGGACAGTGCATTTTTATACACTACAAGGGCAGGAAAAGCCGACCTTCAATAAAGTTGTGAAAATGGTTGATCAATACATTGCAAAAATGACCTACGACGAAGCCGGAAGGCGTCTTTACACAACTGAATTACGTGGTGAAAAGCCAATCAAGATATGGGACATCGATGATTTAACCAAACCCTTGGCAGCAATCAGTGCAATTCCGCGCGAATTGGAAAGGACTATCCTGTCTGGAAATAGGAAGTATCTGGCGGCTTCTTCGGAGGAAGACTCCCGCGTTATGATTTGGGATACTGAAGATCTCAGCCTAATAACCTTTAGTGAGCATTCTAGCTGGGTTAGGGATATGGCGCTAATGGGCGATTCATCATTGGTGGTTTCCGGTTCCGTCCAGGGCGCATTAAAGATTTGGGACTTAAAGAACCCGGATATTCCTGCGGTGACCTTCTTCCCTGGATTGGCTAAACGAATTAAGAATATTGCTGTTGTTCCGAACCGTAATGAATTTGTTGTTGAGACTAATGATTCTCATATGTTCCACTATCGGCTAGAGTCCATCACAGCGATCCTGAAGCGTACCTGCGAAGCTGTTCAGGCTTACTTGCATTATATGCGAGAACAGTATCCTGAGCAGGTTACAGTTTGTAAAGCGCTGCAGGCTGCTCGCTGAAGTCTCGAATGCCAATGCTTTTCCAAGGCTAAGGAAGTGGCCAAATACAAAAAAAGAGCCCGGCAACCCGGGCTCTATTCAATATGATGGAGATCAGTCCAGAAAAAAGTCGATTCGTTTAAGCTGAAAGACGGATAGGGGCAAGATAACTCTATTAGTGTCTCGACCCGAGATTCAGCTTAGCTCGCACAAAGCAAACGAAGTTTCGGCGTTCCGCTCAGAAGCGCAATCAGGTCGATACCCCGACGCTTGTCCTTATCACTCAACTCCAAACCGCAACGTGTGCGGGCGTTCATGGTCGCCGCGTCCCGTTCCGAGGTCCGGAAGCGGACATGCAAGGTAACTGGAGGGCGTGAGTCAGGGAAATGGATCTTCAGTTCAACTTCTTCGTCCTGGTGCAGATGGGTGTCGACAATAACGCCCAAACCGCTGCGACTGATATCGATGGGCTCGACAGCCACGTTGTGGGTGCCGATTGCAAAGTTATAGCCGTCGAAGCTACCTTTTAGCTGAAAACGGAACTCTCGGCGCTTGTCGGACCAGTTCATGGTCATGCTCGTTCTCCCTAGTGCTTGGCTTAAAATGCTTATCGCCCGGAACGGGGTTTGGCTTGAATTCGTAAAATTGGATAAGCAGCCAATTGCCGTAACTTACAGAAGAGGGTAGGGCGAGCCATGTTTCATGAACTTGAGGACCACAGAAAAGGCACGGAAAACATAGTATTTTTTTCGGCGTATTAAAGTACGTAAGAACGATAGTGATGAGAGGTAAAAGAGGAAAATTCGGCGAGCAGGTTTTCAGAATTCCAGAAAATTTGCAAAGGGCCCCGCGTTCAGCGGGACCCCAAAAACTCAAGTCCAGTCCAAAATCACTTTGCCCGACTTACCGGCATTCAGAATCTGAAAGCCCTGCTCATACTCTTCCGCTTTGAAACGGTGGGTGATGACAGGCGCGATATTCAAGCCGCTCTGCAGCATGGCGCTCATCTTATACCAGGTCTCAAACATTTCCCGGCCGTAAATACCCTTGATAAACAGGCCTTTGAACACCACAGTGCTCCAGTCGATCGCGACCTCTTCAGCAAAGATACCAAGGAGGGCGATGCTACCACCATGATTCATGGTATCCAGCATGGACCGGAAAGCCTTGGCGTTGCCTGATACTTCAAGACCCACATCGAAGCCTTCGACCATTCCGATCTCACGCATCACATCCGTAAGATTTTCCCGAGCGACGTTGACGATACGGGTGGCGCCCATCTGCTTGGCCAGATCCAGGCGATAGTCATTGATGTCGGTGACCACCACATGCCGGGCTCCGACGTGTTTGGCGATGGCTGCAGCCATGATCCCGATAGGGCCGGCGCCCGTAATCAAGACGTCTTCACCAACCAGGTCGAACGACAGCGCGGTATGCACAGCGTTGCCGTAAGGGTCGAACATCGACGCGACATCATCAGGAATGGATTCATGAATCTTGAAAGCATTGCCATAGGGAATGGCGAGGTATTCGGCAAAACAGCCCTGACGGTTCACGCCGACGCCGACGGTATTGCGGCACAGGTGTCGAGCCCCGGCGCGGCAGTTACGGCAGTGCCCGCAGGTGATATGACCTTCACCGGAAACCCGGTCCCCCACCTTGTAACCGCTGACATTGGTGCCCAGCTTTTCAATCACGCCGACAAATTCGTGACCGGTGACCATGGGAACCGGAATGGTTTTTTGGGCCCAGTTGTCCCAATTATAGATATGCAAATCAGTGCCGCAGATCGCGGTTTTAGTCACGCGAATGAGAACGTCGTCCGCACCCAGCTCGGGAACAGGAACTTCCTCCATCCAAAGACCGGGTTTGCGATGACGTTTCACAAGAGCGCGCATAAGTTTCGTCACGGTTTCTCTCCCCTTACTGGATCCTGGTCTAATATCCTAACCTGAAATCAACCCAAGTTGTCGTCCAACTTTGCCAAAAGCTGTGATGGCCTGATCCAGCTGCTCGCGGGTCAGCTCCGCGGACATCTGGGTGCGGATCCGCGCCTGGCCCTGGGGCACAACGGGATACGAAAAGCCGATCACGTAAATTCCTTCATGCAGAAGGGCATCCGCCATGCGCGTGGCCAGCGCCGCGTCACCGATCATCACCGGGATAATCGGATGCTCGCCCTGCAGGAGCTTGAAACCGAGTTTGGTCATGCCGGCTCGGAAGTAACGGCTATTCTCGTGCAGCCGTTCGCGCAGTTGGTCGGATTTGGATAGGAGTTCAATCACCTTGAGGGACGTTGCGGTAATGACCGGGGCGAGGCTATTGGAAAAGAGATAGGGCCGGGATCTTTGCCGCAACCATTCAATCACTTCCTTCCTGCCTGCTGTATAGCCACCGGACGCTCCACCCAAAGCCTTGCCCAAGGTGCCGGTAATGATATCCACGCGGCCCAGCACACCGCAATGCTCGTGCGTGCCGCGGCCCTTGGCGCCCATGAAGCCGACGGAGTGGGAATCATCGACCATGACCATGGCTCCGTAACGGTCAGCCAGATCACAGATGTCTTTGAGCTTGGCAATATAACCGTCCATCGAGAAAACACCGTCGGTCGCAATCAATTTGAAGCGACAGCCCGAGGCTTCTTTCAGTTTGGCTTCCAGATCATTCATATCGTTATTCGCATAACGGAAACGCTGCGCCTTCGACAGACGAATGCCGTCGATAATGGAGGCGTGATTCAAGGCGTCGCTGATGATCGCATCTTCGGGACCAAGCAGAGTTTCAAACAGACCACCGTTGGCATCAAAGCAGCTGCTGTAAAGGATGCTATCTTCCATGCCTAGAAACGAAGCAAGACTCGCTTCGAGTTCCTTATGAATCGATTGGGTTCCGCAGATAAAACGCACCGAAGCCATACCGTAACCGTAGCGTTCGAGCGCCTCGCGGCTGGCTTTCAATAATTCAGGATGATTGGCCAGACTTAAATAGTTGTTGGCGCAAAGGTTGATGACGTTTTGACCTTCGGTCTGAATACGCTCCTGCTGGGCGGTGGTGATCACGCGTTCCCGCTTATAGAGACCCGAATCTTTCAGATTTTGAATTTCACCTTGCAGATAGTGCAGGTAGTCCTGTGGCATGAGAAAATCCCCCTTTTCACTCCGATCCAACGGCATGGAAGAAGGACTATAATCATTTTCCCTGGCAGAAACTACGAGAAAGGCGGGACGCAAGGGTTGCGTAACCGTCCTCCCGACAGTGCCTCCCTGTCGCAATGAAGGGCCTTAGCCGCGGGTGCGAATCTTCGGGCGGACCAGGATCGTAATCTCTTCCCGGTCATGGTAGAGCTGGCGGGCGCGCAGAACATAATTTTCCGGATTGAGGCCGCTCAGTTCCCAAAATTGCTGCAGGCAGGTTTCATATTCCTCGAAACGTTTTTTCATCGGTAATTTAAGGTTAAAGACCGCCCAACGGCAGAGCTTGTCCTTGAACCAGGAGGCTATGAGAGGCACGACTTTCTGCGGACGATCCACCATATCGCAGAGCAGCAGGTCCACGGCATGCTTGGGCCGGAATTTAAAGGCATCCTGGGTCTTATGATCAACAAGACCGGTGTTCATCAGCGCGCTATCCATGTCGGCATTGTCCACGGCCGTGACGAAATAACCCCGCTGAACCATCTGAAACGTCCAGCCGCCTGGAGCTGCACCGAGATCCACAGCCGTGCCTGGACTCTCGAGAAATTTGGTCCGACCTTCGTCATCCAGAAGGGTGAGGAACGCTTCATCCAGCTTCAAAGTTGAACGGCTGGGGGCGTCCTTGGGAAATTTCAGACGGGGAATGCCGTTCACCCAAGGGGATGTGCGCGAAGGCAGACTGCGGCCCACCCAGGCTTCCTCGTACGAAGGCATCAGGATGTGCAGGATCGGAGCACGGGCATCATTGCGATCATGTTTGAGGCCCTGACGCTTGAGAGCGTTAAAGAGGGCCGGACTAAATTTTTTATAAAAAGGAGCGATGCCAAGGCCTTCCTGGCTTTCCAGGTATTCGAGGCGCAGTTCGCGATAGACACCTTTGGGAGCCAAGGGCAGCAGCGCCTGCACCAGAGGCGTGGCGCGATCCCCATCGGCCAGACCTTTGACCAATTGCGCGTCTTCGACCATCTGCCGTGCAAACACAAAATCCTGGCCGGAAGGGGGATGGATGGTGCGATCGGTCGGATCAAAAGGCTCGGCGTTGAATATCACGAGGCCGTTGCCTTCGGTTATCTGTGGGTAGCCGTTCCAACCTTTTTCAGCAAAGCGATCATGGGCTTCCGCCGCACAATCCTTTTCAAAACCGGCCCGACAATAAAGAAGGAAGGAACGCATACAAAGACTCCTTGAACAAGATCTTGCGTGTCTTAGAGCATTCCAGCCCAGAAAGGAAGTAATATTATCAACTTGACTCAGGAATCCCGGCGCGTGATAACCCACAGTCACCTGCGTGAAATTAAGCAGTAGGCCGGGCCTATTGCATCAAGTCTGAGACATTATTCAGTAAAATTGGTAAAAATGGCGTGGTATGCTTCTTGAGAGTGACGCATGACACACAAGGCGAGAGGACCCCTCATGTCCAAAGGCAAATTTCCTCGGCATGCTTTGAATGGGACGCGGATTCTCATCATCGATGATGAAGAAATCCTGGCATGGAGTATTGAAACCGAATTGAAATCCCACGGGGCCGAGGTCCTGTCCTGCAATACGCTCCGAACGGCTTTGGAAAGTTTTTCAGGCTTCAATCCAGACCTTGCCATCTGTGATTTACGGCTGCCCGATGGCAGCGGCATGGAGCTGCTTAAAAAATGGCGTTCGGAAAAACCGGATATGCCGATCATTCTGATTACCGCGCATGGTGCTGTGGAATCGGCTGTCGATGCCCTGCGTCTGGGCGCTTTTGATTATCTGCAGAAGCCGTTTGACCTGAAAGTCCTGGTGGCGGCCGTGAATCGAGGCGCCGAGCTGTCCCTCTTGCGGCAGAAGGTGAGCCAGCTGACAGGCCATGAGGCGGTGCGGGAGCCGCTGCAGATGGTGGGTGAGTCGCCGGCCATGAAGCGCGTCCGCACACAACTTGAGCGGATCGCGCGTTCGAAGGCGAGCTCGGTTTTGATTTTAGGCGAAAGTGGAACAGGCAAGGAATTGGCCGCGTGCGCCTTGCATGAATGGTCGGATCGAGCCAACCAGCCCTTTGTGGAAATCAACTGCGCCAGCATCCCGGAAAACCTTTTGGAAAGTGAGCTCTTCGGCTATGAGAAGGGGGCGTTCACCGATGCCCGTGACCGTAAGTTGGGGCTCTTTGAGCTGGCTCAAAATGGAACTATTTTTCTCGATGAGATTGGTGAGATGCCCATGAAGCTGCAGACCAAATTGCTGCGCGCTTTGGAGTATCGGCGTTTTAAGCGCCTGGGTGGAACCAAAGACATCTCGTTCTCGGCTCGCATTGTGGCAGCCACCAACCGTAATCTTTTGGAAGAGATTCAGCTGAAAACATTCCGCAGTGATCTTTACTATCGGCTAAGTGCTTTGCCGGTTTATCTGCCGCCATTGCGGGAACGGATGGAGGATCTGGACCGCATGGCTGAATTCTTTGTCATGCGCATGGCTCATGACCTGGGCATCGCAGGCCCGAGCCTGGGTGTTTCGGCCCGCGAAAAATTAAGGTCTCACAGCTGGCCTGGCAACATGCGTGAATTGAAAAATATTCTGGAGCGTGCTCTGGTCTTTCACGCACCCAGCGAAATTCAGGCTCAGCATATTGAATTGGATGTGATGCAGGAGCCCCTGTCCCATGCCATGCCCCAGGGTGATCCTGTGTCCATGGTTCTGCCGGCACAGGGCATTAACCTTGACGAGCTGGAACGTGATCTTCTGCTCCAGGCATTGGAACGCGCTCACAATAATCAAACCAAAGCCGCCGACCTGCTTGGCATTTCACGTCACACCTTTCGCTACCGCCTGGAAAAGTACGGACTCAAACACTGAGGCGCCGCTGCCGCCTGGAATACGGACTCAAACACTGGGGCGCCGCTGCCACCCGGAAATGCACAGTCTCATCAAACACTGGGGCGCCGCTGCCGCCTCCAAATACGGAGCCTCATCAAACACTGAAGCATCCCCCGCAGGTTTGCGTTATAATGATCGAACTTTCATGGATAGCGTGATGTTGAGGGGGAGCCTGCTTTGGTTCAATACAATGATCGGATTGCCGGGCGTTTTCTGCAGGCGACTCTGGGCTGGGGCCTGCTTGCCCTCCTGATCGGGCTCTATGCTGCGTTGGAGCTTCAGTTCTGGCCCGCCAACGCTCGTCAGGCGGTGTTAAGCTTTGGCCGCCTGCGTCCCATTCATGCCGATCTGATGATCTTTGCTTTCGCTGCCAATGCCTTATTTGCAGGAATGTATCATGCTGTTCAACGTCTTTGCCAGGTTCGTATCTGGTCGGATCGGCTGGCGCTGGTGCATTTTTGGAGCTGGCAGACCCTTCAGTTGGCGAGTTTGATCACGCTGGCTATGGGTATCAGTCAGGGGCGACCTTTGGCGGAAATGGAATGGCCGCTTGATGTTGCGCTCGCTTTGATTTGGGGCCTTTTGACTTTCAACGTGTTCATGACCCTTAAACAGCGGCGCACGCAGTTTTTGTATGTGAGTCTATGGTTTTTTATTGCAGGCCTGGTCGGCTTTGCCTTGTTTCATGTCGTCAATGCCCTGGCCTGGCCCGCGGGTGCTTGGAAAAGCTACCCGATGTTTGTAGGCCTTGCTGATGCTGTGATTCAGGTATGGTATGAGCAGAATATCAAAAGCTTCCTCCTGACTATTCCTTTTTTGGGTTTGATGTATTACTTCGTGCCCAAAACCTCGAAAAAACCGCTGCATTCCTATCGACTCGCGGTGTTACAGTTCTGGGCGCTCATCTTTTTCAGCGTGTGGATAGGACCGTCGCGGTTCCTTTATACCAGTCTTCCGGAATGGATGCAGTCGCTGGGCCTCATTTTCAGCCTCATGCTGGTGGCCCCCAGTCTTGGTGCTGTTATCAATGGACTTCTGACGATCGGGACCGAGGATCGAAAAATCTTTCGCAATCCGGCGGTTCTCTTCTTTAGTCTCGCTCTGGTTTCTTATGGGTTGTTTGTCATCATGGAAGCCATGGTCGCTTTTAAATCCATTCATTTGCGACTGCAGTATACCGACTGGATGAGTGCCCAGTCCCACCTTGCCTCGATCGGCTGGATCGGTTCCTTTATCTTTGGGATGGCCTATGTTCTGGTTCCCAAACTTTGGCAGCAGCCACTTTACAGTCGCTGTCTCGGTCGTTGGCATTTTTGGATCAGCTTCGTCAGTCTGGGCCTGCTCTTTTTCTCGCTCGCCACGGCCGGTCTGATCCAGGGCTTCCATTGGTTTTCGGTCGAGGAGAATGGCCTGCTGGTTCATCCTCAATTTTTGAGCACACTGCTGCATCTGGAGTCCTATCACACCGTGCGCATGATCAGTGGCCTGCTCTATCTTCTGGGCGCGCTGGTTGCTGTCTATAATTTCTATAAAACCGCTCGTGGCGGTCAGCTGCAGGATTCAACACGCGCTCTGGAAGAGCATCCCATGCCGCCCCCCAACAGTCGCTGGGAACGTTGGGAACGCAAGGTTGGGCCAATCACCTTCGGTATCCTGGGGCTGGTCCTTCTGGGGAGTCTGGCCCAACTTCTACCGCTGCCCAACCAGCAGACAGATCTGAAACCTTATTCCCCTCTGGTTCAGCAAGGGCGTGATATTTATGTTCGGGAAGGCTGCGTGAGCTGTCATACGCAAACGGTTCGCATGGCTCTGAAAGAGGAGCTGCGTTACGGTCACGCTTCCCAGGGCTGGGAATTCCAGCAGGATCGTCCCGCGCTTTGGGGGCAAAGGCGTCACGGCCCCGATCTGCATCGCATCGGCAACAAATTTCCGCATCTTTGGCATTATCAGCATCTGATCGACCCGCAGGCGACGACGCCAGGTTCCTTGATGCCGCCTTATCCTTGGCTCGCGAAACGAAAAGTGGACCTCACAGTATTGCCCGAGCGGCAGAACGCTTTGCAAAAAGTGGGTGCGGTCTATGGCCCCGGGGATCCGATCGAACTCTATCAGGCTGAAGCGAAAAAAATTCAGGAAAGCCTGGCTCAAGCTCAGATTGAAGTGGATGCAGAGGCCGAAATCATCGCTCTCATCGCTTATCTACAAAAGCTTGGGACGGAAGGTAAATAGGGATCACCATGGGCAACGCGACTGAAGGAGAAGGATGATGGCAGATCGGAAAAAGAAGGATGAATTGCGTCCCGAGCAGATCGATGGGATTGGCCAGCTCGACAACCCACTTCCAACCTGGTGGGTGGCCCTGTTCAACTTTTCGATGATTTTTGGCCTGGGTTACTTTATGTGGTTTCATCTCTTAAGCAAGCCTGGATTGAAGGAGGAGCTGGCTCAGGATCGCAAGGCCTATGAGCAGCTGGTGGCCGCCCGCGAACAAGTGGCCTTAACTCCCGAGGATGCCGTCGCACGTCTGCAGGACCCGAAGTTGATTCAGGAAGGCAAATCCCTTTACGCCGCGCATTGCTCGCCTTGTCACGGACAATATGGTGAGGGCACTGTCGGCCCCAATCTCACGGATAAATTTTGGATCCACGGCGGGACTCCGGAAATGATCCTGGGCTCGATCACCGAAGGCATTCCCGCGATGGGCATGGTCGCGTGGGGACCGATTCTGGGGCAGCAGAAAGTGGAGGCAGTGACCGCTTTCGTTTTGAGTCTGCAGGGCACGAAGCCAGCCAATGGCAAAGCACCTCAGGGTGACGAGTACTGATCAGGATGCCGAGGCGGGTGTGGCGTCACCGACGTTCACCAAAGCCTCGACGCGATTACGACCGTTGCGCTTGGCCTTGTAAAGCATTTGATCCGCTTCCTGGACCAGCTGGTCGACATTATTCGAGCTGCTGCAGAGACTCACGACAACGCCCATGCTGATGGTGATCTGCACCTTGGCGCCACGGGAATTAAACACGCGCGATTCAATCGTGGAACGAATCCTCTCAGCCAGGGTCATGGCATCCGCCGGGTTATCCACACGCGGAATCCCGATGATAAATTCATCCCCACCATAACGAGCCACGATATCCGTTTCGCGGGTCATCACGGCCAGGATTTGACCAAACTGCTTGATGATATCACTGCCGACCAGGTGATTGTTTTGATCGTTGACCTGTTTAAAGTGATCGATGTCCAGCATGATCACACCGATCCTATCGTTATACCGCAGGCCGATCTGATGATAGGCTTCCATGTGACGGTAAAAGGCTTTCTGATTCAAAAGAATGGTCAGCGAATCTTTTTCAATAAGCTTGTAAAGCAGGTCCTGCGAGTGTCCCATAAGAAAGCCGAAACTGCCGAACGTCAGCGTTGTTCCAATCGCCATGTAAAGATACACCGCGACCTGCATGTCGTCAGCGGCTACGAATTGCGAACATATCCACCAGCCCAAGGGTGCGCCCAGGGCTACAATCACCCCGAGCAGCAAAAAGTAAATGCTACGAGGCAGGGCGTGCAGAAATGGAAACATGAAGCCTCCCGGCCTTGGCGTGAATCACTAGTGAAAATGATAGCAGCCTTTAGGATGCGCCGCCTACCGTGTAATCGGACAGCACGATGGTGGCCGCGTTCCTGGCCTGACTCTTCAAAGCACGAAATTTATGGGTCACGCTTGGCTTTTTTTACGAACAGCCAAGTTTGGTAAAGTTTTCATTAAATCAGGAATTTAGCCTATTAATTTGCCCACTGAAGTGCCGATAACAGATGGACTCAAGGTATAAAGGTCAGTCCATGGCGCTCTGGCGAATTCTCATCTTATGGCTTCTTCTGGGATCGCACCCAGGGGCTGCTGCCGTGCTCGATTTGCGTCAATGGAATGCGGATGAGCACGGGACGATTGCCATGGAAGGTGCCTGGGATTTTTACTGGGGTCAGCTCTGGACGCCGCAGGATTTCAGTCAGGGACGCGTGCAGGAAGAACCCTTGGCCCTGACCATCCCAGCCGTTTGGAATCGGATGAAGATTGGCGATCTTGCGCTGCAGGCCAATCACTTTGCAACCTATCGGGCCCACATTCAACTGCCCGAGAACGTTGTGCAGCATACAACGCCCCTTACGCTATGGATGGCCAACCTGCCAGGTGCTTATAAGCTTTGGCTGAACGGGGCCCTGGTTTTGGAGTCCGGTCGAGTCGGGCGGGATGAAAAGTCAGAAATTCCGGGCAATGGTTCCACGTTTCATACGTTCGTCGCGGATCGCAGTACGTTGGACATTGTCATTCAGGTCTCCAGTTTTCATCACCGTGATGGCGGCATGTGGTGGCCGATCAAGATAGGGCGAGCCGATTATATCACGCGGGTCCGTGCGGCTGGTGCGGCTCTAGATGGATTTGCGCTCAGCTGCCTTTTCATTATGGCATTTTATCACTTCGGGCTCTGGCTCATGCGGCCTCAGTATCGGACGCCTTTAATTTTTGCGATGTTTTGCAGCTTCATCGCGATCCGTGCTTCCGTTTCGGGAATTGGTGATCTGCATATCATGGTGTTCCCCAACATGCCCCAACACGTACAAAAAATCTTGGAATACGCGGCGTTCTATCTAGGTGTGCCGGCCTTTTACGCTTTTGTGCGTGAGCTTTATCCGGAGGATTTCAAGACCTGGCTGAGCCGATTTCTGTGGTCGATGGGTCTTGCCTTTGCTCTTACGACTTTCGTCTTTCCGGTTCGGATCTTTACGGATTTTATCGAATACTTTCAGGTCATCACACTCTTTGGCTGCAGTATTGTATGCGTTCAGATGTGGCGCGCGGTGAAGTACCGTCGGGACGGGATTAGTTTGCTTTTGATCGGGACGGCGATCCTGATATTCTCCAGCGTCAATGACATTCTGCATGCCCACCGCAACGCGCCGATACCGACGATGGTGTTCCCCTATGGGGTTTTCCTGATGATCCTCTGTCAATCGATTCTGCTGGCTCGCCGCTTTTCACGGGCGTTCCACGCTGTTGAAGTCAATGAAAAGCAGATTCAATCCTTGAACGCAGAACTGCAGAATCAAAATGCCATTCTCGATTCGCTGGTCGAGGAGAAAACCCGCGACATCCGTTCCATTATGAAAAACATCAAGCAGGGCATCTTCACCGTTCTGGGCGATGGCGTTCGCCTTGGGGCGGAATTCTCAGATCACCTGCGCTTGATGATCGGAGCCCCTGATCTTAAAGGCGGGGAGCCTATTGAAAAGATTTTTGAACAAGCGGATCTGAATGGTGACCGGCTCCATCAAATTAAAATGATCCTGTGTACGGCGGCCGGTGAAGATGCTATCGCGTTCGAGATGAATGCTCATCTTTTGCCCCGCGAATTGCGCCTGAAACGGGATCATGAACAACGGCTTTTGGAACTGGATTGGAATGCCATTGAGAACGATCATACGGGTCGGATTGAAAAGATCCTGGTCAGCCTTCGCGATGTCACGGACCTGCGTGTTTTGCAGGAGGAATCGCTCCGCAAACAGGAGGAGCTGGAACTCATCGGCGAGGTCCTCAACGTCCCCACGGAAAAATTCGATGGACTCATGCTGTCCTGTCAAAAATTTTTGCGTGACGTTCTGAATCAGTTGCATCAAAAGAGCAGCGATACGCATCGGATGTTCCGCAGTATGCATACGATTAAAGGCATCGCACGGTCCTATGGCCTCACCCATCTGGCGGAAGCCGCGCACCAGGCCGAGGAGGTCTTTGCGCTCCTGCGTGAGGGCCAGGCAGTCAGCAAGGAACAACTGATTCAGGTCGGCGATCATGTGGGCCTCTATCTGGAACGTTACGATGGGATTCATCGGACCAAGCTGGGGCGTAAAGGGCTTGGCTCGGATGTGCTGATGATTGATCGGTCCGTGCTTGCAGAAAATATGGAGAGTTTGCGCAGTCTGGATCTGAGTCATCTCAGTCGGGATGCGCAACATCGAGTGGATCATCTGTCGCGTCTTTTCCTGACCCTGGTTTATATGCCTTTGCCCAAATTACTCCATGCATTGATCGCCGATGTGCCGCGGCTGGCCGAGGAGCTGGGTAAGGATAACCCCGATATCATCATCCGTGATCCGGGGATCAGCATTAAACATCATGCGTATGACGTATTTCGAAATACCTTCACCCATGTGCTGCGAAACGCTCTGGATCATGGACTGGAAACGCCAGTTGAACGTCGTAGCCTGGGAAAAGCGACACGGGGACGCATCATTATTGAGCTGCGCCTTGACGAAACCCTGCTGGAAATTTTTGTCAGCGACGATGGGCGGGGCCTGGATTTGGCTGCGATTCAGAGAAGTGCCCGGCAAAGAGGGCTTATTGCATCCGGCGCCGTGCTGAGCGAGTATGAGGTGGCCAATCTCATCTTTGCCCCGGGGTTGAGCACCAAGGAACAGGTGACAGAAATTTCCGGGCGCGGCGTAGGATTGGATGCTGTTAAAGACTTTTTGGAACAGTATAACGGCGATATCGAAATCCAGTTGGGGCCGCGTTCCAGCGTATCCGAGGGCGTATCCTTCCGCTTTCATATCACGCTGCCAGCCAGTGTCTGTGAGCTGATGCAGAGTGTGGGGGTCAAGGGCGTGGCTTCAGCTTCTTAATCTAGGAGCTTTCCCATGCCGCAAGCCAACGACCTGATGGTGATTCTGGGTTTATCAGACGAGCCCGACCGTTACAGCCATATGGCCATGAAACTTCTCCAAAAATACGGCTACGAGAATATCATCGGGGTGCATCCCACTTTGAAAGAGGTGGATGGCGTGAAAGTTGTAGCGAAATTTGAAGATATCCCGAACCGTCCCCATACTCTGACCGTTTACGTCAATCCCCGTCGACTCGAACCCATGATTCCAGGCATTGTGCAACTCAACCCCCAACGCATCATCCTGAACCCAGGAACCGAATCACGCGCACTCACGCAGGCGGCTCAGGATAAAGGCATCGAAGTGGAAGAAGCCTGCACGCTCGTTCTCCTGCGCACGCGGCAGTTTTAATGTTACCGCAATGGCTTCTGGTTCTTTGCGACCACGGTCTGATGATGTTCCATCTGGTCATCATTGGCATCAATGTGCTCGGGTGGATTTGGCTCCGCACGCGGCCGCTCCAGCGTTGGGTTCTGCTCCTGACCACCCTGTCCTGGGTGGGTCTCGGGGCATTTTATGGATTAGGCTATTGTTTTTTAACGGATTGGCATTGGTCCGTGAAACGTCAGCTTGGGGAGCGTGCCCTGCCGCCCTCTTATATTCAATATATTCTGCATAACAAACTCGGGTTTAATTTTCCGGACTATTGGGTCGACGTCGGCACCGGAACCGTCTTTGTGCTTTTGCTCCTGATCACTGTCGGACAGATGTTCCGGTCCAGGCGATCCGCCGCGTAACCATAGTGCCAGTGTTTCCTGAATATTAGCCGATTCTTAGCGGAATCGGCATTAATTATCCCGCTTAATAACCGAATAGAGATGCGATGGCCTGTATTCCAGGGACGGTGGCGCATGCATTTCTATCTCCTCTTTATTTACCTTTATTGGCTCGTAGCCTTTGCGGTGCATCGGCTTATTTTTCTGATCATCAACGTCGGTGCGGTGTCGCCTCAGGATATGGATGTCCCGAATCTGCTCAACAGTTTTTTCAATGGGTTGAAGCTTGATGTATCGATGGCGGCCTATACCACGGTCATCGCCTGGCTGCTGGTCCTTTTAAGTCTACCTTTCCCCAGGCATAAGGCCCGTACGGCAGCCAATGCCGTGACCAGCCTTCTGCTGGCGGCGGCCACATTCCTGGCTGTCGCGGACGCCCTGCTTTATCCGGAATGGAAAACCAAGATCAATAGCCTCGCGCTCTCGAGTCTTCAGCGGCCGAGTGAAGTCTGGAAGGTGACGTCAGCGTCGCAATTCTTCCTTGGCTTCGGACTGGCCGGTGGGGTGACCCTGCTTCTGATCGTTGGCCTCTATCGACATCAGAAGAGGCTGCCGATGTATGAAACCCATTTCAGCCTGAATGCGGCTCTGCTGCTGGTGATCTGGCCGGCAATCCTGGGTGTCACGGCCCGAGGTGGGATCAAGGCCATCCCGATCAACGTCAGTCGAGTGTACTTTTCCGAGGACGCTGTTCTGAATGATGCGGCGACCAACACGCTATGGTTTTTTCTGCTCGATATCAGTCACAATCGAAAATTTCTATCAGGTGAAAATCCTTTTCAAAGCATGAGTCGCGAGGAGGCCCGTGCCACACTCAAGGCGCTGCGCAAACCGGTCCAACGGCGGCCGGCGCCACTTTCCATCTTGAAGAGCAAAAGGCCCAATGTGGTTTTTGTGGTGCTGGAAAGCTGGTCCGCCGACCTGGTCGAGGAGCTGGGTGGCGACGCGGGCATCACGCCGAATTTTTCGGCACTGGCGAAGGATGGTCTGCTCTTTACCCGTTTTTATGCTAACGGCAATCGCTCGCAACAGGGTATTGCCTCCATCTTTGCGGGATTTCCTGCTTTACCGGTCGTAACCATCACAGAAAACCCAGGGAAGAGTCAGACCCTTCCACGATTTGCCGCCACCTTTGGCGCTCTGGGTTATCAAACTGATTTCTTTTACGGCGGGCAGCTGGAGTATGGCAACATCAAAGCGTTTCTTTTAAATAACGGGTTCCGTTCCATCCACGAGGATGATGACCTTCCACAACTCCCGCAGGGGTCGATGGGAGCCCCCGATAGCGTGGTAGCACCGGCCTATGCCGAGCATTTGAAAACCCTGCCGCAGCCGTTTTTGTCGGCTTTTTTCACCTTGAGCACGCACGCGCCCTATGATTTCCCAGGCCGTGAGAACTGTACCAGGCAGGGTCGTGAAGCGGCTTATGTATGCTCCGCCATGTATTCGGATGCGGCCTTGGGTCAGTTCTTTGCCACGGTTCGTCAGGAACCTTGGTTTGCCAATACTTTGTTTGTTCTGGTCGCCGATCATAGTCACAGCAGTTATAAATTGCGGGAAAATTGGCAGCCAGGTTACCGTCGCATTCCCCTGCTGCTCTGGGGTGGTGCCCTCCGTTCCGAGTTCCGCGGCAAGCTATGGGATCGCGTTGGTAGTCAGGTGGATTTAACCACCACGCTTTTGCATCAAATGAAGCTGGATAGTGCGGCTTATCCTTGGGGCAACGACCTTTTTGATCCTACAGCGCCTTCGTATGCCTACTATGAAATCGGCCGTGGGGTGGGTTGGGTCACCGAACGTGGCGAACTCGTCTATGATCAGGAAAATGATCGTGTGCTCTTTAGCAGCTTTCCTCTGGAACAAAGAGCCGCCGCGCAAAAACAAGCGCAGGCCTATCTGCAGTCGGTCGTCGACTACTATCTTGAAGCCCGGCCGGGTGAAACCTGGCAGCTGACCGGACACTGATGCAATAATTGGGTTGCGGCCCCGTTATCTTTGAGGAGGTTTTCAGAGCCATGAGCCTAATCGTTCGACCTTTGCAGCCAGCTGATGCCCTTGCGGTAGCCACCCTGCATATTCAAACCTGGCTGGATACCTACCATGGTTTGCTTCCCGATAGTCAATTGAATGGACTCAACCTGGAGCGTTCCCATGCCAATTGGCAACGCAGCCTGAGCGATAGCACGCAGCCCAAGAGTTTGCAAAGCGTGGGCGCCTTTCGCGAGGGCGAACTGCTGGGATTTGCCAGCGCTGGCCAGCCGCGTGAGGTTTGGGGTTATGACAGTGAACTTTGGGCGATTAACGTTCCAAGCCGTTTTCAAAAAATGGGCGTGGGTTATGTCCTCATGAAAGCCTGCGTGCAGCATTGTCTTCAGCAGAACGCGCGGAACATGTATCTCTACTGCGTCATCGGCAATGACAATGCCATGCAGTTCTATCATCGATTTGGAGCCATCGAAAGCGAGCGTATCAAAGTCTGCGAAGGTTATCGGGAACGGGCTCTGGTCTGGGATGACCTGCATGCTTTATCGCGAGCGCTTCAGTCGTGAAATAAGACCACGTTGACTTCATGTTTTCGAAAATTCCCTCCGCATTTCGAGCTGGCGAGTGAGCCGCGGAAGAACTACTTCTGAAGCTCGAATATCTGCAGAAGGGATGATTATGTCAAAACATTGGATTTATGGCTGTGCGGCGCTAGCCTGCACGGCTGCTTTGAGCGCACCAGCCTATGGTGCCAGCAAAACCTATCTGGGCATGCCGGTCGAGCCCATCGACCTGCACATGCATCCAGGCACTTATCAGACGATGGGACCCAAGGGTCAGGCTTTTGTGAAGGCCGCGCTGCCGGACTTCCTGCCTGATTTTCTGAAAGGTCTTTCCCTCAGCACTGTTGGCAATTTGATGCTCGACCCGTATGGGGCTTTTATCGGCATCAAAACTGAATGTGAAAAGTCCGGGATGAAGATGTGCGGACTCTTCGCCGTCTATGCACCTGAGACATGGGGTGTGGCCAGCAATGAGTACGTGCTGGGAAAACTGCAGGACGCCAAGAACAAAAAAAGTGATGGCAAGCCGATGTTCTTCGGGCTCGCCAGCGTTCGCATGCAGAATTGGAATATGGGCGAGGCCACCGAATTAGCCAACCTGCGGCAGGCCTTGCAGCAGAAATGGTACCGTGGCATCAAGCTGGCTTTTATTCATAATTCGATCCCGCTGGATGATCCGCAGTACGATAGCATCTATGGAGTCGCCGAAGAATTTGATGTACCCGTGTATCATCATGTCGGCTCCTCGCCGCTGCAAAAACTGGTGGATTTTGGCGACGAAGACGCCCAGAAGGAATATATCTCCAGCTACGATCCTTCACGCCTGGAAGCTACCATCGCCGCGCATCCCAAGGTGAAGTTCGTCCTGGGTCACATGGGTTTCGACTTTAACAAGGAAGGCTACGATTTTTCACAGACCGTTTATGATCTGGCGGAACGTTATCCTAATGTTTATCTCGAAATTTCGGCCTTTGGTCGAGCTTCCAATGATCCTGATGGCAAAAATATGGATCTGGCTCTTTATACGATTAAGTCCAAAGGTCTGATCGATCGCGCGATTTATGGATCGGATGGCCCTGGTTCCCCAGGCGGCACCGAGAAGTATATCGATGCCGTCTTGAAAAGTTTGGAGCGAACCGGTTATTCGTATGCAGAGGCTGAAGCCTTGCTGACCAGGAACACCGTTCGTATCTTTAAGCTGGATGGTTTGATGTAAGAGGCAAGGGGGCATCAGCCCCTTGGTAACAGTTCGGCGAGCAGTTTGTGGCCTTGAAACCGTGCATCGAGAATCTTGAGTATTATAAAGACGCCCCCGATCTTGCGGTCCAAAAACAAGACCTCGCGAGGCGGCGGGCGCATTTTAAAGGACAAGGCGTATCGCGTCGCCAGCTGGGTAATGCGAGTCGGAAGGTCACTGCGCGACCAAAGATAACAGCCCTTGCCATCCACCAGAGGCGCCGGTACGCGTGGATCGGCCGGCGGCAGCCAGGGTTCGGTGGCAACCGAGCAAATCTCGGCAAAAGAATCCCGCAACTTTTCATTATCATCGGCCCGTAAAAAGCCCACTTCAAGGCCGGCCTGAATCATCATCTCTCGATTTTGAGTCAGAGCCCCCTCCAGCATGCGGCGATAGCTATTCACAAATTCCGTTTCAAAATTCCGGACGGCACCCCAGTCGAGCAACACCAGCTGGTCTTCGCCAGATTCGTGAATACGGACCTTGTAGTTGCCGAAGTGGGGATCGGTTTGCATCATGCGGAAGTGAAACAGTTCATGGATAAAGAGCCATGAAAAATTTTCTCCCAGGCGGTTTTTACGATCCTGCGGCAGGCCCTGGACCTCGGGACTGTCGATATTAAAACCAGGCTCATAGGTCGTGGCCAGGACGCGTTTCGCGGAATAGCGCGCATGGCACTGGGGAATAATAAACTGCTTTTGATCCTTGAGGAGTTCGCGCGCCTGTTCGGTAAAATGCAGTTCACGCTCGTAATCGAGTTCCTGTTTCAGCATGGTGCGGATTTCCTGAAACAGCTGCTCATAACCATCGCTATGCGTGGGAATGATTTTCATCATGCCCAGGATCGAGCGCAGGGCTTTGATATCGGTATCAATGGCCTTGTCGACGCCGGGATATTGAATCTTCAGACAGATTTCCTGGCCGGTGGCCTTGATACGCGCGCGATGGACCTGACCCATGGAGGCAGCGGCCAAAGGCTCAGGGTCGATTTCGAGTTCGCTCAGGACCTCTTCGGTCAGGCGCTTTTTAAGGATTTTCTGGATCTCAAGCCAGGCGACGGGAGAACCCTGTTCATTGAGAGTCTTAAGGGTGCGTGCGACTTCCTCGGGGAAAAAATGCTCGCCGTAAAGGGCCAGCATCTGGCCGACCTTCATCAGACTGCCCTTCAGAATGCCGAGTTCGTTGGCGAGGAGGCGGGCCTGACTTTCCAAAAGGATCTTAAAATGCAGGTCCTTGGTGTCTGCATCCGACAGCATGCCTTTGATGCCACTCACGGCTATCCCGGCACTGGAGCGTATGGCCAGCTTGGTCAGGCTGAAGCTGCGATCGAAGAACCCGGTTTTGATTTTTTTGAGATCTTTTTTTTTGGTCAACGGCGGGCTCCTCTCGAGCATGGAGCTTCCATTGAACCAGATTCCAGATGAGAAAACAATGACAGCGGGTTGAAGGAGGCGAGGGAAGAGGGTTCCCGTGGGGGAACCCTTGTGTAACCAGGGGCTGGCGGAATTACCAGATTTTAACCTGCTTGTCGTCGGGCAGCACCATGGCGTCCGTCTTCTTGCAGGAGAAGACCTCGGCAAAGGCTGGCTGGTTTTTCATCTGCTGATTGACGCGGGCCCAGCCGCGGCTATGGGGGTCGGTTTTCAGCATCGCTTCAGCCATTTTTGGCAGCTCGATGCCGCACCAGACGCGCGCATACTGCAGAAAGAAGTCGCGTTTCTTTTCCTTGGCGCCTTTGCCGTCCGGGAAGGCGGCACGGTAGGCGAAGGTCACGCCGGTCAGGTCACCGATGTTCTCGCCGAGGGTCAATTCGCCGTTATGACCAATGGCGTTGAACTGTTCGATAAACGCGAGTCCGCGCTTTTTGAAGTTGTCGACGTCCTGATTGCTCATCCACTGACGGAGCTTGCCGGTGTCGTCGTACTTGGCACCTTGATCATCAATGCCATGACCCAATTCGTGACCAATGACCGCGCCGACTGCACCCAGATTGACTTCGACAGGCAGGCTGGGATCATAGAAAGGATACTGAAGGATGCCGATCGGCATTACAAATTTGTTATCAGACGGGCTGTAGTAAGCGTTCACCGTCAGAGGACCCATGCCCCAGCGGTCTTTGTTGCGTTTCTGACCCAGTTCTTTGTACATACGCTCGTTGAGGGCACGTTCCAGAGCGATCTGGTTGGCCAGTGGCGTGGTCAGCGCGTAGGTTGCGTTGGGATTGAAGTACCACTCATCGTCATTGCGGGGCTTGACCAGCTGCAGTTTGGCATTTTTCATTTTGGCAATGGCGCCGGCTTTGCCTTCGGCTGTCAGCCACTGGTTTTGTTTCACACCTTCGATGATCGAATTGCGAACGGATTCGGCCAAGGCAATGAACTTGTCTTCAGGAAAGTTCGGGAACATCAGGGGCAGAACTTCAGCGTCCAGCTCCTTATTGAACGAACGCATCACGAGCTGCGTACAACGTTCCTGACGTTCGGGACGGACTTTCGAATCCCCCAGATGCTTCTGGCGGAAGGCGAAGCGCGTGTTGAAAAAATCGGGATAAGCGTCGTCCATCATCGGCGCGAGTGCCTGGTATGCATACAGCGTCTTGAGCTTGTCGAGATCCTGCTTCGCGAGCGTTTTTTCCAGGAAATCATAGGTTTCTGGCACGAAGTGGCGAATGTTGGTCGAATCAGGAACGCGCTCCAGTTCCTTCGCCAACTGAAAGGTCGGATATTTTTTCAGGACGTCGGCCTTCTTGATCGAGGTCTTGCGTGTATAGATTTCACGCATTTCCGCCGGCAAAGGATAGACCTTGGCAAAGTCCGTTTCCAGCGCCAGAACTGTTTTGGCCTTCTCGGTCGCCTTCTTGTCGCCAATGGTGGTAAAGAATTTCTCGACCACTTTCTGATAATCACCCGAAACTTCAGGTTTCATATAGTACGAACGCTCGGGCAGAGTCATCAGATTGCCCATGAAGATAAAATCATAAAGATCGGAATTGTCCTGATTCGCCGTGCTTCCGACATCCACGAAGGTGTGGTAGGCGGCTTCCCGCTGTTCCGCGAGGTATTTCAGAAACTGCTCGCGGGTTTTGATCTTATCCAATTGAGCCAGAGTGGTTTTCACCAGTTCCTGCTCTTCCTTCTTGCGACTGTCTTCGCTCATGCACGCGCCGTACACGGTCGCTAACGTTTTCGAACGTTCCGACATGGCTTTGCCGGTGCGCAGCTGCTGATCCAGGTCCTGCAAAAATGCCTTTTTCTTGTCCAGAATGCGCTCGCGGGAATCGGAGAACGCAAACGTATGCGAACTGCGATCATCGCGCAGCTTGAACGAGCTGATCGCGTTGGAACAGGCATACTCATAGAAGTTTTCACAGGGATTGACGTTGGCATTGACTGGAAATTCCCGACGATCCGGGATTGCGCTCGATGGCGTCACGGCCGCGGGGGTGGCAGCCGGTGCAAATTGGGCCAAAAGAGTGGCCGCCAGCACAGCTGGAATCCTGAACTGCATACTTTACTCCGTCAAAAATACGCTTTTGAAACACATTCGATTGTCGACTCTGCCGACAGTTCTAGCCAGGTATGGTTGCGTTTGCCAAGCGGTTGTTGTGCATGAACTCAGAGGAACTTATGAAATATTAAGGTGTGAACACAGGGTCTTTCAGCGAACATTTTCCATTGTTTGCAACAGTGAAATTGATCCCCTCTTATAAGAATAAATAATTTCATGAATTTGATGGGGGCTGTTAAAACTGTGAATGACTCCTTCGAGTTATTGATCCCCTCTAGTGTCGGTGGAGCTAGGGCGAGCTCCCCGACCTATAGGATCGACCCCGATCCCCCCTTTTCTTCTTCTTTTCGTTTTTTTATCCTTACCAAATTTTAACCGATCAAGCATCCTGGATTTGGCTGCGGCCACGTAGTCCTTGGCATCTTTTGTACCGGAGCTTGTTCTTGGAACCCATTGATCCTATTCTGGTTGATCTGGAACCTACCGTACGCGTCAATCTGCGCGAATATCTCCGCCGCGACCTGGAACGCGAATATCAACCCAAACATCGCACCAAAGCCAATAAATTGGGGCCACAGGCTGTGGAGCAGCTGATTTTATCAGGCGAACACCTGCAGGTCCTGGTGCGCGAACAGGGTAAGGTTCAGAAGGTGGATATGACCTTTCCACTCTTCGATTTGGATAGCGACTTTACATTAATTCAATGCAGCTGCCTGCGTGATGCCTTAAGTCTTGAACCTTTGCGCTGTCATCATATGTATATGGCCCAGACCACAGTGGCTCATCGACTCGATATCATTCAGCAGCAGGACAAACCGGACGATACCTTGACCCAGCTGCAAAAATTTTTGCAGGCAGATGGCGACAGTCTTGCCGCCGAGGAAGAACTGCTCCTGGATCAGCGCTGGTTGCTTCTTTGGGAACCGTCGACCGGCGGACTCAGCGCGGAGCGTTATACCAAAGCGCGTTATGAAAAAGATGCGAGCTGGCAAAAACACGGGCGCTGGCCGTCAACCGAACTGATCCATGCCCTGGCTGATTTTAAAGATTCCCTTTCGCAGAGTCTCCGGACTGCACTTCTGCAAGGTAGCAATCGACCGGATCGCGAACTTTTTGAAGTGCTGCGCCTGGTCGAAGGTCATAACTCCATTGTGCTGGAAAATAGGGACACTCGTGATCCTATCGAGGTGCGTCTGGCGACCTGGCAGCTCGGGATCCGTGAAGAATCGGATGGCTACCGTCTGCATATTGAAGTCGGACTGGGTCGACTGCCACCGTGGAAGCTGGTGCCCGGGTGCGGTTTGATTGCGTTTGATGCCGCGGCGCAAATCCTTTTTCTCTGTCCTATGGATAAAAGGAGCGAGGGCCTCGTAACGGGTGTGCATCAGCAGAATAAGCTGATTCCCCTGCAGGATCGCGATGCCATGCTCAGTTTTATCGAAAATTTGGATCCTGGAATCGCAGTTCTCTGGAGCGATCGACCGGTCGAACGCGTAGCCGCCTCTGACCCCCAACCGATGCTGCGCCTCAGTCCCTTTCAACGGGGAGGCATGAAGGTCGAGGTGTGGATCCAGCTGAGTCCGGGAACCGCGGTGCGCGCCGGGGAAGGGCCCGAGGAATTGCGGGAACGCAGCCGACGCGGCGCTTTACGACAATTTATTCGAGACTTCGCCGCCGAACGACAGTTGGCGCGACGCGTGGAATCGATGCTGGATCTGGATATCCTGCCTCAGCCTGATAGTTCGATTTTTATCGCTTATAATGACGAAGTCGCACTCGCTTTGATGGCCCGTATCGAGGAGCATAAAAAGGCTCTCGATCTTCTGATTGAATGGCCAGCGTTCCTTGCAGGCAAGGAAAAACCTTATGCCGTGAGCGCTCTGGTCAAGGATCAGCCGCTGCGGGTCAGCGCCGGTGAAAAGCGGGATTGGTTTTCGGTCGATGGTTGGCTGGAAATGGATGATGGTCAAAAAATTGCCTTGCGGGAATTGCTCGCCGCATGCCGTCAACAGAAGCGCTATCTGCGTCTGACCGATGGCAAGTGGGCGGTGATCACCGAACAATTTCGCCAAAAGATGGAGCCTCTGGTTCAGAGCATTGATGAAGATGAAGATGGTTGCCATCTGAATCTGGCGGCTCTGGAGTCGGATGAACAGCTCCAGGCTCTGGAAAAACTTGATTTCACGGAAGCGTCGCAGGGTTTTTGGAAACTCGTGCAAAAAGCCAGGCGCAGTCGTCAGGCCGATGCCTCGCTCCCGGCGGGTTTGAACGCCGAACTGCGATCCTATCAAAAAGACGGTTTTTTATGGATGAATCATCTTGCAGCCTCGGGACTTGGAGCGTGCCTTGCGGATGATATGGGACTCGGCAAGACACTGCAGGCCCTGGCCATTCTTTTGAAATATAAGGATCGCGGCCCGTCCCTGGTGATTGCACCGAGTTCTCTTTCCTATAACTGGAAAGCCGAAGCCGCTCGCTTTTGTCCCGATTTAAAACTCGTCATCCTGCGTGAATTGGGCGATCGCGGCCGTAGCCGCACCTTTTCCGCAGGGGAAGTGGTCATTGCCAGTTATGGACTGGTGATGCGTTACAGCGAGCACCTGGCGCAAACCTCCTGGAATATTTTAGTTTTGGATGAAGCGCAGCAGGTGAAAAATGCCCAAACCAAAACCGCAAAAGCCGTGCAGGAGCTGCCCGCGGCCTGGCGTTTGGCCCTCAGCGGCACGCCCATTGAAAATCATCTGGGCGAACTCTGGTCGCTCTTCCGCACGATTTCGCCAGGCCTGTTTGGGGAATGGGAACGCTTCCGTCGCTCCTTTGCTTTTCCTATCGAGCGGGATCAATCCGCAACAGCCCGTGAACGTTTGAAACGTAAAATCCAGCCCTTTGTCCTAAGGCGCCTCAAGCAGGATCATCTGGCCGAACTGCCGCCTAAAACAGAAATTGATCTGTGGGTGGAGATGAGTGATGACGAGCAAACCTTTTATGATGCTTTGCGTGGTGAAGCGATCGACAAGGTCGAAACACTGGCGGCTGATGAAGAGGCGATGCAGAAGCAAAAGATCCAGGTGCTTGCGGCTTTGACCCGCTTGCGCCAGGCGGCTTGCCATCGCACCTTGGTGGACAACGACTGGCAGGGTGGGGCTACTAAAATCGATCTTTTGACCGAACGCCTGCTGGAACTGAAAGAGGCTGGACATGCCGCTCTGGTGTTCAGTCAATTTACGGGTTTTCTGCGCTTGATCGAGGATGAACTGTTGCGCGTCGGCATTCGGGTTCTTTATCTGGATGGACAGACGCCGATCGCGCAAAGGCAGGAGCTGGTCAATGCGTTTCAAGCCGGTGAAGGCGATGTCTTTCTCATTTCGCTGAAAGCCGGGGGCACCGGACTCAACCTGACCCGCGCGTCCTATGTCTTTCACATGGATCCCTGGTGGAACCCCGCGGTGGAAGCTCAGGCCAGCGACCGTGCATGGCGGATGGGACAGAAGCAGGCCGTCACGGTGTATAAAATGCGAGCCAAAGGCACCATCGAGGAACTGATTCACACGCTGCATGGTGAGAAAAAAGAATTGGTGGATTCGTTACTGGAAGGTCGGGATCCGAAGGCACGTTTTAATTGGGATGAAGTGTGGCGTCTGTTTACGGAACCGGCACGACCCGCTTTGGGCGGAACCACTCATTCGGCAGACGCATAAGGCAGGGTAGAAAGAAAAACGGGACTGACCCTGGAGTCCGTCCCGTATTGTCCACTCTTAGTTCCAGGCTTTGGCCGGTTTACTGCGACCGACAGGACCCATCGACAGCGAAGCGAGTTCTACCCAGCCTCGATTGATGACATTGGCCCAATTACCTTCCACCTTCACCAGCACGGGGTCGCCTTTTTTCAAAGCGCCTACGGACTGACTGGTGGCATCCGGACTGTTATGTAAGTTCGCTGATTCAGCGTTTACATAGTACACACGAACATCACTGGGTGGTGCCGAGAATCCTGCGCCGGCTGGTGCTGAACCAGGGGCTGATTCCATTGCTGTGGCACCGGCTGTTGGATCCGTTGCCATTGGTGATCCACCGTTGGCAAGCAGTTCAGGGGGAATCTCGCTGCCGGGTAATCCGCCGCCGGCTGGGCCTGCGGCTGCTTCTGCTGCCGAAGCAACAGCGGCATCGTTCAGCGCGTCGCTTTCCGCGCCTTCCATGGCTGCAGCATTACCTTCAGCACCAAGTGTTTCGGCGCCTTCGGTGGCTTCCGCTTGGCCTTCAGGGGATGCTTCCGTTGTTTCTTCGCCGGAAGTGACTTCTGCTGTTTCGTCTCCTCCACCGAAGAACGAACATCCCGTGAGCCCCGGCATTATCAAGGCTCCGGCCAAAATCCATTTGACAGAGTGGCTGGTTCTCATTTGCAGTCCTTTCAACATACTAGGCTCACGTCTTTCGTTGTTGAATGATTCGGCCGTCCCCGCCGTAGATTGAGGGGGCTCCTGTTAATGTCATGAAACCACTAAGTATTATTTGCGTATGATGTCGTGCTGAGTCGCCGCGCGAGACTTACTTTTGAGTTATTTTATTTCCGAATTCGCTTTGGTGCTGGCTCAAAAACAGGATTTTGACTAAGTAAGTGTCATAGGTTGGAGGTGACGGGAATGGTGCAATCAGCGTGGGGATCCCAGGAAACACAGTATTTTTATGGTTTGACGCCCGAGCGCGTGCTTGATGCTGTGGAAAAATCATTAGGTTTGCGCTGTACAGGCCGGACGATGGCGCATGCGAGTATGGAAAACCGGGTCTATGAGATTGAATTGGACCTGGATGAAGCGCCGCGTCGCAGCAAATCCTTCGATCATCTGGTCATCGCCAAGTTCTACCGTCCCGGCCGCTGGACCCGTGAGCAGATTCTCGAGGAGCATCAGTTTCTGCACCAGTTGATGGATGTGGAGGTTCCGGTCGTTGCTCCGCGCGTGCTGGTCGATGGTGAAACTTTGCACAAGCTGCCGGACTGCGATATTTATTACGCGATCTTCCCCAAGATCGGTGGCCGTTCGCCGCAGGAATTGACCACCGAGGATGTGGAACAGATCGGGCGTCTGCTCGGTCGCATGCATAATGTAGGGGCGCAGATGAAAGCGAAGCATCGCATTCAGATCAGCCCCGAGATTTTTCTGAATAAAAATTATCAGTATCTGCAGGGCGAGCACCTGATCCCCGAGACGCTGCGCTCGCAGTTTACCGATCTTGTGCACCGCCTCGCTGAACAGGCGAAGCAACTCTTTACCCAAACCGAATCGATCCAGATTCACGGCGACTGTCATCTAGGCAATCTTTTGCAGTATGGCAGCCACTTTTTTTGGGTGGACTTCGACGACTCCATGCGAGGCCCGGCTGTCCAGGATGTCTGGCTGCTCCTGCCAGGTCGCGATCAATATGCGCAGCAGCTTTTGCAGCATCTCCTGACGGCCTATGAACAGATGCGACCTTTTCCATGGGAAAGTCTGCGTTTGATTGAAACACTACGGGCGATGCGCATGCTGCATTTTGCGGCGTGGATTGCGCATCGGCGGGATGATCCCGCCTTTCAAAGGGCGTTTCCGGAATTTGGCCATGATCGCTACTGGCAGCAGCTGTACCGGGATCTGGTTGAGCAGGAAGAGTGGATGCACAGGCCCAATGCGTGGAATATTCACGACTGGACGAACTGAATCGATGACGATGCGCACTCGCTGATTATTTTTTAGATATGAGTTTCGTCAAAAGCCGATCGAAACTATTGGAAAAGAGTCGCACGTCCTGTTCATTAAAAGGCGGCGGACCACCCGTCGCCATGCCAGCGCCTCGCATCGAATCCATGAAGTCCCGCATATTGAGGCGCTCCCGGATATTGCTTTCGGTATAGTGTTCCCCGCGTGGGTTTAAAGCGTGAACTTTCTTCCCCACCAATTCCGCAGCCAAGGGAATATCCTGAGTCACGACCACATCGCCTTCTTCGCAGTGGGCGAGGACATAGCTGTCAGCCACATCAAAGCCCTTGGGAACCTGGACAAAGCTCAGAACGCTGGAAGGTGGCAGCTGTTGAAAGCTGTTCGCCACAAAACACGTCGGTATTTTTAAACGTTCGGCCGCTCGAATCACCACGTCCTTGATGGATCTTGGGCACGCGTCGGCATCAATCCAAATCTTCACCTAGGGCGACTCCTGGTTTGGCAGTCATTTCAGCCAGGGATACTCCTGGCTTTTCCTGGGCAGACTACCAAAGACTTTAAGGGATGTGCCACTCCAAAGCTCATCAATAGCCCTTGCGTAAGGATCGACCTTTCTAGAAACTCATCGACGAATCAACAGGGAGTGTCGCATGAAGTTCTGGATAATGCTGGGTTTCTTACTCACCTGGAGCCTGGGCTGCTGGCTACTGTTTGGCAGTGGCGTGCCCGTCCTGGCATTGACGCTGGTCGGGTGTGTCCTGATCCTTTGGCTGAGTGAGGCCCTGCCGGCCTTTGTCCCTACGCTCCTGCTGATAGCCGGAACTCTGCTCTTGCCCCATGAAGGCCCTGGTGATGCGGCATCGCAGGTTTTTAAACGCATGGCCGATCCCGTTCTGGGCTTGTTCTTTTGTGGGATGTGTTTAGGGCTGGCTTTGCGCAAACATGGAATTGATCAAGCCATAGCCCGCCTATCCTGGCGTCTGAGTCATGGATCATTGGCCCATAATCTGCGTATTGCGATGCTCATGACCGCTGGCCTTGCCATGTGGACCACGAATAGTACAGCCATGGCTATCAGTCTGCCAGCGTTTGGTGGCACGATTCAGCAGCTCATGCGATCCCATCCTTTGCAGGCCAGGGGTTATCTTGTGGGTTTAGCCATGGCGGCCAATTTCGGGGGCATGGCCACGCCGATCGGCACAGCGCCCAACGCGATTGCCATTGCAGCCTTGGAACCGATCTTTCCTATTGGATTTGGCCCCTGGATGATCCTGATGCTCCCCCTGGCATTTTTGTTACTCGTCGCCTGTGACTGGGCTGTTGTAAAATTCTTTCGGTTTAAAGGCATTGTGATGACTGACACCACGGATGCCCAGGCGACGTCCGAAACATTTTTGCATCGCGGCGTCCTCTGCCTTTTTCTGGGTACTGTTTTGCTATGGCTCACAGAAAGTTTTCATGGAGTTCATCCCTTGGCTGTTGGATTTGGAGCGGCCGGTGTGGCCTTTGCTACGAGGCTTTTGCAGCCGCAGGATTTGAATGAGGTGGATTGGAATGTTCTGCTCTTGATTGCAGGTGGACTTTTGCTCGGCAACCTTCTGGAGACTCATGGATGGATGGGACGCACTACCCTGGCTCTGCAAAATTCCGGAATGTCCGTGGATTGGCAACTCGGCCTTTTGATTCTGCTGGCTGCTGTCGGCAGTGCGATATCGAGCAATACCGCGACGGCCATCCTGCTCGTGCCGATGGCGGTCCAGTTGATCCCGGAACCCTATGCTGTCATTGCTGTGGCGGCCGCCTGTTCCTTAGGTGTGCTCTTTACCATCAGCACGCCGGCAAATGCTCTGGTGGCCGGTCGCTATGAGGTGAGCAATCGCGATATGGTGAAAGTGGGTGCCCCGATTCTGATCCTGGGCTGCCTGCTCCTGTTTTTTACTGTGAAATGGGTTGTGGGCTGGCTGCTCCTATAGAAAATCCCAGGTTGTTTGCACGCTGCTCGCGGCGGCGTCCCAGCCGAGTTCCTTTTTGATGTGCTCCACGAGGGAGCCCTGGGCTTCAGGCTGTCCGTGGTTGATCAAAATCTTCCTGGGCTTGTGTGGAGTCTGTTTCAGCCAGGCGCAGAGTTGGGCATAATCAGCGTGGGCGGACAGATTGCTGATCGTCACGATCTCGGCGGCGAGCTCCACTTCCTTGTGATGGATGCGCAGCGTTTTCAAGGTTGCGCTGTTGTCCTGTAAAAAACGGCCCTTGGTGCCCTCAGCCTGGTAGCCACAGAAGACCACCATATTGCGAGGGTCGGGCAAACGCTTTTTCAAATGATGCAGAATGCGACCGCCCGCGAGCATGCCTGATGCTGAAATCACAATCGCGGGACCATCGCGCATGGTGGCGAGCATGGACTGATCCGCGCTGGTCGAGGTCTCAAAATTTTGCGGATAAAAGTTGGTATGCCGATTGAATGAGCTGTTGACGCGGTGATCCTCGTCATGACTGAAGAAGGCCTTCAGAGCCTTGTCCGACATGGGACTGTCAAGGACGACCGGCACGACGGGAATCACGCCTTGCTGTTCCAGCTGGGCGATCATGTAAATAATTTCCTGCGAACGGCCCACGGCAAATGCCGGAATCACGACCACACCCTGGCGGTCGATAGCCTGCTTCAGGAATGTGCCGAGTTTTTCCGTAGCATCGACCCGTTCATGCAGACGATCGCCGTAAGTCCCTTCCAGGATCACGATATCACTGGGTGGCAGGGGATCGGGACCCTTGAGGGTCAGGGAATCTTCATGACCCACATCGCCGGAAAAGGTCACGGTCTTCGAGTGCCGATCGCTGTGCATGCGGATTTCAACCAGACTGGCGCCAATGATATGACCCGCGCGATGCAGGCGAATGCTGATGCCATCGCCCACTGTCGTCCATTCATAACGAGGGATCGGTTTGAATTTTTTCAAGACATTTTCGGCATCCTGCGTGGTAAAAAGCGGCAGTGGATTCTGGTGATTCGAATACTGAGTCTCACGGGCGAACCTTGCTGATTCCTCTTCCAGATGAGCCGAATCCAACAGAATGATTTGCGCCAGATCATAGGTTCCCTCGGAACAGTAGATTGGGCCGCGAAAACCTTGTTGATAAAGCCGGGGAAGATAACCGATGTGATCCAGGTGCGCATGGGTGATGAAAACAGCGGCAATGGAATCGGCAGGGACGGGCAGGTCAACCCAGTTCATCTGCCGAACGGCGGACGGGCCTTGAAAGAGTCCACAGTCGACGAGAAAACGCTGTTTGTTCCATTCCAGAAGGGTTTTGCTACCAGTTACACCAGAATGGGCACCAAGGAATTGCAAACGGATCGGAAAGGTCATGCTAGCTCCGCACTAGTGTTCGGTATTCAGCATATAACCTTAATACAAAAATCGAAAAGCTTAGATTCAAAAATGATCCGACCAGATCCGACACCACGCCTTGCGCATAACTCAGCGGTAAAGCCAGGTTTGGAAGCCAGTGGGCGAGGCCAGCAGCCAGAAAAATGGCAGTTCCCGCAAATAGGATCGTGCCGAGGATGACCAGGCCATACGCCCCAACAATATGCGCAAAGCTGCGACTGAAACCGAAGATGCGAGTCTGTCCGGGCAAACTTCGCGTGACCAGGCGATAGCCTTCGCCGATGGCTTTGAAAATACCGTTTTCGCGAAACATGGCGACGGTCGCGGACGCAATCAAGATCGCCGCGACCAGGAGGCCCGGGATAAATAAAAGCACAAGACCGATGGCGAGAGGCAGTGCCAGCAGTAAAGCAATGACGAACCCGCGTACCAGGTAGCGACCCAAACCCACGACGGATTCTTTTTCAAATGAGTCGGCTCGATCGGCGATATAGAGCAAGGCATTGCCCCAGTAAAGCAGTGTCACAAGGCCAGCGAGCAGAGAACGCCAGGTTCCAAGCGCCTGTCGCCCCAGCTGCAGTTTCAGCGGGTCGAGGGCTTCAGGCCAGTTGCTGGTCCATTCAGGAGGTGGGGGACTGGGCAACAGTCGTACGCTTAGATAATCCCAGTACATGAGTCCTAAATAGACGAGCAGGAAGATAAGGGAAGCCCAGCGTTGATCCCTGATAAAAGCCAGCGCGGTGGTGAAACTTTGCCGGACACGTGGGGCAAAGCGTTGGGGTGCAGAGGGGACAGCGATAAAATTTTGCATATCAGACATGGGTGCTCCTTGCCGAGATCATGGGAACGCGACTGTCTCTTGCTAACCAAAGCGCAGACCGCTGGCAAGCTGAAGTCCGTGGTCGCTTCCATTTCGCAGCTGGGAATTTTCCCGGGTCTGCATTAAAATCAACCGCCAACGCCTGTCAAACATGAGGCTTGCATGGATTCTCCTTATTCGCGGCGTGTTTTTTTGACTCATAGTGCTCAGACGCTAGGGGCCTTGCCAACCCTTCTCAGCTCCCCTTGGCTCCTGGCTGCGGATACTCCCGATATCGCCCCTGGTGTCACATTTAAACATCTGCGTCCTGAGGATAACTCGATCCTCGTGATCCTTTTGCCGATCGCTTTGGGCGTAGAGTTAAATCCCTTGCAGCCTGACGATCAAAGGATTCTGGTGCTGACCTTGAAGGGTATGGACCACATCATCGATCAACTTTCCGATCGCAATCGGGACGACCTGATGCTGCTTTTGAATCTGCTGTCGATGCCCTTGACCCGAACTCTTTTGGGCCTTTGGACCAAATGGGAAAAAGCGTCCCGTGATGAAGTCGTAGGATTTCTGGATCAGTGGGAACGCAGCGCGTTGAGTTTGAAGCGCGTTGGCTATCAATCTTTGGTGCAGCTGATGGAATTTGCGTTCTATGGTGTGCGCACCAATACCAAAAACATTCGCTATCCGGACGTGCCGGCGGTGATGCAACCTTTTCTCCGGCGTTTTTCGGCAGGAGACCATTGATGCGTCTGCCGGATTTTTTTTCTCAGGCCATGCACGATGAAAAGTGGCAGGTGCTCGACGGCGCTCGCCTGGAACAGGATGAGACCTGGGAGACCGATGTCGTTATTATCGGCACCGGCGCCGGAGGCGGAACAGCTGCAGAAATTTTGAGCCGGGCTGGGCTGCGCGTGGTGATGATCGAGGAAGGTGCACTGCGGACCTCGCAGGATTTCCAGCTGGAAGAACTCGAAGCTTATACCGGTCTTTATCAGGAAGGCATGACCCGTTCCACGCGGGATGGCGCGATTGGCATTTTGCAAGGGCGCACGGTGGGGGGATCAACCACCGTGAATTGGACGTCCAGTTTTCGTACGCCTGATCCGACCCTCCATTACTGGCAGGAACGGTTTGGTGTCAAGGGTCTTGGTCCCGATGAACTGACCCCCTGGTTTCAACGCATGGAAGAACGCTTCAGCATCACCGAATGGCTGGCGCCGAATCGCAATAATGAAGTTCTCTTGCTTGGGTGTGAAAAACTGGGAATTCCCGTGAAAGCCATTCATCGGAATGTCAAAGGCTGTTGGAACCTTGGTTACTGTGGCCTGGGTTGTCCAACCAACGCGAAGCAGTCGATGCTGGTCACCACCATACCGGAAGCTTTAAGACAGGGCAGCCGGCTTGTGCATAGGCTGCGGGTGCAAAAGCTTTTTTTTAAACCCCATGGTGTTGAGGAACTGTTGGGTGAGGCTCTGGGTGCCGACGGGAAAAAACCGACGGGTCGAACCCTCCGGGTGCGAGCCAAGCATTTTATCCTGGCTTCTGGTGCCATCGGCAGTCCTGCTATTCTACTACGGTCGGAAGCGCCGGATCCCTATCGTACCTTGGGTCGACGGACATTTCTGCATCCATCCGTTTTTGCCTTCGCTCGTTTCGCTGACGAAACCCATCCTTATCATGGGGCTCCTCAATCCATTTATACTGACCATTTTCAATGGCAGTACGGGGTCAGCGGACGCATGGGTTTTAAAATAGAGGCTGCACCTTTGCAGCCAGTCTTTGCGTCGGTGATCATGCGCGGCCATGGGAGTCGCCATCGGCAAAGGATGGAGCAGTTGGATCATACGGCGGGCTCGCTGGCTTTGCTTCGCGATGGCTTTCATGAAAGCAGCCCTGGTGGATCCGTGATGTTGACCGGAAACGGTTCGCCTGTTTTGGATTATCCGTTGACCGACTATGTGCTGGATGGGGTGAAAAGAGCCTATGCGGCTATTGGTGAAATTTATTTCGCAGCCGGCGCCACTGCGGTTTTCCCTGGGCATGGTGATGCCGAGGACTACACGAATCTGGAAGACTTTCGGCAGGGTTTGGATCGATTTGTTTTTGAAAAACTTCGGATGAGGCTAGGCAGCGCCCATGTGATGGGCGGCTGTGGGATGAGTGAACATCCTCGTCACGGTGTGGTCAATAGCCAAGGGCAGCATCATCAGCTGGAAAATCTTCATGTCTGGGATGGGTCGCTGTTTCCGACTAGTATTGGGGCCAACCCTCAGCTTTCGATTTATGGCATCGTCTCGAAAATGGCGACGCATTTTGTGGAAAACATGGGAAAGGAAAAAGCATGAAACGCATAGTTACAGGATTCATCATTCTCTTGATGACCGCCTGCACCTCGGTGGGCCTTGTGCCGCAAAAACCGCAGGTGGAGTTGAAAAATGTTTCGCTGGGCAAGATTAGTCTGACGGAAGTGGAGCTGCATGCGACCTTGGATGTTTTGAATCCAAACGACTATGCTTTGAACCTTTCCGCTATTGACTATCAGGTGGATGCGTTGGGCATGACCCTGGGCAAGGGGAGTAGTCTGGAAGCCATACGCCTGGCGCCGGGCGTCAAGCAGTCGGTGAAGCTGCCTTTGACGTTGACCACGGCTTCGGCCATTAAGTTTGGGCAAGCGTATTATTCGCAGGCTCAGAAGCAGTTGCCGGTGACGCTGCTGGCGACGGTGAAAGTGAATTCACCAGTCGGGCCTTTGAGTTTGGATTTTAAGGATGTGAAGGATATTAAAGAAAAGGCGCCGTGAACATTCAAGCCCCGCTGCGCGGGGTGCCGACCGGTGGTGGAATGAAGCCCCGCTGCGCGGGGTGCCGATTGGAGCTGGGTTCAAGCCCATTCTGCCACGATCGTCCCTTCCACCACGAGCCACAGCGAGTGGAACCCCAGCGTCAGCTGGGGCCTCTTGTCCTCACGACATCTCCAGCATCCGATCAATCGACCGTTTCGCCTTGATGCGCAGCTCTTCTTCCAAATGAATCTCATATTGCAAATTCTGCAGCGAAGCCAAAGTATCTTCCAACGTAATCTGCGCCATGTGCGGGCACCGGTGACTGCACATCCGGAGAACTTCCTTATCGCGATTGGCCGCAATAATATTATCCGCCATCGCACACTCGGTGAGCAGCAAATAACGCGAAGCCTTCACTTCCTGAACATACTTAATCATCGCCGACGTGCTTCCTGAATAATCCGAAGCATCCACCACTTCAGGCGGGCACTCAGGGTGCGCGAGCACCACGACATCGGGATACTGCTTGCGAACATCCGCGATATCTTCGACCGTAAACAGCTCATGCACCTCACAACGTCCGTGCCAGCCAACGAAGACCTTCTTCAAGTCGCCGCTCGGCTGCACCGCTTTGTTCAGATCGGTCTCAGGAAAAATAATCGTCTTCCCGGTTAGCTTCGCGACGTTCTTCGCCAGGAACTCATCAGGAATAAATATGACCGTGTCGCTGTCCAGTTGATTCACAATTTTCACGGCATTGCCCGACGTGCAGCAGATATCGGTCTCAGCCTTCACATCGGCATAGCTATTGATATAAGTCACCACCGGCACCCCTGGGAACTGCTCGCGCAGTTTCCGCACGTCGGCCGCGGTGATGCTTTGGGCCAGGGAACAACCGGCTTTCTTGGAAGGAATCAGGACCTTCCGCGTCGGGTTCAGAATTTTGGCCGTTTCGGCCATAAATTCCACACCGCAGAACACAATAATGTCCTTATCCGTCGCGGCGGCCTTGCGGCACAGCTCCAGGGAATCCCCCGTAATGTCCGCCACCACATGAAACAGCGCCGGTTCCATATAGTTGTGGCCCAGGATAATCGCGTTGCGTTCTTCCTTTAGCTTATTGATTTCATAAGCTAATTCGGCTTTATGCTCCAACTCAAAGTCTGGCACCAGACCATGCAATTTCTCTTTCATCAGAGCATAGGTGGCATCAAGTGATAGTGACATATCAGGGCCCTCCCTCGGTAGCGGCTCGGTCGGGAAGTCTTGCGAAAAAACTGGCAAAAAGCAAGTTCAAAGGCCCGCGAGGACGAAGACTCAAGTCCTGACACTGGCGCGCCGAAGAGGTTTGTGTTAGAGATGGAGAGAGTGAGGAGTTTTTTATGAAACTTATGAATACGACAAGTACAACGACGCAAACAACGAAGGCAGGGCCTCGGCGTTCTTGAGCTTGTTTTGACAATAGCTCGAACCAACCCAGGTCCCCCGACCTGGGTTTTTTGTTTTTGGAACAAATGCCCAGGCACCCTGTGTGTCCGGGCATTGGTGCTGGCGCAGGGGCCTGGGATTCAAGAGATTGGAGTCGACCCATGGAATCCGCACAGCTTTATCGTCTGCGCCACAGTCTTGCCCACGTGATGGCCCAGGCCGTCCGGCATCACTTTCAAAAGGAAGGGCCCGTGCATTTTGCCGGCGGCCCTCCGATTCAGGATGGCTTTTACTATGATTTCGATTTGCCTCGTGCCCTGGTGCCCGAGGATCTGATGGGCATCGAAGCCCGGATGAAGGTTATTCTGCAGCACGATCACGCGTTCCGTTACCAGGAACTGGAAGCGGATGAAGCCCGCCGTATCTTCGCCGATCAGCCTTATAAACTTGAACTCCTCGAGGGCCTTCTGCAAGGCGCCTACGATGATCACGGCGAGAAATCCCAAGCGGACGCCCTCGACCCGATCTCGATCTATCAACACGATGATTTCATCGACCTCTGCCGCGGCCCCCATGTGAGTTCGTGCCGCGAAATTCCGGACAATGCCTTTAAGCTGATGAAAATAGCGGGAGCCTACTGGCGAGGAGACGAAAAGCGTCCCATGTTGCAGCGCATCTATGCTGTGGCTTTCGCATCGGCGGCGGCGCTCCAGGACCACCTGCAGCTTTTGGAGCAGGCGGAAAAGCGGGATCACCGCAAGCTGGGCAAGGAATTGAAAATGTTTTTCTTTCATAACACTGCGCCTGGCATGCCCTATTGGTTGCCGCATGGATTCTCGGTTCTCAATCAGCTGATCAACTGGTGGCGTGAGGTGCACGAGCGCGAGGATTATGCGGAGATTTCCAGCCCCCTGATCAATTCCAAGAAACTTTGGCAAATTTCGGGGCATTGGGAGCACTACCGTGAGGACATGTTTGTCATGGAGTTGAATAAGGACGAAGTCTATGGCGTCAAGCCCATGAACTGTCCGAACGCCATGATCGTCTTCAATCATGAGCATCACAGTTACCGCGACCTGCCGCTGCGTTTGTCGGATTGTGACGCCTTGCATCGCCATGAGCGGTCGGGGGCCTTGCATGGGCTTCTGCGTGTGCAAAAATTTCAGCAGGATGATGCCCATATCTTTGTGGAAGACGATGATCAGGCCATCGATCGGGAATTCGCACGCATTCTGCAGCTGGTCGATGAATTCTACCGCGTCTTCAACCTGTCCTACCGGTTTCGTCTCGCCACCCAGCCCAAGGATGCGATGGGGGAAGGCGCGATCTGGGAGCGAGCCGAAGCCTCGCTCAAACGTATTCTTGATCGGCATGTCCAGGGTGCTTACGAAGTTGCCGAAGGTGATGGAGCCTTTTACGGTCCCAAGATTGATATCCTCATTAAGGACGCCCTCGGTCGGGATTGGCAAATGGGAACCCTGCAGTTGGATTTCCAACTGCCGAGGCGATTCGATTGTCAGTATGTGGATCGGGACGGTCGCAAGCAGCATCCGGCGGTGATTCACCGAGTGATTTATGGTTCGATGGAGCGCTTTATCGGAATCCTGATCGAACATTGCGAAGGAAAATTCCCGGTTTGGCTGGCGCCCGTTCAACTGCGCATCCTGCCCATCGCCGATCGTCATGACGACTTTGCTCGCGAGCTGCAGCAGCGATTGAAGAAAGCCAAAATCCGCGTTGAACTTGATGCGGATGCGCAAAGCCTGGGCCATCGCATTCGGCAATTTCGGTTGGAACGTATCCCCTACGCAGTTGTGATTGGTGATCAGGAAGTCGCCAGCCAACGCGTTTCATTACGTTCGCGCGATCAGGAAGGCCTTCAATCGCTCTCGATGGAAGAACTCTTGCAGAAGCTTGGGGAGGAAGTTCAAAGCAAGGCTATGAAATAAGACGTTGGGGCATCTGCCGCTGCAGCTTGAGGCGGTAGAAAGTCTTGGTGCCTTGGAAGCCACGCAGAACTTGCTCGTCCTGAGTCCACGTGAGATTCTGTTGACTCAGGAACTCCTGCACCTTGGGCATTTCCAGGAGGCTCCCTGATACAATGATATCCTCGTCCGAAGCCATATCGAGCAGACGCGAGCAGATGTTCACGGTGGTCCCAAAATAATCCATGCGATCATTCAGGTTCACCATAATGCAGGGCCCGCTATGCAAGGCAATTTTCAGGCCATGCAGAGAATAGCCCTGGGTTCGGATTGCATAGAATTTTTGAATGGCGATGGCCGCGGCCAGGGCCGACGTTTCGCTGTTAAAACTGGCCATCACAGCATCACCGATCGTTTTCACGATGCTGCCTTGCTCGTCGCGAATAAATTTTTCCATGGCTGCAAAATGGTCCTGGACGAGGCGGAAAGCTTTGGAATCGCCCATTTCACGATACATCTGAGTCGAGCCGCGGATATCGGAAAAGAGGAACACCAGGTGCCCAACACCCAGCTGCATGCCGGGGCGTAAGGCGTCATCTCCAAACAAATGTTGATAGGCGGGAAGGGAGGCCACCTGATCAGCCGTGGCAGCGTCCAGGTTGGGATCGAGACAATCGAACCGTAAAACCTGCCATTGGTCAGTGGGATTGTCCCAATCTAGCATCACCTGGGGCTGGACTCGTAACTCCGACTGCAGCCTCAAGCTTTCCATGTCGCGGCGGGACAGGGTCGAGAGCCCTTCAGGATCCACGGCCAAGCGCACGATATGCCCCTGCTTCATGTCGCGCAGGCGATAGCTGAGACCTGGCAAACGCAGCTGAACTTTGCGCGTCTCGTGCGGTGCAAACGGCAGCTGGACGTGAATGTTGGGACTACGACCGGGATTACCGATGCAATAAATAGGCGCGGGCTCCACGCTCAGGTCGCCAGCAAACGCAAACGACAGTTCCACATCCTTGGATTCAATGACGTCGAAGTTCAGGCCACAGGTTTCACAGTGAACTTTCTTCTCGATTTCACGCAGACTCTTGTTCTGTTTCTTGGCGCCGCGACAGGCAGGGCAGAGAATATCCCAGTTCAAAGCGAAAAGGCCAACCTGTGTGCCTTCCAGAAAAAAGGCCAGCGTGTTTTGCCGAGGCAGTTTGTAATGATCGGCAATCTCATAGGGACGCAAGCGCTGCAGAAAGCGATCCGCCGCGCGGGCGTGATAATCAGCGAGTGCTTCGATCTGCGCATGAAAAGGTTCGAGTTTTTTCAAGGCTATGCGTGCACGCTGGAGTTTGAGGCGATCGGGTTTCGGCCGCATCGAGGCTTCAAAGGATTGCGGTTGGATGGATTCCAGGTTCTTCACCAATTCTTGAATAATACGCGGAAACTTGGCCGCAGACTTATTCAGTTTGTGCAGGAAAACACCCTTCAGTGGCCCTTTCAGCACGATTTTCATGACGGCTTTGATTTTGGTCTGCCCGGCACCCACGGATTCCACGTAAAAGCCAAGCGAAGCATAGCGCACAGGGCCTTTATCAAAAAGGCGAATGCCCAGGCAGTAGGAGCCGGCAATCCACTCAAAAGGCTTTTCATAGAAATGGGCTTTGCCGAAAGGAACTCTGTACTCGCCTTCGAGCATCGTTCCACCTTCCGTGACCGGATGGTATGTGAAATCGACCAAACTAAGGCCTAATTTACGGCGCAGATGGTCATGATCCGAGATCACAGCCCAGACCTTCTCGATGGGTTCAGCCACGATAAATTCATGGCTGAGAACATCGCCCTGGCTTTCATATTGCGCCAGTTCGGTCGGGTGAAAAATCTGGGTGATGCTGAGCGTCAAGGTTGTGCTCCTCCAGGAGTCTTGTCGGCCAGTAAGGATGGGGCATTGAATCAAGCCGTGGAACAAGTGCTCTGGTATCTTGGAAAAAAGCGGGAAAATGGCCCGAAATCCTGCGGTCCTGGCCTGTGTATTCCATGTCTTTGTGACTACAAATATTTTTCCTTCACCCCTGAACCTTGCCTCGACCCATCCCGTCTAAGGAGGTGTTGTTGAGATTTCTTGTGAGGACATCGTATGCGCTCTCTGATTATGACCATGCTTCTGTTGATGGGATCCTGGAACTCTCAAGTAGCCCTGGCCCAGCCTCCGGACGGCAATCCCGAGAAACAAATTCAGCAGGTCTTAAAAACGGTTCAACTCAATCAGGAACAAAAGAGAAGGGTGCGGCAGATCCGTGAGAGCAGTCGCAACCGGCTGCAGAGCCTCCGCGATGAGTTGGATAAACGCCGTGAGGAACTGAATCAACAGCTGGATCACAACGGTGATGACGAAACCGTTCGCCAGGCCTTTCAAAAATTGCAGACGACCAAAATGGCCTTGGAAAAGGCTCGTTTTGAACGCATGCTGGCCATCCGTGGCGTTCTGTCTGAGCAGCAGCGTTCGGCCTTTCAAAACTTAAGGCAGAAATCACGTGCCGCGAACCGGGCACCGGGACCATCCGACACACGCCGCGAGTGAACTTCATGAGTGAATTTGCTGAAGTTTATGCAAATTATGCCGGCCTCGTGCGTCGCGTCCTGAGCGGCCTTGTGCCGGCTTCTGAAGTGGATGACGGCGTGCAGGAGGTCTTTCTGAAAATCCATCGCCATCTCGATGGTTTTCGCGGGGAGGCGTCGCTCAAATCCTGGGTCTATCGCATCAGCTACAATACGGCGCAGGATATTCATCGTGGCCAAACGTGGCAGAGGCTGTGGAAACCAGGCGCGACCGTTCATGATCACAGCGACCTGCGGCCCAACGCTGAAATGCAGCTCGGTGATCATCAGGTGCTGCACCATTGTCTGCAAAAATTAAGTTTTAAGGAACGGACTGTTGTGGTTTTATTTTACTGGGAAGATCAGAGTCTAGAGGACATTGCCAGGCATCTGCAGATTCCCGAAGGCACGGTCAAGTCGCGCCTGAGTATTGCTCGAAAAAAACTTCAAACTTTGCTCGAGCGGGAAGGGGAAGTGCTGTGAACGATCCCTTGCGTGAGTATATGCAAAAGCATCGACCGCCTGTGTCATCCGCGCCGGGGGATGAGTGGAGCCGTATTATGGCTCGCACACGGAAGGCGGGTCATTCGCGGCAGCATAGGCTCTGGGTCTATATTTCAGCTGCCACGCTTTCTGCTGCGGGTTTGATGGCTTTTCTGAATTTTTCTCCCCAGCCTCCTGAAGCGGACGCCTGGTTGGAGCCTGAAGAGGTTATATATCGGGAAAGAAATGACATCACCGAGAACGGAGCCTACCAGGACTGGCTCTGGCTGGCCGATGAAGTTGCGGCCGAGACCGGTGAATAAAGGTCCAGGAGGCTGTTCAGAAACTATGGGCAGTCATCTTCCTCGAAAAGGTAAGAGAAAAATCCAGAATAGCTATCTTCCAGACAGTGAGGCAGAAAGAATGGAATCGGATTGACGGCCTGAGATCTGTCATCGAGAAGTTCGAAGTGCAGATGAGGAGCTGTTGATCGCCCGGTGTTGCCGACTGTTGCGATCTTATCCCCCTGCTCGACCCAATCATCCTGCTGAACTGAAATGACTTTGCAGTGAGCATAAAGCGTTCGCATACCTTCATGCTCAAGAATGACGACTCGCCCAAAGCCTCGCTTGATTCCCGTGAACAGGACACGGCCGGATGCTGCGGCTTCTATCCTTGCGCCGCGCCGCGCCGCGATATCGAATCCTTTATGGGATGTTCCCCAACGCGGGCCATATAACGACGAGATGCGGCCTTTCACAGGGGCATGCAGTAGCATACTCCTGTCGACTTCAAACCATCGCTTCAGAGAAACCGTATAGATCGCCTCTGGTGCCCGCCATGGGCGCTTGAAAGCGGGCCGAAGGAAGCGGTCCCTTTCGAGGACAACGATTTCTTTAGACCTGTGCGATTTGTTTCCTAAGATTTTTTTATCAGTGATGGGCAGATAGATGGGGCCCCGAGGACGGGAGCTGGTGGAATGATTAAAACGCTTGAGCTGTTCACTATCGACCCGAAGGCGACGCCCGAGTTGCACCCAGTTTTCTCTTTTTTTGGGAATGATGCGAAAAGCCAACGCGGTCGGCTGAGGACGCGGTTCTGTCTGATCATGGTTATCAGCAGATGGCGTGCAGCTTGAGGCCAAGAGAATCAGGCATGTAAGAAAAGGCACAACAAGCATCAAATTCCCACCCAAACTAGTGGGTCAGCCCCCGGATTTGTACTTATCGGTAAAAGTGGCAGAAATCTTTAGTTTCGTTTTCTACGATGGATTGCAGACGGTTCTGCAAGAACTTGTCGACAAGGTTTGGTCATGATCTAGCTTTTATCCCTTGTTAAGCTCATCCCACTCTAGAAAGCGCTGGGAGTTAGACTCATAAGTATTTCCAAGCAACGATCAGTCGGTCTCGTACGCTTTGGGGTACGGGACTATGATCCAGCAGCAGGTCGTTGGACGACAAAGATCCCTTGGCTTTCCGTGCTGGCTGGAATTTCTATACTTATGCCGGCAATGATCCGGTAAACCATGTGGCTCCGGATGGACGATTTGCTGTACCTGGAGCGATTGTCGGCGCCGTATCGGGTGGCCCCGGAGCCTATCTGATTTCAGGGGGACACACTCGGACCTGATCGGAGCCGCTGTCGGTGGAGCTCTGGGATTTGTGAATCCCTTCGCGACTATGGTGTCCGCTGAGCTGGGCATCGCAGCTTCGATTGCTGTCAGAAATTTAGCAGCCAATTCGGCCCTTGGAGCGGCGTCGAGTGCATTGGGGCAATGGTTGGGAAATTTGGCCAGTGGGCAGCCGATAACCCAAAACTTCAGTTACGGAGCGGTGGTAGGTGCAGCGGCTGGTGGATCCCCTGGTCAAGCAGGCACGGGAATCTGAACCATCTCTAGTTTGATCCAGGTCAAGGCTCGCCAATCCTAGTACTTAGGGCGCGAGCCTTCTTTCCTGCCACTGCAATAAACTCAAAAATCATTGTTCCCGTAGCCGACAATTTCACTGTAAAAACAGCAGAAGCGACACTTGCCTAAGCATTTGAACCTCCGTGCGCTTTTAACTTCGGGCGCAGGTTTTTTTACCTTAACATCCATTACCAAAACGAAAAGCTTACCCGTAAAGCCCACGACCCGCACCCCCGCCCAATTCTTGCTTAATGACATCTGTTCAGCTATGGTCTCTCGCGCTGAGGAATTAGAATGCGTAGAGGTTCGCTTGCACAAATACACAAGAATACTACAGAGTTTTTTGAACTGCGTGTCATTGACTTTGACCGTTAGTTGTTCCAACCTTCAAAATAATTACAACAGGGCCGAACTTGCCTGCGGCCAATCCATGGAAAATGATTACTCTTTCCTCCAGATAGACGAGGCCCTGGAGATTGATGCGTTTCTCATCAAGCATGAGCATATCCAACCCGTGCGGATGACCAGCAAAGGCTGCATTGTCATTTCCCCCGAGGAAAAGGCCTTTAAACTGATCGCGCGGGACACAGCGACCAAACGAAAAGGCCTTGCCCTGGACCTCCAGTTCCTGGCTCCCGGCTTGACTCGCCATGCCCTAAGCACTGACAGCGGCCTGAACCGCCTCACAGCGGAATCGCGTTGCCCGTCCTCTGACGTTCAGATCGCCCATGAGTTCCTGCCGCTACTCAAACGTCTTGAGACTCAGGAAGTCTCATTTCCTATGACCCAAATCATCGTCTACAATCACGAGCGCAAGGCAGCACTTCAGCGGCACATCGCTCTTGGCAACATCATTCCGCCGATTCCCGTCGATATCCCGGACGGATCCTACACCTTGGAAATGCAGAACTACGACGCCTTCGATACTAAACCCGCACCGGCTGCGCTCTCTCCTCCTGAAACCTGTACGTTGACGGTCGATAGCCAACGTCCCACGCTCAGGCTCAACGATGAGACGCTCACTGCAGTCGAGAGGGCTCCTTACAACCTGAAGATCACTCCTGGTGCCAAACTCACCTTTCAATCCGACGACAGCGGTGCCGCCGATATCCACATCTGCATGCAGCAGCGCCAGGACGAGGACATCCAGACGGACGGTTGCACCGAAGCAGAATTCAAGAACATCGGCCGCGAGTACAACGCCCCGGATCGGGGCGCTTGGGATCTCTATGCCTTTGCCGTCGACAGGGCCGGCAATCGGTCCGCGCCACTGCATACGTCTTTCATCGTCTACCAGGATAGCCTTATCGCCGAGATCCGGGCGGTGAGCAAACTTGTCACGAACTACATTCAAACGAACCAGGAATTCAATGCTTTCAAGAGCTACCAGAAGCTCGTCTCGCTCGCCAAGGGTTTGGTCCTGAAAGCGGAGATTCAGGATATCTACTGGCCCCTCATCGCTCATTACGTCTGGGCTGCTGCCGAGAAGCATCTGATCTGGGAAAGACGCATGCCCGAGGCGTTTCTGCTGACCGAATCTGTCGCAGCGTCTCCCTATAATGACGACTGGGCCGTCGGCAGCAATTCCAATGACCACAAATCATACGCTTCGATCGGTGGACAGCTGATCGTGCTTGACAAGACCTACATTGAGTTCGATTTCATCGACGCGGACAGGATGGTTGGAATCCGGATCACCGACCAATACAATAGTGAAGAGACCACACTGGATTTCTTTGACAAAGGCCGTCTCGTTCATAGCATGCAATTCGAGGGCTATCTCGAAGATACGGTCATCGATCACCATCGCGAGTCCGTTGTCGTGGTCGGATGGCAGCAGATCGTGATCGTCAACTACAATAGCTATGACGCCAAGCCCATCCGTCTCACATTCCCTTCGGCCGGATATATTAATGTGGAGCTGCTCATCACCCCTGATTCGCGTTTTTACTTCGTCTCCCACAACGATGCAATCGCTCGAATTGATCCAGACATGCCTGGCATCTCTGTTTTTTCCGAGCCGGACGGATGTTGGATCGAAAAATTCCGCGTCATCGCGGCGAATGAGATCGTCTACTCGGTGGGCCCGGGGTGGAGTGGAAAAGACGACTGCCAGAAGATGTTTAAGATCAACTGGAAGGATGGGGTGCCATCAAGAGTCAACATCATTCCGGAAAGCGAGAATGACGATGTTAAGAGCTTTGCACTGGCCAAAGTCGAGGGAAAAACCATGCTCCTACATACGAATGGCCACAGTCTTCATGCAACCGACCCCCAGTCCGGATCATCGACCCAAATGCGCCTCTATATGAATATCGAGATTTCGCAATTAATTGAGCATCCAACGCAGGGGGATGTGCTCTACATCGATTCCCCCAACTCCATAACTCAGATCGTAATCCGGGCCGATAACATTCTGGAAAAAACTGTAGGAGCGACCACATATCCTCCATCCGAACCGGAGCATGTAACGATCAATCTGGAGCAAGCGGAACGGAACCTATGGGTGATGGTCCCGACAATTGATCCCTCGCGAATTCTTCTTTTCAGTGCCAACCGCATTCAACTGCAAAATTTTCAGCCTGACAACAACCTCTCTGACCGACCTTTCCAATGCAGCAACGACTGCAGGATCTCTGAGAATGGCAATTATGCATTGGCCAAGGACACTCAATCATCGATCATATGGTCTGATGTCATCCACCGGCAGGAGAAAACTGTCAAGGCCGGCAGCCCAATGACGAGCTGGATTCTCTTCGACAGCGGCGATGTCTTCTTCACCACAAAGGCTAAGCAGGCGTTTCAATGGAGCCATAAGACCGACGAAATCAGGCTCGTGGCCACCTTTGATGGGCCTGGCGATATCTATGCTCGCCACTTTCCAGGGATTGGCTTGATCACTATCTCAACTCCGTTCTATGCCAACAGCATGCTCGGCATGCCAGACAGGGAAAAGGATGTTTCTCCAAAAACGATGATTCTGCATAAGGAGAACGATTCCTGGATAAGCTCTGGTGTCCGGGACGGTCTTCCTTTGGTGGACTCCGCATCGCCTGTCTTTCTTTTCGGCAGAGTGGGCCAGAACGCGATCTCAGTCGAGCTGCTGGATCAGCAGGGCGAAATTGTGAACTCCATGGAACACATGACTTTCGAAAGATACGCTGCCATTAAGAAGCTTCCTAGCGTCGACCTGAGCAGCAGCGATCAGGTTGCGGCGCTCGCCTACACAGAGGACCATATCGCAGTCAGCAGCCAGGAGAGGCTGTTTTACTCAACGTGCCTTGAGACCCTTCTTGCTTTCGATCTCGACACAGGCGAGCCACGCCCAGTCAAATCCCTACCAGACGGCTATAGGGCGGGCAGATTTGACGGTCGTGCCTGGATTGAACTCATCGGCCCGGGGGAACGGGATAACGCCAAGCGAATGAACGTCGAAACAGGTGAAATCGTCGAGACCTATCACGACCTTCCTGCGACGCCCCTCATGATCAATGGCGCCACCTATGTAATAAGAGGCCTTCGCGATCCCTGGGGCGAGACTTTTGACACGTCCGGCTACCGCCTCTTCGCTACCACAGACCCCTTCGTGGTCGGCTACCTCTCCCGGAATGAATTCATTGAATTCAAGGGCACGATGTCCATTGCTCGTGCCGACACTGACTGGATCGAGCGGCAACTCCAAAAGAGCCCAATGTACCATATGCCAATCGACCTCTAACGGATTCCGGGGTGGGCGGTATTGAAAAATTGAGGCATTAACCGCTGCCTGAAGTTGAGTTTCACCGCCAGGATAAACCCTCGGAGATGGCACCATAAATGCTGGTGAAATTCTGCAATCATCCTCCCTCGTGGCAGGCGCAAACTAAAGGTCTCCCTCGGGGTTGACGTTTTTTGGAGGAAAGTTGAAAAAGACCAGGATGGGTGCCGGGAGCTGGGCTCGACTCTTGCGTGTTGTTTTCTCAGTGGACATATCAAGGTGCCCGCCCTGTGGTCGATCCTGCTAAGATCCGCCGTTATCTGAAGCACGTGGGCATGCCTGGGGCGCCTCTAGGTGAGATCGATGGAAGGACACTCAGCTCAGCGTCTTTGGAACAGTGATTTATCGGAAAGCGCGGGAAAATAAGTCCCAAAGATGGTCTGGGAGTAACCGAGATTGGAAGAAAATTTCGGTGGTTCGTTTACATTGGTTGAAAGACGATGAGTCTTCCGCTAAACAGACTAACTTCCGACCAGTCAGCCGACTATTGAGCGACAACAATCCGGGTAGTCGAAGAAGTTTAGCACCAACCTCAAAAGGCAGCATAACGCAGAAAGAAGAAGCGAAACGCGCAACGAGACGCTAGAAAGAAAGGCCGGCGATAAAGGCCCGGAGCAGATTTGGTGAAATACATGATTTGAAGCCATTGCAAGAGCGGTCACTCCAGGACAATGAACCACCTATGGGTTGATAACCAATTGCTTCATAAGCGGAATGACCGCGTTACGCAAAGAGCGAGTGAATGCGCTTCAGTTAGAAGCCGAAAATAACAATCGGTATGGCTCCAAAGAGAATACGGAGCCATACCATTTGAAACGGTGTGAATCACCCAGACGTAAATCTAGAGAATACGTTCCTGCCTTCTAGGTGCGGATGCATCTGAGAATGTCCGACGAAAAATTAAAGGATTGCTGGCACGATTGAATCTTTGCCGAAGGATCCCGCGGTTCCTTGGCAATCACGTTCCAGCATTCCTGTCGATCGCTATTCATAGAAAAGGCTGCCTGACAGGCGTTGATGGCTCGTGACGGCTCATAACGAGCATCCTGGACAGTGGTGATACATTTCTGCAGCTCCGAGGCAAAAGCTGTCGCCTGCTTGCAGCTTCGCACCACTGTCGCGCTATTGTACGACCGACCTGTGGCGCTGATGATGCACTTCATTCGATCTGAGCTGAATGAGAATGCCTGGCCACAAGCCTCGACCACATCCGAGGGTGCGTATCGGATCTTCCGGCTGTGCTGAATGCATTCGAGTTTTTCACTGTCAAAGCTAAAAACCTGACCGCAGGCTCTCACCACATCCTCGCCCTTGGATTCCTGATGAGGCCGGTGTGAACTTTGACGTCGGCCGCGCTCATAACCAGCATCATAACGGTTGCGCATGACCCGATAATAATCGGATGGACAGAGTTCAGGAAAGTGCGGATTGGCTGCCAGACCATTGGCTCCATCGCGGAACCCCTGTTCGTGCAGATCCTGCTGCAGGCATACCTCGCGTTTTTTGTCACTCCAGCCGCGGTCATAGCCACGCATGTAGCCGCTTGATTGCCTATCATCGCAGAAGTCGGGAACGCCGTGACGTCGCTGATTGCTTTGCGTCGCATCCGTCTGACCATCATTCAAGCCATTTTCATAGGTGCAAAGGCGTTGTACCACACCATCGCGCTCGCGATAGAACACGGCGTGGTACTCCTCAAGGAGATCCGGGAAATGCTGAGCACAGGATCCATAGGTCTGTGGATCATGGCTGGGTTGCGTTGCGGTTTTTGCTAGATTGCGGATAGTTTCGAGATGTTGCGTGGGTTGGCAATAAGCTCGCAGGCCTTGCATAAAAGCTTTTTGATAGGCTTGCTTCAGCTTGCTGCGCTGCGGCTGGGGACAGCTGATATAAGTCGCGTCGATATCCAGGGTGGCCTGATTTTTACGGCCGGCCTGATCCCCGCGGTTTTTGGCGGTATCAGCCGAACAGTGTTCTTCAAGACCACGCTGATAGGCTGACATAAATGACTTTTCGAGCCCGGTGCGATCCTTGACACAAAGCTGATAACGCAGGGGTAAACCCGTTAAACTCTGACCCTGGAGTCCGGCATCGCGACCATCGTCGGTCGCATTCTGCGCGCTGCAGAGCAACTGGAAGCCGGTGTCATAACCTTTTTTATAGTTCGTGCGGAAAGTTTCGGAAGTTTCACCTTCGCAGACCTGCCCCTGACTCGGATCAGCCTGTTTGCCGGCTAGAGCCTGCTGGCGGCCTAGGTCAAAGGCGCCTTCCTGGGTGCAAATTGCTGGAGTGACGCAGCCTTGCGATGCCAATAGCAGGGTTAATAACAGTAATTTCTTCAAAGTCGTGCTCCTCAACCACACAAGCCTCTACGCTGATTCCCTTAGGAGCGACAAATGTTTACACGACTTATTGCGTTTATGTCGATGCAAAAAAAAAGGCCCCCAATAAAGGGGGCCAGGTTCAAAACTTATTGAGGACTAGCTGATTGATCAGTTTCGCCGCGGAATTCAACGCGGTAACTCGATCCGAAAATCTCGTAGTACACGGCCACGCCGGTGAGTACCTTGGTGTCGCCGCTTGCTGTCGAGCCGAAGCCCTTCCAGGTATAAGCCGTTTCTTCTTCGCCATGGCCACCAGCTTTCGACAGGTCGTGGGTAACGACACCAGCGGTCGTGGTACCATCTTTGAACAGGTTAAAAGCGTTGCCTGTGGTGCTGTTGTCGTTGCCCCGGTTTTCGAATTCCATCATAAAGGCGCCGACAGTTTCTTTGAACTGGGTAAGGTCAGACAAGGCAACCCAGCCGTCAGCGGTCTTGGCATAAATTTTCACCTGAGCGTCGGTGATGTTGCCATCAGCATCCTTAACGAGCTTGACGGAAGGGATGAAAACTTTGGGTGTGCCGTCAGCGCCGAACGGAGCGCTGGAAGCGAAGTCAAAGGCACCCTTGGTGACGCCGTCAACTTTAAATTTCCAGAGGCCTTCAGTAATGGCACCGGTGATGGATCCACCAGCGCCCCAGTTCATCATCAGATCCGTCTGGGTCAGGTAGTCTGAATCATCGTTGCGGCTGGCAGCATAGAATCCGGTATCGCTTCCACCGCAGTTGTAACGGCTCGACTCAGATTGGATAGCGGAGCGATTGCTGTTGTTGAAGGGACGAGTTGGAGTGATCTTGCCATACACGCCGGCATCGAGCTCGCCTGATGCTGGGTAGAGTTCGACGAGTTTAGCGCTGGTGCCGCAGACATTATTGAACGTCAAATCAGGCAAACTGACACCTAGATAAAAGCCGGAACCATTATACTTCGCTGCGATCGTTTCTGGAGCTGTGAAATCATCAAGATTGCTGAGGTTGGGCAGATACCACATATAGAAGGGAGTTGGCTCGAACGTGTCACCATTGATGTAGACGTTCTTGATGGCTTTGGTGGTGTCGTTCAGTTTTGCCATGCCCGACAGCACATCGCTGCTCAGATCGAAAACTTCGGAGGCATCGAGGTCAGTGTACACTTCTGATGAGCTGCCCAGGGTGATAGCGCCAAGGCTCAGGTCACCTTTGACTTTATTCGTTGGAATAGCCGAGATCGAGTTGCCTGCGGTGCCGATGGAAATGAATTTCATGGTTTCGGCATCAGCGATCGCGTCGCCGGTTTCTTCAACTGTGACAAGGGCCCAGGAAACTCCCTTGGTCTTGACTTCGGCTTCCATTTCGTCCAGGTACTCGGTGATCATCGCATCAGTAACGGAGTCATCGACATTCTCGCCGATGATATCGGTGATCTTGCTGCGATCGTAGGTGCCATCCGCATTCTTCGCTTTTTTCAAGGCATCCAGAAGGGGCGGAACTTTGGGGAGCTTGGCTTCGAAGCTGCCGTCTTCAGCCACTTCAATTTCCATCATATCGTTCTTGCCTGGCAGCTTGCCGCCAACCAATGGGAACGCATACAACTTCACCGCGGCTGACGCGAGGCGCAAGCCGGTTGAGATTTGCAATTGACCTACCAGAGCCGCAACGCCTTCTTCCGCGAATCCACTCGAAACGGCCGCAGTTGTCGGGTCCATCGTGGTGGTTGCGCTTTCATCAGAACTCTTGCTCTTGCCGCAAGATGCCAGCGAGCCCAACAGGGGTAAGCAGATAGCTAAGGATTTTATTAAGGTGGATGTCTTCATACTAGGACCTCTTGATTGACAGAATCTTTTTCCAAGGCAGGCTTCTGTGTCGCCTTGGGAATTCCATCGGAGTCCGGCTCGTACACTTTAATAGCTTGAGCTCCCACGCTTACGCGCGCTGGTTCAGCACTATAAAAGTCAGAATTTTCGTGCAAATGAGAAGTGTGATTCGTGGGTAAGAATGCGTTTGGCCCAGGAGCCAACAGGTGGAAGTTTAAGGCGTCTGCAAAGAAAGCACATAAAAAAGGCCCGTGTCCCTCGAAAGGGGACCAGGCCAGATTTATATTAGTAAGAAACGAAGTTCTTACTGTGTGCGATAGAGCGCAAACGGAGTCAAGGCTTCGGGGCCAACAGGAGCCAATCCTGAGAATGGTTTAACATTCATAACTCCAGTCAACGATCTGGTGGAACTCACCACTGCGCCTGTTATAGGATCCTGGTCCGTTTCCACGCCCAGGGTGCCCTGCAACAATACGAACTGAGTAGCTTTGGTCAACGTTTTCGCGTCAACAGTGACTACAGTCCGACTTAGGCTGTTGGTGCCTGGTTTACAGATACCCACTACATAAAGCTCTTCGATGCCCTGCTTCACAGTTCCACTTGCGGAATAAAGCGTTTCCGAGCTCCCGCAAGGCTGGATTGGAGTTGGCAACTTGCCTGCTGGTGCAGCCATCATACTTTCGATTCTTAGGGTCAGATCCGACGAATCTGCTTCGAATTTCATCGGCAGTTTTTCTTTACTCTGATCGATCGGTAGCGGCAGAGTACCATCTGCTTGAACCGTCAGACTGAAACTAAGCGCCAAACTGCTGAGTAGCGCCAGCTTCCTCAGGTGATTCATGTACTTCATAATGAGGTCTCCGTTCGATATCTTGGTCGATCTTGTGTTGCGACTGGTCTCGTCCAGCCAGTTTATAACCTTGTCTGCCCGAAAGCAAACAGAGAGGTTGATTCTCATAGGGTTCAATCAAAGCACGGATCCGGCGTGCAAGGTCAAAAATACGCGGATCATGGGTTCTGGGCTTATACTCTTCTTCCGGCCATAGTCGTGCCGCAATGTCAGCCTTGCTTACAAAGCTGCCGCGACTAAATAGCAGCTCCAGAAAGTCATAAATAAGCGGCTTATCATGCAGCGCGACCCATTTCCCCTGAACACAGATGCGGCGCAAGTCAGGATCCATCTGCAGCGAACAACTCAAGGAGTAGTCGAGGTCCTTGAATTTCTCGTTCACCAAATAGGTGAGGTACGTGCATTCCTCGGGATCCAGATAGCAATCCAACAAATCCAGACTGACTTCAAGCGCATCATACTTGGCGAGATCCTTGTACATGCAGGCCATGCCGTAGAGACTCTTGATAATGAAGTAGTTCCACTGCCGCGAAGTCGATTCTTTGATGACGGCCTGGAAAAACTTTTTGGCCAGAGGTATATCCTGCTGGAAGATATAAGCGACGTTGGCTCTCAGCAAATAAAGGCTCAGCCGCTGATCCACACTCACCAGATCTTCCAGCTCTTCCATTTCGCGGACGAGTCGACCGATATCCTGGGTTTTCTTCAGTGAATAATAAACGTTCGCGAGGCCGAGCAGAGCTTTGAAGTAATCCTTCACCGTCTCGCTTCGATCGGCCAAAAGACGGAACAGCCTTTCAGCCATTTCGTATTCCTGGTCCACATAAGCGAGGCGCGCTGTGGTGTAAAGATAAGAGTCGGACTGTTTTTGATGATATTGCGTTAGCTCACGAAGCAGGGCACGCGATTCAGCCACCTTGTGCGTTTCCCAGAGAGCCTGGGATTTATAGAGCTGCAGCGTGAAGAAGTCGTCAACCGAAGGGTTGTTCTGACAGTGCAGATCCACAGATTGGTTGACGCGCTTGAATTGGCACTGATAGTAGAGATCCTTGATTTCTGCGATGCTAGCATTCCAGTCCATGGCTACGTCATCCTCAAGTGCTCGTGGTGGCTACTGAAGGAGACAAGCACGGAACATGCCAGTTGACGAAAGCCTTGGCGTTCACAGCAATTGCCTGTTTCATGCGGGTTAGGAGCTGGCAGAACACCTCCTGGCAATAGTGACAGGTTTAATTTTGATACCAAGCAGCTCAGTTTTGCTGGTATGGGCCAAGTCATTTAGGTATCATTAACGGAAGACCATACCGAGGAACACATGACGACCAAAGGGAAATCGGACAAAGACAAGCGTGGCGTCCTCGTCTGTATTTCTGGCAAGAGTCAAAATGAGCTGGTAAAACTCCGGCGGGATAATACTATTTTCGGCCGTGAAAAAGCCGATATTATTGTCTCGGACGCCGAGGTGTCGGCGACGCACTGCCAGATCCAGTGCATTGATGATTCCTACCATATCTTTGATATGAACAGCAGCAACGGGACTTTCGTCAACAGTCAGCGCATTGTCAAAGCCAAGCTCAAGGAAGGCGATGTCATCGAAATCGGCAAGACCGTCTTTCGTTTTGCGCTGGAAGACGAAAAGAACGTCCGTCATATCCCGACGCTCTTTAGTTCCACGAAAAAGCAGGACCGCAGCAACAGCCTTGTCGATACCCTGATCGAGAAGGAACTCAAGCAAGCCCACAAGGTCCATTTGGAAATTATTGTGCAGTATGGCAATAGCAGCCGCGAAACCATTCATTTGCATCAGAAAGTGGCCTATATCGGCCGTGCCTCGAGTTTTGGGCATTTCGATCAGGATTCGGAAATTTCCCGCAAGCATCTGATGATTAAACTCAACGACACCGGCGAAGTCTTCGTTGAAGACCAGGGCTCCACCAACGGTGCCTTCCTGAATGGTCAGCGCATGACCGGCATGCATCGTGTGCAGCCCACCGATGAAGTGCGGGTCGGCCGCTGCATCTTACGTATTATTGCCAAGAACTAGGAACGAGGTAGGGCGACATCATTTTCGGCCATGCGGAGCCGAATTTCAATCGTGGTGCCGTGATGCATATTGCTCGTCTGCTGTTCCACTGACTCGATATGGATACTGCCGCCAAACATTTCCAAAAATGTTTTGACCAGGGGCATGCCGAAGCCGGTTCCTATCTCATTATTGGTGCCCCGGCGTGAAGTATTGGCCTTGGGATCAAACAGCAGATGCAGAATATCCCGCGGCATGCCAATGCCCGTATCGCGTATGGTCACCACCGCATAATTATCGACCCGCTCGGCATCCAAAGTCACGGAGCCGCCTTCCGCCGTAAACTTGATGGCATTCGACACAAGGTTATTGAAGATTTCATGGGTCAGCGAGGTGCTATCCGCCAGCACGAGGATGTCGTTGTTTTCCTCAATAAAGCGCCAGGACAGCTTCACGCCCTTTTCAATGGCCTTGGTTTGAAAGAAGAAGTCGATGTCCTCAAAGACCTTGCGCAGGGAGCAGGGACGCATTTCAAAGGCCAGTTTCCCGGACCGGAAGGCTTCGTAGCGCCGAACCTGATTGATAATGCCCTCGATGGAATCAGCCGCCCGTTTGATCCGTTCCCACTGCTTCAGTTCATCAGGCTTCAATTGACTCCGGCGCGACGCCAGGAAGAAGACCGTCTTGATAATCGAGATGGGGTTGCTGATGTCGTGGCACACCATACGGAGAAGGTGCTGCAGGTTATCCCGTTCCCGCGCTTTCATCTCCGCTTCAATCTTGCTCTGCTGAATTTCCTTGATACGGAGGGCCAGGGCAATCGACATCAGCACCATTTCCAGCATATTGCCGATCAAAGGCGAGATGGCGACCCAGGTTGTTTTGTTGATGACCCCGACATTACCCAGCACCCAGATCGCAACACTGCTGGCCAGGGATCCCCAGCCGATTAAAAAAACGATGGCGGTGCGGTCGCCACTGCGAATCGCGGTCACAGCCCCCAGGAAAACAAAGAAGAGCGAGCAGACATCAAAAAGGCTCACGAAACGCGAGAAGGGAAAGCCCCAAGGGGTCATCAGCACCAGGGCAAAGCCAATGGCCGCGCAGACGACGAGCAGGATCAGTTTATCCAGACGCGGGGCAATTCGAGCGAGGTTCAGAAAACTTCGTGTATAGAGCATGGCGGCGATGGCCGGCAGGCAGATTACAAAATGAGCATCCCGTGTCGAAGCCAAGGGCCAGGGCAGGCCCCACATTTCCGCGTAGCCGCCCTGTATGATCGCATTGATCAGCATGGCTGCGGAAAAGAACACATACATCAGGTAGTCTTTATACCGAATAAAGATAAAGAGGCAGAGGTTGTAGACGAGCAGCGCGAAGAGGCAGCCGTAGTAGGAATAGAAGAGCGAGTTTTCCAAGATGGTCTGATCGAGGTGATGCTGATCATCCATCACCACGAAATTGATGGCCAGCTGCAGATCACTGCGAATGCGGAAGTAGAAGGTCAGGTCCTGCTCCTGCGGCATTTCAAATCGGCCGAAGGGCATGCGGGTATAGGGATCGCGAGGCACGATTAGAGTGCCTATATTGCGGTTTTCAAGCAGGGTATCTCCCTGAAACACAAAAACGTCGAACATATAAAAATCCGGTCGCAACGATCCGAGGATCCAGCTGAGTCGCGGACTTTCGTTGCGAATATTGACCTTGAACCAGATCGTGCTGCGCGTGAAGCCAAAGCCGCTCTTATGAAGATCCTGGGCCGCAATGAACGATCCGGCCCGATCGATATTACGAATGTCCTCAATGGAAAAACGACTTTCCTTATCCTCGAACGCGCTGACATAAGGCGCCAGATCATAGCGACCCTGGTCCTCGGAAAGGACAAGCGTGCTGGCTGACAGGGGTTGTATCCACCCCAGTAGCAGACCAAAGAGGATCCCCATTTGGAAGACGAAACGCATAAACTAATCCCATTGATTCTCAGAAGTTCTCGGTTTTTGCATGAAAATGTTGAGGCCGTCAAGGTCGAGACTTGAAGCATCCCTCATGCTGGTTTCGGCTTTGTCGGTGAAATGTCTTCTTTTCACCTGCATTCTAGGGCACGTACCAAGCCCCATAACAGGTGATTTTATGTACCTGTAGTTCTTGCCGGGCAAGGGTTCTGCCGAATCGCGAAAAAATTGTTTATAATAAATTGCACAGTAAAAAATGAATGGATATTTGATAAAGGACGGCTATGAGCAGCGCGCCTGTTTCCCTCGCATTTACCGAAGACATGCATGGATTCTGTAACTTTGATGGTAGCGCCCAGGATTTCGGTCGAGACGATCTCCAGTGCTACGAGAAAGCCTTCCAGCAGGGCCAGTCCCAGGGACGGGCTGTCAAATTCCGTTTGACGATTCAGATTCCGGATATCGATCGCTTTGTCAAAGATCCTTCCCTGCGCGCGGAAGCGATCGGCAAAGTCGAAGCGGATGCGGCTGGTGGTGATCTGCAAGTCGAGAAAGGCACGTTCAATCTGTTCGTGCAGCCGGCCAAGGATCAGGCCAGCACCATTGCCCGTGAGATGCATTACACGCTCTATCTCCGCAATAAAAAGGGCGAACCCTGGACCTTTTATGGTTATAAGACGGTTCGGGATGGAGCCATGACGGAAGCCTGGAATCAAACGACGACACTCTATACAAGGATGTGGCAGGGCCATTCCGAGAAAGCGCCTGACAAGGTCGCGGCTCAGGGCATCCTGCATCTGACGGCCGAGGATTTCGCGCGTCAGCTGACCACGTTCCGCAGTTCGGGTATGACTCTTCTGGAGCGCGCCCGTGCCCTGACGCTGTTTGGTGGTGAATTTCTAGGCAACCTCTGGCAAGCCTATGCACCGGGATTCATGCAATCCGAGCCTGAGCTTTGGTCGCGGGTGGCCATTCCTGTGCACACGGACCGCGGTGTCACGGAAGCGACGATTACCCATCATAGTTTCGATACCCGTGATGGTTTGACCCTGGATTTGCAGCGTTTTGTCCGCAAAGAAGGGCAGGATGTGGTGGTGCTCCTCCACGGTCTGACCACGTCCACGGACATGTTTATCATGCCGGAGCACCAGAACCTTGTGGAGCATCTGCTCGACAATGGCTTCGGTGATGTGTGGTCCCTGGATTGGCGGGGCAGTGGCCGCTTCAATTACAATCTGGAGCCGCATCGTTTTACGCTTGATGATGTAGCGGCCTATGATCTGCCGCCTGCCTTCGAAAAAATTCGCGCCGCTGTGGGTCCCAAGGCTCGCCTGCATATCATCGCGCACTGTGTGGGCGGGATCAGTACCATGCTGAGCATGGCCCTGCATTCCTATCCAGGGCTGGAATCGGTGACCATCAACAGCGTGGGCCTGACGCCAAGGGTCAGCACCTGGTCGGGTCTCAAGCTGAAAGTGGCGCCTTTTCTGGTCGAAAAAGTTCTGCGCTATCCTTATGTCAGTCCACGGATCCCTCAGTTCCCTGGGTTCGCCTTGGGCAAATGGCTGGTACCGGTTCTGGGCCTCTTTCACCGCGAATGTCGTGACCCGGCCTGTCACTTCATTAGCTTCATGTGGGGCTCAGGCCATCCCGCTGCGTATCAGCATTCCAATATGAGTGTGCTGACGCACAGCCGCCTTGCTGATCTGTTTGGCGGAACTTCGATGAATTTCTACCGTCACATTTCCAAAATGGTGAGTGCCGGCTTTGCCTGTCCCATGAAGCCAGGCACACGCGGCGACCTTACGCTCCCGCCGTCTTACCTGGATGCCTTTTGCCAGAAAAAACAGCCGCGTCTGCTCCTTATCAGTGGCCGGGAGAATCATATTTTCCCAGGAGCCAATCGCGCCCTTTACGAAGAGTTGAAGCAAAGACGGGCTGATATGGCGGTCAAATACTGGGAAATCCCTGGCTATGGTCATCAGGATATCTTTATGGGCCAGCACGCCGCTCGTGATGTTTTCCCTGGGATTCTTGCATTTTTGAAGGGCAAGGAGGTGGCCGTATGAAATTTGATGCCGAAGCGTTAGTGATCGGTTCCGGTTTTGGCGGGGGCGTGCTGGCCTGTCGTCTGGCCAAAAAATGGCCCCAGGACGTCATGGTGATCGAACGTGGTAAACGCTATGGTTTTGGCGCCTTTCCGCGGTCGCCGCATGATATGGCGATCAACTTTTACGTGCAAAAAGAGGACGGGCATCGTCGTCCCAGATTCGTGCCGAAGGATTCCACAACCGGTCTCTTTGATATTCGCAGCTATGATCACATCGATGTGGTGCAGGCGGCGGGACTCGGCGGTGGCTCGTTGATTTATGCCAGCGTTTTTCTGGAACCACCCGAGGAAATCTTCGATGAAAGGTGGCCCGCTAACGTTAAGAAAAAAGATTTGACGCCTTACTACGCCGTTGCCAAAAAAGTACTCAATGCGCGGACGATTCCGGTCGACAATGACCCACGTCGGAGCATGACCCGCACGCAGTATTTCGCCAAGGCCGCCACAGCCATGGGCCGCAAGTCAGAACTTGTGCCGCTGATGGTATATTTCGGCAAAGATCCCGCGAAGCCACTGGCGCCTGGTTTGCAGGAAACCAACCGTTATGGGGCCCTGCAGAGTTCGTGCAACTACTGCGCGGAATGCGATGTGGGTTGCAACGTGCAAGCCAAGAACTCGACGGATATGAACTACCTTCACGTGGCCGAAAAGAAATACGGCGCGCGCATCATGACCGAACATGAAGCGCAAAGCATCGTGCCCCTGAATGCCTCGGGGCACGTCGATCCTCAGGAAAATGGGCAGTACGGGTATGAAGTTTTGGTGCGTGATCTGACCAACGGTAACCTGCGGCCCTTCCGCGTGCGGCGGGTCATCACCTCGGCCGGAACCCTCGGGACTAATGAACTTCTGCTGAAGTGCCGGAATAAAATGAAAACGCTGCCGAAGATCAGCTCCAGACTTGGTCACAATTTTTCCGGCAACGGGGATTTTCTGTCCTTTATCGTCGATGCGGATCGGCCGGCCAATCCCAATTATGGTCCGGTTATCACGCAAAAAATTGACTTCAACCTCTACGAGAATTTTGACAAGGAACGCGCCTTCATCATGGAAGACGCCTCCTATCCCAACATTCTCGCCTGGTTCATTGAAGGTCAAAAGCCGACCATTTTCAAACTGAAGGCCATCTGGCAAGGTGTAAGAGAAGCGGTCTACTCGCTGGTGCGGTATCCGACCCTGGGTCGCGTCGGCACCATTTTGAGCCGTTTCCTTGGCAATGATCTGTCCTACAAGGCCAGCGTTCATCTTTGTATGGGGCTTGATAAGAGCGACGGCACGATGAAACTGGATGAGCAGGGGAAGCTGGCCATTCATTGGCCCACCAAAAACAGTCGCAAGCTGTATCAAGCCATTGATGAGTCCATGCATCAGTTTAAAAAGGTGACCAACGGTCGGATCATGTTCCACATGCCGACCTGGAACTGGCCTCTGCGCCGCAACGTGACCGTACATCCGCTGGGCGGCTGCAGACTTGGGCCCACCGCGGATCAGGGTGTGACCAGCAGTTTGCCGGAAACATTTGGAGCCGTGCATAATTACCGGAATCTTTACGTGGCGGATGGCAGTCTTTTCCCCACAGCCGTGGGGGCCAACCCCGCAGCGACCATCACGGCGCTCTCAGAACGCGTCGCGCAGGGTATTACCGGTGAAATGCCAACCGATGAACTTTAGATTGAATTAAGATTTACCGGCCACCTGGTCGGTGTGTCCTGGCAAGCTGCGGCGCAGCTCCTGCGTGAGATTGCAGATGTGTGCTTTGCAAAGGTAAGGGCCGGCTCCCGCTGTATCGAGGCTTTCGATGACCTTGACATAGAGCGGGCCGCCCAGTTTTTGTTGAAAGCGTGGGCTGATAATCTTGATCAGGGAGTAAGGACCAATGCGGGTTGTGGTTCGCAGATTGAATTGCAGGTAATCAGCTTTTACGAGTTCCGCCGTCATATGCAAATGGGCGAACGAAAACGAGTGGTCGGCTGGCGGAAATGAGGCCTGCTTATCGTTTGAACCTGGCCTACGCTGCGCAAGCCCTGCCAGATATTCCCGTTCAATCAATTCAGACAAATTCACGGGCACATGCTTGATGGTCCAGGTGCGGCGTGGGGCATCCCGGTTTTTGGACGAGGCGGTTTCCTTGCCACCTATGGTGACAATCGAAGCATGTTCCGGCATATAACGCAGCAGATCATAGAAGCTGCGTTTCGATTCCCCTTGGGTCAGCCGTTCTTCAATGAAGACGAGATCGGGGCTGAAGAACTTTGGTTCATAGATCAAACTCTGTTTTTGCAGAGCGGTATGCACTTCGTATTTGCGCTTATCCAGATACTTCAGCAAAGTCGTGCGCAGGGCCGGCGATTGAATGGCCAGGAAGATTTTGGGCCTTTGCCCAAGGTCGACACGATGCAGGGTATCCAGCGTATCAATGATCTTTTGTGGGTCGGCGTTGAGCACGGCATCCTGATACCAGGTGGCGATGATGGCTTCGGAGAACCGATAGGTAAGGTTGGTTTGCTGCTTTTGCATGACCTGAGCATTTAATGTGTCAAGTCCCAGGGATGACGCAAAGCCGCCTTCCATTTTCAAGGTGTCACCCACGCGCGGGCAGCAGCGTGTTTCCATCCAGACCTGCTGGGCTCCGACCCAAACCAAACGCGCGGGCACGACGATATCAATCGGTTCCGCCACTTCATCAAGATCGCTGTGCTGAGACAGGATCGACTCGACCCCCGAGGTGGCGAACTCAAAACGCTGGAGCCACTCATGATCTTCGAGGTCCGCCGGGATAATATCGCGGAAGCCCTCGTTCATGGCCGCATCCATCAATTCAAAGTCATTGCGTGAATTGGAAACCAGCAGACGGGCCGCATTGATATCAGGAATATTGGCGAAGGCGTGCGCATAGCTGATGGCTTCCGCACTGGTCCATTCATCACCCAGAATCAAAATCTGCGCACGCTTGATGCTGATTTCCTTCATGAGTGTGTCGAAATTTTCGAAGAAATAAACATGATAGCCGATGTCATCCAGAATGCTGGCGCGGCGGTGATGGTGATCATCCACGCTTGGTAGCAGCCAATAGACGCTGGAACGTTTCATCACGGCTCCTGAGGGATAGTCCCAGGGGTATATCGGCACCTGGGCGTTCGGGACTGAGCGGGAAAACTGCCAGCCACGAAACACGGGATGGTCAAGTCAGCGAAAGACCGATCCCGAAGCTAACTTTTTGCAGGACCAACCAAAGGCATTATTGGTCCGTGTCGTGATTCGTCACTTCCTTCAGAAACGGCAGGGTTTTCAGATCCACAGGTTCCTCATGAAATTCCTCGACGAACAGGATATTGTGATAGGGAATATGCATGGAGATTGTGTTGCGAAAGCGTTTGCTGGCCGCATCCTCTTCCGGCAGAATAATCATTTTCGTGGCGTCCTTGAACACGAACTCACTGAGACAAACCAAACCGGGCAGCGTGCTCGGCTCGACGTGTCGAACCAGAGCCTCGATAGGAGCCGACTGGCTTTTTTCCACAAATCGCACGCGATAAATATGCTCTTTTTTCATCCAAGTCCTCATGACGTGTCAAAGGCTTCAAGGCGGCGGTCTAGCCCGGTTTTCTCTTGCCTTGAGCCCTTCGTATGCTAAAACTAACCGGTTCCGTTCGTAAACGCATTTCCAGCACAAAGGTAATTCATGAAGCCCTTGACCCCCCATTGGGCCGACCAGGCTGCCGCACGCGTGGCAGCAGCATGCGGCAACAAAGACTCTTATACCGTGGCCAGTGGTATCACGCCCAGCGGCGTTGTCCATATCGGAAATTTCCGTGAGGTGATCACGGTCGATCTGGTCGCGAGAGCCCTCCGTTCCTTGGGAAAAAAGGTGCGCTTCATCTATAGCTGGGATGATTTTGATACACTCCGGAAGGTTCCCGTGAATCTGCCGAATCAGGCGATGCTGACCGAAAATCTGCGTCGCCCCATCAGCCGGGTTCCCGATCCGCATGGCGAGGATAAAAGTTATGCAGCGCACAACAGCCGCGTATTCGAGCAGGAAATCAAAAAGGTCGGCATCGACCCTGAGTTCCTTTATCAAAGCGATCGCTACGGCGCTGGACTTTATGCCGAGCAAATCAAAGTCGCTTTGGAGAAGCGCGATGTGATCCGCAAGATTTTGGACGCCTATCGCGCCGAACCTTTGGCTGCCGAGTGGCTGCCGACCACGATCTACTGCAGCCAGTGCACGCGCGACCGCATGGATTACGAGCGTTATCCAGGCGGTTATGATTACGCTTATAAATGCAGCAGCTGCGGTCACGAGGAAGTGATCGATATTCGCAAAACCTCGAATCTCAAGCTGAACTGGCGAACCGACTGGCCCATGCGCTGGGCTTATGAAGGCGTGGATTTCGAGCCAGGCGGCAAGGATCATTCAAGCGATGGTGGTTCGTATGACACCGGCAAGCAGATCGTAAAAGAGGTGTGGGGTCGTGAAGCGCCTCAGTATCTGCAGTATGATTTTGTTTCGATCAAAGGCGGTACGGGGAAAATGTCGTCATCGAAAGGCGAACTCATCACTCTGTCGGAAGCGATCGAGGTTTATGAGCCGCAGATGGTGCGCTGGATCTTTGCCAACCAAAGACCCAATACCGATTTTTCCATAGCCTTCGATACCGATGTGATCAAGGTCTATGATGAATTTGATCGCGCCGAACTCTTTGCTTTGCAGCCTATGCCCGAAAATCCTGGTAAATGGCCGGTCACGCGCCGGGCTTATGAGCTTTCCTGCCTGAGTGGCGAAGTTCCGGCCCAGCCTCCTTATCGAGCACCGTTCCGCGAACTGACGGGACGCCTTCAGCTCTGTGACGGCGATATTGAGCGCACATGGGCCGCTTATTATCAGGATAAGGCGATCACGCCTGATGACAAAGCCGCCTTTATCAGCCGGGCTGAGCGGGCCTGGACCTGGGTTCAGGACTATGCTCCGGAAGAATTTCGCTATGCGATTCATAAGGAGCCAGTGGGCATCGAATTATCGGAGAAGCAGAAAGAAGCGGTCCTGGCCTTGCGTGGTCTATTGCAAAAACTCGACCTTGCGGCCATCGAACCTAAGGATTTAAACCAACGCCTCTATGATGATATCATTCATACGACGGGTTGCGATGGGAAGGAATTCTTCAGCGCCGTCTATCAGAAGATTATCGGTCGCGATCAGGGGCCACGGTTGCCAGGTTTCCTTAAGGAACTGGGCAACGATCGGGTTCTCAAACTTCTGGCAGACGTTTAGCCCATCGCTCCATAATCGAGGAGAGGCTGATGTTGGACCGCCGGCGTTTGGGTATCCTGATTGCATTGTCGGGCTTGGTCGTGATCGGCGGCTGCACTTATTTCCGTCAGATGATCGGATGGGTCGCGGAAAAGCCCGAAATCAAGCTGGTTCAGGTCGAGGTTCAATCGTTCAGCGTGCATCGCATTGAACTCGTCTTTGTCCTGGATATCGTCAATCCCAATGCTTTTCGTGTCGATATCGAGAAGCTCGATTATCGGGTCCGTGGTCTGGACATGGAACTGGGCAAAGGTCAGCATACGGACCAGATCGTGCTGGAGGCCAAGGAACATAGCACCGCGCGTCTGCCGTTTTCGGTGGACCCGGATGTGGCGCTCAATCTGATGAAGAAATACCTTAAAAATCCCAAGGATCTGAAGCTGAAACTCATGGCCAGTCTGCATCTTGGGACGGCCTTTGGTTCCATGGATATGCAATTCGAAGATGAAAAGACTCTGATCAAGGGTTTAAACGTACAATAATTTGCAGCCGGGCAGGTGGATCATGAAAAAGCGGCCACGCATACTTCTGACAGGCGCTAACGGGCAGGTGGGATTTGAAATCTGGCAAGCTTTGGCCCCGCTGGCGGATGTTACCGCTTTTAAAGGTCCCCATGATCGCACGGCGGCCATTCCCGCCGAATCCCTGGACCTCTGTGATGCCGCCGCGATTGAACAGGCTGTGCGGTCTCTGCGCCCTGATCTGATTATCAACCCGGCGGCGTACACAGCTGTGGATAAGGCCGAAAGTGAGCAGGAGCGGGCTTTCCTGGTCAATGCCACAGCACCTGGGATTATCGGTCGTGTGGCGCGTGAGGTGGGAGCCGCTGTGATGCATTTCTCCACCGATTATGTTTATTCCGGCGAAGGCCATAGTCCCTATCATGAAGACGAACGCATTGCCCCGAACAATGTTTATGGGCAAAGCAAGTGGCAGGGTGAAGCCAATCTCATGGCCAGTGGAGCCGCTTACATTACGCTGCGGACGTCTTGGGTTTATGGCATTTATGGACATAACTTTGTCAAAACGATGCTGAAGTTGGGACGTGAAAAGGAAAACCTTAAGATCGTCAATGATCAGCATGGAGCGCCCACGAGCGCGCGAACGCTCGCCAACTTCACGCAACACCTCGTAACCCTGGGCCGCATTCATGGATTTCCTGCGACCTTGAGCGCGCATCAGGGCGTTTATCATCTGACCGATCACGGCTGCACCCACTGGCAGGGTTTTGCCGAGGAAATTTTCCAAAGGGCGCGTGCCTATGGTGTGAATCTGGCGGTCAAGACTGTCGAGGGCTGCGCGAGTTCAGAGTATCCAACTCCCGCGAAACGTCCGCAAAACTCGCGACTCTCCTTGTCCCGTATCGAGGAAAGTTTTGGCTTCCAACCCCCGCGTTGGCAGGATGCCTTGGGTGCGATGATGGCCCCACTCCTGGGTCTTTGATATTCATTAGTTAAACTTATGGTTATCGAACGCAGAAGGCCTTGATTCAGGCCTTGCTGCCCTTTTTTTGCACATTTCGAAATCACTGTAAGATCCTAAAACTTCAAGGCAAAATGAGGTTTTTCTCAAGTCCTGGGGCAAGCCTTCCGAGGAGGTATGAAAGCTTTTGCTCGGAGTCAGCAACATGAACATTCCTATCGGCCGTATCGTGGCCAGTCTGGCGATTGGACTTGCTCTTTTTGCGCCTCAGACCGCTTTGGCTGCGGATGGCCTCGATGAAAGCATGTCTCGATACTTAAGCAGCAAACTCCCGGATCGACCCACAGGACCCATTCCTGGTGGCAAGGCTCTGCTCGCTGCGTATCACGATACGACGATTGCCAAACGCGAAGAAGCCGTGTTGGATGCCCTGAATCGCGGCTACTTTCCCGACGTCATGCGTAAATTAAAAGCCGTGACCATCCGGGATAAGGGGCACACGCTGACGTTTTGGGTGATGCCGGATTATGTGGCGATCGGCAACAACGATGATAATGTGCTCATTCCCTTGAGTTTCGTCAGCGCTCGTAAACTGGCGAACAGCTGGGGCTTTATTCTACCGACAACGCGCATGGTGGATGCCATCTTTGGTCAGGCGGAATGTGTGATGTGGCCCCGAATTTTTCCGCCCTCCGCCGCCATGGTCAGCGTCGCCTGGCTGGAAGCGCACAGTGATCTGATTCATTCGCAACGCCTGCTGGAATTTGACTTCACCCGTTTGGCAGCAGGCCATAAGAAAGATATAGTCCTCTCGCCCCGTTTAAAAAGTCAGGGAAAAAAGATCGCAATTTATGGCTGGCAGAATATTCGCGCTGGTGAAAATATCCAGCCGCTCTCCACCTGGCACGGCGAACGCTATGTCGATTACAGTCATGGCCTGCGACTCGTAGGCAGCTGGGGCATGCTGGACGGTCGGTTGGTGCCCATGAAGGAAATCATGGCTGATCCCGAACTCAGTAGCCTTGTGAGTCGCGAAGGTCCCATCTCTGTGGATCAAATTTTAAGCGAGCCTCTGGAAACCGCAAACCACCTTTGATGTGTTCCTGTATGCAGCATCCATGGAGTCATTGACATCAGTTCCAACTGATTGGATAAGAGGGGAACCCAATTTCCCTTGCCATGGATGTCGCCGATGCAGCGTACCTTACCCCGAAAGTTCAGCCTTCTCTGCCTTCTCATGATTCTGCCTGCCTGCAATTTGAATAAGAAGAAACACCCGGCTACGGAAAAGCCCGACCTCTGGTCCCGACTCGCCGAGCCTCTTTATCCCGTGCCCGGGCCTGATGTTCAAACGTTGCCGCGCATTCTGATCGAGCACGTTCGCATCATGACCGCGGCGGGCAAAACCATCCCGGAAGGTTATGTTCTGATCGAGGCCGGCCAGATTGCAAAAGTTGGGGAAGGGGAGGCACCTGAGGTCAAGGATGTTCTGAAAATTGAGGGACGGGGCAAGGTCGTGACGCCCGGTATTATTGATATGCATTCGCACATAGGTGTTTATCCGCTACCTGGTGCCAAGGCTCATCAGGATGGTAACGAAGCCACGGCTCCGACCACGCCCGATGTGTGGGCAGAACACAGTTTTTGGCCGCAGGATCCTGCTCTCTGGCGTGCGCTTGCATCGGGTGTGACCACCATTCATGTCCTCCCGGGTTCAGCGAACCTCATCGGTGGCCGCACCGTCACGCTGCACGTCAAACCCGCGACATCGGTGGCCGCCATGCGCTTTCCGGAAGCGCCGCAGGGAATTAAAATGGCCTGCGGTGAAAATCCCAAACGCGTTTACGGCGAAAAAAATGGTCCTTCCACACGGATGGGTAACATAGCGGGCTTTCGACGACTCTTTCAGGAAGCCTGGGAATATCGGCAAAGCTGGTTGAATCACGATCACGCCATGGAACGCTGGAATAAGAGCGGGGATGGTGAACGTCCGGGCTCGCCCAAGCGTGATCATGCCCTGGATACGATCACCAAAGTTTTGAATGGAGAAATTCTGGTGCACGTGCACTGCTATCGAGCTGATGAAATGTCCATCATGCTCGATCTCGCCAGGACGTACGGGTTTCATATTCAAGCCTTTCATCATGCGCTCGAAGCTTACAAGATCAGGGACCGCCTGGCGGCCGAAAAAGTCGCCATTGCCACGTGGGCGGATTGGTGGGGGTTTAAACTCGAAGCGTTTGATGGCATTCCAGCCAATGCCCCGATGCTGCATGCAGCCGGCGGCCTCGCCACGATTCATTCGGATTCCGAGGACGAAATTCGTTATCTGAATTTGGAAGCGGCGAAAGCGCAAACGGCAGGACGTGAATTCGGAATTGAAGTCAGCGACGACGAAATTCTGCAATGGATCACGCGCAATCCTGCCATCGCTTTAGGCATCGAATCCAAAGTCGGCACCATTGCTGAAGGTAAAATGGCTGACGTTGTGCTCTGGGATCGTCATCCGTTTTCGGCTTATGCCAAACCCGAAAAAGTATTTGTCGGTGGCGAAATGCTTTTTGATCGCATCACGCAACTTTTTCCACTCGGCGATCTGGAACGCGGCGTTCATGACTACGGTCTGGGTGATCGTGGCAACCAAAAGGATGCGCTGCCTGGTACCGGCGTTCCGGAGAGCCCGATACGGCCCGCTTTGCCTGCCGAACCGCGCTTGCAGGACAGTTTTGTGATTGAACATGCCACGGTTGAGACTGGTACGGGCCAGCGTCTGACCGATACTTCGATTTGGGTCGAAAAGGGTATCATTCAGGCGATCGGTGGGGCAGGGGCGCCCAAGGATCGGCCGCGGATCGACGCCCAGGGCCGCGTGCTGACGCCTGGATGGATTGAAAGTCAAACGCAGCTCGGCGCTCTGGTGGTGGAACTGGAAGAGGCGGGGCAGGACCATGATGCGGGCGATGGATTGAATCCAGCCTTTCATGCTTTGGATGGCTGGGATCCTTTTTCCATGCGAATGCCGATTGCCAGGGAACAGGGTGTGACGACCATTATCGCCAAACCCAGTGGCGGAATCATATCAGGTCAAGGCGTAGCTCTGGATCTCTCCACCAGCCGATCCGCTCTGCAAACACCCGCGGCTCCTGTTATGTTCGCTTCAGTTCTAGGCGGCAAAAATCGAGGTCAGACCTGGTTGAAATTGCGCGAAGCGTTCGAGGACGCTCGTTTTTACAAACAGCAGGGTGCTACAAAAACAGCCGTAACACAGCAGCTCAGTCTGCGGCCCATGCATCTCGAAGCCCTTCAGGAGGTGATGCAAGGCCGTCTGCCTTTGGTGTTGTCGGTGCACCGACTATCAGATGTGCTGACGGCCATTCAATGGAAAAAAGAAATGGCCAGCAAAGGGTTCCCTGTTCAGTTGATCCTAAGCGGGGCGGGTGAAGCGTGGCTGGCGGCCAGGGAGCTGGCAGAAGCGAAAATACCGGTGATTGTGACTCCCTCGCGACAAATGCCAAGAACACTCGATCAACTGCGCGTGCGCGATGATCAGGCTACACTCCTGATGCAGGCCAGTGTGGATGTGATCATCAGCACGGATGATGTGCGGGCGGGACGATTGCGTCAGGAGGCGGCGCGTGCGGTGGCGTTTTCCTTGCCTTATGCGTCCGCTGTTGCTGCCATAAGCAGTGTGCCGGCTCGTGTCTTTGGTCTTAACGATCGAGGGGCGATTGAAGTCGGCAAGCGCGCTGACCTTGTCCTTTGGTCAGGTGATCCGCTCGAACCCCAAAGTGCAGTGCAGAAACTTTGGATCGCCGGCCAGGATATGGGCCTCAATCATCGGCAAAAGGAACTGACGCGGGCATACTTGCCCAAGGTTTCCGCGGGGGCGCCACAACCGAAGTAGAGCGTTTGAGGACAAAAAGAAAGCCGGTTCCGAGAAACCGGCTGAGAAGATGCTTGTATAAAGTCACAGGAACAAACCGTTCCGAATGATTAGGCGGCAATAACCATCATGACAGCGACCAGCGTTGCCGCGACGGACAACCCGATGATCAATGTCGCCATAACGCTTTCCGACATGACTTCGACGAGATTGTGTTGTGCGGGTGTGTGAGTGATGGTTTTCATAAAATTCTTTCCTTATTGAGTACTGCGCTGGTCTTATGTTTGTGAAGCAGCGCATGGATGAAATCTGCTTCCTCTTGTCAGACGATCAAGTCGCCCTTTTATTGCATCAGCATCATCTGCTGACAACTCCAATCTATGCTTTTTTTCCGATGAATCAAGCGCGAGAATTGCGATTTATTCCACGGACGAGCTTCTGGCCAGCCGGTTAATCGATGAAATAATGCTAAGAGTATTGGCGAAGATCCTGAAAGAAAAGGATTTAGCGGCAGGATAAAAAATGATTGGCTGTCGATCCAATCGTCAAAAAAAATTTTTCAGAAGCGTCCTCAAGAACCGCTGAATGAGCGGCCAGTTAACGGTTTCAGTCGTCAAAACCATTAACTGGCTCGCCGGTCAGGCCTTTACAACCATGCGATAGCGCGCCTGGTTGGAGCGGACCCGGTCAAGCGCCTGATTGATTTCCGACATGGGCAGAACTTCAGTTTTCGCCTCGATTCCATGGCGCGCGGCAAAACTCAGCATCTCCTGAATCTGATGGCGCGAGCCTGTGGGGTTGCCACAGATGGAGCGTCGACCGGCAATCAGCCCGAACGCAGCGATCTGAATCTGCGACTGGGGCACGCCGACGAAACAGAGTTTGCCATCAGGTCTTAGAAGATTGAGGTAGGCATTCCAATCAAGGTCGGCGTGGACAGTCGAGAGAATGAAGTCGAGTGAATTCTTGCGGCTGGCCATGGCCGCCTGGTCAATGGAACTTACGAAGTGATGAGCGCCGAAAGCGCGGGCCTCAGCGGCTTTGTCCGCCGACGAGGAAAACGCTGTGACTTCGCAACCCCAGGCCCGAGCAAACTGAAGTGCGAGGTGGCCGAGTCCGCCGATGCCAATGACACCAACTTTCATGCTCGGTGTGACTCCAAAAACGCGAAGCGGAGCATACACGGTGATGCCGCCGCAAAGCAGGGGTGCCGCATTTTCCGAGGTCAGTTGATCGGGAATCGAAAAAGCAAAACGACTATCAACAATGATGGCGTCGCCAAAACCACCTTCACGACCGACCGCTGTTGCCTGGCTTCGCAAGCAGAGATTATCGTCCCCGCGCACGCAGTATTCGCACTCCATGCACGCGCCACTGGACCAACCAATACCAACGCGTTGACCTTGGCTCCGATGCCCTACGGACGTTCCCAGAGCCTCCACAGTGCCAATAACTTCGTGACCGGCTACCAGAGGGTAACTGGAAAAGCCCCAGTCATTATCAACCAGGTGAACATCACTATGGCAGATGCCACAGTGGCTGATTTTAACGCGAACGTCGTGAGGTCCGAGCGGTTTTTCCTGATAAGTATAAGGAACGAGAGGGGCTTTCGCCTGGCTGGCCGCATACGCTTTGATTGTCATGGAAATCTCCTGAGAGGAAATGTGTTCCGACAATGTATAGCGTAAAATTAAATTGTTTAAGATGCATTTTTGTGGAGGACCGGCGCCTTCTGAATGGCTTGGGACCGCCGCTTGTACGTTTCAAGGAGCTTCCATTCCACAGCCGGAATATCCTTGAGGACCACATGAGGGATCAAATAGCCGCGGCTGTTTTCCAGCGCTTTCAGCTGCAATTCCAGCGGAGCATGATCGGTAATGACGTTGTCTTCGTAACAGAACTGGCCGGGTTTGAGTTCCTCGGCATAGCCCTCGCGGAAGAGCGAGAGATGACCCGTTTCCAGGATAAAGACAAAGTGACCCGTAAAGTGGGAGATCACCTGTTGATCCTTGATCTGGATTTCGTACACGGATTTGGCGATCTTATTCAGCAGCGGCGACCACTTGATGGACTGGAACAGGTCGCTGTTCTGCAGCATGCGCCGGCGGCTGATATTCTTGCTGAAACTTTCCTTGAGGTTGTAACGCTCCAGGAACGAATCAAAGATTCGCCTTGGAATGCGCAGAATCTCGGCAAAGCTTTTTGATATCAATTGATGCAAGGGACAGTCGGGATCATCCCCGACCAGATAACCTGCCACGTACTCCAGACCGAAAGGCACTTCACTCTTCGGAGCTGCCACGATTCCGCTCAGCACGAGGAAGATATCCTGGGCGTGACCGGCCTGACGAACCAGGGCCGAACCCGGTTCCAGCGATTCGATGGGCTGATTCAACAGTTCATAGAACGAGCTGAAAGGCACTGTAGGGAAGTAGTGGTGCAGGGAACGCGCCGCCACTTCATGACGGTTATCGATATGGCTCTTCACCAAATGATCGATTTGACCAAAGAGAGCCCGCGTTCCGATGGACAGTTGACTTGGAGTCAGCTCGTCCGCGGTGTGGGCCAGAATGATTTTTTTACTGCGATCACCTTGGAAGTCCTCGGCCTGGCCGTGGATCATGCCGCCACCGATATCGATCTTTTTCAGATCGGCCGGCTGCAGATAAAGGTCCTTGATGCGCTGGAAGTACTGCAGCGAGATGCCCGGCTTTTGCTGATCCGGTTCAATCATCCTTTGCAGAACAGACATGGAACAGATGTCCGCCAGGTGATGATAGGTGCGGTGACCATTTTCAGTCACAGTCCGGAATTGGAAGGTATTGGTTTCCACCGGATGCGGTGAATAACTGGGCTGCACTTCCAAACCATCGATATTATTCCACTGCTCGGGCGCCAGGTCATGGATCGTGAAGAAACGCTCCAGAACCGGGAATTTCACCGACAGCAGCGACTGCATTTTCTTATTCACGGAATGACGGACGACGCTGGTGGAATAATATTCCAGTTTGCGATCGCCCAGCATCAGTTCGGTGAGGCCTGCAAAGTGATCGTCATGTCCATGCGTTTGGAAAATCCCACGAATCGAATTCAAACTGAGACCCAGGGCCCGCAGCGTATGAGTGATATGCGGACCGGCATCGATCAGGTACACATCCGGTCCATAGCAAATGATACTGGCCATGGCGGGGCGATGAATATCCCAACCGTCGCCTTCACCGCTGTGAATCACCGAGAAAAATTCGGGTGCAAAACGCTGGAAATTCAGCTTATAGGTCGGCTGATACGCTTCATGCGGCGCCAGGTTCAGATCCAGGTCGATGAATTCCTGCTCGACGCTGATACGGAATTTATTGATGCCGGTGCGCTTCACCAGGACACCGCCACCGATATCCAGAGCGTCATCAGAAAGATGACGGCAGTCGATCAGATCGTGAGTGGCCTGAATCCGGCCGAAGGCAAACTTCAGTTTCAGGCGCATCATTTCCATGGCCTGCTCGCGAGGCATGCCGGCTTCCACCAATTCATTTTCATCGATAAGGCCGTAGTTGCCGCGGAAAACATAATCCAGCTGAGCTTTAATCTGCTCGGGGTTACCGATCATCACGGGCTTATCTTTGGAATAACCGGGATGATTCGGGATCAGCATGCCCTGACGATAAAACATCTGGAGCATGGTAAATTCAGCAAGGTTGGCGAACTGTCCATTCTGGATACCCAGATCAGATAGGAGGAGACAGTTGGGACCTGTTTCATGCAAAGCGCCACCATTCGCCTGGTTGCGAATCACACCGTGTTTGATCAGATGCTTCACGCTGTCTGCTGGGCAACCCGCCTGCAGGAACACTTTCCTGCTGGGAATCGACACCCAGTAAAGGCCCGGAGCAATCTTTTTGTGTTCAATTAAGCCCATGAAACTCCCATCTCCACTCAGCCTATCGGCCCCACTTGCTCGGAGTTGAGCGGCATCTTTTGCCGTTCAATTACCTTAAGGTACAATTCCCGTCTTGCGCAACCTGGTCCATCAATAAATTCCCGTTAAAGCTTTAGGCAATTCAAGCTCAAAGCAGGTCGTCTCTTCACTTAAATTAAAATCAAGTCGACCGGGGGCACGGAGCACAATTCTTCGCGCCACATGCAAGCCATTATTTGAGGGGGCCTCGGAACTGTCGGCCACCGGATCGAAGAGGCGCAAGGCCTGAGCCTCGGTCAGGCGTGGCCCACCGCAGTTGAAGCGCAAGAGAACGTGATCCTCATGGGTTTCTGCGCTGATTTTCAGCCACTTATCCTGATCCAGGAGCATCTCCAGACGATGGCAGAGCGTGGTGATCAGACTGATGCCCACCTGCATGAGGTCAGCCGGATGAATCATCAGTGTCTGCGCGGGCACTTCCAGGGTAAGCCGCACGCCGGTCAAACGCAAGCGAGGCCCTAAAAGGTTCGCGGTTTTCGCCAGAGTCTGATCCACGCGACAAACCCTCTGGGTCCCACGCCTCTGGTGAAACTCAAGAATACCATCCATCAAGCGTCGTGACTTTTGCGATTGTTTCATCATATGGATGTGGGTCGATGCCAGGACCGTGACTTTCTGCAAAAGCTGCAGGTGCGCGATAGGAAGTTCCTGCAAGGTTTGCCATATTCTGACTTTTTCATCAGCTGGCAAAAAGGCTGGAGCCAGCTGCAGCCGAAGGGAACGCAGTAGACCCAGACTGGGGCTGTCCGTTTTCGGCAGTGGCAGAGCCTCCATATCGATGTCCTCGCCACTTTCCTGGTCGCCTAGAAAGACTGTGCTGAATCGTGGTCCCATACGCTCCGCATCCGGGAGAGCGTTAATGGCCTGCTGACAGAGTTCAAGGCCCGCTGCCATGGTGTGGCGTTCGGAATAAATTTCCTTGACCTCGCGACTTAAATCCGTGATCAATTCGCCCAGCTGAGCCAGCTTTTCCCGTTCTTCCATCAGGGCGATCCGTTTGGTCAAGCGTTGACGACTCAAGAGGTTGCGCACGCGCAGCACGAGTTCCTGCTGAATAATGGGCTTGGTGAGGTAGTCATCCGCCCCGAGATCCAGGCCATGAATCCGATCTTCTTCTGAGGCGCGCGCCGTAATTAATATCACGGGGATCTCAGCCAGGCTGCTATCGAGCTGTTTTTCCTGCATCACATGCTCACCGGAAAACTCCGGCATGGCGAGGTCGAGCAGGACCAGATCGGGCCGATCGGAACGCATGCGGCTCAGAGCTTCCCGGCCCCCATAGGCAAGGCTGACCCGATACCCCTGCGGCATGAGAATTTCCTGGATGATCTCGCAGTTGATTTCATTGTCGTCGACCACCAGAATATGCGCGGCATAACCATCCATCTTCATCAGGTTATGACTCGGCGGAGGACTGTCCTGCGGCGTCCCATAAGGATTGTCCGTGGGCGGCACCGTGGTCGACAGACGAAGATATTCCGTGGGCGCGGTATCGAGGTGAATGGCGCTTTGCTCGGGAATGACCACCGTAAATTTGCTGCCAAGACCAGGTTCCGAACTGATCTTCATTTCACCCTGCATAAGCCGCAGCAGAATGCGAACCATGGCCAGACCCAAACCGCTGGAATCGGTAGCAGGGAGCTGGTCATCAAAAATGCGGCTGATCTGTTCTGAGGTCAAGCCCACACCCTGATCACTGACTTCAATGGTCAGGGCTCGATTGCGTTTGGTGATGGTGAGCACCACATGGTTGCGCTCCTGGGCTTTGCCGAATTTAAAGGCATTGCCGACGAGGCTGCGCAGGATCATGAGAAGCTTGGCACTATCATGAATAAAACCAGGATCATCATTCATCCCAAGCGTTTTGGTTTCAAACTGGCAATCGGGATAGCGCAGGCGCATGCTCTCGGCCATCGTTTCAATTTCCAGCATCAGCTGGGGCAGGGTGATGCGGGAATTCTGCAACTGAAGCTTGCCGCGCCGGCCGTTTGCCAGGTCGAGAATGGTGGTGATCTGGTGCTTGAGCGATTCCGCGAGCATGATGCATTTATTGATTTGCGTCCGGCTTGCCTGGGGTAAGGCTCCATATTGTCCCTGGAACATGAGCTGCAGAAACCCTATGATACCGTTCAAAGGCGTGCGTAATTCATGAGAACTGCTGTGAAAAAATGTGGTCCGGAAGCGATCCTCGGCCACCACATCTTCCAACTGTTTCACGGCTTCATTGGTTTTAAGCACCTGCTCACGCAAACGATGCTGAAGGCGCGTGATTTGATGCTGCAGCCAAAAGCAGAAGAAGATGGCTGTGCCGAGCAGGAGGATGAGAATAAGACAGATCCAGGGCCAAAGCGGTGAGGTGCTGCCGGCACTGGCATAGGCGGGCAGGCTACCCAGGGTTGCCCCGGACATCACCTTTGCGCTTTGTGTCAAAAACCGCCTCATCGACTCAATCTTCCTTAGGAAATCCTGAGTCGATTATCGGCAGTCCCAGTAAAAACCTCAGCCGATGAAGCTTCGGCCGCCGAGGTAAGGTTGCAAAGCCTTTGGAATACGTACCTTTCCATCCGCTGTTTGGTGATTTTCCAGGAAGGGAATCAGCACCCGCGGGGTCGCGATCGCGGTGTTGTTCAAGGTATAAGCGTGGAGATTCTGTCCATTTTTATCCTTGTACCGGAGTTTCAAGCGGCGCGACTGGAAATCGTAAAAGGTCGAGCAGCTATGGGTTTCACCATAGGCCTGACGCGAGGGCATCCAGGTTTCGATGTCGTGTTTGCGAACCTGACCCTGACCCAGGTCACCGGTGCAGACATAGACCACGCGGTAGGGAAGTTCGAGCGCCTGCAAAACAGATTCGGCATTGCCCAAAATCTCGCTATGCAGCTGTTCCGATTCCGCGGGATCAGCATGCCCGATGACCACCTGCTCCACCTTTTGAAACTGATGCACGCGATAAAGGCCACGCGCGTCCTTCCCATAGGTCCCTGCTTCACGGCGGAAGCAGGTGCTCTGGGCGAAATAACGCAGAGGCAGCTGCTCATCCTTCAGGATTTCCCCAGAATGATACGAGGTCAACGAAACTTCGGCGGTTCCGACCAGCACCATTTCATCGCGTTCCACAAGGTAAGCCTGCTCACGACCGACTGGGAAGTAGCCGGTGCCGATCATCGCTTCCTCTTTCACAAGAACCGGAATCGCCAGCTGGGTATAGCCCTTGTTATTCAGATAATCGACGGTCAAACGCAGAATCGCCTGCTCCAGCTGCGCGCCGAGACCGCGCAGGACATACGAACGACTGCCCGCGAGTTTCACGCCGCGCTCGACGTCGAAGAGATCGAGCTTGTCGCCGATTTCCACATGATCCTTGATCTTGAAATCAAACTGGGGCACCTCACCCCAGCGTTTGACTTCGACGTTTTCCGTATCATCCTTGCCCAGTGGCACATCTTCACGGGCCGGGGCTGGTACGAGCAGCATCAGCTGTTCGAACTCCGAGGACAGCTCGCGGACTTCACCTTCCAAAGTTTCCAAACGTGGTTTCAGCGCACCGACCTGGGCTTTGAGGCCCTCGCGATCGGCGGGGCTGGCACTGGCGATGGCTTTGGAAATACGATTGCGATCGGCCTGAAGCTGTTCCATCTCGACTTGTTTTTTGCGCAGGTGCTCATCCGCGGTCAGCAGTCGATCGAGGTCGACGCCCATGCGTTTGTCTTGTATGGCCTTGCGTACTTTGTCCTGATGTTCGCGAATGAATTTGATGTCGAGCATGGTATCTTCAGCTTCCTTTTCCTTGGCAAACGCTGCGGGTTCTTCATAGCCCACTCAACTTAGGCGCCCATCATACAGAAGGCAGTGGGGCATGGAAAGTCTGGAAGCATAGCCCAAACCCTCGCGCCCGAGGGCGGTCAAAAAATGCTGGACCATCTGCCGATTTTCACCTAAGAAATCCTGCTCGAATGGAAATCCGTGTCGAAAGAGGCTCCTATGAATAAGTTAAATCCTTTTGAAGCCTTGGGCCTGCCCCGGGATCCCTTGCTGCTGGCGCCCTTGGCTGGAGTGTCGGATCATCCTTTCCGGCGAAGCTGTGCCGTTCATGGTGCGGATCTGACTTATGTGGAAATGATCTCGGCCACAGCTCTTCTTTATGAAAGTCGTCGAACCTATGACATGTTGAAACGTCATAGTTCGGAATCCATATTGGGCGTGCAGGTGACCGCGGCTTCCGCTGACGACATGGGTCGTGCGGTGGAAATTCTCGCCAGCCAAAATTTTGAAACCATCGACATCAACATGGGCTGTCCGGTTAAAAAAGTTGTGAAGACCGGCTGCGGTTCGGCCATTCTTCGTGACCCGGAGCGCGTGATGAAAACTGTAAAAGCCGCGTGCTCAGCGACGGACAAGCCCATCTCGGCCAAGATTCGATTGGGTTGGGATCACCAATCCTTGAACGGTCTGGAGGTGGCGCAAGCCGCGGAAGCCGGTGGTGCGGCCTGGGTTACCGTTCACGGTCGCACGCGGGCCGATGATTATGGAATGCCGGTCAATCTGGAAGGCATTCGACAGATTAAAAGTGCTTTAAAAATTCCCGTCCTTGGCAATGGCAATCTTTTTCAGCGTGAAGACGTCGAGCATATGAAAGCCGTCACCGGTGTCGATGGCGTGATGATCAGTCGTGGCGCCATGGGCAATCCTTGGCTTTTCAAGGAAATCCGGCGGGCTGACAAGACGGTGAGTGTCGATGAGTGGGAAGAAACCGTCCTCCGCCATCTGGCCTGGCAGCAGGAAGAATACGGCGATCAGGCGGGAGCCGCTGTCTGCATGCGTAAACATCTGCTCTGGTACGCCAAGGGCTGGCAGGGCGTGAAGCCTTTCCGTGAAGCGGTCAACGAAGCCGGCAGCCTGGGTCGGGCCGGGGAGCTCGTGCAGAATTTTGCCGAGCAGCTGCGAAAAAGCCAGTACCTGGTCCGAGCGGCTCTCGTTCAAAATGAAGCCGGCGCACGCTTTGCCTGGGATCCCAAGTATGAAATGGATCGCAAGCTGGATCGGGGCGTGGGCGATGATGGGCTGGAAACCCTGGCTGTGCATGAAGAACTGACCTTTTAATTCCTCCCGACAGAAAGTCCAAGTCCCTGCGCGACTTGGGTAAATTTTCCTTATCTGCGATAAACTCAAGGTTTTCATGGCCTCCTACGATCGGGTTAGAGTCACCGATTAGGAGTGCCAGTAACCCATGTTCAAATCATTACTCATGGCCATGAGTCTTCTGTCCATTCTGCCTGCTTGTAATCAAAGCGCTGGTGGTCGCAATGAGTCCACAGGCACCGCCAATCCGAGCACAACTCCGGGTTCCACGCCCACGCAATCGAGTTTGCCGGAAGGTGTGGCCCGCGATAAGGTGAAACTGACCTTTGAAGCCTTCACGGTGACCCCAACTGTTTTCGTGCAGTCCACTGCCGAGAACGTCTGTCTGCCCTTCAAACTCAACGTGACGAACGACGGCAAAGCCTTGGAAGGCGCAACGATCGTCTTTACCCTGAGCCCCCTGACGGTGATGAAGGATCTGGGTGAAGTGCTGGCCGTGTCGACCAAGTCGAACGCAGCCGGGGTTGTTGAAGGAACTTACTGCTCGGGTGACAATGAAGGTTCGGTCGTGATTGCAGCTGAACTCAGCGGCATTATCACCAACTCGGAAACGATTCGTGTCACGGTCAAACCTATTTACAAGCTGACCTACGTTCGAACGGATGCGGATCCTTTGATGAGTCCGACCGAAGGTTTGGGTGATACGGACGCCATTTATTTGAACCTGATCGACTCGGGTCCTCAGGATTGTACCAGTGTTTATTTCAAGCTGACCAAAGCCGAAAAACCGGTCGTCGGAACCAAGCTGGCCTTTCGCTCCCAGATCGATTTTCCGTCGGGAGCTAAATTTGCCAAGAAAACGGATGCTGCTAAAACCGCTTTGGATCCCTTGACCAACAAAAAATATCTAAGCTTTGAAACCTTTACCAATGGTTCCGGCGAAGCGGCGGTTCCCGTCTGTGCCGGTGTGTTCCTGGGCAGCCTGGATGTGGCCGCTAGTTATGTGGACGAGGAAAGTCGCAAGTACGAGTCGCACTCGCCGGTGGTGCGTATTGTGGGTGGCCTGACCAACTGGATCAACATGTCCCTGATGTTTGATGAAAACAACGGTCGTACCCTGCGGGCGTATTTCAACACGAACAGCAAGTATCAACTGCCCATTACGGCCAACATTGGCTCCCGTATGGACGGCATGCCCATCAAACAGTATCCCTTGATGGTGGCTACGGAAACGGGGCGGGTGACCATGGCCAATGGCGGCCAAATCGATCCCGAAACGGGTACCGTGAAATTCACGGTTCAAGCTTTGCACGCCGTTGATAATTATCCCTATATGGTTTACCCGTTCGAAGACGTGACCCAGGCTCAGACGCGCTGTCATCCTGGCAAAATAGCCGAATGGGGCCTGGCCAAGGGCGACACTCATGTGAAATACACCGACGTTGCCAAGAACTGGCGCTCCACTCTGGTTTATTACACCCGGGGCCAGGAGCACTATAATGACGCCAACAGCAACGGCAAATATGATGTCGGCGGTGACGGTTTCTGGGACCGCAATCAGAACGGCTATTACGATTCAGAAGATATCCTGACTTATGATGCCGGCAATGATGGGAAATTGGATCGCCGTGGGGAGTGGTTTATCGATTTGCCCACGCCTTTCATCGACGTCGACGAAGACCGGACGTATAACGCCTCGATTGATGTCTTGATCGGTGAAGTCTATGAGGCGCCCAACGGCAGACGGGATGCGGATACCACCGATTGGAAGTACGACGTGTTGCCGATTTCCATGGGGCCTTCCCCATATTCCTTGCAGCATTATAAAATCGATACCACCGATTATACCATCACGGATCAAACGGCTGTTTTGCCCTGGGGCACGTACAATGTTTTTGGTGTGAAAAACAAATTGGTGGCCGCCGATTTCTGGGCTTCGGCGCCTCTCTACTCCAATTCCTCTTTCTGGAACTTTACTCTTTATGCGCATGATCTGTGCGGTTCGCTTCTGCCAGGTGGGACCAAACTCTCGCTTTGGCTCGAAGAGGTGAATAACGACCTGGATGTGGATACCTCCTTTTCCCGCTATCCTGCCATCAGTTTTGTGTCACCACCGGAAGATTATTATCTGGAGCCCACCAGGCGGCTCTTTAAGAAGACCAACAGTGACCGCGTCAATGCCAGTGAACGGACCGAGGCGGAAATCAACTTCAATGCGATCGATCATCCGTCCAAGGATTACGGTTACCCCATTATGGGGCAGATTGCGATCCCGCAGTGTTCCCGTCCCTGCACGGGCGCGGTGAATCCCACCGATCCGGGCCACTTTTGTTTGGGCTGGTCAGGTTTTGTGAAACTCTCGGTGACTGAGCCCGCGCTGGGATCCGCCATTGATGCAACTCATACGACGATGTCCACCTATCTGGAGCTGCCCCGTATCAACTCCTGTAAATGCGTGGGCGGTGGGCTTCAATCCCCCAACAGTGCTTCATGCGAATGTCCAGTGACCCAGACCTTTGATACGGCGACCCTCACCTGCATGTAACCCGCAACCCGGCAAGGGCCGGGTTAAACAGGAATGATTTTCGATGGATAGGCAGATGGTTGGGTTTTTATAGCACGTCGGGATAAAGTCCTGAAGTGGGGAACCGATAGAAATTGGAGCCTGTAGCCTAGTTTGAGGAAAACCATGAGCCGCTGTGAATTTCGATGGATCAACGACCGGACCCTGAAGATCTCGGGGACAATCGACGAGAACTTCTCGATCGATGAGGAGTTGCCAAAGTTCAAAGAGGAAGTCTGGATCGACTTACGCGACGTGGCACGTATCAACAGCTGCGGCGTGCGGGAATGGATCAAAGCGATTGTGAAAAACCAGTCGAAGATTCATTACATTAACTGTTCATCCGTGATTGTCACTCAGTTTTCGATGATTCCTGAGTTCATCGGTCGCCACGGTATAGTGGAATCGTTTGAAACCCAGTTCGTATGTCCGAGCTGCGGGCATGAAGACAGCATGATCCTGGTCGTCGGCAAGGACATCCAGGCTGGTCTGGAATCCTATATGGAAAGCCCCGAAATGAAGTGTTCGGAATGCGGCGAGCATATGGAATGCGACCATAACCCCGAGCTCTACTTCTCGTTTCTGTCCGAAGTTGCTTAATGAATAAGATGATTCGATGAGACGAAGGCGGGTGACCGACCTTCGTCTTGTCGCGTTGGTCTGTGTTGAGGGCGGAATAGGGTCTGGGGCAAAGCCCGGGAACTTAGCCCGCTTCCTTGGACGGATCCTCGAGCACCAAACCGCGATGATAATCCTTGACCAGCTTGCCGCGCGGGGCAAACGTGAGTTTTTTCCCCAGGGAATCGTTCGCGCGATTTTCACCCAGCACGGTGCGGAAAATATTGATCAGGCAGTAATCCGTGCGGCTGATCTTCTCGGCAGCCGCCAGGCTTGCTTCCATCTGCTTCATTTGCTCCATCTTTTCCTTCTCTGCCTTTTCGCTGATCGGCGGATCGGACTTCAGGGCGATCTCTTCCCCGGAATTCACGGCCGCCACAATCCTGGTTTTCAAGCTTTTGGCCTTGATCATGCGCTGCCGGTTCTGGCTGCGTTCGGCTTCGGCAAGGGCCTGGAGGGCATCTTCCAATCGATTGGAACGGGCCAGCCCAAGGCCCAGATTGTAATGAATCAGGGCTCGCATTTCCTGCTGATTATCCGGTAAGGATTCCAGGGTACGTTTATAGAGATCAACGCCTTCCTGAAAATTCCCAACCCGAATCAAAGACACAGCCCGGTTATTCATGAAGGCCAAAACTTCCTTAAAGGATTTGAGTCGGCTCATCAACTTTTTAGCGGTTTCGGTGTGCCCCCGTTTGATGGCGCCTTTCGCAGCGGTTTCCAGGACCTGGGCGGCTTCGTCATCGATGGACTGGGCCTTATTCATCATCTGATCAAAGGCCTCTTCGTTGCCCTGTTCCAGATGGCATTCTGCAAGGTTGCACAGATGCGAGACATTCAGAGGCGAAATGAAAGCCACATTCGCAAGGCAGCGCTCGGCTGCTTCAAATTCTCGCAGTTTCATCAGCGATTTACCGAGGACTTCCATGCTTTCTTTGGAACTTGCTCCCAGGCGCAGGGCATCCAGAGCATGTTTCTTGGCATGCAAGAAACAGCCGGCATCAAAGGCCAGCTGCGCTTCCATAAGCTGCTTGTCCGCCTCCAATAGCGTAGGCAGATCAAAATAAAGTTGTCTCAGCTTTTTCGTCTCGGCCACATCATGGCGTTTCGAGGCAATGGTGAGCTTCTGTTTGATCACAAAGGGATCAGTCGGGTTGGTGTGTTGCTGCAACGTCCAGATGATGCCTTCGTTCAATTTTCTGGAATCGATCGGCTTTTGCAACAGGCGGCTGGCGCCCAGCTCGCTGAGGAAGGGGACCTCGCGCTGTTCGATCGATTCACTGATCACCAAAAGGGGAATATTCAATCCCAGGCGATTACGAAGTTTATACAGAAACACCGGACCCGGCAGGTTCGGGAGTTTCCATTCACAGACGATGAGATCCACTTTTTTGTTTTGACGCAACCACTTCAGGGCGTTCAGAGGATCCCGATGGCAAACGACCTCAGCAAAGCCGAGGCTCTCAAGCGTATTCTTCATCAATTCCAGGGATTCGGGCGTAGGATCCACCACGAGGCATGTACGGAAACCAAAGTGTTCGGCCAGGATAACTTCGGGTTCATCGGGCAGGTCAGTACTGCCGAAAAATTCCTGAGTCAGCTCCTGGACGCGTTGCAACCTGTCTGTGCCGGTAACCTTGACCTGATGAAGAACTACGCGGCCGCTATCCATTTCACCCATCGACAGCAGGGCATGGGCCAGAGAGAGCATATAATCAAGATTGCCAGGATAAAGCTGCAGAAGCCCCGAGAACAACGTGCGCAGATCACCGAACTCACGCACTTCCTGCAGGTATTCCTGCAGGTAGCTCGCGGCCACTTTAATAAAGTCATATTCATATGAAATGAGCCGCTCGAGGAGTTTCTTCAACTCGGGATGACACGCTTCACGTGTCATGGAAAATTTGTGGCAGGACAAGGCCCCCATGGCAAAGGCTTTGGGTAATAGCTCTTGATCCTCATCACGAAGGATGGAAACTTTCACATGACGCAGAACAGGCTGCTGATTGATGACGTCCAGCAACTGCAGAATGGAACAATCATTGGCGTCCTGGAGTGGACCTATGATCCAACCGACTTCCTCGGCTTCCATCATTTCCAAACAGGTCTTGATATCACTGACCACAACCACATTGCTGAAACCCAGTTCCTTCAGCACTGAAGAAAGCAACTGACGCTGAGAACTACTCGCCGAAATGGCGAGACAGCGCATCGTTTTTTCTTCAAAGCGATTAGGCAACGTTGGATTTCCTTTCCAGAAGACGTTTGGCCGTTTCGACCAAAGACTCGGGCCGAACCGGTTTGACCAGCCAGGCGTCGATGGACAGTTTCTTACCTTCGGCAATCAAAGCGGGCTGGGAAAAGGCTGTCATGACGATGATGCGGGCGGATTCAGCCAGCTGCATACGCCGCAGGGTCTTAACAAATTGCAAACCATTTAATTTTGGCATTTTCAAGTCGGTGATGATGAGCTTGATGTCAGGGTTGGCCAACACTTTCTGAACAGCTTCCTCACCGTTAAGCGCGTGAACGACGCGAAAACCTGATGTTTCCAGAACTTCGCCCATAAGGATTCGGAATTCTTCTTCATCATCGGCCATGAGGACTTTCGGCGCCATTTCAAGCCCAGCCCAATGTTCAGCCGGCGCACGAGGTGCAGCGGCCTGGGGTTGGGCGGGTTCCAACCAAGAGGCCTGAATTTTTCCTTCTGCCAATAATAACTCGAGCTTATCAATGGCAAGCTGTCGGCCCGCGTTGGCTGCCATCTGCCAGTAATGCGCGGCTTTTCGATAGTCCTGCTCACGTTCTATGCCGATTTCATAGAGAAAAGCCAGCGAACACTGGGCTTCTGTGTCCCCTTCCGCAGCTTTGGTTTCCAGGTCGGCCTCGGTCATGGCAAGTCCTCTCATTGGATAGACCATTTCGATTATAGTATCGGCATGGAAGGCCGGGACTTGATAAGCGCCGCATCGGTTCTGCGAAACCCTGTATTGGTAAGGGCTGCAAAGAATAGGAAAAACCTGGGTTAGGCACCCGGTTTGTCAGGTTGAAAGGGTTGGAACTCGGCTTCGGAATCCTGTAGAACAGAGGTGGTGATTGCAAGAATGAGGGTTTTTTATATGGCAAACCAGCAGCACATGCTGTCGCGACTCAAGGATCTTTCACAAATACCCTATATTGTGACGCTTGATGATGATCCGGTTATGGCCAGAATCATTGAGGAAACCTTGGGATTGAAAAATTTTGCCTTTACCCAGAGTGAGCAGCTCCTTGAGTGTGCGGGTGAAATGTCGCCAGTTGGCGCGTTTGTGGATATTCACCTCAAGGGCGAATGCGGGCTCGACACCATTCCGCGTTTACGCGCGCTTTGGCCGACAACGGCCATTATTGTTATCAGTGGTGATGAGTCGGATGCGAGCATCAGCCAGGCTCTGGCGTCAGGTGCCGATGATTTTGTGCGGAAGCCCATATCACCGGCGGAAGTTGTAGCCCGTCTGCGCGTTCGAATTGAAGATCTGAACGATAAGAATCGCATGAATCTTTTGAAGTTCGGCGATCTCAAAGTGGATCTGAAGCACAAAACGATTAGCGGCGGCAAAAGCCAATTGATTCTTTCAGCACGTGAGATCGATTTGCTCGCCGAATTGATTCGTGCTCACGGCACCATCGTACCCAAGGACGTTTTGAAGCGCGAGCTTTGGGGTTCCCTGGCTGTGAGCGACAACGCCTTGGATCGCAAAATATTTGAAGTGCGTCGGGCGCTGCGTGAAGTCAGTGATAATGTCGAACTCCACTCCATCTATGGTATCGGCATGGTGTTGCGCATGCGTAACCAGGAAGCGGAGCGCACGCTACTCAACGATTTCGACGCTAAATTGAAGTCCACCCGCAAAGCAAAGACGACCAGCTACTGAGCTGGTCTTTCCCACCTCTAGGGAATTCCACTGAAAATATCTACCGGACGGTAGGAATTAAGATCGCCTCAGATGCAGATTCCGTCCCCTTTATCGTGGACAGGTCGGCCCCTGTTGCCTAAAACTCTAAGCAGATCATTCCATAACTCAGGGCAGGGTGCGTCCAGCCCCTTTCGCAGAGGAGACGTTCATGAGACCCAGTGAGACTCCCTGGAAGTTCATGTTGCTCGGTGGTGACGGCAAAACTGCCGCTCACTACATGGCAGCCGCCGCCCTTGAGGGGCACCGTTTGGATTACTTTTCATCCATGCATGACGTTGGCTATTTGGGCCGCATTCGTGAGTATGATGCCGCGATTGTGCATGATGATATGCAGCCCTTATCCGGCCTGGAATTGGCTGAATATCTGGAGAAGCTCTTTCAATCCCTGCCGATGATCCTGCTCACGCACGACGATGATTCGGATGACACTCGTCATCTGATTCCGAATAGTGTGGTGGACAGCTATCGTGTGTCCGAGGAAGCCCATGTCGTCCTTGAGCGTATGGTCCAGGCTCTCCAGCAACCGCTGAAACCCCGTACCCGCTTTCTGATGGCTTTGGAGCGCGGCTGATCGCGCGGACGACATCATCTTTTGCAAAAAAAAGGGCTCGGGACGAAAACCCCGGGCCCTTTGCATGGATGGCTTGCGTAAGCGAGCGAAAGAATCCAGGTCGCTCAGCTGACACTCAACTGCGACGCCGCATGCCGACCAATTGCTTGGTTTTGGCGGCCACCTGACTGCCTGCTAATTTAACCTGAGCTTCGACAATGGCATCAGTGCCACTGTGTAATAGAAGTTGATAACCCAGTGCAGAAAGAGGACCTAGGAAGACATCGCCGATTTCGACGGAGCATGGCGATTTCAAACGAAACACGCTGTACGTTCCATCGATCACGCGGACTGCAACCATATCCTGATTTTTTAAAATGACGCGACCTTCCATAGTCTCCTCACGGTTTAGGCGCGCCGGCTGGCGGCGAGTTTCGTCTTAGTGTGATTTGATCTTAGTGGTGACATATTAGGGTGGTCACCCACCCAGGACAAGTCCGTTCTCAAAACCTTCCTGCTAAATATGATTGTCCATCGCTACAATTTCCGGAAGTTCCGTGAATAAAAGTGCCGCACGAACAACTTTACCGGGGTTGAGACGCTTGACAGCTTCGGCATACAGGGCAAGCTGTTGATCATATTTTTTCTCGGCAATCAGAGCCGTAAAATCCTGACCCGAGCGTACGTCTGCAATCGTTTTGTAGTCGACAATCAAAAGTGAGCCGTCTGGTTTTATGAGAAGAAGATCAATGACTCCACGAACCAACTGTCGATCCTTGACGAAGGCCACGGGCATCTCTGCACAGGTCTGTACAGAATCAGCGATCAAAGCCTTCCAGAGTTGAGAGTGCAATATCTTTTCCAATTTGGCCTGAGCCATGCCTAATGCTAATTTATATTCAGTAAAGGGATGCTGCGCCCGCAGGCTCATCCACACCGCCTCGGCATCGAAGAATTGGTTCTTCAATTCAGCTTCCAAACCCATATGCACGAAGCTTCCGAAGCTGGTGGCATAAGGATGAGCTTCTTTATGAGAATGCGAGCCACCTTCCTGGAGAAGGCGGGCTGGTGCGAGCGTTCGGATCTCATCACGACCCAAACCCCGAAGCGGAGGCAAGGCCCAAAAATTTTTAATGTCCTTCTCTTCGGGACGGGCCATAGGTGTGTCCGCAGGGACACTCCCTGCATGTGTCAATTCCTTGACCTCGATGCTGCCGCGCTTTTTCTGGATGGCACCCAGCGCCACAGCGGCCGAATCGATGAGATTGTGAAAGGTGAGATCCACTGGTTTATGCGGCCTTCTTTGATGACCCGAGATAACCAGACTATACTGGGCACGCGTGAGAGCTACATAAAGGAGCCGCAAATTTTCAGCGGTTGATTCCTGCAAGAGTTGCCGGTGAATCCCTTCCATATGCTCATCTTGAGCAGGCTGGTCGGTCTTACGACCCACATAAAAAACACCGGTTCCACAGGAATGATCCTTCACCTTGGCCCAATAAGGATCGGTGCGATCCCATTCTTCACCCGTTCCCACTACCATGACCAGAGGGAACTCCAAACCTTTTGACTTATGAATGGTCATGAGCTGCAACGCGTCACTCGACACTTCGGCCAGGCCAATGGCTTTTTCCGCCGCGAGCTGTTCCAGACGATCGAGTAGCGGATACCAATCATAAACGCCTGCTCCTTCCAATTCGAACAGGAGTTCGGCAAAACGGGCACCGTTGGCTTGAGCCAGGGTTCCTTCCTCATCACCGAAGGCAGTGGCATAGCGTCGCGGAAAATCAATGGCTTGCATCCAATCCTGCAAGAACAGAGCGGGTCTTTGCGTTTGACGTCGCTGCAAAGCATTCAGCAGCTGTCCGGCCATCGCCTGTCCACGCTCCATAAACCACTCAAGAAGCATCTGGTGCCGCTCGACACGACTTTCATCCTTGTGCGCGGGAAACAGGCTCAGCCCTTCCAGCAGCAAGGTATCGGGAATGGCCATGAGCGGGCTTTTCAGGAGTTCAACCAGGCTCAGCGTATCGGAGGGATTGGCCATGTAACGGCACAAAGCCACAAGGTCACGAATCTCGAGTCTTTCAAAAAAACTCTGGCCTTCCTCCATGCGCACAGCAAACCCCGCTGAACGCAGGGCCTCAGCATAGATCGCTGCTTGGGTTGAGGCGCGATACAGCACAGCGCAGTCACGCGCTTGCAAAGGTCGCAGACCTTTCTGCTTTTTGTCGTAGATGATCTTGGGTCGTGGGCCATGAATCCATTCTGCCAGTTGCTCGGCCAGGAACTGGGCTTCCGCCTGAACGGGATCCTCACAGCTTTCACTTTTGCAAAAGAGCGGAACCACAGTCACGCTCGCCGGCCCAGGAACCAGGACGGCCTGCGTTTTCGGATCAACTGCTGTTGCATGTTCGGGGAAGTCGCGCATGCGATCGCAGAAAACCCGGTTGACCAGATTCAAGAGCAGCGGACTTGTGCGGTAGCTCACGCTCAGGTTAATAGCTGCGGCTGAGCGCTGACTCAGATGCTGCGCCGCTTCATCCAAAATCAGAGCTTCGGCTTCGCGAAAACCGTAAATGGATTGTTTTGCATCACCGACAATAAAGACAGACGGAGGCAGCAAATCTTTGGTTTCGAGGCCTTTGCCTGACAGCATCTCAGTAGCCATGGCACGAAATACTGTCCATTGGAGAATACTGGTGTCCTGAAATTCATCCAACAAAAGATGGTGAATGCTGCGGTGCAGCAGAAACCTGATACCAGCGGCTTCGGCCTCGCTGAACAGGTGGTAGCCGCCTTTGATCAGATCGGTAAACGCCAGACTGCGTGTTTGTTCTTTCCCACGTCGCCGTTCGGCATCAAAAAGTTGAAAGATTCGAAACAGCAGGTCACCGCGTTGATTCAGGAGACACTTCTGTTGCTCGGCGAGGAACTCAAGAGCCGCACGGTCCACCGTTTCGATGGCGGTCGCCAGCATTTCCTTTTTTTTGCCTCGAAAGGTACCGCCATGAACCGTCCCGTCGCCTTTCAAAATCCGCAATTCCTGCAGTTGCGGTAGATCATCAGAATGGATGGCGGCGAGCGCCTGGCTCATGCGATCCGGTGGCAGTTGGTATGCGATTTCCTCCAGGGCACTCCGGACCGCTGCCAGATAGCTCGTCTGCAGGACTTCCGGCACGGGATGCTGCAGGTAGACATTCTTGATCTGTTTTTCCACGAGCCACAGAAAGGATTCATGGCGACTCAGCTCTTTGATGCGATTATGAATATCCAGCAGGTGAAAATCGGTGGACAGATGGGGCAGCCACTCCTTGAGCAGGCCCTGTTTCTGTGCTTCCTTCATCAGCGCCGACCAGGCTTTGCTGAGCAGGCGCTCCTCACCGCGCGGGCTCAAAAGATCAAACCCAGTTGGAATGCGCAGCGCTCCGCCTGCCGAAGCTTCGAAGGGAAACTTACGGATCCATTCCAGAAAGATCGAATCGATGGTGGCAATGCGTAAGGACTGGGTGCTGGCCAGGATCAGGCGAGCGGCCGCTTCCGCCCCGCGCGGTGGAGGCAGTTTGCGGCCTGGTTCGGTGCGGTCCATATGCTCATAAAAACTGAAGAGGTCTTTTTCAAAGGACTCCCGCTGCTCCTCATCCATCAGCAGCTGCGCGGCGCTATCGAGAATCCGTTCCCGCATTTCAGCCGCAGCCTTGCGCGTAAACGTCACCGTAAGAATGGATCCAGGATGGGCCCCGGCAGCGACCAGCTGCAAAAAACGTCGGGATAGCTGCCAGGTTTTGCCACTGCCCGCGGAAGCTCGCACAACAAAACTGCGGTAGGGATTCTGCGGATTATTCAGCAGCATCGGCGTCCCTTTCGTGATGGACGAGCGCCCACGGATTCTGCATGCAACCGACCAGACTAACGTCGCTTTTGTGAGACGCGTGCGCCCACGGAGTCTGCGGATTATTCAGCAGCATCGGCGTCCCTTTCGTGAACCTGACCTTTGAGACGTTGCGCCCAGGAATTTTGCTGCTGGATGCGCCGCCGCGAACGAGGGTCCTCTTTGCGACAGATACCATCATAGATGCAAAGTTCGCAGGCACTGGGATCGGCGAAAAAGCGTTCGCGACGGCGGATTTCATCTTCGCGCCACAGCCAGTTGGTTTTAATTCCGTCCTTCAAAGCCTCGACATCCGGCGTCTGCCGGGAACTCAGCAGTCGCGCCAGATCATGATCGCGGGCGGCCTGATTCATGCCATGCGATTTCCACTGGCCTTCGTAAATATTCCAGTAGCCGAGCACCAGAGGCTGCTCGTTCAACATGGGGTCAAAACAGGATAATGCCAAAGCGTAAATGCCGAGCTGCGGCGACAGCCCCCGTTCCGAAGCGCTGATCGCCGGTGTTTTGCGTCGCTTGTAATCGGTGATAACCGTCAGATCATCGAAACGATCAAGAGCATCGATCCGACCAATCAGAAGACGCCAGCGGTCGCCGACCTGAATTTTGACTTCCCGCTGGGTGCCAGGTCCAAATCCAACCTCACGCCGATTTTCCCTGCGCTTGCCTGGTTTATCGGCGCCAAGCAGCTGCAGATGGGCGATGAATTGCGGCCAGGCATGCTGCTCCAGATGCCGCTTGATTGGGCTGTCTTTCATTTCGGTGGGAGAAAGAAGTTCCGTCAGAGTCATCAGGCGAGTCAAAGCCGACTCGGCAAAGCCCTCACCGGTGACATCCCACGGCGGTAGAAGTCTTTTGCCTTCGTAAACACCGCTGAAAAAACTTTCAAGCACAGCATGAAGCCAGACACCTTCCCGGCGAGCATCACCGTCCCAAGGGGGAGGGCGAAAATCCTGAACATGCAAATGATGGAGAAGGAAAGCGTAGGGGCAGCGAATGAGTTTTTCCAAACGACTGGCGCTCATGTTGGCCCAAATCTCTTCATAATCGACGGGTATTTGGCCTTCGAGCTCATCCGGCAGGGACGGCAGGCCTTCGGTGGAAACAGCAAAGGCTTCAATCCAAAGCGGCAGATCTTCTTCTTCCAAACGATGCTGCACCATCAGCCCTTCGGTAAAACGCGAACGCACCACAAGTTCATCGCCGCGGCGTTTGGAACGCAGAAGCACCATTTGCGAAATGCGCGCCAGCAGAAGATGAAAGGTTTGATCTTCCATCGATTCCAAAACTTCCCAGCCTGGCAGCCCCATCGATTTTTTCAAATAGTTATCGAGCAACACATCCTGAGGCAAGGCCTGGGGGAAAAATCCCTCCTGGCAGCCGACCAGAATCACCCGAGTGAAAGGCATCGACCGCGCTTCCGGTATGCTCAGGATCTGCAGCCCTGCGAGCGGTTCCCCGGTGCCCCGCACATCCCCTCCGAGAAGGTGACGCGTGACCAGGTCCCAAAAGAAACGGCCACTCATGAGGCCATGACTCACGCTATCAAGAACCCGCAGGGAGTCGACGAAGCTGGCGTAAAGATCCTCGGCGGACTGCAGAATGTCGGCCTCTTCGGAACAATGAAAAATATCGAAATCCTTGACCATCTGATCCAGGTCATGCTGCCAAACGCTAACCTTGGCCTGGCGCTCGGGCTTGAAGACGGCAAATAGATTCAACAGCTTTTTAATGATTTCGCCAAGCGAATCAGGGAGCTCCTGACTGATTAAAGCAAATTCACTTGGTATACCAGCCTTCAGAAGGCCCTCGCGCAAGCGCTCCAGAACGTGCGGGGCATTGGAATTGTCACGGATCCACTGTTCAACCGCAGGGTGCTGAATGAGGGCCAGAAGATGGCTGCATTCCTCTTCTCCATGAAAGAGGCTATGCACCAGCTGTAAAAATCGGCCAGGCAGCAGCGATGCAAAACTTTGCGCCAAAGCAATATTGCAATGATCCATGCCACGCGCGAAAAACCGCAGAGGTCCGGCATAGGTGCTTTCCTTGCTAATCAGGATCGCGATTTCATGGGGGGGCAAACCGGACTGAATCCACTGCTGAGCCAGGCTTATGGCCCAGCGAGCCTCTTCCATAGGTGAAACAGCCGTCCAGGCTTTCGGCAGCATAGGTGGTCGCGGTGGGACGCGGCTGGTGGAGGTTGGGACGGCACCGACCTGGCTACGAATCCAGGCCACCAGTTCCTTCAGCGGACTTGTATGATGATAAAGGTCAGGCGCTTCATGAAGCCAAAACGAAGCGCGATCATCCTGCAGAAGTTTTTCCAAAACGGAGCGCCAGCTTTTGGCCACACTCGTATAGGCGCAAAACAAGACGTTCTGATAGGGCTGCAGACTTTGCTCGGACCAGGAGCTGCTGATGTTTTCAGCACAGGCCGCGAGCAGAGCGCTTCGGGTCATCAGACCACGTTCCTGGAGCATGTCGTCGAGAGTCTTAAGGATCATTTTGATTTCGCGAGCCCGCACATGCAGGGAACCGAGATGGTCCTCGCTCTTATAAATATCCTCAGCGATCACGCGCTCCAGAGTATCCAGAGCCTCATCGCGGATCCCGTGTTCATGGAGTTCGTTATGGAGCAGCCGAAGCTCCCGCTCGTGACCAACCTGCAGTTGGGTGTAGCTTCCTTTATCCAGCTGCTGATGCAGAATCAATTCCACAGCGCTATCGGGCACCAAAGCCACGTTGGGCAGCTGAGCCTGCTGGCTCAGGAGTTTTTCGAGCGTGATGATCCCAGGCGTGCGTATCGCCGCATGGTGCTCCAGAATTCCCGCCAGGATATACGTGCCAAGCCTTTGGGTGGGCACAATCAGAAGGGTCTGGGCCAGGCGTTCCTGGTTCCACTGGCTGAGCTCGTGGATCAGTTCCGTGGCCAAACAGACTTCGGGCGAAAATATGTGAAGGCTCGCTGCCATAGCCGAATGCACTCCCGATTGTGCTTATAAGGGACCCACGATAACAGAAGCGTGGGACATCATCAGCGGCTTTTTATGACCTGCGAAAAAATCGCCGCTGCATCAATATCCACAGACTTTGCGCCGTGTCCCAAGGGTCAAGTCCCAGTCCAGACTGCTTATACTGGACTTCAATGACATTTTCTGCGGCCCAACCGGCCGCTTTGAAGCGCGCATAAAAATCCGCAAGGACCAGCTGCGCCGGCAATTGAGGGTCCCAGCCGCCCAGAGAACGCGCCACAGGTACCGAAACCAGCAGTCCGCAACCCGGCCTGCGTAAAAGGTTCGGCGTCTCCTCGGCATCGCGCGGACGGTAGAGTTCGGTGGGAGCTGAGGCCTTTTGACTCCAGACCTGAAGCTGCTCACGGGACACAAGAGTGGCGCCATCAAATATCCACAGCCAGTGCCGACCTTCTTCATAAGCCAGGCTCAGTCCTCGATTGAGGGCAGTGCCCAAGGAAACTTTTTGCCGAAAAGGAGCATAGTGCGCGCGCGGGTCGTCCAGTGATGCATACGCTTCACCGCGGGTTCGTCGATCGACCACGTATACGCGTGGGACAACCTCGGTGAATTCCAGCACGTGCTGAAGATCCGCTTCGTCTCCATTCTGCCAAATCAGGCAGACGGCAACCTGTTTCATCCAAGTATTCCTCGCCAGGTGCGGGCTATTTTCGGGTGACTCAGCACCCAGGCAACCTTTTGTCGATTCAAAAGAGCCAGACAACTCACGTAAACGATTCCGCCGACTATCAAATTCAGGATGATTCCTTGCAGCACGATCCCATATAACGCCAGGGCCATGCAAGCACCAGCTGCAAGAGTGCGCAGAATAGGTGACCAGGGCACAGGTCCCACGAACGATCGAGCGGCATTCACCACCAGAAGGGCAGCAAGTCCTTTGCTTGCCACCGCGGCCCAGGCCATAACCTGCCAGCCGTAAGTATTTCGCAGAAACCAGGCAAACATCGGACCCAGCGCAAGTCCGGGCAGCAGACAGAGAAAAAGCCGCCAGGGTTCGCCCTTGAGTTGTAAGACCTGAAGACCGAAAACTGTGATAAAGACCTGACCGATGATGCCAAGGGTAAGCCAACTGAAAATTCCGTGCGCGGCGGCCGACTCATGCGTAAACAGAAGACCCATGATTTCGGTTTCCACAAAGGGAGATCCGAAGACGATCGGGGTGGCGATCGCCAGCATGCACCAAAGGCTCAAGGCCGTATGACGAGCCAGGGAATCACGATCCTTGACCTGGACCATTTCAGCTGAAAAAGCGGCGACAACCGAGGTACCCAAGGCCGCCAGACTCTGAACAACTTTTGCGGGACCGGCATAGGCTCCGGCGGCTTCCAAACCGAACCAGCGTTCCATGAGAAATAAATCAAAGCGATCATAGACGGCCATAAGCAGGCTGATCCCGGCAAACGGCAGAGCAAAGCGTACAATGGCGGGCAGCGAGGTCTTGCTGATGGGGGACCAGCCGAGCCTGGTCCACGCAAAGTAGGCTGTGGCCATGGCCATCAGAACGCTCGGTATGATTTGGAGTAACATGAAGAGCTGTTTGTCTTCGGGCGCACGGACCCACATAAAAATAGCCAAGAGACTCGCCAGCCTTAACAAACCGCCCAACGCTGAAAAATAAGCCAATTTTTGTCGCGCCAGCGCCAGCCATGAGGCATCCAGAACCGTCCCGGTCAGGAGCAGGACGAGCAATAAAAAATATTCCTGCAGAGGATGCCCGGAGTTTTGCCAAAGACCAAAGGTAAAGGCCCCGAGCATAACGAGCAGCATCTGGACGAGTTTCAAGCTTGTAATATGGGACAGAAGGGGAGCGGACTCGTGCCCGCGACTGATGGAAGCCACAGCGTAGCTGGTGTAACCAAAAGCCACCAAGGGTTGCATGATTTCCAGCCAGGCCATTCCAAATTGTGCGGAACCAAAGGCCGCCAGTCCCAGGTATTTCTGCGCATGATAAAGAATCAGCAGTGGCGAGATTTTATTCAATCCTTCCATGAGAAGGCCGGAGGCGATGCTGATGCCAAGCCGTCGACGATGTATGGACATCAGACCCCCTGATCAGATAGTGTGAGGCAACACTCTGCTGGAGGAGACCGCTTATGCAATCCCATCATGCCTCACATTGGGATGATACCCTGTCCATTCTGCAAACGGAACTCAAGGGTTCGGTGACACGGGAGGATGTCCTACTGTGGAAAAAAAACCTGCATGCAGCGCTGGAGCGCATTCCTGATGGTCGTGCCTTTCGGCTCTTGCTGGATCTCAAAGGTTTCGAGCCGGTGGATATCGAAGCGCATAAGGCCATGCGGCTGGTGATTCCCCATATTCTCTTAAGTCATGGCATGCGTCCTGCCTATGCTGATCTTTTCGATGATCCTGGGAAGCTTTCGGTGACCTTGCAGCGGAGCCAACGCTGCTTTGCCTTTGCCAACGTCCATCATGACGAGAATAAAATGGGCCAGTATGAAATGAAAATCGGCCGCTCCGATCAGCGGTTTTTTACGGATCCCGACAAGGCTCGCCAGTGGTTGATCCAGCAGCCGGTTCCGCTTTCGGGTCCACAGGATCTTCCGTAAGATCCTCCTGACGACCAGGCACCATTTGCCTGTCAAGGAATCCAACCAGCGTGCCGATGCACCATCAGATTCTTGATGGAGGATGCAATCGATGGTGCGGTGGCTGTTAGCCTTGTTCTGTATCGCTTGGGGACCCATGGCTCGGGCCGATGGCCTGACGGGTGAATTAGCTCTCTTTTATATGAATGATAGCGGTGAGCGGAGCCTCACCGATAACGATGATCAGCCCTATACTGTGAAAACCAAAACTAATTATACCTTCACGGCGCTGGGCTTCTGCTACCGGATGGATTGGTTCTGTGTCGGTTTGAAGTATTTGCAGGGCAGCATGGAACAACGCACAAGCGATTCCAGCAACAGCACATCACTCACCACAACGGAAACGTATAGCGGACCGGGTCTTTCGCTCGGTGCTTCGGTGAACGAATGGGTGGCTCACGCTACATTTTTGATCGGTGGCCAAAAGAAAATTACCGACAAACTCAGCAATAGTTTCAGCAGCAGCTCCACAGGGACGCGTTACCCAGCGCAGTCAGCCTATCTTCTGGATCTTGGTTACGGTTTTAAGGTTGGCAACATGCGCGTGGGCCCTTTGCTGAGCGTCCTGCACATGGACTATAAGAAGCGGATTTACAATGGTGCGACGGAGTCCTTGCCCTCGAAGGAATCCGACGACTTTATCATGCCGCACTTCGCACTTTGGATGGATTTTTAAGGCGCTTTCAAGCTGAATTGTCGCCATGCGATCAGATCGTCAGCAGCATCATAAGCCAGCACTCGCCACTTCTGTCCCGCCGCCAGCGGTAAAGCCGCTGTGCTGTAAAAAAACTTGCGCGCGGATCCACTGGCCTCTGCCCCCAACGTGGCTCTTTCCTGCGCGCAGTGTGGATTCCCGCCATCATCAATTTGACAAAACTCCAGAGTGCTGGCGTTGAGCGGACCACTGACGGAAACATAGTATTGCGCATCAATATTTTGAATGGCGATTTTCAGACCCTGCCGCAGGTCTTCTGGCAATTGGTCCTTTTTCAAAGGCTCATAGGCTGCTGCCAAGGATTGGAGCCCACCTTGATGAATGGTGAAGAGGAGGGCGAGTTGCGTGACGCGACGTTGCAGGAGACCATCATCGAATTGAGCCCTGGTGTCATTCCCACTATGAATATAGGGATTATGACCGCTAGGATCCTCAAAAGGAAAAATGGTTGGATAACCGTGATCGTAAAAAGATTTATGATCAGACGCCGACCCGCGCGGTAGAAAGCCAAGCTTATAAACAGGTCCCAGGTAAAGGCGAATCCAGTCAATCGCCTGCCGCCGCAGGTCACGGCTGGTATAATCCTGGAGCAGATGAATGATGCCGCTCGCGCCGGCTTTGCTGTAATAAGCCATATCGATTTGATACATGCCCGCGATTTTTTTACCGGCAGCTGCGTAACGCACAGCAATTTCCTTGCTGCCCACCAGGCCGGCTTCTTCCGCGGCATAGGCCTGCAGTTCAATGCTGCGATCGAACTTCAATTGGCCCGCTTCAATCACCCGCAGAATTTCAGTCAAAGCTGCGACACCTGAAGCATCATCATCAGCTCCGGGAGAAGGATCCACCGAATTACTGCCCGACCGAAGGATACTATCCAGATGCGCACCGATGATAATGGTTTCTTCGGGTTTCGTGAGCCCTTCCAAGCGCGCGACCACGGATTTTTGATTGCTGAGAGGCTGCGTTTCCTCGGTGATCGTCCATCGTGCGGACACCATCTGCGATTCCCAGATCTGCCGCACCGTGGTGTGAGCCGTCTCGCCCTGAGGGTGCCGGAAATGGCGCGAGGGCAGGGCTGTGAGCGCATCGATGGTTTGATCCATGGCGGCGAGCGAAACCGTTTCGATCCAGGTTTTGGCTTCATCAAAGACAGCGCGTGAACCATAGATCGGTGGATAAATTTGGGTGGACGCTGTGATGAGCGAATGACCACGCACGAATTCAATGCTGCCGCACATGCCTGTACTCTCATGAGCCCAGATCGCAAGGTCCTGCAGCTGGCTCACGGAATCGAGAGGGACCGCATAATAATTCAGATCCCAGGTTTGCGGCAGGGGAGCGAGGGAATATCCCTTGGGCAGAAGACGATGCAGAGCTGGCGAAGGGCGCGCTTTGACGATGGCGTAACCAACCTTGGGGACGTCGGCTGGGTTCGGTCTTGTGATCTGCATCACACCATCGGTCCAGATCAGGTTTTTGCTGCTTGGGTGTCTGGGTTCCAAACGTAGAGGTGCGGCGCTTGCGGTCAGCGATAGGAGCATCAGGCTGCCAGCTAGTATTTTCATGGAATGTCCTCGACTTGAAGCGCGTTGCCGGACCAGTCTTCTTCACCGTCCCAAGCGTTTGGAATATATGGAATATTCTGGGTTTCGTCGTCTTTGGACGAGCCTGATTTGCGACCGCAATGTCCCAAGGACAAGGCCGCTATGATAAAAACCAGGATCCAAACGCTTTTCACGGCGGATTGCATGGTTGTGCTGCTCCCTTAAAAACATCGGAATTCCTGGGGTATTGTAGCAGATCTATCAATTGATTGCTGATCCGGCCGATAGGAGAGGAGGAGGGCTGATGTGACAAAACTTACCATAACCAATTTTCTGTTTTTATGCATGAACCTGCTGCTGCTGGGGTGTGGGAGTTTAACGGAAGATCAGCTTCTTTCCGTGGAAATGTACGGCGTGAGCAAATCGCCAGAAGGTGCCACCGGAACCCAGGATCCGAATTTTCAAACCTACCAGCTTTTGAAAATCGATATTGTCAGTGAGGATGGCGCCACGAGCAGTAATCTTTTTGATAGCGAAGAAGAAAAGATTTTTCGTATCGTCGATCGTGAGCAGCTGATCTATTCGAAAAAAATCGCTGAACTCGAAGGAACCAGTTACAGCAGCATTCAGCTGACCTTTGCTCCGGACGTGATCGGCGGTGATTCCGAAGACAAGTCTCTCACCATGACGCTGAGTAACCCCGTCTTGACTCTGTCCCAGGCATTTACCGTTGAGAAAGCCAAGGATTTGACTCTTTTGATCAAGATCAATTGGGGCAATACCCTCACCGATGAAGCCATGACCGAACCCCAATATGTGCTATCCTTGGACTGAAACGACCCTGGCCCACTAATCCCCGCCAGTTTGTTGATCCATGCATGAAATTCTGAGTTGGAACGTCCTGTTCGTAGGACGAGCCTTCGGTCTTTTCCATTTTCTCATGCAATAATCATGGGGTGTCTGGCATCATTATTAAGTCAGCCGATATCAGATTCCCTTGTCGAGGATTGAACCAACATGCTGCCGACTTCACTGGCTTTCTTTCTTGCAACGCAGTTGACCCTGGCGCCTCAGCAGGCCCCAGCCCCCGCCCCGAAATTGGAAAAAGCCTGCGGTACCCGGGCTGTTTGGGATGCCGAGAGCGAAACCTGTCGCACCCTGCCACCAACCCGGGAGCAATGTTGGTCCGACGGGCAGCAACTCGATGCCACCAGCAAAGCCTGTGTCCCGGTCACGCTCAGCGCCTTTTGTCGTGAGCATAATTGGGATTATGAACAGGAACACACTGTTTCACGCATACTCAATGATTTGAATGCTCATGATTGTGAGGAAGCGGAGCAAATCCTGCAAAAGAGTCGTAAACTCACTCTACGGAGTGCAGGCGTTCTCAAGGTTCAGGATATTCGGCCTCTACGCGCCTTGCCATTTTTGGAAGAACTGAATCTGGATGGTCACCGCGTCAACGATCTTCAGCCTCTGCAAAAGCTACCGCGTTTGAAAAAACTTTCCCTTCGCCATAATGATGTCTATGACCTGGAGCCTCTGTTAAGCCTGCAGCATCTGCAAACCTTGGATTTGACCGGGAACCCGATTGATGCCCAGGATCCCATCGTCAAGAAACTGCAGAAACGTATGAAGGTTATTCTGCAGGCGCCGGTCGCGCCGCCTGTGCAGGCCGATGCGGAGAGCATGACCCTGGACGCCGACTGATGCCGGCGCCCGCTTTCTCTTAAAGACTACGCTTCAATCCGACCTGAATTTTTCGACGTTCCAAGGCGGTGTCGAGGAGCTGCGAAATAAGCTCCTTGCCGGTCATGCCTTCATGCTCCCAAAGCTTGGGGTATTGTGAGATGGCTGTCATACCTGGCAGAGTATTGGCTTCGTTGAAATAAAATTTCTGGGTCGTTTTATCCAGAAAGAGATCAATCCGAGCCAGCCCATAAAGATTCAATGCCTGGAAAACCTTGCGACTGATCTCGCGACCCTGATCGGCCAGTTCCTTGGAAAGAGGGGCTGGAACCAAAACCTCGGCCTTGCTGCCAGACGAATATTTTTCTTCATAGCTATAGAATCCCGTGGCCACTCCGACTTCACCCGGAAAGGTGAGCTTGGGCGCATAGCCCCCAAGACAGGCATACTCAATTTCACGGGCGTTCACTCCGGTTTCAATCAGCACGCGATCATCAAATTCCAAGGCGTGATGGATGGCTTTTTCCAGGGACGCTTGATTCTCGACCCGGTTGATTCCGACCGAACTGCCAAGGCTGGCCGGTTTCACAAACATCGGGAATTGAAGCTTCTGCACGGCTTCCTTCAGCACATCGGATTTCCGCTCCAGCCACTCATGAAGCCGCAGGGAGACATAAGGCACCACAGGAACGCCGGCATGTTCCACCAACTGCTTGGCGACGACCTTGTCCATGGCCACGGACGAACCCAGAATGCCGGGTCCCACGTAAGGGATGCGCTGCAGATCAAAGAAGCCCTGCATCATACCATCTTCACCGGTCGTGCCGTGGACGATCTCAAAGACCACGAGGTCGCTGTTATCCCCGCCCTGGGTCCAGATTTTTTTGAGCAGCTCCTTCGATTCAGGATCGGCTCGATCGCCTGCATGCAGAGGCATTTCCGTGGGCAACGAACGTTCCAATTCCTGGCGGTTCTGAGCATGCCAGCGGCCATCTTTATCAATGGCGATGGCAAAGGCGTCGAACCTTTGCCGATCAATATTCTTCCAAATATAAGCGGCGCTGCGGCGGGATACTTCGTGCTCTGTGGACTGCCCACCATAGATAAGAACGGCCTTGATTTTTTGCGGCATCGGGTCAACCTCCTGATCAACAGCTCATTGTAGCGAACAGTAGCCAGGAGGCTCAATGAAAACCTGGAGTCAGAGCTGCACCATTACATAAAAACGTTCGGGTGCGGGGTACCCTTCGATGGTTTTCGTAGGATCATCGGTCTGCAAGAATTCCGGAAGGCTCCGCAGAGGCGCCCATTCTGTGGCCCGCTGCTCGCTTGGAGAAAGAGGGGCGGCGTGAATCCATTGGATCCGCGTATAGCCAGCCCGCTTGATCCAGTTTTCAAGGCAACTCCGGGTCGGCAAAAACCAGACGCCACCCGCACCGGCATAGCGGCCAGCTGGGGTCAGGGCCACGGGATCGTCACCAGGAATGCCCTGGCAGTCGATGAAAAGACGCCCGCGGTATTTCAAGGCCTTGGCCAACTTTCGCAAAAGACCGACTGGATCGGTGTGATGGTAGAGAATGCCAAGACAAAAAATGGTGTCAAAGACCTCGGGGAAAAGTTCGATATGTTCCACCCCCAGCATTTCAAAATCAAGGGCCGGCGTGGGATGGAGGTTTTGCAGCAGCTCAAAGTTTAAAGCGTGACGGGCCATGGGTTCGAAGCCGACCACATGTTTGGCGCCAGCGTCCAGCATGCGATACATGAAGTAGCCATTGTTGCAGCCGATATCCGCCACGACTTCATCTTTCAGCGTACGAATGTAAGGCCAAAAGCGATCCCACTTCCAATCCGAACGCCATTCCGCATCAATATCATGACCAAAGATTGAAAAAGGACCTTTTTTCCAAGGAATGAAAGCCCGCAGGGCTTGGTCCAGACGGTCGTGCTCGGCTGGACCGAGTTCCGAGGCGCCGCCAATGGTAACAGAGGGGCCGTCAGTCTTGATAGAGGCGGCCCGTAAATCCTGAATCGAGGCGACCGCCGCCCGCTCTGCGGCCCAACGTGGCTCCAGAAGGCGCGGTCTAGTGGTTTCGCGAAGGTCGGCAATCTGCTGCCGAACGCCCACATCCTGAATCAGGGACCACCAGCCAGTTTCTGAGGCAGACTTCAAGGCTTGGGCTCCTTTTGAGCAATCAAGGTGAGAAAGTTATTCCATTTCATCAGGGAATCCATGGCTGTAAAGCCCGCGAGAGTCAGGTTTTGCCGATGCTCCTGCTCGGTGAACGGCACGAGGACATGGTCCAGGGCTTCCTTTTTTCTTTCGATTTCAGTGCGGCTGTAGCCCTGCTCCTCTTTGAATCGTTCATAAATGGCGGTTGTCAGTTCCTGGAACTGGGGCGTTGCGGATCGCACCTTTTCACTAATGATGACGATGCCGCCCGGGACGAGGGCTTCGTGGATGCGGCACAGCAGGCTGAGACGGTCCGCGACCGGTAAAAATTGCAAATTATAGTTAATGATCACAACCGACGACCGGGGCAGAGGCGTCTCGCGAATATCCTGACACAGCAGGGTGAGCTGATGGCGTGGCGGCAGGTCGGCGAGTTTCTCCCGGGCCTTTTCAACCATGGATGCAGAAAGGTCAACCGCGAGGAATTGGGCTGGCTTTTGCAAGATCTGCGCGACATGATGAGTCGTCGTGCCGGTGGAGCAGCCAATATCGACGATGGCGGTTTGGGGTTTATAGAAGTGTTGAACCCAATCGGCCGTGGCACGGACCACATCCACGTAAAGTGGAATGGAACGGCGCACCATGTCATCAAAGACGTGCGCGACTTCCTTGTTAAAGGCAAAGGGCTTGGGGTAACTGGAGCCGGCAAAAATGCGATCATCCTGGCTGATGAGCTTGATATCCGGTCTTGGTGCGGTTTCCATGGATGTTGGCCTCCATCTTTGAGCAGCATGCGGCGGCAACTTATCACAGCGTTCCCGACTTGCCTAGTCAGCTGATCCTTTGTCATGCTGACTTTTTCACAAGCCTGATTAAGGTCAGCTTGCCAATAGGGAAGGGGCGTAATACAACCATGGCCCTGGGAGAGGCTTCATGCGCGTACGCTCAAAAAAAACCGGTCGCATACTCGACGAAATTCGTTTGAAGGATTTTGTCGTTCCGTGCACTATTGGCATTTATCCGGAAGAAAAGCTGCGCACACAGCCTTTGCGTCTGCATCTGGTGCTCTATCTTGACACCAGCACGGCGGCAAAATCAGGGCAATTGAGCCAGAGCGTTGATTACGCAGCTCTTATTAAAGAAATAAATTTTATTTTGACGCAAGGACACTTTCGCCTCATCGAAAGTGCTGCTGAAGCGTTGGCGTCCTTTATACTGTCTACGCACCCGCTGGATATCCTGCGGGCCAGCTGTGAAGCTGTCCAGGTTGAGATTGTGAAGCCGGAAGCTCTGCGCGGCTTGAGCATTCCTTCCATTCGGGTTTTCCGCGAACAGAGTGAAGCCGTGTCGACCCAGGATATTCCCACTTGGGACATGATCTTCGCCGCGCCCGAGACTTCGCTCTTCCGTGGGATTGTACCGCCACAGACCAATCTACGGCCCTGGTTGCCCGGCTGGAATGTAACAGCAGTCATGGCTGGGAGTGCGGGCCTTCAGGTAGCAGGACGAGCGCTCACAGCGGCCGAAGAACTCAGCGGCGAGGAATTGGGCGAACAATTTTTAGCGAATGATACGGAACAGCCGCGATCCTTCCTGGCTCTGGCGCGTCGTGATCCTAAAGCTCGTCAGCTTTCGGGCGCCACAGCTTCCCTCAGTCTTCTGCAATCCTCCTTTCTATGACAGCGCGACTTTTTTTTAGCGAAAATCTTCGCACGATGCATCTTTATCGCATTTGGAATCAGTTGCGCGAAAGCCGCACGCTGCCCCAGGTGGATCGGTGGCTGGCGCAGGTCTTTCGCGGTGAAAAGCGATTCGGGAAAAAAGATCGTCAGTGGTATGCCGATGCTGTGTTTGCTGCCTTGCGCCTGGGACCTTTAGCCGTGCTGGCTGAAGCCGATGCTGCAGCAGGAGCTGCTGCAGCATCTCCTGCTGCAGCTCCTGCGGGGGCTGGGGATTGGAATGAGCTCCGTGAATTGCCAACCGAACGACTCTTTTTTTGGTTGAGTGTGGAACGTCAGGATCCACTGGACGAGCGTTTTCCCGATGAAAAGCAGCGTATCGAAGTTTTGAAACAGGCGCAGACGCTGGCCAGCTGGGGCATTCCCGCATTTTATGCACCGATGCTGGAACGTCGAACCACCATGAGTGGATGGTCACCGGATGAGCGCCAAGCCTTTCTTGCTGCCCAAAATGCCAAGGCTCCGCTTTGGCTGCGGGTCAATCAACCGACTCGGATCGAATTCGCGCGGCGCGAACTGAAAGAGCAGGGCATCACATGGGTGGAAGACGGTCCCGCCTGGAAATTGGATCAGGCCCGTAATCTGCAAAATCTGGCCTGCATCGAGCAGGGTGTTCTTGAAGTTCAGGATTATGCTTCGCAGATGATTGGCGCCGCTGTTCCCTTTGTGAAAGATGCTCTGGTTTGGGATTGCTGCGCGGGTGGCGGCGGCAAGACTTTGCAGATGGCGTCCCGCATGCAAGGTCGCGGCCTGGTCTTTGCGTCCGATATTCGCAGCTATAAGCTCGAGGAAGTGAAACGGCGTGCAGAACGTGCTGACCTTTCCCGAGTCCGCACTCTGCCCTGGAATGGCGAGTCTCTGCCCGCATTCCCTTCCGAATGGCAGAAAAATGTTGGCGTGGATGTGATCCTGATTGATGCGCCTTGCACAGGGACGGGGACCTGGCGTCGCAGTCCTGATAGTAAATATCGTTGCGAACCGTCGGAACTCAAGACGCTTCAGGATCTGCAAATCAGCCTCTTTCAGAAAGTGCTGCCTGCATTGAAAAAAGGCGGATCTTTGGTGTATGCGACCTGCAGCTGGCTGCCTGAAGAAAATGAAGACGTGGTCGCTGCCGCGCTGCAAGCACATCCCGACCTTCGCTTGGAAATCCAGCAGCTCTGTGGTAATCCAGCCGCTGATGCGGATACCATGTTTTACGCTGTGCTACGGAAACTTTCATGAGCTCGTCCCGCTATCAGGATCTGGTGGCCAAGGTTGATGCCAAGGCCGAAGAATTTCAACAGCGCTATGCGAAACAATTGCAATGCAGGAAGGGGTGTTCGTCCTGCTGCCTGCCTGGTTTGACTGTTTTTGCTGTAGAGCGGAACAGCATCCGTGATTGGCTTCTGCAGCGTCCCGAGTTGGTGGAAAAGCTGCAAAAACAGCCAGAAAAAGCTGGTGCCTGTCGTTTTCTCGATGCCGAAGGTTCCTGTCAAATCTATCCTGTCAGACCTATCATCTGTCGCACGCAGGGCTTGCCCCTCTCATTTAAAGTCAATGATCGAAGTCAGCGCGATGTCTGTCCCTTGAATTTTGAAAAAGACGATATCCTGACTCTGCCAGTCGAGGGTGTTTTGAACCTTGATTTGCTCAACACGTTGCTTGTTTTGGTTGATCAGGTCGAAGGCGGAACTGAGGCAGGGCAAAGGTTTGCCTTGAACGTTGACGAAGTCACCCGGTCCTGAACAATCCTTGCTAGGCAAGCTTCCTTCGATTCGCTATAGTGGCGGCCTCTAACCGGAACGCGAGGGTGGAACATGCAAGTGATTCGAGTTGTTCTATTTGGCATGGGAAACATGGGACGCAATCATTTCCGCGTCTTACAGGAAGATTCCCGCTATCACTTGCTCGCTGTTGTGGACCCCGTGCTCGAAGGTTTGCCCGGATCCGACATTCCCCTTCTGCGCACGGTGGATGAAGCTCTGGCCTTGCCTTGGGATTTGGCTGTGGTTGCAGCTCCCACCGAACTTCATTATGCGCTTGTTAAAAAAATACTCGAACATGACCGCCATGTACTGGTGGAAAAGCCGGCCGCTGGCACCATGCAGGAAGCCCGTGAATTGGTGCAAATCGCCAATGATCGCTCCTTGCGACTCGCGGTTGGCAATATTGAGCGTTGCAATCCTGTGGTCGGGGCCTTGCGGCGTCTGATTCACTCGGGAATTCTAGGACAATTGGTGCATCTGACCGGAACGCGCGCCGGCGGATTTCCGCGCAATGTCAAGCCTGGCAATAACGTTATTCTCGATCTGGCCGTGCATGAACTTGATGTGTTCCGCATGCTGCTCGGGCCTTTGCAGGTTCTCAATAGCATCGGTCACAGCACCCAGATTCAAAACATTTTTGATACTGCAGAAATTCTGGTGTCCGGTCCGCAGGGTGCTACGGGTTCTGTGCATGTGAATTGGCTCACCCCACAGCGTCTCCGCAGCATTCGCGTGACGGGGACTGATGCCGTCTGCACGGTGGATTATATCGCGCAGACCTGTGAAATTACCGGTCTCGGCCTGCGTGGTCGCGTCGCAGATGTCCTGCCCGAGCTCCAGTGGTTCGACAGTCATGGCGCTCTGGATCGCGCGATGTTGCCCGTGGAAAAGCAGGAAACCTTGAAGATTCAATTGAACCAGATGCACCGTTTCCTTTTCGGTCAAGACCATCACCTCGCCACTCAGGAAGAACTGGTGGAATCCGTTCAGCTGGTGGAAATGGCTGTGGAGCTGGCCCAGCAACGGTCACGTCCTCGGACAGAAACCAGCGCACCGATCCAATTTATTTAAAGCCAACCATTTTAAGTGGAAAGAGGATGCATGAGGCCGCCTCGAATTTTCGTCTCAGCCGGCGAACCGTCCGGCGATTTACTGGCTGCAGAACTGCTGGACGAGTTGAAGGCCTATTGGCCTGACGCGGATATCTTTGGCATCTGTGGTCCTCGCATGAGGGCGACCGGAGCCGAGGCGCTCTTCGGGATCGAAGAGCTTTCGGTGATGGGCTTCGTTGAAGTGATCAAGCATTTGCCTTTCCTCAAACATCTTGAATTCAGCCTGCTCGAACAGATTGAGCGACGGCAGCCGGATATTGCCATCCTGGTCGATTACCCGGGCTTTCATCTGCGTCTGGCCGATGCCTTACGGCTGCGTGGAATTTATGTCTTTCAATACGTGGCCCCGCAGCTTTGGGCTTGGGGCGAAAAGCGCACCAAGACCCTGCGTGCGGTCACCGATGAAGTCCTGGGCATAATGCCTTTTGAAACGAGTTTTTTCCGTGAGCGGCAGGTCAATTTCCGCTATGTGGGCACGCCTCAGGTTGATCGCGCGCGCCTCGCGGTGGCGGATCGCGGACGATTTGGTTTGGATACCGCAACGACCATCGGATTTTTTCCGGGCAGTCGAACCAGCGAAATTCGGCGTCTTCTGCCCCGCATGATGCTCATTCGCGACGAGCTGCGCAGGACCCAGCCGCAGCTGCGCTTTGCCCTGTCCATGGCCCCCAGTTTGAAGCCTGAACTCTTTGCCAGCATTTTAGGTGAAGCCTTGGGAGAGCCGATTGTGGACTCCTCAGACCTGACTGTCTATCGGCTGGGGGATACCACGCTCGTGCGTGGGCAAAGCATTCACCTGATGAAAAGCTGTGACGCGGCTTTGGTGACGTCAGGAACGGCGACTTTGGAATGCGCCCTTACCGGCACACCCATGGCCGTCGCCTATGTCATGCAGCCGCTGAGTTATCAGATGGCCAAGCGATTTGTGAAGCTCCCGCACATCAGCCTTGTGAATCTCGTGGCAGATATGGGTTTGGTGCGTGAATTCATTCAGGATTTTGCGCCATCAGCAGCTGCTGACGAGCTGTCTCAGTTGGCTCAGCCCGGAACCTATCGCGATGAGAAAAGACAGCGCCTCCTGGAGCTTTGCACGAGGCTGCAAGGTGATTTGGCCAAAAATGCGGCAAAGGCTATCCATGAATCCTGGCTACGGCTTTATGAGAAAAAAAGTGCTGTGCCGGTCGCCCTCTAACAGCCTTGAGTCCACAAAAAGACTTGCTTTTTTCGGGGTTAAATTCTACCAAGATGCACCTTGGTTACCAGTAAGGAGGGCGCCTTGCGTCGGTTGATGCACAGCCTCTCAATTTAGCCCTTGGGAACAGTCACGCTACGAAGGAAACCTTATGAAGTCCTGGCTACTCGCCTCTACACTTCTCTGCAGCTCAGTTTCGGCTTGGGCGAAAGATACTCTGGTTATTCTGTCGCCGCATCGCAAGTCCATTCAGGAAGAATACGTTCCCCTTTTCACCGAATACTACAAAAAGAAATTTAACACCGACGTGGATGTGCAGTGGCTTGACCAGGGCGGCACGTCGGATGACGTTCGCTTTCTGCGCGCTAAGTTTGCCAACAAGAGCAAGTCTTCAGGCGTCGATATTTTTTGGGGCGGCGGCACGGCCACTTTCCTGGAACTGCAGCGCGATGGTTTCCTGGATTCCTACCAATTGCCAGCCGAACTCAAGACCCAGGTTCCCGAAAAAGCCGCGGGTATCCCACTCTATGACAAGACCCATACCTGGTATGCTTCGGCGATGTCTTCCTTTGGTGTGTTCTTCAACAAGAAAATCATGAAGATGGACGGCCTGCCTGCACCCAAGACCTGGCAGGATTTAGGCAGTCCCGCGTACAACGATAATATCAGTCTGACCGATCCTCGTCGGTCAGGTTCTGCCAATACCATGAATGCCATCGTTTTGCAGACCATGGGTTGGAATCGCGGCTGGGAGCTGCTCACCACGATCGCGGGCAATGCACGCTCGTTTACCCATTCCAGTACGGATCCAATCAAGGCTGTGGTGTCGGGTGATGTGGGCCTGGCTATGGCCATCGATTTCTATGCCCTGGCAAAAATTGGTGACCTGGGACCCGATAACCTCGGATTTATTCTGCCCGAAGGTCAAGCCGTACTCGACCCCGATCCCATTGCGATTCTGAAAGGCGCTCCCAATCGGAAGGTGGCGGAGCGTTTTGTCGAATTCGTCCTGAGTTCAGAAGGTCAGAAACTTTTGCTCCTGCCCAAAGGCGCTCCCCAAGGTCCGAAATCGTCGTCGCTCGGTCGTATGGCTGTCAACGTGAAAGCCTATGAAGAAACGGAAGGCAAACGGATTTCGCCGGACAATCCTTTTACCCAGACCGGCTTCATCATGCTGGATCTGGAACGCGCCACCAAAATGCAGCGCGTCTTCAACGATCTGGTGGGTGCGAGTCTGGTGGATCCGCATGAAGACCTGAAAAAGGCCTGGAAAAAAATCGCCAAGGGTCCCGTCGTCGATCCGATCCTGCGTCTGGCATTTGGCAAGCCCCTGGTGTCTGAAGAAGATTTTATGAAACTGGTCGATAAATGGGATGACGAAGTCGTGCGTAACCAGACGATTAACGCCTGGGTGAGCGCCTCTCGTGAAAAATATAAAAGCCTTCAGTAATTCCCGGGGATGAGAGCATCATGGAAGTCGTCTTCAAGAGCATCTACAAGCGCTACGGACAAACCACGGCCGTGCATGACTTGAACCTGACCATTGAAAAGGGCGCCTTGCACTTTTTGTTGGGTCCGTCCGGTTGCGGCAAGACCACCACCCTGCGTATGTTAGCCGGCCTGGAACAGGTTACGGAAGGTCAACTGTTCTTCAATGGTGCCGACGTTACCAAAAAGCCAGCGGTCGATCGCGGCATTGGGATGGTGTTCCAGAACTATGCGCTCTGGCCTCACATGACCGTTTATAAAAACGTCGAGTACGGTTTGAAACTTCGCAAGCTCACCTCGGCGGAGATCAAAAAGCGTATCGATGATGTGCTGGATATCACGCGTCTGACTCAATACGTGGATCGCCTCCCGGGTCAGCTATCCGGTGGACAGCAGCAAAGGGTGGCCCTGGCCCGTGCTCTGGCGATTCGCCCGAACGTGCTGCTGCTCGACGAACCCTTGTCCAACCTGGATGCGAAGCTCCGGGGCGAAATGCGTGACAATATTCTGCGCATTCATAAGCAGACGGGCATCACCACGCTTTACGTGACTCATGATCAACGGGAAGCGCTGTCGATGGGCACGCGCATTTCGGTGATGCATGCCGGGCATTTGATTCAGACGGATAATCCCCGCACTCTTTACAACTTCCCTAGAACACCCTTTATTGCCGGTTTTATCGGTGAAACCAACCTGATCCAGGGCAAGGTCCTGGCGCGAGACGGTGAAGCGATCACCGTGGAAACGCCGGTGGGCCGGTTCCATGCCTTGCATAAGGTCGAGCAGTTTCCCGTTGGGGCGGCTGTCTCGGTTTCCATGCGCCCCGAAGCGATTGCCATCGACTGGGATAAAAAAGGTCAAGGATCGAACTATTTTCAGTTGAAAGTTGAGCATCTGACTTATCTCGGTGAATCCGAGCAGTTTCAACTGCGCAGCCCCAGTGGTCAGGCTATCAAGGTGAATTTTTATCACGCACCCGAGCACAACTTCCGTGAAGGTGACACCATCGGTTGTATGATTGCACCCGAGGACGTGCTTGTTCTTCCACCCCAGACTGAAATAGGGCCAGGAACCTGATGCAGACTCAAACCGCCGACGAAACATCAGCGAGTAAACGACGATTTTCGGACATCGTGGGCTATGGAACCGTGATCGCGACTATCGCCATGCTGTTCTTCTTTCTCGTGCTCCCTGTGTCAACCATCATGGCTCGCGCTTTCTTCAATAAGGGCGAGTTCACGTTCCGGTATTTTCCTCTGCTGTTTTCCAATGAAATGCTGATGCATTCGATCGGCAATAGTTTGATGATCGGGGTTGTGACGACGTTGCTCGCCACCCTGCTCAGTTTTCCTTTGGCTGTGATCAATGTGAAGTGGGAATTTCCTGGTAAGGGCCTTCTGATGGGGCTTTTGCTGGTACCGATGGTCATGCCTCCCTTTGTCGGGGCCATTGGACTCTTGCGGTTCTTTGCCCGCCGTGGATCGGTGAACCTCGCCCTCCTGGATTTGGAGTGGATTGATGCACCCATCGATTGGCTCGGGCCCGAGAACATGTTCTGGGCTGTGATTGTTCTGGAAGTTCTGCATCTTTATCCGATTATGTATCTCAACCTTTCGGCGTCCCTGGCCAACGTGGATCCCAGTGTCGAAGAAGTCGCGACAACATTGGGTGTTCCCAAGTGGAAGCAGTTGAAAGACATCGTCTGGCCCTTGGCTCGACCCGGATACTTCGCCGGCGCTATCATCGTCTTTATCTGGGCCCTGACGGACCTGGGCACGCCGCTGCTGGTCGGCTATCACGAAACCATACCGGTCCAGATCTTTAATATGATCACGGATGTGAACGAGAATCCGGTCGGTTATGCGCTGGTGTTCCTGGTGATTGTGATGACGATTGCGTTCTTTCTCCTTTCCAAATTGGCTTTGGGAAGCAAGAAGTACGAGATGATGGCCAAAGGTCATGTCAGCTCAGCCAGACGTCGGGCCAATTGGTTCAGCCTGCCCTTGATTTATCTTCTGGTCGGCGGCACCGTGTTCCTGGCCCTGGTGCCGCATATTGCGGTGATTATCACCGCGGTCAGCAACAAGTGGTTCATGACCATCCTGCCGGAACAGTATACGTTCGACCACTTTGGGCAGGTTTTTCAAACAAGTCTGTCGCTGATCGGCATTAAAAACAGCTTTATCTTCGCCGGGCTTTCCACTCTGCTGGATCTGATTTTGGGTCTTTTGATTGCGTACGTCATCGTTCGCCGCCTGATTCCGTTCCCTGGTCTTCTGGATGGTTTGGTTATGATTCCCCTGGCTCTGCCCGGAATTGTGTTGGCCTTCGGTTATGTCGTGACCTATTCCGATACGTTTTTGGATCCTTTGCATAACCCGGTCCCGCTGCTGGTGATTGCGTATGCGATCAGGAGGTTACCGTATATGGTGCGGTCAGCGTCGGCGGGTTTGCAGCAGATGAGTCCGTCGCTGGAAGAGGCTTCGACCACCTTTGGGGCCTCCCGCTTTCATACTCTACGGAAAATTACCGTTCCTTTGGTTACGGCCAACCTGATTGCGGGAGCTTTGCTATGTTTCTCTTACGCAATGCTGGACGTAAGTGATTCGCTGATCCTGGCCATGAAAGAAAAGTTCTATCCCATGACCAAGGCCATCTATGTTCTGTTCCTGGAGCAGGGATCCGGCGAGCTGCTGGCCAGTGCTTTGGGTGTGATTGGTATGGCAATTCTTGCGGCCTGCATTATGGGGGCCTCACTTCTGCTGGGCAAGAAAATGGGTGAACTCTTCCGCTCGTAATCCGAAAACATTAAAAAAAAGAAGCCGGGTTTCGTCTGAAACCCGGCTTCTTTTATTGAAGGATAAATGGCGAATCCTTGTACCCGCTCCGTTCTTCATGATGCAGAAACCACAGCATTTCAAACGGCTGCACAAGCCTTGTGCCTTGATTCCAACGATTCCGACAAAACCGGATTCCCTGAACCAAAAGCTTTCCCTGGCTGGGTTACAGCCAGGAATCAATATTTATGTAACTCAGCGACATTAAGAATGCAACACCTCACTTGGCCCGCTGGCTAATTTGGGGCGAGTCTGTTGAGCAGAAGGTCTTTCAGGGCATTCAGCGATGATTTGTTCGCTCATATGAAGCTTTGCCTTAATGCATCACCGAAGATGGCTAGCTCGCACTCAGAAGCCAGGCTGAATGAGCCAGAGTGTGGTGTATAATTACAACAAATCGAGAAAAATTCGGCCTCGAAGCCATTTTTTTGGTAGCTTTCTTACGAGCCCTCGCCTAGATTCCCTTCATCGACAGGCAAAACCAAATGGCTGCCGAAACCTTCAAAAATCTGCCCGGTAACATTCGCAAATCAGTTTTCGAGTGTGCCCCCTTTAGAACGGCCGTCGGATCGAACTCCTCCGACGGCCTTTTTTATTGGCAAGATCAACCCGAAGCAGATGGATACGGCAGCTCTTCCAGAGCTGTTGCTTAAAACTTAAAAAAAGCAGAAATTTTGACTCCATTGTTCTGGAAAAGGTTGTCCTCTCCATGCATTTTGAATGCGTCCTTGAGTTCAACTCGTACGGAATCTGGAAAGAGAAAACTGCATGACGAAGACGCAACCCATATCCGTCCTGGTTGTGGACGATGAACCTCTGCTTGGCGCATTATCCTTTGTTCTTCTCACGGAAAAAGGCTTTCAGGTTTCGGTCGCACATTCTTTTACGTCAGCCCTGTCGGTGCTGAAACACTCTCCGATTGATGTTGTGATTACGGATGTTCAGATGCCGCATGGCAGCGGCATTGATTTGCTCTGTGAAATTAATCAAATGGAGGGGAAAAAGCCGGCGGTGTTTCTCGCCAGCACCTTTGCCAAAATGAGTACGGATGACTCGCAACGCCTGGGAGCTGTTGACTTCCTCGATAAGCCCCTGAACTTCGATCTGCTGGCTCGAAAGATTGTCAGAGCCTACCGAATCCGGAAATCAACCCGCACGCTGCATTAAGCATTTTTTATCAAACGCTATTCTTATGGGTCAACTGCTTCAGCAGCTTGTTGATCAGCAGGAGCAGCACCATGGTAATAAGCGTGGACCCGATAATGACGTTACCCAGCGTATCAAAATGCTGGAGTTGCCCGTTGGGTCCGGAGACTACAATAAGTCCAGCCAGGGCCGCGGCCAACCCTCCCGAGATCTGTTGAATGGAAGAACTCACCGACATATAAGCGCCGCGATCCTGCGGACTCGGCAGAGCTGACATCAAAGCGGACGAGGAAATCATCCGAGCTGAAACGCCAATCCACATGAAAATGTTGATCAGGATCACTTCCCAAATGGGAATCATCGACATTCGCGTGTAAATGGCCACCGTGATCATGACGAGAACGGAGCCGAGCATGAAGATCATTAGCTTGCCAATCCGGTCGCTCAAACGCCCCACCAGTGGTCCTGCGACAATGGAAACGGCGCCTGTCACCATGTAAATCATCGGCAGCTGGTCCAACCGAACGCCAAGGTTATTCACATTGAATGCGCTGGCGAACGGCATCAGCATAAAGCCGCCGGTCGACAGGAGCGCCGTCGTCGCAAAACCCTGCAGATAGTGTCTCTGGCTGACTGTTTTCAAAAGATGCATAAAGGGATTTCGATCACTTTGCAGTTTCAAATGTTCGCGAATGGGATCGAGTCGGAATGCCATCACAAGACCCGCAAAAATCCCAATCACGACGATCAAAATAAAGGGCGCATGCCAGCCCCAGTAGTTGGAGAGATATAAGCCGAACGGCAGGCCCAGGACCTGACTGGCGGCAAACGAGCTTTGCACAATTCCCATGACGCGGCCCCGCATCTCGAAGGGGAAAAGGTCGGTGATGATAGCAAAGGAAATGGATCCGACCACGCCACCGAATATGCCGGTAATAATGCGAGCGGCGAGCAGGAACTCATAATTAGGGGCGAGGCCGCAGAAAAGCGTCCCTAAAATAAAACCGCAGTAAAAGAACATCAAAAGTTTTTTACGATCAAAGCGATCGGCGAAACCAGCAGCGAGCAGCCCAGAGGCCCCGGCGCTGAAAGCATATGCGGATACGACAAGCCCGAATTGGGATGGCGTGATGTTCAAAGTCGGCATCAGGATCGCGCCCAAAGGCGACAGGATCATGAAATCCAGGACGACGGTAAACTGCAAAAATGCCAGAACTGCCACGACAAATTTTTGATAAGAGGAAAATGGGACAATGGGGGCTTTCGGTTGACTCGCCATGCGGGACCCTTCGGTTCTAGAGGTCCTCTTAGTATCTGCGAACGACCGGATGCGTTGCAATGTGGGAATTTGGCTCGGGCTAGGAAAAGTCGTCCTCAAGCGGCCTGGCGGGACCATTTCTGCAAAACGGACGAGAGGGCATCGAAGCCGATCGGCTTGGGAATGAAATCGACCATGCCCGACTCCTCGCAGCGTTTACGATCCTCGGGCAGGGTATTGGCGGTCAGGGCAATGATCCGGGGAACGTGCTGCAGTTGAGCGGGATGAGCCAGAATCCAACGCGTCGCCGTCAAACCATCCATCTCGGGCATATTCAAGTCCATCAGGACGATGGTATAGGTTCGCGCTTGCAGCGCCTGGATAGCTTCCTGTCCATTGATCACGGTGTCCACCGCATAGCCTAGTCTGGTCAGCATACGAACAGCGAGTCGGCTGTTCACTTCATTGTCTTCCGCAAGAAGGATACGGATATCGCACTGTGATGACCGGTCGAACAAGGTTCCTCCCAATCGGCGGCATGAACATCCGTAACCCGATATGGGGAGGGATTCGGAACCTATGAGTGTAAACCTGAAGCGGGTTTCAAACCCAGCAGAATTGCAGAGAGTTTCTGTCGGAATTTTTCGACTGTCGCTTTCTGTGGACGTTTTTCCTAGTCCTTCCTTTTTTGTAATTTTACGCCTTTTTTCCCAAAAAACTCACGCCTGACCTTGCGAAGCCAGGGATATTTCAGGCTTTGCTGCTTTTTTAATCGACGGTGAAATCGTGTGCAACATAACGATATATCAAACTAAAAATGAAGATTTCCCGGAGCAGGCTGCCGAGCCGTTAAGTTTCCGCGAAATATGCCGACGCGTAAAGAGAATACGCAAGCGGAGGCTGGATTTGACGCGACTTAAGCACGTAAAACAGAAGAGCACCTCATCCTATGCGGGTTTCTCGCAGATTGATGGCAGCCACCCGATTCAGGACCAGGTGCCGTTCTCTCACGTCGCCTATCAAGCCCGCTATCGTCCGGGCGGCAAGGTCGCGTTCTTTAACTTTACGCTGGCCAAGGAAATGGGCCTCATCGATCCAGGTCACGTCCATGAAATGAATGCGCAACTGGAAGCGATGCTTCTGCAGACCTTCAGCCTTCTCATCGTCAATGAATATGATCAAATGCACCCCGAGCGTATCGATAAGAGCAGTGTGAAACCCAAGCTCTATATGGCCACGCGCTATCTTCAGCTTCAGCATTCTGATCGTCGCGGCCTTAGTTCCGGCGATGGGCGCAGTATCTGGAATGGTGCCTGGCAATTTGCCGGCAAAACATGGGATATCAGCAGCTGTGGGACGGGGGCTACGTGCCTGTCACCCGCCAGCAGTAAGAGCAAGACCTTTTTCCGGTCCGGAGATCCTTACGTTTCCTATGGCTGCGGCTATAGCAAATTGCATGAAGGGATTATCGACACGCTCTTCAGTGAGATCCTGCATCGTAATGGTGTTCGCACGGAACGCGTCCTTTGTGTGATCGAATTTCCCAAGGGCTTTGCCGTGACCGTGCGCGCCGCGGAAAATCTGCTGCGACCCTCGCATTTCTTTCTCCATTTGAAGCAGGGACGTTGGGATCGCCTGAAGGCCATGGTGGACTATCATATCCAGCGCCAGGTCGGCAATAGCAGCTGGACCGTCCCAGCGGGCCAGAACCCTTATGACTGTTTTCTGCAGGCCATGACGCGGAATTTCGCGGAAGCCTCGGCGCGCTTCGAAGCCGACTATATTTTTTGTTGGATGGAATGGGACGGCGACAATATCCTGGCTGATGCCGGCATCATCGATTACGGTTCCATTCGACAGTTCGGTCTGTTTTTCCATGAATACCGCTTCGATGATCATGAGCGCTGGTCCACCAATCTGAAGGAACAGCGCGGCAAGGCCCGTTATATGGTGCAGACCTTTGCCCAGATGATCGACTTTTTGAAAACGGGTCGTAAGAAAAAGATTGGCCGTTTTGCCCGACACGCCGCGGTGAAGGCATTTGATAAGCTTTTCCTGCGTTCGCGTCGCCTGCAAATGCTGCGGCGCATGGGCTTGACTGAAGCTCTGTCGGACGAGCTGCTCACCCAGCAACGCAAAACCGTCCTCGAATTTGAAAAATCCTTCATGCGTCTTGAATATGCGAAGACGAAAAAGGGCGAATACCGGGTGCCGGACGGCAAAAATTGGAATGTGCTCTATGTCATGCGGCGTATTCTTCGGGAACTGCCGCAGACCGTGGAGCAGAATGTGACCTCGGCCGATGCCAGCAACCTCCTCCAACAGTCACTGGCCTGGGCCGCGCATGATGATGCCCATGCGGTGCGACCTGCCCATGTCCGCGAGCTGGTGCATATGACCCGACTCTATCGACAGCTGATGGTGGAAGCCGCGAGTCTGGCGCAAACCGATCTGGGCCGCCTGATGAAGGTGGTGAGCCTGCGCACGACCAAATTAAATGATGAGAATCGTATCACCGGTGATGCTGTGTGCCTGCTGGCCGAGCAACTCATGGCGCAAAGGCGGCATTTGAGTTCAAAGCAGTTTCATAAACTGCTGGAACTCATCATCCGCGAGCAGGTCCTGAATCCCGATTATCAACCGAGTCCCTTTCAACCGCAGCTCCGTAACGAGGCGCGGCTCGAACCCTTGGTCAGGCGAGCCTCGAAGACTGTGCGAAGCTATCGGGAAGGCTTATAACGCCTTGGCTTTTTCGTAGAACGACTGCATCATCCGCGGCAGGTTTACGGCCACGAGCTTATTGGTAATGGCTTTGGGCGCGAAAACCTTCAGATCCACTTCCAATTCATAATGGACCTTACAGCTGCTCGGCCCCTGCGGCGTGATGGTCCAGCGGCCCTGATTCATCTTGAAGAGGCTGCCGGATTCGAGAGTCCAGGCCACAAGCTCAGGACGCTTTTGCGTCATCTTCAGGATATAGGAAAAGGACTTCACGATGTTGATCGTGTATTGAATGCGGGCACTCGTCTCGCTGGAATCCAGGACTTTGACTTCATCCACTTCACCCAGAATCTCTGGATAACTGGCGTAATCAATCAATGCTGCATAAAATTTCTCGGCGGGGACGTTGAAAACTTCTTCGCGGGATGCACCAGCCATCGCTTACCTCTTCGTTTGCTGGGAACTTGAGAGTCTTTTTACTTAGCTGATTCGCCGGGAACTTGCCAGAGCGGAGTTGCAGAGGACGAGCGGAGGAGGGGATCCCGGACCTCGCGGCCCGGGACGAAACATTCGTATTAGTTGAACAGCATGCCAACCAGAACGGTCTCCAGACCTTGTTCGATCGACGATGCAGCCACTTTTGGCAAGAGGGTGATCGCTGGTGTGATCGTGGATTCATAGGTCAGAAGCCACTGGCCTTCGCTGCACAGGGCATTGGTCTTGCATTCAACAGCATTGATGATGCCGGTCTGCAGTTTCACGCCTTCCGCGCCGTTCAAAGCTTTTTCACCAGCAGGAACTTCCTGAGGACCGGTGGTTTGAGCCGTAAACTCGATGGTGCCGAGGGCGCCTCCATAAGGTGCGGCCAGACGCAGGTTGTGACTCACGCCGCGAACCTTCTGATAACCGATCGGCGACTTCAGTTTATAATCGTAGTAATGGCGAGCCACGACATTGCCATCAGCCAAAGTCAGGTCGTCCAGACGCGCGCTCTTATTGAACACGATCGCATCAGAACCCACTGTTTCGGTGTAGGCAGGCCACGCATCAAACGCCAAATATTTTTCCAGGAGACCTTCCACAGTAGGATAGGTTTCCTTGTCCACGACTATGTAAAAACGAACGTTGATAGGAAAGCTGGCCGCTTCGGTTTCAACGCAATAACCCTTGTCAGTAATGGACGCCACACAGGTCGCGACGTTCTTGGGCACAGGGACTGCTTTGGTTGCAGCAAAAGCGTGAGTGGTCAGCAAGCAACCCATTCCAAGCGCGATCATTGACTTCATAAGGAACTCCTTTGTGAGACTTTGGGAATTGAGGTGCAAAATGCCCTCAAAGCGTATTGAAGTATCAAACCCCTTAGTTTTCCGACTGGGTTGAGGATACGGCCATCCGTGGCTCATCGTCCTCATCCCGAAACCATAACTGAAGAACCTCGATCTGACGGTCGCGGAGGACAACATCACTGCTCAACGCATAGAGCTGATCGATCACGATTCGATAGGCATTTTGCTCCGGATCTTCTTTCCACACCATCCGCTGTTTCATGTAGCCAATCGCTTTCCCGAGGCGACCCAGCAAATCACTTGATTCCACAAGGGCTTCACGCCACAGGTGCTCAGAAACCGAGCTGAGACTGGTCAAAGCCGCTGCCAAAGACTGTCGGCGTTTGCCATCATTGAGCGCGTCGATCCACAGCGATGATTGCACAAACCCGAGGCGTGGATCGGCCAGGAAGCGTGAGAGGGCACGAGCCCCAACAGCTTCAGAGGTGACCGATTGCATCAGGTTCAAAGTCATTTTTGACCAAAACGATGTTTCATTCGTGGCCCCGGCGTGCTGATGCAGATTTAAAAGACTGACGCCTTGACGTAAAAGTTGGGGCAACCATAGCTCCATAATTTTTGCGGCGCTGTGCGTATCACGACCGTCGAGGGTTTGCAGCGGCTGGTCCAGGGTGCTCAGCATCGTTTCCCATTGCTGCAAAAATCCGACGCCGAAATCCGCCGATCGCCAGGCCATGAGGATCGCATTCCACCGATCCGCTAGAACCTTTTGCTCCTGGCCTTCCATCAGGGTGCCGAGGGCTACATTTTCTTTGAGAAAACGCTGCAGAAGACTGGCTCTCTCCGATTTTTCCCCCAGTTCGACACTGCTCTTCTGCAGCTGATTGAGGAGGCGACCAAATTCATTGGGACTGAACGAGTCACACAGCAGGGCCCAGGTGCGAATGGTTTCCTTCTGGCCGAGGAATTTGCTGAACCGCAGACCAGGCTCATTCCAATCGAAGCTGGTAAAGAGCGTCATGGCATACGGTAAATCCCGGCCAGCGAAGTCATAGTTTTCGGCCGTCGCAAAATTGCCGATCAGGTGTCCGGCCGCTTCCAGAAGATCCGGGCGAGCACTGACGCGATCCATCAAAGCAAAACCCATTTCCAAAAGAGATTGACCGGCTTTGGCGCTATCCTGCTGCGTGCTGATCACAAGCGACATGATTTCGTGCACGACATCCTGAGCTGTCCCATCACCATCGCGTTGAGCCAGGCGGGCCAGGAAGTCGGTCCAACTCGTGGTTTCAATGCTCTGCTGCCACTGATCAATTGTGGCATTCAAGAGGTTGGGCTGAGCGGCCCAAAATTGGACCGCATAGGACTGTCGACGGCTTAACGAGGCAGCATTCAAAGCGCTCCAATGACCCCGCGCCTGACGCAACCAAAGTTCGGAGCGTTCCTTGGCCGTCAGCTCCTGTTGAGCCAGCTTGTAAAAACGCAGAGCCGATGGAATCTGCACGAGCCCTTTTTTCAAACGAGCCTGACGGCCCATGCTGAACACATCATTTAAAATACGGCGAGTCAGCCAGGCTGGAAAGCGTACTTCATCCGCTACCTTGGCTTCGAGCAAACTCGGGTTATTGCATGTGGTGGCCTGCGAAGGCTTCAGTTGCAAGCGCTGGGCCCAAACATCGCGTGGACCAAACTGATCGGTGGCCAAGAGAGGACAGAAATTTTGTGCGACCACACCCGCCACGAAACTTTGATACGCGGCCTGCCGAACGGTGACATCAGCGCCTCTCAATTCCAGGGCGCAGGGCGAGGGCGTGCCTTCCGCTGTCGCGCAGCTTTTTTCATCGAGACCAATCAAAGGCTGCACGTAATAAGCAGGGCCGGTTTTGGTCAGACCGAGGAGATTGAAAGTGGACAGCAACTGAAAGTTGGGATTATCAAGAAGCTGAGGATATTTTCCCGCTAAAAGACCTACGCGCGTCACAGGACTGATCTTGGTGGGAGGAAACAGAGTTGTGCCATCAGGGTTCGCGGTCAAAGCCTGAGCTGCCAGTTCTTCCAATGATCCGACATTCGCGCCGAGTCGATCCGGGAAGAGTTTAACAAAGAGTGCATAGTCGGCGTCCATGTTGGTGACCAGTGCGGCACCACTGAAAAAGCCGCGCAAGCCACCAGTCGGCAGAGTGGTTATCTGCGCCTGGGTGGGAAACGCGAACGGCACCTTATGATAATGACGCAAATAATAGAGTGCGATCAGCCGTGCATCCGCAGCCGAATAGGGCTCCACATCAAAAAATTCGGTGTTCATGCTGGGACCGGTTTGACTCCATTGGGGTTCTTCCGCAGCCAGAAGATCGGTCCAGCGTGTGTCGGCACTTATATTTTGGACCAGCTGATTTGAGAAATCCTGAAAATGGCCTGTTTGCTCCGGCGGCAAATCCTTGCTGACGAGACCACTGCTGGTCAGCTGCTGATACCAAAGCCCCCAACCAGACGGATCGTCACCGACGGCACGGATACCCTGCAGTGGCTGAATCAAGCGATTATCCAGGCGTGGCTGAATCGAGATGCGCCCGGGTTCTTCAAATCCCGCATAGCGTGCCGGACTGCCGAGACTGGCGACAGGGACATCGGCACCGTCGACCAGCGAACCCAATTCCGGATTCCTAAAGATGCTGTCCGCATTCTTAAAACGATGTAAAAAATGACTGAAGAGGGAGCGATCGTTGGAAAAGGTTTGCTTCACATCCGCGGGCCAATTGAAACTGGCGTCATTCAGAATATCCTCGCTGCCTTCGAGCGTGGCAGGCAATTTATAACGCAGCGCCTGCTCCAAGGGACCTTGATTATAAACGCCGGCAAAAACGCGCGCGACCCTTTGATTGGTGGTTTTATCAACGTCCTGGGTTCCTGCGGGAACCAGTTCATGAAACTGCTGGCTCAGACTGCTCAGACGTTCCAGTTTCAAACTTAAAAGCTTTTCGATGGGGTCGGAAACAAGCAGAGTTTGGAGCGACTCGTCCTGCATCAGGCTTTGTTCCCAGACGGCCATATCACGAAGTGACTGCGGCGCAGCTTTCTGCCAGCGTTCCAGGAGCTGATCCATGAAGGCTGGATCCACAGCCCGATTGGCGACACCGATATTGCGAAGATAATAACGGTCGCGTTCCAGATAGTGCTTACTTTCAAGAAGGATCGTGCGGACCAGTCCGTTTAAAATTTTCGCGTCTGGTTCCACGAAACTATCCGACCAATAGGAAGCGGTCTGGTCCGGATCGTTTGGTTTGGACGTGAGTTCAAGACAGCTTTCCTGGGTGCAAGGCCGACCCACGGTAACGTTGGACAAGGATTCCAACATGGCCGTTAAAGGCACCAGACCTTCGCACGCAGCTTGCGGTGTATTCAGACTGCGCAGCACGTCATAGGTAGGCGCAAAATCAGTGGCCGACAAATCCTTGATACCAGGAATTGTCATGGCTGAGCAGCCGGGAACCGGTCCACCCTGAGTCAGGAGCTGGATCATTTGCTCCATCATGCGGCTCGACCAAAGTTTGGCGCGCAAGGTATCCAGGCTCGGATCATTGGATGGTTCCAGCAAGCGACCCAGCGTTTCACTGATGCTCGTTAAATCCGAGGCTGGCATCGTGCTGAGATCCTGGGCGACTGCCATGAACCACTGAGCCGTATTTTTTTGTTGGTCCAATCCATGTTCCAGGCTGCCGGCCAACCGTCGAGAGATGGACGAACGTTCCTCACCGCCGAGACTGCGATAGGAATTCCAGAAGCTGATGAGGAAGCGACTGAGTCTTTGAATTTCCGCGTCACTCAAGGTGCGATTGAATTCATCCAGGTGCTGGGCAAAGGTTGTGGGAGCGCTGGTGCCTGCTTTCGTCGCGATCACGCGCGCGGGTCCATCCACACTCTGCGGCTGACGCCAGTCCTGCAGCATACGAGCCTGGCTTTCCGCATCTGGCGCCATCAGAGGTTGCCCGCTCAAGGCTGCATCCAGACTGCCCATCAGCTCATCCTGGCCCAGGACCGCTGTGCTGACCTTGATAAAGTGGGGCCCAAAATTCTGACCCTCCAAGACTTCACGGGTCATTGCGGAAAGGCTGTCCTGTTCCAGCGATTGCACAAAGACGCCGAGTTCGGCCAGCAGGGATTCCAGTCGCCCGGATTGTGACCAGAGCGACAGCTGCTTTTGCATGCGGGAAGGATCAAGGCTGAGCAGGAAAGGCTGCAGATGTTCGAGTCGTTCGGTGGCGAGATTAAGTCCCTGCTTCTGCCCCTGGGTGAGACCGCGATCCAAAACACTGGCCATGGCCAGGAGGTAAGGATAGCGTTCTTCGTGGGTCGTGGCTGTCTCGTTCGGCATCAAAGCGAAGTCGATCAGCTTTTGCATTTTTTCAGCGGACAAATCCGCTAAAAGTCTATGCGTCGCGGGCAGGGTTTCGCCGCCGTCGCTGCTGCGATTGGATGCACAGCTCAGCATCTTGTGAAGAAAGGTTCCGCTCAATTCCCACTGGGAAAGATTGGTATTCACACAGGCCTGGTTGGAGTCAGGGTTTTTGAAAAAGGCAAAACCTTCGCCTTGACTCAGCTCTCGTTTTTTACCCGTACAGTTGGCAAGGCCTGCGGCGAGTAAAACAACCACAGCCGCTTTTTTACAGCGCATAGCGGAGCCCTCCGACAAAGGTCTGGATAGTGCTCGAACCATCCAGAGCGACGGCTAGCCCTTTTGGTGTTTGCACGCTCAGGCTGGACAGCTGGCTGAATTGATAAGCCGCATCCAGCGTCAGCTGATGACCTTGTGCGTCGGGGGCAAAGTTATAAGCGCTGCCTAAAGCCAATGTGCGACGTTCGGGGTCGACCACATAGCTGGGCGTATTGCGCCGATTGGCTGAGGTATGCGCTTCCAATCCCGCGCGCAGTTCCACGCGATCCTGCATGAACGCGAGGGGCGCCGTGATCCCAAGGCGGATAGCCTGCGTATCGCGGAGATTGGCATTGCCCGGACGGTTTTCGACGGACAAGGCAGCCACATCGGAACCTGTGATGGTCACGACAGGTGCATTGAATCGAGACCACGAGGCGCGTTCGACACTGCCCATGACCTGAAGGCGTTCGCCATTCCAGGCAAAACCAAGGCGTGTCATCGCCGGATCATAGAAGGGAATCAGACTGGTGGACGCATCGAAAGGCAGCATGGCACTTTCGGTGCTGAAGGCGAACGAGGATTCGATGGTGGATTCGGTCTCCTGGGCTTCACGATGCATGGCGCCCAACACCCAGTCCCCGACGCTCCACGACACACCAAAGTAAGGCACGACCACAGGTTCCATCAGAAATTCCAGTCGGCCTTCTGATTCCTGACTGTCAAGCGAGACCTGCAAAAGCCCCCGGGCCCGCAAGGAATAATAGGCGCCGACGCCAAAGGATAAATCCCAAGGACCCTTGATAGCCAAAGCTGTATAGGCAGCCGGCTTTTGCTGCTGCTCGGAGTAGCGAAGGTAGGTGGCTTCATAAGGCGATAGACCTTTGATGCGACCGAAGCTGCCTTGCGGCATGTAAGCCGCCAAACCAAAATGCAGATCGTCGGTGAGTTTAAGATTTAAACCGAGACTGCCACCCTGCAGGTTATCCGCCGAGGATTCCTGATCCGGATCACGTGGCAGGCGTCCGGCTTCACCCGATGGCAAATCCTGCAAGTGGAATTGAGTTAGCATTGCGGCGGAGGCGATTTCACTGCGATCGGATTTAACAAGGAGTGCTGGGTTGCTGTAGGCCGCGAAGGCGGTCGGGCCCCCTGCTGTGGTGGCATTGCCGACCGCGATGGTCGAAGCTCCAAGGCCGTAGGTGTCGAATACATTAGCGTAGCCAGAGCTTTCTGCGCACGCAACGATGCCTAGAATGGCACAGCGGCCAAACAATCGAGTCATAATGTCCCCTCAGTGTATGAGTCCTCTTCAAAAGAGCTTGGGCGAAGAAAATGAAGAGAACTTTGCATGTGAGTAGCAATGATCGGCGGGCCGGTCAAATCTAAAGTTTTTAACCTCGGCACGGTTTGTAGGACCCGAGCAGGCTTCAAATGAAGCGCCTCACGTGTTGCAATCCCTGGAAGGTCCTGATCTCCGTGCGTTCAGAATCTTACTTTCATGTAAGAGCGGTGTGTGCGAACAGCTGTTCGATCGATCATTTGTAATGGTAACGCCAGCATTTCTGAATGCGCAATAAGTCTGGTTTCGACGGATGACATGTGTAACTTAATTTCTGCAAAATCAGGCCGATGCCTTGTTTCAGGAGGTTTGCATGCCCAATGAACGACTGATTGAACTTCCAGATCTGGAACGCATCGCTGAAAAACGCGGTGAGGTTCGCTACAGCCTCAACGGGTTGGTGCCGGCGACCGTACAAGGTCTCGACGGCGAGGATATGGATGTTGTGATGCTGGATGTGTCACGCGGTGGTCTTGGCATTTTGGTGAGCGGCTTTCCGAATCGGGTGGGCGATATTCTGCAATTGTGTATTGAAGGTCAGGACGCGATCCCGTTGATCGTGCGCTGGATGCGTCGTTCCCGGCTTGGAGAAAATATGAGTCTGCCTGGCTTGACGCGAGTTGGGTTGGCTGTGCAGGCGAGTGAGAATAATCTTTTGCAACGTTTGGAATCCTTTGGTTGCATCGATCAGTGAGGAATCGACTCTGTGCTTGATCTCGCGGGTATCAAACAAGGCTCGGCGGTTGTCGCTGTCGTAGCGGAAAATGAAATCAAAAGGCGCCAGATCATGGACGCCTTTGGACTTCTGCAAACGCGCAACGTGCGTTGGTTCCGCAGCTTTTTTGATATGACTGTCGCGTTGGATAAACGTGAGATCCAATGGGTCTACGCCTGCTTTCGTGATGAGGAGGGGGAAACCCTCCTGGCCTATCTTCAGCATTTGCAAGGGGCTGGCTATACGGATTCTGTCTGCTTCAGCGTGATGATTCGCGACGTGGACTATCAGCACCTGCCGCATTTATTTGAATGCGGACTCATGAGCTGGCACGAAAACACAGATAGTCCCGAAGATATCGCCCAGGGTGTGTTCAAGCTGCATAAGAAAATTGAACCTGAGATGAATCCTTGCATGATCGCGTTCTCCTATCTCAAGGCCTACTATAAAGCGCAGTCCCGCTGGGCTGACGTCCTGCGGCTCGTCGATAACCTCCTGCGCCTTTATCCTTTCGATGATATGCTGCGGCTGAATCAGGTCGAGGCTTATGCCAAGCTAGGCGAGACCGAGCAAGCGAAAAATCTTCTGCTCTCGATTGAATACTACGATCCTGCCATGTCTGAGCAGGTGATGCAGCTGCGTGGCATTCTTTTGAAGGAAGACGAAGGCACCATGCAAAGTCTGGCCTATCAATATCAAATGACCTCGGTGCTGGTGGTGGACCCTGTGGATGACACCGCGCAGCTGATCCAAAATCGTCTGCGTGAGCTGGGTTTTCAGGTCATCGAACATTGCACCCATGGAACCCGTGCGGCCGAACTGATCAGCAAGCAGGCCTTTGATTTTTATGTCATCGAATGGCAAACGCCAGGCCTGTCGGGTCCTTTTCTTTTGCAAAGGATTCGGGAGAGTGGTCATCGCGAGGCCCCCGTGCTGGTGTTGACCGAAATACTGGATCGCGCGGACAGTCAGCTGGTTCGGGAAATGGGCGTGTCGCAGGTCCTGCGGCGACCCCTCAAAATTCAGCAGTTCCTGATGGCGGCCGCATGGGCGATGTCTCAGGCACGCATGCCGACCGAGGCCAGCAGTTTTGAGCGCAAGATCCTGGTGCATCTGCATCGGGGGGAAACGGAACGGGCCCGACAAATCCTGCGTGGATTTCAAGCGATCTCGACGCGGGATCCGATCAAGGAAAAATTTCTGAAGGCCTGTATTTTATTCCATGAGCGCCGCTATTTTGAAGCCAAGGTTCTGCTCATTGAAGCCACCCATGAATCGTCCGGCGACAATGTTCACGTCGCCGCCCTGCTGGCCAAATGTTTGATCAAGCTTGGGGATTCCCAGGCTGCCCTGTCGCTTCTCAAGCGTTGCACCCAGCTCAGTCCCAAACACATCGAACGCCTTTGCAATCTGGCGGAAGTGGCCTTGCAAACCAAAAATATTCATACGGCTGAAGAAGCCCTGCAGAAAGCCGGAACGCTGGATGATGAGTCGCCGCTCGTTAAAAAAGCCCGAGCCAAAGTCGCTGTCGCGGGTGGCCAGACCCAAAGGGCCCTTGACCTCATGAAAAGCATGAACAATGCCCAGGATGTCATCGCCTACCTGAATAACATGGCGGTGGCCTTCGTCAAGACCGGCGACATCGCGGAAGGCATGCGACTTTATAAAAATTGTTCGAAAATCATTGCCGATGACAAACCGGAACTGCGCGCTATTGTCGATTATAACTTGGGCCTTGCTTGTGTCAAAAATGAAGATCCCAACCTGGGATCGGTCCATATCAAATCCGCCATGGATCGTGGCCCCAGCCTCATTTATGCCCGCGCGGAATCGCTCTATAAACGGATCCTCGATGCGAGGCGTTTGAATGTGAGTGTTAAACTCAACATTGCACCTGCTGACGCCAAACAGGAGCCGAGCGAGCTTTCCATCGATGACGTCAGCCTTTTCCAGGACCGTGAAGCCGAGCGACGCAAAGCTTATTTCCTGCGTGGCCTGGTCCTGGCCGAGCGTCCACCTGCCTCCAAGGCCTCCTAAAACGCCTAAAAATATCAGACCCTTAAATCCTTGCTGGACACTTCCTTTAAAGCCTGCTAGCAAACAGATCCAACCAACGGATGATCCGTTAGCAGTGAAGGAGTCTTATGAACGTGACATTGACCACGTGTGCTTGGGTGCTGGCCGTTTTGAGTCCAGCCGCGTTTGCCGCGCAAAAGAATTGCCAGATAACTTTTGAACTCAATAGCGCCACGGTCGATCCCAGGGCCCTTGATATATGCGTCGATGTCTTGAAGCTCAAGACCGGCGATAACCTTCAAATCGATGCTTACGCTTCGGAAGAAGGAACCCCCGAATATAACCTGAGGCTGTCGCAGAAGCGGGCCGTGGCTGTGACCAATGCTTTGCATCGGCAGGTCAAGGGATTGAATGTGAAGGGCAGGGGCCTCGGTGAGCGTGATATGGAAAGTCGCGTGGCAATTCTGATCATGGATGCTAACGGCGCTGATCTGGCTTCTGACGAGATTCCTGGTACGCGTGTGGCTGCCTTCGGAACCAGTGATGCTGTGACGACGAAAACGGCTTCGAGCTCAGGTACCGCAGGCCGCTGGCGTGCCGCCCTGCGCAGTGGTTTCGATACAACTCGAATTGAAAGCCGTGAAGAATATTTTGCCCCGGGCTTGGATGTCGCTTATCTGCCCAGCGTGAATCCCAATGTCCGTTTGGAAATCGGTGCTTTGGCCAGCCTCTATGCAGAAGGCAACCGCAACCGCCTGGGTTCCTATCATTTCGCACCCATGATCGGTTATCAAAACTCCGGTTACGTGGCCGGTGTTCGTGGCCTGGCCGGTGTGGTTCATAGCTATGAAACAGACAAGGACTTCACGGATACGGGCGCTGAACTGCGTCTGGGTGTCGAGCGTGATCAATGGTCGCTGTTCCTGGGCGCCGGTCGCAGCAGCACCTTGGATCGCATCGGTATGGATTTCGGCGTGCGTTTCTAAGATGGTCGCAAGGGTCGGCGTCAGGCCGATCCTTTAGAAAAAATTCCAGCCTTCGCCCCGGTAGGTTTTCACAACCTGCTCCACTTTTCCGCCTCGCAGCAGAAGCACTTCTGGAAAGCGTTCGAAAAGTTCACCAGCCTTGGCATGCCTGAAAAAAATCGGTTGCCCGAGCTGCAGCTCATGTTTGGATCGCACCGAGGTTTGGACCTCTCCAGCGCCCAGCATCTTAAAGAGCGAGAGTCCATCCGGCATGAAAACCTGCGGCTGCTTATCCACATCAATGGGACCGGAGGCGATATAACCGCCGCCACTGCAGGCATAAATATGCGGCCGCGCCTGGCGGACTACTGGCAGGACAAATCCGGCGGCTGGGGCATATTTAAAATCGCGAAAATGATCAAATAGAGTGGGACTATAAAGTCCGGATCCCACGGTGATTTCCGTGACGCTGGGATCGCGGCGCGTGACATCGACGCTACCGGTCCCACCGCCGTTCACCAGGCTGAGGCGAAAGCCGTTTTTTCGTAAATAAGCGACGGTTTTCACGCGGCGGGAAAAGCATTCACGCTGTGAAATCTTTTTCAGGAAACGGACGAACAGATTATAAATCCGCGAGCCCGGTACCTTGTCGGGAAGTCCAGCGATCTGGCCTTCGTAGCCCATGAGGCCTTCGAGTTGCAAAAGATGGCTTTGCCGGAGCGTGTCCACCAAAGGCTTTAAATCTCCGGGCTGACGCAGGGGCGAACGAAAAACCCCAAAATGCAGCAATGGGAAATGCGTGGAAAGATCCAGGTCCACACAGACGGAAATCGTGGTGACACCTGCTTCAGCGTGCTTCTGTAACAGTTTCAGCTGATCCGGATGATCCACCATAAAGAGGATGCGCTTGCCGGTTTGAATGGCCGGCAAACAGGCTTTGATGTCGCGTGATTCCATGGTCGGATAGGCAATCAGAATATCGTTAAAGCCCGCTTCCGCCAGCAGCGCGGCTTCGGCGGCGGAGTAGGCCATCAGTCCGCGAAAGCCCGGAAATTTTTTAAGCAGATAACGCAGGATGGGAACACACCGGATCGATTTCGTTGCCAGCCGTAAGGGATACGGCCCTGCTCTTTGGCACAGAGCCTCAGCATTGGCATCCAGAAGATCCAAATCAATATAGGCCAGCGGCAGGGGGCGACCCTGAATGGCTGCCGTATAGGCCTCATAGCTGGGCGGATTGGCTGTTGCAGTGGCCATAAAAATCCTTAAGAATGCAGAGCAGAAAAAAGGAATCATAATGCAGGTTCCATGGACAAGGCAACGGATGGCCTTTCGCTCGGGAGGAAAACGTGGCATCACAGCCGGTATTTCGTAACTGGTCTCGTTTGGTTCAAGCCAAACCTCAGGAGGTGAGGGGGCCACAGAGCCTTTCTGAGTTACAGAGTCTTGTCCAAAAAAGTCAGAAGCTGCCGCGTCAAGGGCACAGGGCATAGCTTCAACTCCTGTGTCGCCACGGCGAATACGCTGCTCCATTCCGATGGATTGAATCGTATTCTGCATCTGGATGCTGCCCGTAAGCAGGTCAAGGTGGAAGCCGGAATCAAGTTGAAAGACCTGAATGGAATGCTGTGGCAGAACGGGCTGGCCTTTCCCAGTCTGGGTGATATTGCAGAGCAGGCCATGGGTGGACTCGTTTCCACGGGCACTCATGGCACAGGACTGCAGTGGGGTTCATTTTCAGATGGTCGCGGCTTGATCGGACTGGAGCTGGTTTTGGCCGACGGCTCCTTGCTGGAACTGCGGGCTGATCGTCCCGATGATCGTCCCCTGCTTGAAGCCGCTCGGGTGGGGCTGGGCGCCTTAGGCGTAATTTATTCCATGACCTTTCAGCTGGACGAGGCGCATAACCTGGAATTCTGCAGTCGGGTTGTTCATCAAAAAGAGGCTCTCGATCCGGCTCTTTATAAAACGCATGATCATTTTGAATATTTTACCTTTCCGTTTTCGGATCAGGTGCTCATGCTGATCCGCGACCGTAGCCAGAAACCGGCTGATAAAGGCAAATTTGGTGCCTGGTTCAATGATATTTTTATCGAGAATCTGTTGCTCGACACGGTCCTGCGTTTGACATCCCTTTGGCCGTCGAAGATTGGGCCAGTGATGCGGCTTATGACTCATCTGGCCAGTGAGGAACATTTTGTAGGACGCTGCTACGAGGTGATGGCTTCGATCCGCCGCGTGCGGTTCTTTGAAATGGAATATGCGTTTCCGTTGGATCAAATTAATGCGGCCCTGGCGACCTATCATGATGTCAATCGTCACTTCGCCCAGAAGGCAGGCGCGGATCGTTATTATGCAAGCTTCCCAGGTGAAGTCCGTTTTCTGGGAGGTGACCAGGGGACTTTGCTTTCACCGACTCTCGGCCAGCCCACCGCGTATCTGGCGGCTCAGGTCTTTCCGTCTTTTGGTCCCAAATATCAGGGATACTTTCGCGCGCTGGAAGGGGAGTTCCGCAAACTTCAGGGCCGGCCGCATTGGGGCAAACTTTTTTACCGCAATCCGATGGGGATTTATCCAAGGTTTGACGAATGGAATAAGATTCGCCAGAGCCTGGATCCTGGCGGGAAATTTCTGAATCCGTTTTTGGAAACGCTGGTGCACGGATAGGACTTTTAGAAGCGCAGGCGCTTGAAAATAAACTCCGGCAGATGGGTGATCACAAACATGACCCAGCGCCAGAAGCCTGGAACATAAAGTGTATCCGCACGTTGCTCGATCGCCTTCACAATACGGCGAGCCACTGCATTGGGATTGGCGCTTAAGGGGCCGCGTGGCAGATGCGCAGTCATAGCCGTGGCTACAATTCCTGGTTTGATCGTAAGAACCTGCACTCCACTGTCCCGCAGCCGCGCGCGCAGACCCGAGGCATAGGCTGTCACCGCAGCCTTGCTGGCTCCATAGATAAAATTGCTGGCGCGTCCCCGATCCCCAGCCACGCTTGAAAACAGGGCCAAAACCCCTTTTTTCTGCTGCAGGAGCAAGGGCAGGATGGTGTTGCTGATCGCCAGTGGGGCCTGAACATTCACATTAAAAAGCTGCTCACAGGCTTGCGCGTCATTCAGCAGCTGGTCCGTGTCACCCAAAACTCCGGAGGCAATCAACACCACATCAAGCTCGGGCACGCGCTGGCGTAAAAGTTCCGTCGCGGCCCTCGCCCCTGACGCGCTGCCTAAATCGGCCACCAGAGTTTGCACTTCGCTGGCACCGCGGGCGCGCAGATCGCGTTCCATCTGGCTCAGCTTCTGTTTATCACGGGCAATCAAAAATAAACGCGCGTGCTTTTGCGCATAGATCTGTGCCACGGCGAAAGCCATGCCGGAGCTGGCTCCGAAAATAGCGACCACGGGATCCTTGTGTGCTTCAACCACGGCTCACCCTATTCCAAAAAAGTGAAGTGAACTTGGGATCGATGTAGCGACTGAATTCTCGCCACAGCGGATATCCATTTTGAAAGAGTTCGGGACTCATCATGGCGTCCTTGGCCGGATAGAGCCGCCCCCCGGCGCTGAGCACGATCGCATCGAGCTGCCGAAACAGGGATTGAGACTTCTGACCTTGATTTTGAAAGTCGAGGGTCAACGTGTAACCTTCGCGAGGAAAGGACAGCATTCCCGGCGAACGGATATCACCGAATTTTTTCAGGACAGCCAGGAATGAACCCATTCCGGATTTGGCTATGATATCGAAAATCTGATTCAGTTCCTGGCGACGGTCCAAGGACAGGACGAATTGATACTGGAGCAAGCCCCGCTGCCCATAGAAACGGTTCCAGTGCAGGATTTTATCGAGAGGATAAAAGAAGGAATCGATCGGCATGCGCCCCTTTTTTACCCGGGATTGCTGCTGCTGATAATAGACTTCATTAAACGCGCGGATGGACCACTTATTTAACACCCAGGACGGTGCCTGAATCGGAACGCTTACTTTCCATTTAGCCTGCGCCGCGTATTCCTCGGCCGGCCGACCCGTCTGCGCATGATTGCCCCGATAGAAGATGCCTCGGCCCCGCCTGGACCCCTGGGCCATGCAATCAATCCAGGACATCGAATATTCCCAGTCCTGAGCCGACGCGTCCTCGAGGGCAAAAAAATCATCGAGTCCTGTGGTCTTGATGGTTTCGGAATCGACCAACGCCGATTGAATAGGAATAAGCTGAAGGGTGCACCAGGTGATCACGCCTGTTAAACCCAAACCGCCCACGGTCGCCGCAAACAGTTCCTTTTCCCGGGTCGGACTGCAGAGAATGGTTTCGCCATTCGAACGCAGCAATTCCATTTCAGTGATGTGACAGCCAAAGGTCCCGCGTTTATGGTGGTTCTTGCCATGAATATCATTGGCAATGGCCCCACCCAGGGTTACGTATTTGGTCCCGGGACTGACCGGCACAAACCAGCCGAGAGGCACGATGAAATCGAGCAGTTCTGCCAGGCTCAAACCCGCCTCGGCGGAAATCAAACCGGTTTTTTCATCAAAGCTGCGGAGTTTATTCAGAGGGCTGAGAAGTAGCGCTGTGCCCTCACTGGGCAAACAGCTGTCACCGTAACTGCGACCCAGACCATAGGCGAGAAACCGCTGATCGCGTTTCAGGATCGCATGGATATCCTGTTGCCAAAAAATAGGTTCCTGGCGGGATTCGTGACCTTGCATCCCACCCCAAGACTGTGTTGGATTCACCTGTGCTCCCTGATATCGTGACATGAGTCAGCATACCGGGGCTAACCAGGAAAATCCAGTGGGGGTTGACGGGTCAAAGGACAGGAGTGGGAACCTTGACTGTATTAGCGTTGCTAACCTGCTGCACCGGAGCGAGTGGCAGGACGCGATCCAGAGCTTTTAAGAAGGCCATCGAACCATTGACGGCGCGTTGGACCACGGCTGGCAGTTGATCGGCGTGAGGCATGGCCTCGTGCGCAACTTCAAGCGTCAGGGCATAGACACCAAACTTCATATAGGCAAAGTCGATAAATTCGCCATCCGTCTGATAATCATGAAACGACTGCGTATACTTGGGCATGCCCATCGTTCGGGCCACGCTTTGGCCAATGGCTTTAAAAACCGGATCATGCTGACTCTGAGAGGGCGTGTGGCACCAGGGCCAGAGCACCGCTTCCAGACCCGAGTGAAAGGCTGCCGACGCCACAATGCGTTCATTACTTAAAAGCCTGCGCACCAGCCGGGTTTCCACGAGACGAAAGGCTTCGGATTCGGGACGTGTGGGGGTGGCATAATCGCGGTTGGGATCAATGCCCTGAGAATCGGTTCGCAGATTGGCCGCGTGACCATCAGGATTGACCATAGGCTGCAGCACGATGCGATACTTTCGCAGCAAGCGATCCACATCAGTGCGGTCGCGTTCATTGATTAAAAAATCGATCAGAGCGAGCACGGCCTCTGTGGAAGCCTTTTCATTGCCGTGATGAGTCCCGTTGAAGTAGATGGCGGGAACATCGGGACTCCAGTTTTTACTGATGGCAACATAGGCGATCTCGCGACCTTGGAGAGATTGCCCCAGGACTACAAAGCGCGCCACGTCCGGATAATTTTGCGCGCGACTTCGCAGGTACTGCCCGATTTCATCCTGGGCATGATAGCGCTGGAATTGCAAAGCATAAGCCGTCGGGGCAAAGCCCGAGGCTAAAACCATGATTTGGATGAAGAGGCTGAATATCGCGCGCATGGCGTTTGTATTTCCTGTTCGATTCTAGGCGGGATTCTATCGATTGACGCGCCAGGTGTCAATTGACAAGGATTAGAGAACGCAGAACAGACAAGGCTTTCGATGCATGCGCGCAACCGGGAAGAAGTCGTCATTCTGTCCGCGTGGCGCGATCCTAATATTCTCATTTGACAAAGCCACTCATTCGTCGGAAGAAGAAAGCTTTAACTGCCATGATATTCAGCGTTTAAGTCTGCCAAAGAGGGACGTAATGGCCTTATCGTATCGTATCCGTGAAGCTGCTTTGGATGACAATGAAAGGCTGATCGAACTGATCAGACGTTGTCCAATGCGCGGTCAATTGCAAGTTTACCTCGATCGCTTTCCCGATTTCTTTGCCATGACGCGTCTGCAAGGTGATCGCTCGTATATCTATGTGGCTGAAGATGTCCGCGGAGATTTGGTGGGTTCCGTCGTCCTGATTGAACGGCAGGAATACTGGCATGGAAAGCTGGTCAAGGTTCTTCATATCGGCGATCTCCGCACGCATCCCGCCTGGCGAGGAACCCGCATTGCGGCGAAGTTTGTCGAGATCTATCGGTCCAAACTTCTCAGTGAAGGCTATCATCACGGCAGCGCCGAAATCATGGAAGGCAACGCGGCACCGGTCAAAGCCCAACGGCTGCTGGGTGACGCCATCAAGGTATGCTATGATGGCGCTATTGAGCTTTACCAGCTCCTACCATTATGGAACTATCGTCCTTCCAAACAGTACCGGTATCGCCAAGCTGAAATGGACGATTTGCCTGCAATCGCGACGCTGCTGAGTCGCAGCTATGACAACAGTCCGGGCGCTCCGGCCTTTACCGAGGAGTACCTGGCTCGCTCGATGGAAGCGCATGGATCGTTTGGCTTGCATAATCTTTGGCTTGCCGAAAATGACGCCGGTGAAATCCTGGCCTGCCTTGGAACCTGGGATCAGAAAAGCTTACGTCGGACTGTGGCCGTGCGTCTCAGTCGTTTTTTCCGCCTGGTGGTCCGCATGTTGACCTGGCTGGGCGCTGTCTGGAAGGTTCCGCCGGTACCTGTGGAAGGGCGACCCCTGCGCTATCTTTATCTTCGCTGGCCAGCCTGTGAGCCCACAGCTGTATCCGCTCTTCGCAACCTGGTGCGCCTCGTCATGCGTGAGGTCAGACAACAGGGCGAGCATCAGTTTGTTGCCGTCGGCTTTCATGAAAATGATAGGCTCAAATACTGTCTTCGCGCTATAATTCGAGTCAAGACAAAAGTTCATCTTTACTCACATCAAGTCAAAGCAGCTTCGGAGCCACCAGCCCTTATGCAGGCATCCGGGGAAAAGGCTCCGTATGTTGATGTTGCCTTGATCTAGGGGGAACATTGGCAAGACGTATTCTGCTGACCTCTGGGCGCGTGCCGAGCGCTCTGGAGTTGGCCCGGTCCCTTGCGCGCGCGGGCTGTTATGTTGTGGTCGCTGATAGTTATCCTACCTTTATCTGTCAAGGCTCCCGCGCGGTGTCCAGGACTTATGTCGTGCCGCCCCCGCGCCAACAGCCGGCTTCGTATGAGCTGGCGATCATGGAAATCATTAAGCGCGAGCAGATCGATCTGGTGGTACCGGCCAGCGAGGAAGTTTTTTATTTGGCGAGGTTTGCCGCTGAAATTAAAAAACACTGCGACTTCTTTTTCGCGGAGGCCTCGGTTCTTTTGCATTGCCATCACAAGCAGAATTTTAATGATCAAGCGCATGCCATGGGGCTCAGTGTGCCTGATTCCACGCTGCTGCTCCAGGGCAGCTCGGTCGCGCATGGGCTCGCCCAGCAGGATTATGTGCTGAAACGCTGCTATTCCCGCGGTGGCAATCGCGTGATATTTGCCAGTGGTGGGACGGATCCGCAAAACTGTGATGTGCCGATGGACGGCAGCTGGTTGATTCAGAAAAGAATTGCCGGGGAAACGCTTTGTTCTTTTTCCGTGGTGCAGCATGGGCGACTTATGACAACGCAGCTGTATCGTCCTTCCGTAACCCTGGGATCCATCGGTGTCGTATTCCAGAGCATACGCGACCCCCGTATCGAAGCCTGGATTGAAAAATTCGTCCGCAAATCCAACTATCACGGTTTCCTGTCCTTTGATTTTCAACGAACGGCCGAAGGTGAAATCTTTGCTTTGGAATGCAATCCCCGCATCACAAGCGGCATTCATCTCATCAATCAGGATGTCCTGGCTCAGGCCATCCTGAATCCGCTGCGGCCTCTTCCCAAAAAAGCCTCCCGCAGTCGCGCTCAGATCGTCCTGGGGGTCATGTCGGCTTTGCCCGATTTGATGTCGAGTCCGCGCCTCGCCTGGCGAACCTTGCGGGAATGCATCCGGGCTCGCGATGTGATGTTCGCGTGGTCGGATCTCTGGCCCCTTCTCTATCAGATCAAATGCTACCTCTATTTTTTCAAGACCTGTCGACGGGAACGCTTCCCACTTTCGAGTTGCGCTATGGATGGTATTGAGTGGAATGACGAAAGGACCCTTTAAAAACGCCTCTACGGTGCACCGCAGGGCCTCAATTGATGTCCGTGCGAACACAGCCAAGATCTTAATATTAAAGAATAATAGGATGCATACGGGAAAATCGGAAATCGGACTCCGCCTCGTGACGATAGAAACCGTCATGAAAGGAGGAGATTTATGCTCCCCAGATTACCTTTCCTGCCTGGCGGCCTGGCGCTGATGGTAACAGCCTGCGCCCTGCCCCAGCCGGGATTACGCCGTACGACACCGATAGATCATACCCTGTTACGCGGCGATCAGCTTCATACCGAAAGGCAGATTTTAGAGGAACGTGAAGTCAATCTGCTCTCGGCCTTTGGCAACCTCACAGCTTTGGAAAACCGGCACTTTTCCGTGCAGCTTTCCAGCGTTTTGGAAGCACCGCATGTGGATGGATCAGCCCTTCGTATCACACGCCTTGTGCAGGAGGGCAGCCTTTTGATCGTGGCCTACGCGGGGGCTGCTGGCAGCACGCGTGGAGCCCTTGCCCTTATCGACCTTACAGATACCGAGTCGCCGGTTCTGCGGGCGGAATTGCAGCTGCCCACCGTGGCAGTGGAGACCGTGGCATTGGATGGGCGGCATGTGTACTTCGCAGGGTCCAGTTCTGATCCCGGCGGACCCGTAGTAGGCCGCATCTCGATTCAGGACTTTGAATGGCAGGATGATTTGAAGCTGCAGGCTCTGGATCTGAAATCGATTTCCGCCCTCGCTGTGTTCGAGGATCGGGTGGTGATTTTGGATCGTGACCGGTCGCAGCTTACGACTCTGAACAAAAATGATTTTGTCACCACAGCCCAGGTCAGCGTTCCCGGTCTGAGCCAATTGAGTCAGGACGCATCCTCGCTTTGGACTTTGGGTCGCCTGCCGACGCAAATCCAACAGCTGGATTCTGAGCTCAAACTCAAATCGTCCGCAGTGGCTCTGGGTGATCTGGAAAACACGCTGTTTTCAGGACAAATGGTCATCGGTCGAGAAACGGTGATGGCTGCATTGGGTGATGGCGGCGTGCGAGCCTTCTGTAAAGCCAATCAAAAAGCTCTGTTCAATGTACCTCCTGTCATCCGCCCGGATCTGCCTGCGGAAAAGACCCAGAGTCTTGATGCTGGCTTGAGTCAGGGGCTTTTGCTCACGGCCAATGCGGATGCTGGCGTCTATCTGTACCAGGTCGCGACCCAGGATAAGCAAGGGGTTTGCAAGGAACGTGAAATACGATTTGAAGGCTATTTGGATCTCGGAAAAAATTTCCGCGCTGAAACCCTCAGCTGGCATCAAGGTGTGCTGAGTGTGGGTGATGGCAACGGACGATTGAATTTGTTTTCCATCGATAGTGATAGTTTGGAAAACGACGACAACGATTTTGATGGCTAAAAAATGAAAGCAGGACGGGCTCGGGCTCGTCCTGCTTTGACACTTACATCCGCCGCCAATCCGTTAAACCCTCCAGACTTTTTTCCACATCCCGACCCCGACTTTTAGAGCCGCCAGAGGTCATTTGCATAAACTCGCCCATGGTTATGGAGTTATCATTGGACTTGGAATCCAAATGAATCACGATATCGTGATCGACGGGTTGAAAGCCTAGAAAGTTCGGATGATGACCGTTGTCCCAGGAACGGGCGTGCTTCCAAAAGCCTTCCAAGCCCATCACCATGGCTCCTTCATGGGCGTTGGCACGAGCCAGGGCCTCCTTATTCCTCTGAATGCCCGTCGCCACCATGGGAATGCCCGCCATGAAAATGGCAACAATAGCCGCAATGGTGAGAATGGGAATGGCCAGCAGGATGAAATTAATAACCGCTGTGACAGAAGAAGCAACCAGGAGGCTGGCCACGAGCAGGAGAAGGCCCATGGTCCATCCGTGTAGACGCAATTTATCGGATGGCAGGATGAAGGCTGAATTTTTACGCGTGGCAACATTCATAATGGATTCCTCCGCACACGGTTGATGCCTCGAATCCGATTATGGTCCTTTTGCCAAACGGATAAATAGATAAGATTACCGATGCGGCATTTTTCGAGAAAAGAAGGGTGTCATCATTAAGCTTGTGATCAGAATCATGACGATAATCGAGGGCACCGTCGGCAAACGGCTTGATTCCAGCGAAAGAAGAAATCCTGCACCAGCAGCCACGGCTGAGGTTGTGCCGCAAAACCAGAGATGCCGCCGAAGGCCAGCCGGAAGTTGCCGGGACGCCACCGCCGTCGGCAGAAAAAGACAGGCTATCGTGAAAAGGTAACCCACGGTCTGTACGCAGAAGCATAGAGTCAGGAGAGCGATGAGATCAAAGGACGTCCAGGGCCAGCGACCCACTCGTTGGCTGCCTGTAATAGCCTTTTCGAAAGACTCGCACGTAAAGCGCCTGTGATAAACGATCATCAGCATCAATAACACCACACCCACGATCAGACCCCAGTAGGACTCTTCGGTGCTGAGTGTCGCGAGGTCACCGAAGTACTTCTGAGCCATATGATTTTCCAAAGCCGGAAAGAGGGCGCTGATGAGGTAGCCGCCGGCCAGAAGCACTGCAAAAAGGCTGGCAAAATGGGTGTTGCTCGATGCCATGCGACGGGCCACCAGAAATTCGCTGATGCCGAAGGTCAGCGCGGCACTGATCAGAGCCGTCAGGAGCGGAAACAGCGGATGCACGGCAAGACCCAGTCCGAGTAAAACTCCCAGCATGGCCCCTTGCCCAAGACATAGGGTTTGCATGGCTCGATCGCGAGCCGCGAGCTGGCTGCCCAGTAAGGCGAGACCGGCGGCGAGAAACATGCTGGCGGCTATGGTCCAACCATAGATGGATAGCAATTGATTCACGGGACCACGTATCCTTTCAAATCGATCGTACGATGGGGATTCCATTCCAAGGGATCCCACGAGGATTCATGCCCCACCATGATCACAGCGTGCTGGCCATCGGCAATGAAGTGCCGAAGTGCAGTGAGAAGCTGCTGGCGGCTGATAGCGTCCAGGTGATTCATCGGCTCATCCAGGATAAGCACGCTGGGGTCCTTCAGGAAGACACGGGTTAAGAGGGTCTTTTGTCGCTCGCCCCCACTCGCGGTATTCCAGGCCAGATTCAGTTGGCTCGCATGGAGCAAACCATGGCTGCGCTCCTGTATAAGGCCAGGCTCCACGGCGTTGGCAAAACTCACGATATCCGCCAATGTCAGGCTAATATGAAATTCCCGATTGTGCAGCTGGGAGAGGAAACCCACCCGGCTCATCGGCAATTGCCAACCGATGGTGCCTTGAGCCTGTCGAGCCTGCCCTAAAAGAATCTGCAGCAGCGTGCTTTTGCCTATCCCATTGGGCCCCGTGATAACAAGCAGATCGCCCAGGTTCAGATCAAAACTCAATCTTTCGATGAGAGGCCTATGATCAGGCGTTTGATAGGCAAGATCACGAACCTGCAGGAGATGCGACATGGATGTTCCTGTTCATTTCGCCTTGGCCTGGAGCGCATGCAGCAAAGCGTCGGCAATATGCTTTTGCAATGCGGCGTAACTCGTCACAGGTCCTTTGGACTGAATCATGGTCGGTACGATCACTGTGGTGATGCCGGATATCTCTTGAAAGCGTTGCAGGGTTTTACTTGGATTGTATTCGGCCCCCAAAGCCACCTTCACTCCAGCATTTTTCGCCGATCCACCGATTTCAGCCAAGCGTCCTGCCGAGGGCGGCACACCGGGCTTTTCTTCAATGCTGCCGAATGAGAGAATGCCATACTCAGCGAGAAAGTAAGCATATTCCTTATGATACTCGATCAGGATGGGTTGACCCTTTTGGGCGGCACGGAATGGTTCCAATCGTGCTTTGATCTCCTGACTCAGGCCTTCCATCCGGGATTTAAAGGTCGTTCCGGCTTTTTCATAGTGGGCAGCATGGGTGGGATCAACCCGACTTAGAGCTTTGACCGCTTCCTGACTCGCTTCCGCCAGGCGGCTTGGGCTCAGAAAATAATGGGGATTGCCCATAGGGTGCACATCACCCATGGAGCGATTGATGGGACCGGTCGGTTTATCAAGAGGTGTCACGGATCGGCCTAATTCACAGTAGCCCGGACCCGAGGGCTGCACCGCCGCGTTGCCTGATTTGGCGAGAATGGCCGGCATATAGCCCACTTCAAGATCCAAGCCTGCGATACATACGACCTTGGCATCGGCCACCTGTCGAATGAAATCTGGGACGGCATCGACAAAGTGCGGATTTTCCGAACCTCGCAGAAGCGCCTTGGCATCCACGAATTCACCACCGATTTCCTGCACCATCCAGGCCAGATCGGGGAGGGTGGTGATGACCTTGATGCGATCCGCGGCCCAGGCGCTGACACTCCACCAGAAACTGCCAACCAGACCTAAAAGAATTTTTTTAGAAATCATGAGCGGGGTGTGCTCCCATAATAAAGGTGGCCTGAAGTTCCAGACGCTTTTCGGTGCTGTCGGCCTGATCCTCGCGCTGCGTTTGAGAATGATTGTAGGCGACCCTGAGCGTGGAAAACTCACTGGCTTTATAGGTCAGAGTCGGCACCACACCAAGGATGGAATTGTCCACTGTGTTGCCTGCCGCATCCTTAAGGCTCAGGACACTCAGATAGTCGATCAGAATCCCCAGGGAAAGCTGGGCATCAAACGCATACTGGGGCAGGACATAGGCGCCCAATGTTTCTTCGGACGTGCCGCCATCAGGGGTCAGCGTGCGATGCCAGATCTCACTTTGCACAAGATACTGGAGGACGCCGGCCTCGCGCCACTTCGCGGTGAAATCCAGGCCCGTGAGTGTCGTTGTGGTTGACTCGGCATCCGTTCGGCTTAAATAATTCAAGGCAATTTGCGCCCCACCCTGGGCCGGCAGATCAAAGTACGTCGCAATTCGAGCGTAATGGGTGGGCTTTTTAGGTTTCTCACCTTCATCATGGGCGTGACCATAGGTAAAGCCATTCGTAACACCCAGGGTCGTTTCGAGAAAGAAAGGCAGCGGGGCCAGATACGAATATTCGATTCCCGAATCTAACGCGCCTTCTTCACCAAAGAACGCCTCGTGAACCTTGGGCGCAACGATGATCGGCCACTCATGACGATGCAAGCGATTGAGGCGACCCAGGCCCAGAAAAAATTGACCGGCGCGAATGTTGGAACGTGGAATCAGGCGCGAGCTGCGGATATAGGCTTCGTGCAGTTCAGAAACGGCCTCGCCTTCTTCTTGATGGGCGGCAAAGCTCAGCATTCCATCAAAGGTCGCGTCGATCGGTGCCGTCAGGATAATCTCGGCTTCCCGAGGCGCAAACTTATCTTCGGCCGTACTCTTCTGATCGGCCTTATAAGATCCTACCAGATCCACCGACGCTGAAATCTTCAGCCCGCTCGGATCCTGAGCCCAGACGGGACTGCTGATAAATCCTGCCATCATCAGCCAACGGAATTGCATGGTGTTCCTCTTATTCGTCGCTGAATTTGGCAGCGTCCAGGGTCACAGCTTTCAAATCGGCATTGCGTAAGACAAGCCCCCAAAGGTTGGCTTGACCTTGGCCTGGAGCTTCTTCATCACGTTCTGAATTGTAGAGCGCAGCCTCCTCATCATATGATCCGGCCGCCGCGTTCCATATGAGAACATGGGCTGGCGTTTCGTTATTGTGGACGTCGACAGCCAGCGTAATGGTTCCCGATGCATCAATGCCCTCCAAGACATGGTCACTGGTGCCAGACCCATCGGCCTTGATACTGGTCGACAGCTCGGTCCCCGTGCGATCAAACTGAACCGTGAGCCCCTGTTCCAAGCCGTTTGTTGAATGGGTAATCAAGGCCAGGGAGCCACCTTCCGCCAAGGTAAATTCCAAACCAAAGTTATCCTGAGATAGGATTGAGTTTAAAGGAGCTGCCATGACTACCGCTCCTGTGCCTAGCAGCTGACTCGGTCCACGTTCCAGATTGCCGGGTTCCACGAGGTAATACGACTGATTATTAAAAGAATCTTGAATCAGACTGGTCTCTTTATCGTCGTCCTTTTTGCAGCCGGTGGCCGTCAAAACAGCAAGAGTTATCAGAAAAGAGGCTTTTTGCATGCTTTATCTCCTTTGCGTCTCATTTGGACTAAATTACTTGCAAGAGTTTTGCAATAGCAAATGGGTCTATTGGTTATATTGTGGAAATTATTAATAATTTTTTATTTCCATAAAGCATACTTTTGCATTACAAGATCCCCCGCCATTTGGGTTAAAATTCATCGAATTTTGCAAATGGTCTGTGAATCTGCACATGCAGTTCATGCTTAAACATCCAATATAATTGACGTGTTTTTTGAAAGTAAAGAATTGCGAAAATGTTCCGATAAATATTTTGCACATACCAAGGAGATTGTAACGATGGATCGGGCGAACCGCTTTTCTTTTCTCTATTATCTCGCTGTGGGAACGCTTGCTGCCGCATGCAGTTCATCGATCGTGATAGGCAGCATCAAGAGTCTCAGACAATCGCAACGTGGACCGGTTCAGCCTGCAGGATTCGCACAATGTCCTGGGGATTCATTCCGACCAGAAAACCACGCTTGCCGCCATTGATATAAACTTTGTCGAAAAGCAAAATGCTTTCTTCAAAATAGACGGGCATTTTCTTTTTGGTGCCGAAGGGTGAGGTGCCGCCCACCTGATAGCCGGAATGTCGATCGGCAACTTCGGGTTTGCAGGGCGTTATGGTTTTCACTTTCAAATGTCGAGCCAGCTCTTTGGTGGAGACCTGCCTATCCCCGTGCATCAGCACAATCAGCGGCTGCTTCTGGTCATCTTCCATCACCAAAGTTTTTAACACAGCATGCTCATCGACCTGCAATTCCCGAGCGGAAACCGTCGTGCCGCCCTTTTCCTCATAGGTATAAAGGTGCGGTGTGAAGGCAACTTTTTCTGCAATCAATTGGCGTATCGCCAGGGTCATGGGATGATTCACGAAAGGTTTCCTAGATGAAATTCCGCGTGCTGGGCCAAAGGTCCGGCATGGACCGTTTCAAATCCTGGCACAGATAAATCACGAGATGCCGCTCATAGGGCATGCGCAAAGGATGGTCGAACGTGCCGAGCACGCGCAAGGTTCCGCAGGTCTTTTCATGGTTTTCTCGCTGACCGCCGATGATGAGCAGCTGCGTGGCGTTGGCCGGATGAAAACCCCACAGAAAATAGTTGTTATGGCCCGATGAGGCCGGCGGTAGACCGAGAGCCGGACCATGGTAATCAATGGCGCCCGCCTGGCCATAATTCTGCGCGTAAATTGCTGTCACAGCTCGTTCCGGTTCCGGCAGCTGCTGATAAAAAGCGGCGATCGTCTCCACCAATTCCCGCCAGCCAAACATGTCCGCATAGTGCTGGGGGAGTGCGCCTTGCGAATGATTTTCACCGCTCGCCGGGCGAAATCCGAGCGCCTCTTCATAAGCTTGATAAAGATGCACGGGAAGGACCGGCAAACTCAAAGGCAGGAGAATAAGACCCGAAAGGCCAATCATCAGTGGAAAAAGCCAGCGCAGGCGGAGCCCAAGAGCTTCAAATTCGAGGGCTCCTACGGCGATCAAGGGTGCTATCAAACTGGCCGCATAGTAGGTCTTGCCATGGGCCGGGATCAGCAGCAGACAAAAGAGGACGACAACCCAGGCGTAGGGCCTTACGAACCGCCAGCGGGCGCGGGTCAGAAGCACAAAAAGTCCAGGAACCCAGAGGAAGGCCACCAGAGGATGGTGATGCAGAATCAGCTCGCCCAACAGGGCGGTCACCGAAAGCGCCTCGTTTTTATAAAGTCGGGCATTCTGTTGAAATTCCAAAGTCGGCCACGCCTGCTGAAATTGCCATAACAGATGGGGACTGATGACGATCAGGCTCACGGCGGCCAGTACCATAATTTTTTTCACGTAGCTTGGACGATTGGGTGCATTTCCTAAAAATCCAAGGCTGAGAAGGACGGCATACAGTGCCGTCGTATGCTTATTGAGGGTTCCGATTCCGATCAGAAAGGCAAGGCCCATCATGGCGCCCAGGCGAAGGTGATGGATTTGCGAAAAGAGCCAGAAGATGGCGAACCAAAGCAGCGGTTCCAGACTATTCATCGAATAGAAGTGATCCACGCCCAGTCGAATCGGGGACATAATCAGGGCCACAGCGACCAACGACAGCGCCAAGGGGCCTCCGTTCTGCCTGCGCACCCAAGCCAGGACCAGAGCCAGATGCGCCGCAGCGACTGCAAACGACCAGAATCGATACAGCGACAAATCCTGATGAAAAAGATAAGACAGGAGATGACTGATCCAGGCCACCAATGGCGGTTGATCGACATAACCCCAGGCCGGTCGAAGCCCGCATATAAAGTAGTAGAACTCATCCCGGAAGATGCCGTAGGATCGATAAAAATAGGTGTGTAAGAGGAAAAGCAGCAAAGGGGCCAGCAGCACCAAAGATGAATGAGTGAGTCGTGACTTCATCAGGCAACCTCATACTGGGCAGGGCGCGTCTTGCGAAATATATAGGCTTGATATACTTTGGTGTCAATGATTTGAAATCTTTTCAGCGCTGAGGCCAGCGAATGCGAACGACTTGGAAACTTGGACTTATTCTTCTGCTTCTGTTGCCTGCGATTTGGCTGGTTCGCCTGCTTTTTCTTCGGCCTTTTAATATCGATCATTTTTTTGATCGTACATTCATACTCTATGCTCTGGATAGCCCCGAGTATTTATCCGCATCCCGCCTTCTGGATCAGTATGGAGTGAATTCCCACCGTCGGCATTTGGACGATATCTCCGTCCAGGCTCTGGACCGCGCCCAGCGTTTTCTTGCCCAGACCGAGCGGACCTTTCGCGCTTACGATCGATCCCATCTCGACGAGGCCGAAGCCTTATCCTACGACGTGTTCCAATGGCACTTGCGTTCGCTGCAGGATGCCGTCGGGCCGTGGCGTTTCCACGATTATTCCGTTAATCAGATGAATGGCGTGCAAAACGATTTCCCGCGTTTCATGCAGGAAGTGCATGAGGTTGAAAGCAAGAACGAAGCTCGCGATTATGTGGCCCGGCTCTATGCATCTCGGGATAAATTTGATCAGCTGATCGAGGGACTCCAGATTCGAAAGGACAAGGGCATTGTGCCGCCGGATTTTATCCTGGATCGTGTGATCGGGGAGATGCGGGATTTCATCAGCGTGCCGATTCGCGAGAACATGCTCTTCAAATCGTTCGAAGCGAAACTGAATGCATCGAGTCTTAAAGACAAGGACCGCAAGATTTATCTGGAGGGTGCAGAGGGCGCGATGCGCGATGCTGTGTATCCTGCTTATACAAAACTGATCGCCTACTGCGAGGAGCTACGCAAAATCGCGAGCTCCGATGCTGGCGTTTGGAAATGGCCGAATGGAGCGGCCTATTACCGCTATGCGCTCGCCCAGCATACCACCCTGGATCTGGATCCTGAAGCCGTCCATCAGCTGGGCCTGAAAGAGGTGGCCCGGATTCAGGGCGAGCTGCGAACGATCCTACAGCAGCAGGGCTATCCTGCATCGGCATCGTTGGGCGAGACTCTGACCGCGTTGGCGGCGGAACCACGATTTTACTATACGGATGATGCCGCCGGACGGGAGCAAATCCTTCGCGACTACCAGACCATTATCGACGAAGCGATCCAGGGACTCGGAAATTTCTTCGTCTCGATGCCGAAGGTTCCGGTCAAGGTTGAACGCTTGCCTGAGTTTCAGGAAAGGACTGCGCCCTCGGGTTCCTATTCGCATCCTTCCATCGATGGGAAAAGACCGGGCATTTTTTACGCCAATCTCGGCGATATTAAAAACACAGTCAAATATGGAATGCGGACGCTCGCCTATCATGAGGCTGTGCCGGGCCATCATCTGCAAGTGGCCATCGGTCAGGAGGTGAAGAGCCTGCCTTTGTTTCGCCGCGAACTTCAGTTCACATCATTTGTCGAGGGCTGGGCCCTTTACGCCGAACGTCTGGCCTTTGAGGCCGGACTGGAAAGGGACGCTTTCGATACCGTCGGACGATTGCGCGCTGAACTCTTCCGCGCCGCGCGTTTGGTGGTTGATACGGGCCTGCATGCCAAACGCTGGACGCGGGATCAGGCTATCGATTACCTCCAGGCTCAGGGCGGGGTGCCCCTGGCTCAGGCAACGCGCGAAGTGGAACGTTATGTCGTGATTCCAGGCCAGGCCTGTGCTTATATGATTGGAATGCTCAAGTTTTTAGAATTGAGATCCAAGGCTCAGCAAAACCTTGGCCCGAAGTTCGACATCAAAGCATTCCATAAGCTGATTTTGGAAAACGGCGCCATGCCGCTCGCTCTTTTGGAACAAAGGGTGGATCAATGGGTGACCAAACTGCTTTGAGGGGTTCATGAAACCGAATGAACATCTTGTTATCATCACCGGACATAGTTCTGGACTCGGTCGAGCTTTGCTGGACCTGTGTTTGCAGGATAAAACGCATGTCCTTGGCATCGCCCGTCGTCGGGTTGACCTTTTGCATCCCTGCCTGAAACAGATTCAAGCCGACTTGAGTGACTCGGAACTTCGCATTGAACAGTCCCTGCAGCCTTTGGATGCGTTTTTGGATGCCAGTGTCTGGCGAACTGTAACTTTGATCAATAATGCCGGCACCGCGCAACCCATCAGCTTTATGGGTCAACTCGATGCGCAGGCGATCGCCTCCAGTCTTCACATCAATTTAACGGTCCCTTTACAACTGAGTAACTGGCTCCTGCAGCGCTTTCCTCAGCAGAGGCTGCGCATTGCTCAAATTTCCAGCGGAGCTTCGAAAAAAGCCTATCCTGGCTGGGGCGCCTACTGCAGCAGCAAAGCCGGTCTGCGCATGGCAGCCCAGGTTTTGGCAGCTGAAGCGGAACTGTCAGGACGCGATCTGCGCGTTCTGATCTATGAGCCGGGAGTCCTTGATACTCCGATGCAGGAGGGTTTGCGGCAAACCAGGGCTGAAGATTTTCCGCAGGTGGATCGGTTCCGCCAGATGCAGACCCGGGGCGAGCTTGTAGCCCCCACCGATTCCGCACGTGAGCTCTGGCGTTTACTGAGCAATAAGGAAATGCCTTCGCTTTTGGAAATACGTTATGGGGACCGCGCATAGTTTTGCTTGTTTCATTCGAACCTATTTTCTAAGATCGCTCCCATTGTTCGTCTACAAAACTTTTAGAACATGTGGAGCTGGCCATGAGAAGTCTGCGACCGATTCTGTGGGCTGTGATGAGTTTGAGTCTGGCAGGCAAGGCGTGGGGTGCGACCGAGTGTCAACACGCTTACGAAAAGGTTTTTCCCTATGATGCGCCCTTGGGCAATGAACAGGCTTATATCAACGTTCATAGCGAGGTGCTATTAAGCTATGATTGTCAGGCGGCCAAGGCCTTGGCGGCTGCGGAAGCCCGTGCCGGTATCTTTGATCTGGAGCTGAATCTCCTGCAAGCTGAAGCTGTTGCCACAGCCCAACAGGGACAGCCTGCAACGGCGAGAGCCCGGGTCCTGGTCATGGGTTTCGAAGTGGCCCGCGAGGATCTCGATCTCGACCAGATGGTCGATCTTTCAATTAGCCCGGAGCCAGAAGTTGATGTGTCGGGAACACTGACGCTGAATGTAGGACCTGTTCCGGTACCCATTAAATATGGTGTGACAACCAACGCCCAGCTGCATATTCAAGGTGGAACCAAGGGTTTCGGTGTGGCGCTGAGTCTGGTGCCAGCGGCCTCGGCCCAGGTCTATGTCCAGGCGGGTCTTGATATCGCCATCGCCGAGGCCATAGCCCGAGGCGATGTGGTCCTTTTGGACGATCAACTGAATAACGAAATCGCCCTGACCTTCGAAGACAGCGATCGGGGTTATATTCGTTTTGATGCGAGCAGTCGCAACTCTCTGCGTGCCTTGAGTGGGCATGTTTTGGTACGAGCCAAAGCCGGGTTAGGGCCTTTCTCCAAATCCTATGAACGCGACCTGCTGCGATGGGACGGATTGAGTCAGGATCAATTGCTCTTTGACTATTCTGATCGCGTCGCTATTCTAAACTAAGTCCATATTGATGACCAGGCAGGGCTTCGCATGAGGTGAAGCCCTGCCCATGTTTATGCGAAAGGGGCTTCATGAAGAAACGCCTCCTCATCGTTCTGTCCATCGGCCTGGCGACACTCGTGGCGGCCACGGCTCTTTATTATTACCGGCCCGTGGCGCTTTATTCAGCAGCAACCCCGCCTCAAACCAAAAAAGGTGCTCTGATCTGGCAGCCGCAGGATGTTCCGTCCTGGACCCTGGTGCGCGGCGAGGAGCTGATCTATGACCTGAATTATGCTGGCAGTGGACATTTTCCTGGACAAACAGGCCAGGGCTTGGATGTGCAATTGCAGGGCAGTTTGCACATTCTGATCCTTTCCGAGGAAACCAGTGGTTACCGAGTCTGGCTCAGCATTCATCCGCAGAGCGTCCCGCAGCTGCAGCATATTCCGGCGCCGATGCGTTTAAGTTTGCAGAGAGGTTGGATCGAAGGCGTGGGAGCGCGACTCCTGTCCCGTGGCTTTCAACTGGAACCTAATATTCCGTCTGATATGGATCCCACCCTCGCTCATTTCTGGCAATCACTCAGCGAACGCATGCAGGCGGTTCTGCCTCCGGTTTTACAGACGCCTTCCTGGAGTCAGGAAGAAAGCTTGGCCGGGGCCACTGTGATTGCTCACTACGAACTTGATCCCACGCACCTGAGTCCAGGACTTTTGGGCGAAAAGATTTATGTTCAGAAATCTTATGATGAGACGCCTTCGCCAAACAAAAAGTTGAGTGGGGAAAGTCTGATTCTTCTGCGTCCCCGCTTTGAAGGGCTGGAACAACTGCAGGCGGAAGCCCATGAGGTCCAGGAATTGAATGGACAAAGCTGGACCAGTGACACCACACTTAAACTGCAGTGGCAGAAGCAAATGTCGCAAACCGAGGCACGGGTCGCGAGCCTCGAATCCCGCTGGGGCCAAACGCGAGCGGAAGGGCGTGTGGAGTCCAGTCAGGAATCCAGCATTCAAAAAGCGGCGCTGGGCAGCCTTGGGCTCGATGAACTGTGGAGTCAGATGTATCAGCCAGGTTCGCAAAATTCTCAGGATCTTTATTTAAAACTGAAAGCATGGATCTATCTTCATCCGGCTGAAATACGTCGCCTTATGGAACGCTTGAAAGGGCTGGATGAAGACGATCCGGCATTGAAAATGGCCATTCGCGCTTTGGCGGCTGCGGGACAACCTGAAGCCCAGAACGCTCTGGTTGATCTTATGGATCAGAGGCAGGAGGATGTGCCATTGGCGCGAAAAATTATCACAACCCTGGGTTTGGTTCCAGAACCGACCCTGAAGGCTCAGCAGGCCCTTGAGCGCTTGAGTCAATCTCCAGAGGATTCACCGGTTCGACGCAGCAGTCGACTGGCTCTTGGAATGATGGCGCAACGTCTCAGTCAAAAGCAGGATGCTGAAGCGCAGACACGGGCCAGGCATATCGAGTCCCTGGCTTTGGACCATCTGCGTGAAGCCAAAGGTCTGTCCGCCACAACCGAAGCTCTGGCGGCTTTAGGAAACTCGGGCCTCTCGCGTCTGGAGGACCTGGATCCTTGGCTCAAGCATCCGGATCCGGCCATCCGCGGCCAGGCTTATTTCGCCCTGCGTTTTGCCAAACCCCTGAGCACTCCCGATTTTCTGGTGACTCATTTTGCAGCGGAGGAATCGGCGGAAGTGCGCCGTCAGATCATGCAGGCTATCAGCCTTCGGACGCCCGATGTGAGCTGGTTTCAAGCCGTACAAAAGCTATTGACTCACCCCTTGCCTGATGAGGACAAGATCACGCTGGCTAAAAGTGTGATGGGTTCGGTGCGCAAGCACCGTCAGGCTTCACTGAATGTACTCGCGCAGCTCCTGGAAAAAACCCAGGACGCTGCGGTGCGGGAAAATCTTGCGAAGTATCAGGAAACGGCCAAAAATCAGGTCGCGCTTTGATCAGTTCAGAATGTTCAATGGCTGCGTCACCGCTTGAGCCGTCCCGATACGGAGAAAGCTTTTGATTTGGGTGTCTGTCACATTACGCGGCAGCACCTGACAGTTCTCCAATTTGATTTCCAGAATCAACTTTTCCAGCTGACTGGAGTAGCTGAAATTTTGCGTCGTCCAGTGCGCGAAATTTCCGGTATTGCCGAAAAGGTCGCTGCCGGTCACCACCTGAAGCGTGGCATTGGAAATAGCCACGCCCTGGGAATCCAAAACAGCGTAAGCCACGGGTTGAAAGCCGGTTGCGAGTTGAGCATCCAAATCAAAAAGAACCGGCTGATCTTTCAAAGACTGCACGGAACCATCCTTGCAATTCAAAACAGACAATTCGTAACGCAAGGTCTGCGTTCCCAGCTGCGTGCTGATGCCGTTTGAGAGTAGTTTCGCCTGAGTAATACCGACGGCAGTTTGATCGCAGCCTGCGATGGGGCCGGAGGAGGTCGGTGTGCCGTTGGCGTCACCCGAAGTTCCGGTTGAGCCGCCGTCACCTTCAAGCGACTCGGCTTCCGCCACGCCTGCTTCCGTCTTGCTGGAGAATTTGCTGCCAGAGCAAGCGGTCGCGCCTAAAGACAAAACCAAAATAAGGAATTGGATTTTCGTGCCCATCAGGGTTTCCTTGTTGCAGTGTGACTATATAATAAGCAAGGAATATGCCTGGGTTTTTGGTCGGAAATCTCTGGATAAATTGAGGCTGCTGTCAAATCCCTGGGCAGACAGTGTCTGCAGAATGATAAGCCCAAGTGCAGACAGTCTATGCAAATTGACAAAAAAATTTGGGGAAGATCGGAACCGACCTTCCCCCCAAACTTCAATACAGGTTTACCGAATCCAACTCGTATTAGGAGCCTTTTCGACAAACGGCTTTCCCAAATTCACTAAGGATGCGACTCACTCCAGTCGCTTGATTATTAGGTATCAAACGCGACGGGTGACTGCCATGAAAAAACTGTAATGAATAATTTCGGTGGGGACTATTTGCTTCAAGGCGGGTCAGGGCCTAGGCTTTAAGGAGGGATGACGTTCCGTTGTGGACAAGTTGATTCCCGCTTGAAAGCGGGAACCTATTGCAATTACAGAGAAATATTCATTTGAGCCGCAAAGATGTTGCCGTCGATTTCCGACGTGCCGACGACTTTTGCATAGAAAGGCTGGCCAATAAACTCGCGGGTATCATTGATTCCCGTTTTGGTTTGGGTCACACGGCTGTAACCCAAGTCCAACGACGCGGTTTCATTGAAGGAATAGCTGCCTCCCAGCGAATAGAAGCGCATGTCACCGGTGGGGATGCGCAGCGTGCGTCGCTCATTAGGAACAGGCGATTTGTCATAAGCGTAGCCGGTACGAACCGTCAGACCTGGGGTCACAGCGTAATCGAGACCCGCGGAGTAACGCAACGCATCCTCCCAGCGTTCATCCACGCGGCTGGCAAGCGAGCCGCCTTCCTTGCGATAGATACTCAGATCTTCAAAATTGCTCCAGCTGGTTTGGGTGATGTCAGCACTGACTTGCAAGCCTGCGCCTAATCCTTGCACATAACTGAGGCTGATAATTTCTGGCAACTGAAGCGGAGCGGATGCTGCAAAATCACGGAACGAATCCACGGCAGGAACGTTGCTGAACTTGGCATCACCTTCCAGTTTGGCATCGACAGTGGAGCGATAAGCCAGACCCAGGCGACTCGTTTCTGTGAACGAAACCAGTATACCTGCGTTCCAACCGTAACCCCAGGCGTCACCTTCGATGGTGCTGCTGCCCACGGTCTGACCGTTCGGTGCCACGATAGCTTCGCCAGTTTGTGGATTCAAAGCCACGACACCGGGAGCGAGCAGCAAGGGACTGGCCGAAGGGTTGGCTGACGACAGTTCGGCTTGCGCGTAGACCGCGTTGAAACCAGCGCCGAACGACAGCATCGGGCTCATCTTAAACGAAACGCTCGGGTTGATGTTGGTGGTCCGAACATGGGATTTTTCAGCCAGGATGCGACCGACAAAGTCTGCGTCGTAACCGGTTTCGCTCGCAAAGTTCGAGAACACGCCAAGACCCAGGGCATAATCCTCGCTCAAAGGATAAACAGCGTAGACGGCGGGGATGACGGGACGATCAGGGGCTGCATTGGCACTTGATACGCCCTGGGCCTGGATGGATGGCAGGCCAGCTGCTTGGAGAGCTGGGACGACGAGAGTCGATTCCTGGACCTCAATTTCAAGATCGGCATCGATGGTCGCAGCCGATACGCTGAATTGCGGTCTTTTAAGACGGCTCATGGCAGCAGGGTTACTTCCGACAGTGGTGGCATCTTCGCCAGCCGCTGCTTCGCCCGCATAAGCCCGACCCAGGCCGCGTGCATTTTTTTCAACGATCTGATAGCCACCGGCCAAAGCCTGGGGTGCAATAGCCGCCAGGGCGGCAAGAATCGCGCTGTTACGAATGTGATTGTGCATGAATGAATTTCCTTATCTTTATTTCGCAGCCATTTTTTTCAGGATATCGAGGAACGCCACCGTGGGAGCAAAGATCGCAGGACAAGTCGTGTGCTTGTACTGAGGACCTTGAGCCGGGCTTGGGAACGTCGTAACCACAACGTTCGGTGCCGGAAAAGCTTCCTTGGCTTTTTTCACCGAGCTCACGGGCACCACTTCATCATCCACGCAGTGGAAGAAGAGGGTCGTGGCGCGCGGTTGCCAGCCTTTGTTGGTCAAGCTCTGCGACTGCAGGTAGCTGTGGAGTTTCACAGCTTCGTTCGATTGGGGTGCGGCGCTGAGGAAATCATCCACCAGAGTTTTTTGCAGCATTTCAGAATTCTTGTTTGAAATCTTGGAACCGATGTAGTCGTTGTTGAATCGACCTGTGAACAGAGCCTCAACCGATGCGGTTGGCAGGTTGAAGATCGCTTCCGGATTAAAGTCGTTATTCGACAGCCACTTGCTATACGACAGGATCAGGAAGGGAATATTCACCGGATGCACGGTTTCACGTTGCATCAACTCGATAGCGATGGCGTCGAGATCATAAGGTCCGCCCGACGGTGCGGTTGCGACCAGAGGGAAATCCTTAGGGTAGTTGGTTTCAATTTCTTTCTGCAAAGCCAGCGTTGCATAACCGCCTTCCGAGTAGCCTTTCAAGAACAGAGGGCCTTTGCCAATCGTGTTGAGGTCGGCAAATTTATAAGTCGCTTTCAGAAAGTCGATACCAGCATCGGCGTAGGCTCTTTCAACGAGGTACGGATGAAGGACTTTGCTGGACGAACCGTAGCCTATGTAATCCATCACGACCGCCACAAAACCTTGCGACGCTTCGAAGATTCCTTCCGAAGGCGTGACCGAAGGAGAATCGGCTTTGCTGGTGGCGGTTCCATGCTGCACGCCGATCCATGGATAGGTCGGCTGCTTGCTGTCGGGAACAATCATGAGGCCCGACGCGACCACGGGAGCAGCAGGTGCGCCTGGTGTGGCTGGGATTTGACTTTGGTATTTGACGCGATAAATGTGGACGCCGTTTTTCGCTTGCAGATTGAAAGCGGTCAGAAGCGGTGCGAGTTTTCCTGATACTTCTTCCTGGCTCAAACTCACCACGTGGGTGGACTCGATCAGGTCACCACGAGCGCTCTGGGCCGGGGCATTCACCACCTGATAGTTCGATGGCCGATCCAATTGCACAGTTTCAGTTTTGCTTCCTTCAGCGCAAGCCAGCAGACTGGCGAGGGCGCTGAAGGCCATGACGGGGCGAATGCGAATCATACACAGATTCCTTCCATGAAAGACGGTCGTTTCTGACAAAAGGGACAGCTTAGTTTCTTAGGCGAAATGCCTGGGGTTTGCAATGGAAAAGCTTTTTCAGCAGTGTGTCACGCAGAAGCATTTGGTAGCAAGGGTGGCGGGTAGTTGGGTCTCGCCAGGCGGTGGTTTAGAACGCCTTGGAGAGGGTCACAAATTTTCCATCATGGTGATGGGATCGCGCAATCTCGATTCGCACTCAGCATGGCACGTCTTTAAGTTGACTGATTTTCAGGTGGGACAAGCGGGGCATAGACGCCGCAGACTGTGGCCTAAAAAGCGAAGAAACTGGGCCTGCCGCGGCGGGGCGATTCCAATGCGGCTGGCCATTCTTTGATAGGCTCGCATCTGCGGCGCGTGAGTGATGAGAAAGTTCCAGGCCTCAAGGCCCGAAAGCACATGACCTTGATGGAGAATTTGCAATTCATTGGGTCGTGCTTCGTGGGAATGTTCCGACATTTTGGATTCCTGCCAGGCGAGGACGCGCCAGCCACGCGGAGGATTGGAATCCAGGATGGACGCCAAGGTGCGACACACCGCGCAGTAATTGTCGAAGAGCACAACCACATCCATCCAGCTTCTCCCAAAAAAAGTTGAAGCGGATAAACCGGCGTCGGCTTATCCGCTAGGGCTTCCTTTGAAAGAATACCACAGTTTGGTAGGATCAGTCGGCGATGGCCCGGCCGACGTTCAAACGACCCCCGCTCAAAACCCTGGTTTTCAGGCTCGAAACAGGATCCACCGTTTCCAAAAGGCGATCCTTGATTTCCCTGGCTGTCCAATTCGGATGGGTCGCTTTCAAAAGGGCCGCGGCTCCAGCGACAACCGGCGCCGCCATGGATGTGCCGCTCATCTTTTGGGTGCGATTCGAAAGCCAGGTCGACAGAACGTTGGTTCCTGGCGCCGCAATATCAACTGTGGTGGGTCCGTAGCTCGAATAAAAGGCCAGTGAATCCGAGGTGCCGGTGGCCGCCACTGAGATAATATTATCGAGATCGTAACTGGCGGGCAGAGTGGCTGTCTTATCATTGTTCGAACCATCATTGCCGGCGGCCGCAATGAAGAGAAAGCCTTGATCACCCGCGGCCGCGATCAGTTCCTTGAGTGCATCCGGTTCATTGGGATCATAGGTTTTGTCGACCTGCCCACCCCAGCTGTTGCTGGTGATGGGAATACCCATTTTGTTAGCATATTCTATGGCCTTCAAAGCGCCTTCCGTGTCGCCTTCACCGGTTTTTCCATCGATAAATTTCAAGCCAACGATACTGACATCCCAGTTAACACCCACAACGCTCATGCCATTGTTGCCCTTGGCACCAATCACTCCTGCGCAATGGGTTCCATGACCGTGATCATCCATGGGATCGTTCGTATCCTTAACAAAGTTCCAACCGCGGAAGTCATCGATGTAACCGTTGCGATCATCATCGACACCGTTGCTGCGTTTGTCTTTGCCACTGGCATCGGGCCCGCTTTCACCGGGATTGGTCCAGTAATTGGGGGCCAGATCCGGATGATTGTAATTCACGCCGGTATCGATCACAGCAACGACCACGTCCTTGGACCCCGTGCTGACTTCCCAGGCCGTGTTGCTGGCAATATTTTTGTGGTGATACTGCGAGCCATAGCTGGGGTCGTTGGGTGTTTTGGAGATTTTGAAAATACGGTTGGCCTGTATATAGGCGACATCCGGATTTTGACGAAGCGCTTCCAAAGCTGCAGCCTGGGTATCCCTATCGGTTTCGACGATGAAAGCCGGAATGGATTCGAAGCTATGAACGGGAGTCACGCCAGCAGCACGAAACAGCGACCGTGCGGCTATTGCGTTATCTTTTAAACGTACGATGTAACGTTGGGATCGATGAGGTTTTTCAAAATCGATCAGGCGCGCTTCCGCGAATGTCACACCTGAGACGGCTACACCTAAAAGAGTAGTCCATGCCGCCAGCATTCTTCTCATAATCGGCTCCTTTTGCGAATTTCATAAAAGCATCTGCGGGCCATCCTACTAATGTCGGCCAGCTGGTCAATTCAATGATTTGGAACGAAAACGTGTTAAGAATTCTTCGCTGGCTGGTGGATCAAAGGGGAATAGCTTATAATTTTTTGTAGATTGCCAAGAGGAACGATCATGGTTGATTTGATGAGCCGTAAGGTTCTCTCGCTTTGCTCGCAGCAAAATCGTGAGCTGGTGCGTAAGGCATTGGCGATGGCGAACTATAAAGTCAGCTTTATCAGTTCGCTGAGTGAAGTCACGTCAGCGATCGCAGAATTCAAGCCCAGTGTTCTGGTGCACGACTGGCAAGCTGTGGATGAAACCCAGACCCGGAAGTTCCATCTGAACTTCAGTCGCACCTCGACAGCCGCTGAATTGATCCGCGTTCTGATCGTCCCGGACGTCACACCCAATCTTTTGGCCTTTGCCAATGATGCCTTGATTGAGCGTGTCTATAGCTACGGAGCGGCCAGCCTCAACCTGGGCAATGAACTGGATATGGCGACCGTGTCCCAGGAAAAAAGCGAAGTCAGCCGCATGGTGCGCGAGACCCGTGCCGAGGGTTTTAAATATGATCAGAAAAAAATCGACGACAAAGTCGAGGAGCTTTATCAAAAGTATCCACATGACAATAAAGTCAAACTTGAGTTTGGGAATTTGAGTTTCCGGCAGAACAAGTTTGCGGAAGCCCTGGTCCTGGCCACCGATCTGGTCGCTCGCGAACCGCAGAATCTTCGGGCCATGAATCTGATGGCGCGAGCCATGATGAAACAAGGCCATTGGGATAAGGCTCTGCAAACCCTGGAGACGGCCCAAATCCTGAGCCCTTCCAATCCCGAGCGCCTCGTTCTGATCGGCGATGCCTGCTATGGGAAGGGTGATTTGAATAAAGCCCTGCAGTGCTATGAAGAGGCTGCGGATCTGGATCCTGATATGATCCCTGCTGCGCATCGGCAGATGGGCCAGATCAAACTGGAAATGGGTGAGGTGGAAGAAGCCCTCAACCTTTTTAAAAATAGCGTGTCGGAAGATGAATCGGCCGGGTTTTTCAACAACGCAGCGGTGGCTGCCGTGCGCGATGGCAAGCCGGAGCAGGCCCTCAAACTCTATGAAACAGCGATGCGTGCCCTTAAAACGAATCGGCTGAAACCACTGATTCATTTCAATATAGCCCTGTCGCATCGTCGACTCGGCGATACCGAGTCAGCCGTCAAGCATTTGAAAAAAGCTATGCAAATTGATCCGAATTATGAAAAAGCGCGGGTGCAGTTGGATCAGATCACGCGCCACGAGCAGATGAAGAAATCATCATAAGGGCCCAGGGGCCCTTGGCTCACTCCTGGACTTTGTCTACGGGAGCGACAGGAGCTGGTGCCGCTTCGCTTTTAACTTCCGTCTTATCGCCGGAAATTTCGGCTTTGAATTCCTGCCAAAGAGTTTGATCGCGTTGAGTCATGCAGCCGGTGAAAGGCAGCAAAAGCAAGGGCATCAGAATTAAAAGGCGCATAATTATCTCCTTAGGATGGACTGGGACACCCTTAGCCTTGCAATCCCTATTCCGATTAAATAAGCAATAAAATCAGCCCAATGGAATCCAAAAACAGGCTATAAAAACGACCTGTGCTTAGGCTTTTGACATCAGGGGCGGCCGATCCTGCCTCAAAAACGGCACCAGAAAAAGCATCGAGAGCACGAGAAAGGTCGGAGCCAGGAGAAAGGCCTGATCAATGCCCAGCGGATCCGCGACGCGTCCCACCGAAAGATGCATCATAGCCAACATCGATTGAATGCAAACGTAGACCATGATCATCATCTGTTTCCACGTGTGCGGAAACTTCAGACTGATGCGTGCCATCGTTAAAGGAAAGAAGGGTCCCAGCACCCCGATCAGAGGCAGGGCCCAGCTATGGCCTTGCTGTCCCAGGAGCGCAAAGATAATACCGAGTCCGAGACAGCCGAACATAACATGGACTTCAAAACGCGGCCGCACCAGCAGAAAACAGAGAAAACGGGTGAGTCCCATCACGAGGAAAAATGCCATCTGATACTGGGCAGCATCCTCGGGTTTGAAATTCTGCCGTCCGACCATCAGGGTGCTCATCCACATGGAAGCCAGGACTTCACCTGCCACATAGAACGCAAAAACCAGCATGATTATCACCGTCGACCCTTCCCAGATGGGCGAAGGGGAGGCTTTTATCCTGGGCCTTGGCTCGATGGTTTCCGGCGGCAGGATCTTGAAATAAGTGAAGCCCAACAGGAGGGTGACCAGCGAGGCGCCGGTAAATAGCCACCACCAGGGGCGCTCTGCCCGCGTCAAGGCACTGAAGAGCATCGGCGCAATCAAGGATCCGACTCCATACATAACCTGCTGCATGGAAACAAATCGGCCCCTTGAGGCTTCCGGACTCCCGCGAATGGTGAGAATGCTGCTGAGCGATCCGACCAGAGACACGCTGGCCCCAAGCAGCAGGCCCAGGGAAAGCAGGCTGAACTCGCTGCTCACAAAGGGAGCAAGGATCCCTGGAATCACAGCCAACCAGCTCGTTACGATCGCTGCTTTGCGATCCCCAATACGCGGCAGCATCCGGCCCAACGTAAAGGTGACCAGAACTGCTGCGACGTTGCCAATCATTAAAAAGAGGCCCGCGGTTTCATAGGGGATATTCAGCTGGGCACAGAGCACCGGCAGGACCGGGCCCCGGGCATTATCGATAAAGGCGGCTGCAAATAGACTGGCAAAGCCGGCAAAGAGATACCCTCGATGCCCCGACTCTTCGTGAGGACGCTCGGACACACAATCTCCTAACTCAGACTCACTTTGCGTCCGAGCAAACCTTTCAGATACAGCGATTCGGGAAAGCTCAGGAGCAAAGGATGATCATCGGCCTGCGAGAGCTGATGCAGAATTTGCAGGTCTACACCCGCGTCCACGGAGGCACCGAAGACCACCTTTTGAAAGAGATCGCGGCTGATCAAACCCGAGCAGGAAAATGTAGCGAGGATTCCTCCTTCACGCAGCAGCTGCATGGCGAGAAGATTCAGGTCTTTGTAGCCGCGACAGGCTCGATCGATATGGGCCCGATCGCTGACAAACTTGGGTGGGTCCATGACGATAAGATCAAAACGCGCGCCCTGCTCACGCAACTGACGCAAATAAGCGAAGACATCGGCACGGACATTTTCCATCTGGCAATCCTCGTTGCCTGGATTCTGCCGCCAATTGCCTTCAAGGATTTCCAGAGCGGGCCTGCTTTCATCGACACTGGTGACCCGCCTGGCCCCACCACGTTTGGCGGCTATGGAAAAACCCCCAGTGTAGCTGAAGCAATTCAGAACTTCGGCACCGCGCGCATAACTTTCGACCATCTGGCGAGCCAGCCTTTGGTCCAAATAGAATCCGGTCTTGTGACCTTCCCAGGTATCAACGGTCAAAGCCATTCCATTTTCATAGGCTACAGTTCGGGCCTGATCGTGGCTGCCGATTAAAATTTCCTTACGCTCGTGAAGGCCTTCCTTGGTGCGGATGGCCTCATCACTGCGTTCCATCAGAACCTTGGGACTGAAGATCGTTTTTAAAACTTCAATGATGGCGTCTCGATGATTTTCCATGCCCGCGGTCAGGATTTGAAAGACCAGATGATCGGCGTATTGATCCACAATTAAACCGGGCAGGAAATCAGCTTCCGACGCCACCACGCGGTGCATGGTTTGAAATCCCGGTCGTAACGCGGGACGGCGAGCCAAAGCGGCACGGATCTGCCGCTCCAAAAAGGCTTGATCCAGCTCCTGACCCGCCTGACGGCTGAAGATCCGGGCTGCTAAAGAACCTTTGGGGTTGTAGTAAGCACGAGCTAAAAATTGTCCCTTATGATCACACACATCGACGCTTGTCCCGGGTTGCTCGGCATTTTGGACACGATGAATCGCGCCGCTAAAGATCCAGGGATGACCAAGTTTGATGGCTTTTTCTTTACCGGGTTTCAGAATGATTTGGCTTTTCATAGGCTTTCTACAGCAGTGGAAAGGGCGGGATCATAGCAGAGGAATGGCAACGCTGCAAAAAAATAAAATAAAATAGCCCCCGGAAATTCCGGGGGCTTTTCCACTTGGGGGGAGGGGGTTCTTCAACCAGCAACGAACCAATTGAAGTAAGTGGAGTTCAGATTGCAATCACCTTGGATGAGCTTGCCATCTGCTTGTATCTTTAAACATTTGCCGCTGAACTGATTGCGCAGACGGAACTCAGCGGTACCACGCACGAAGAATTCCCAGGACTGATCCGTGGTGTTGGTACAGGTCTTCTGCACGACTGCAGCGTTTTCCGCATTGCTGACCACTGACATACACTTGTTCGACAGACGCGGCTTGATAGAGAAAAACTGATTGGCAGGATCCAGCACGGTGAACTGCTGATTCAGTGCTGTGGCGCTGCAAGGCGTCGAGGTCAGCTGAACGTTGTCCAGCGTGCTGCCCGCGGGTACGCCCAAGCAATCGTTTTTAACTTTGGCAGGATCAGCATAACGGAAACCATAGAATCGACCGGTGGCCGTCGCGGGATTGGCAGCCGTGGCCTGATTGGCTTTGGCGGCCGCAAGTTCACGTTCCAGGCGGGCATTCTCAGCCTTGGCCGTATCCAGCTGCTTTTGCAGATCGGAGTTCTTGGTGTTAAGATCTGTGATCTGTTTTTCCAAAGCGGTTTTCTGGGTTTGCAGGTCAGTGATCTGCTTCTGCATATCAACCTTTTGCTGTTCTGTCAGAGTCTTATTCGTGGCGATCTGATCATTGAGGGCCTTGATTTGTGAATCAAGATTGTCAGCGCGCTCCTGAAGGGTGGCCTTATCCGTGCTCAATTTGGTCAAGGCGTCCGACTGATCGCGAATCAGTTTCTCAAGCTCAGCTGACCGGTCGTTGGAATTGTTAGCGGCCTGTTGAGCCGGTAGACCCAATCCACTGTTGCCGAGTGTTGGTGTTTCGCTCGTTCGCTGTCCGCAAGCCAAGGCCAGCATATTAAGACTCAGGATCATCATCAGATTTCTACAAGTCATAACACTCATGTTCCATTCCTCTGGTCTGCTGTGTACTCATTTGGATGCTGTTGAACGGTCTGAATTCACCATTCGTGCCAGGACGGAGTCGAGGCTAGTCATAGCCCTTAAGGACTATTGAATTGATCAATATTATCGGATTGTTGCACGGTATTTCAGATGCCGGTCGGAAACAGCGTGGAAAACGGCAAGGCGTGTTTCCAGCGCCAGTGCGGAAACTCACATTATCGAATAGCCGAGCGAAGCTGCTCCGTTAGAAGCAATCATGGTGTCCGACACAAATGTCGAGATTTTTAACAGACGGAAGTCGAGGGTTCTTTAGGCTTTTCTTTTTTTTGCAGTACACAGAACTCAGGCTTGCTGCTAGAAGTTTGACGATTCATAGTCAGAACTTGTTCCTCCATCGTCTAAAAAGGGAGACGTCCATGAAGTCAACAGGCCTTTCTATCGCTTTGATGGCCGCCCTCGGTTTAAGCGGGTGCCTTGAAGCCACTAAAGTTGCCGGTCCTCCGCCTTCCATTGTCGAGCGAGAGGAGGTGAATGCCGCGACTTTGAATTTGCCACGAACGGCGCTGGCGGAATTGGGAAGAAGCGCCGATCAGTTGATTATTCGTGCTTTCAAAGTGGACAATGGGG